>NZ_JBHLYT010000033.1:0-580427 GCF_042431665.1 Mesorhizobium kowhaii
AGAAAGCCAGAACCTTGACCCTCAACCCCGAACCGAAACATACATGAAAGGCGGGTCAAATCTCGGTGGAAATGCCGGGTCAGTTCTCAGTGAAAATCAACAAGAGCGCCGCAACGAGTGAGATATGTACGCCAGGATAAGTATTTGGATGCGAAGCTAACGACAATCCGACCCCGTGCGCAGATGCTTGCAATGGCTCGGCGGGGGCTCGGCACAGGCGGCAGGCATCCAGGTTGGGGGGATGTCGGGCTGCCTGTGCCGATCAGCCGCTGCTGCGCGATCAAAGGTGGCGTCATTGAGGAAGCGTGCCAAGGTGAACGGTGGCCGGCTGGAGTTCATTCCGCCGCAGATCCCGACTCGGGTCGAGGAGCCGCCCGAAGATGAGGGATGGGTTCACGAGGTCAATCTTGACGGCTACCGAACGCAGATCATCATCGATAAAGGCGGCGTGCGTCTTTACAGCAACAACGGCCGTGACTGGACCACGAAATACTGGCCCATCGCGCTGGCTGCCGAGCTGCCATGCCGGGCTGCCATTATCGACGGCGAGGTCATCGTGCCAGGCGAGCAGGGCGCTCCCGATTGCCCTGCGCTGGAAGCCGCGATCTGGAACGAACCGAGCCGGCTGGTGTTCGTCGCGTTCGACATCCTCCATCTCGACGGTCGCAATCTAGCCTCCCTGCCCCTGTTGCAGCGCAAGCAGGCACTGTGGCAACTGGTTGGGCACGACCTCGGCAAGATCCAGTACAGCGAGCATTTCGAGAGCAGTGCGCTAGCGATCTTTCGCGCCATCGAGAAGGTGGGGCTCGAGAGCATCATCTCGAAGCGCGTCGACAGCCGCTACAGGAGCGGACCGTCGAACACATGGCTGAGGGCCAAATACTTCGAGGAAGCCGATTTCTGAGCATCGACGACCGCATCTGGCGCAACCGCGACCGCAGCGTCGGCACCAGCAATGTCCGCTTTTGGTAGGCGGTCAAGTCGGCCGGAGTGACCGGAGGCGCAAAGAAGTCACTCAGGATTCAGTCTGCGAAGGTCGACTTCGGATCGAAACCCGTCACCCATCGCTTAGTTCGCCTCCACACCCGAACGAAATTTTAATGTAAATGAAGCGTAATCCCGGTCATTAAAATGATGCGTATGTGTTGGGGTTGCGCATGCCGGAATATTCGTCCTTCATCCGGTCAGTCCGGATTCGCTATATTTCAGGGTTGCTGATCTTTGCGCTGGCTTCCGCCGCCATCGTGATTGCGCTCGATCGGGTCAATTCCTTTCGCCATGACATCGATGCGCTGAGCAGCAACCTCGTCGTCTTCACCCGCGACCTGCGCAACGCGACCAGCTTTGCCGAGACGACCGGCACCGCCTGGCGGACGGAGACACGCGATGCGCTGACCACATCGGCGCGCGGCCATTCGGAGCGCCTGACCGGCGAGATCGAAACGCTGACCGCGCAGCTTGCCGCGATCAGGCCGCGCCTTTCGGTGAAGACCATCAACGAGCTCGAAACCGCTTCCGTCAACGGCGACCTGTTCTGGTCGCCGCGCGACATGGTGCGCAACTTCAACCTGATGTCGATGGCGCAGAAGGTCGATGAATGGAGCTATCGCGAAATCCGCAACCAGAACGACCTGTTTGCCCAGCCCATGCTGGTCCGCGTCCGCACCGCCATGGACGATGAGCGCCATCTGGCCGATGTCTCCAGCGACAGGCTGCTGCTGTGGGCGAGCGGCATCCTGTTCGCCGCCCTTGCCATCGTCGCCTTCTGGATCTTCCGTCCGATGGAAGTGGCCATCCGCCGCGCCTTTGCCGAATCCGCCGAATCCCTGTTCAAGGCCGAGGCCGCCGACCGCGCCAAATCGGAATTCCTGGCCAATATGAGCCACGAGATCCGCACGCCGATGAACGGTGTGCTCGGCATGGCCGAGCTGCTGGCCAAGACCGACCTGACGGCGCGCCAGAAAACCTTCACCGACGTCATCGTCAAATCCGGCAACGCGCTGCTCACCATCATCAACGACATCCTCGATTTCTCGAAGATCAACGCCGGCCAGCTCACCCTCGACCCGGCTCCCTTCCGTCTTTCCGAGGCGGTCGAGGATGTGGCGACGCTGGTATCGGCGCGCGTCGCCGAAAAGAACCTCGAACTGATCGTGCGCGTCGACCCGCGCCTGCCGGCCCATGTCGTCGGCGACGCCGGGCGGTTCCGGCAGATCGTCACCAACCTGCTCGGCAATGCGGTGAAGTTCACCGAAAAGGGTCACGTGCTGATCGATGTCGGCGGCGAGATCGTCAATGACGTAGTCCAGCTCAAGGTTCGCGTCGAGGACACCGGCATCGGAATCCCGGCCGAAAAACTGCAGAACGTGTTCGAAAAATTCGCCCAGGTCGATGGTTCATCGACCCGCCGCCACGAAGGCACCGGCCTTGGCCTTGCCATCGCCGCGCGCCTCGTCGATCTGATGGCGGGCAAGATCGGCGTCGAGAGCGAGATCGGCCGCGGCTCGGTGTTCTGGTTCGCGGTGCCGCTGCCGGCGCACCACGCCGCGGCGCGCGACGAGATCGTGCCGGTCGACGTCACCGGCGCTCGCGTGCTGGTCATCGACGACAATCCGGTCAACCGCGAAATCCTGCTCGAGCAGCTGAGAAGCTGGAGCTTCGACTGTGCCGCCGCCGAAAGCGGCGCCGTGGGCCTGGCCTTCCTCGATCGCGCCTGCCAGCTGGGAGCCGCCGTCGACTGCATCATCCTCGACTACCAGATGCCGGGCATGAACGGCGCCGACGTAGCCAGGGCCATTGCTTCCGACAGCCGGCTGGCTTCCATTCCGGTGGTGCTGCTGACCTCGGTCGACCAGGTCGATTTCGGCAAGATGATCATCGACTTCGGCATTGCCGCGCACCTGACCAAGCCGGCGCGTTCCGCCATCCTGCTTGGCACCGTGATCTCGGTTGTCCAGAAGGCCCGTTCGCAGGTCGGCAAGGCGCAGTTCGTTCGCGAACCGATCGTGCCGGCTCCCCCGTCAGCACCACCCGCATTCACCGTCATTCGCGGCCCGGCGATGCCGATCGCCATGGCACCGGAATCGACGGCCACGCCGAACGGTCCCATCGACATCCTCATTGCCGAGGACAATGACGTGAACCAGCTGGTGTTCGGCCAGATCCTCAACGGGCTGGGGCTGAGCTATCGCATTGCCGGCAACGGCCGCACGGCGGTCGAGATGTACCGGGCGCTGCGCCCCAAGCTGATCCTGATGGACGTCTCGATGCCGGAGATGAACGGCTACGAAGCGACCCGCGCCATCCGCGCCATGGAGACCTCGTCGGGCACTCACATCCCGATCATCGGCGTCACCGCGCATGCGCTGAAGGGCGATCGCGACAAATGCATCGAGGCCGGCATGGACGACTATCTGCCCAAGCCGGTTTCGCCTGATCGTCTCGGCACCAAGATCGGCACCTGGCTCAGCGAGACGGTGGTGGCGAAGACGGCGTAAGGCAAGTCTGGCCGCTGGTCTGGCGGGATCAGCGCAGCCCACCGATCGGGATGATTTCCGGAGAGGTGGCGACATAAGGCCCGCCATCCCAGTTACCGAGCCATTTCTCCACCAGCAGGCCAACCTCATCCAGCATCCCGGCGATATCCTCCTTCTCCGGGAAAGCGATTTTCGATTCGGCGCCCAGAACCGATCTGCCGCCTGGAATTTCATAGAAGGTTGAGTAGGTGACGACGCCAGTGGCGGCATCGTGTTCGACATCATTCCAGGCCTTGACTGTGCCGAGACTGGGATGCGCCACCATTCGTTCGGAGCGCTGCGGCGTCCACTCCAGCCACTTCTCCGTAGCAGGATTTCGCGTGTCGAAGATGAAGCGCCCACCGGGAGCGAGATGGTTAGCGATGGTGCGCAACACCGCTTCTTGATCCTGTTTGGTCAGGAAAACCTGGAACGCGTGCCCGGTCAGCAGCACCAGATCGAAGCGTCGTCCGAGGCGAACGGTTCGAGCGTCGGCCTCGACCCACTCCACCTTGTGCCCGCCGGTCCTGCGCCGCGCGACGTCGAGCATCGCCGATGCCGGATCAACGCCGGTGACACTTTGCCGGTCGGCCAGTTCGGCAGCCAGCTGCCCGGTGCCACAGCCGAGATCGAGGACCGAACCGCCATGTCTGGCAAGGCTTACGCAGTAGTCAAAATCAGCACGGCCCTGGTTCTCAATGTCGTAGAACTGGACGAGGTTGGGATCGCTGTAGAGTCTGTCGGTCATGGCCGTCGCCTATAACCGAAATCTTTGCTGAATGCGACGGCGCATTCAGCCGAACAAGGCACGCTGCCGAGTTCGTTCAATGCGACTGTTCTACCGGTTGCGCACCACCACGCACGCTCCGCCGACGCTTTGCAATTTCTGGCATATGACATTGGCGGCGGCGCGGTCGTCGATGCCGATCCTGACCGCGTATATGCCGCGCCGGCCGATTGGCGTGCGCACCCGGCTGACCACCGGATCATGCCCGCCGAGCAGGGCCGGGAACCGGCTCCTCACCCGCAGCCATTGGCCGATCGCGGCACTGCGGCGGAAGTTGCCGGCCACCTGGATGCCCCACGGTTTTATGTTGATCGAGGCCATCGCCACGGTCTGCGACATGATCACCGGCAGCCTGCGGCAAGCGACGGCAAAATCCGCCTTTGCATCCAGCGGTTCGACCTTGCCGGCATAGGCCCGGTCGGAAAACTTGTCGACCGGCTCGCCCATGATGTCGAAAACATAGCTCTCGGTCTCCATTGGCAGGAAACCGCCGGAACCGAGCCAGCGCGACACCCGGCTTTCACCGGAATTGTAGGCGGCCGCCGCCAGGCCGAGATTGCCGTAGCTGGTTTTCATCTCGGCGAGATATTTCGCCGAGGCCGGGATCGCCTGGTTGACGTCGAAGGAGTTGGCAAGGCCACGCATCTTGGCGGTGCCCGGCATGAACTGGGCGATGCCTTCGGCGCCGACCGGACTGACGGCGTTGGGATCGAAACGGCTTTCCTTCCAGATCAGCCGGGCGAAGAAATCCCTGGGCAGGCCGTTCTGGTCGGCATGGGCCTGGATCAGGTTGCAGACCTTGTCGATGAGCCTCTGCTTGGCGGATTGCGGTGGATCGGCCTGGACAGCTGTCGAACAGACCAGGGCGCAAAGCAGAACCAGCGTCGCCCTGAGGAAACGCTGCATCGCGTCTACTCCGCCGCTGCTTTGCCGCGACCGAACCGTTGCTCGATATAGTCGGCGACCATTTTCTCGAAATCCGCCGCGATCGACGGCCCGCGCAGCGTCGCCGCCTTCTTGCCGTCGACGAAGACAGGCGCCGTCGGCGTCTCGCCGGTGCCGGGTAACGAAATGCCGATATCGGCATGCTTGGACTCACCCGGGCCGTTGACGATGCAGCCCATCACCGCGACCTTGAGGTTCTCGACGCCGGGATATTTTTCGCGCCACACCGGCATGTTCTTCCTGAGATCAGCCTGGATGTTCTGGGCGAGTTCCTGGAACACGGTGGAGGTGGTGCGGCCGCAGCCGGGGCAAGCGGCGACGATCGGCACGAACTGCCTGAATCCCATGGTCTGCAGCAGTTCCTGCGACACCTGCACCTCGCGCGTGCGGTCGCCGTTCGGCTCCGGCGTCAGCGAGATGCGGATGGTGTCGCCGATGCCTTGCTGGAGCAGGATGCCCATGGCGGCGGACGAAGCCACGATGCCTTTCGAACCCATGCCGGCCTCGGTCAAGCCAAGATGCAGCGCGTGGTTGGAGCGGGTGGCGAGCTCGGTATAGACGGCGATCAGGTCCTGAACGCCGCTGACCTTGGCCGACAGGATGATTTTTTCGCGGCCAAGGCCGATTTCTTCCGCCATTTCGGCCGACAGGATCGCCGACTGCACGATCGCCTCGCGCGTCACTTCCTGCGCGGTCAGCGGAAAGCCCTGCGCCTGGTTGTCGTCCATGAGCCGGGTCAAAAGCTCCTGGTCGAGCGAACCCCAATTGACGCCGATGCGCACCGGCTTGTTGTATCTGATCGCCATCTCGACGATCGCAGCGAACTGCCGGTCCTTCTTGTCCTTGAAGCCGACATTGCCCGGATTGATGCGGTATTTGGCCAGCGCCTCGGCGCAGGCCGGATGGTCGGCCAGCAGTTTATGGCCGATATAGTGGAAATCGCCGACCAGCGGCACGTCGATGCCGAGCCGCGCCAGCCTTTCGTGAATGCGCGGCACTGCGGCAGCACTCTCGTCACGATCGACGGTGATGCGCACGATCTCGGAGCCGGCACGGTGCAGCGCCGCAACTTGCGCAACCGTCTGGTCGACATCGGCCGTATCGGTGTTGGTCATCGACTGCACGACGACGGGCGCACCGCCGCCGACGACCACGCCGCCGACATCGACGCCGACCGAGGTACGGCGGGGGAAGGGAGAGGAAAAATATCCGGTCATGCCCGGCAGCCTTTTGTCTCTGGAGCGCCATGCGTCCACCGGGACGCACAAGAACGCCCCGGGCCGATGCGCTAAAGTCCGGGCATGAGGTGGAGGAGCAAAGATGGCTTGTCAATGGCGACAGGTCGCCACTGGCCGCAATTGGCCCGCCGCCGGGATCAAAAAAATCGAAGATCCGGCGACGGCCGAAGCAAAAAAATTGAGCTGAACGGAAGTCCAGCCTCGGCGACCGCCCAGCGCTGGAAATCACAATCCACCACACCGGCGACAAATGCCGCCGGCAAGAGAGGCCGTGGATCGTGATCGTCTATATCAGGAGGGCATCAATGGGTGGTCGGTTGTGCTCTCAGTTTTTCAATCTCGTCCTTGAGTGCCAGCTTGCGTCGCTTGAGATTCACGATTTCGAGGTCGTCGACCGATGGATGGTTCATCGCGTCATCGATTTCACGCTCGATGTCGCCGTGTTTCCGCTGCAACTCATCAAGATGGGATGCAAGAGACATG
Source organism: Mesorhizobium kowhaii (assembly GCF_042431665.1). Taxonomy (NCBI): domain Bacteria; kingdom Pseudomonadati; phylum Pseudomonadota; class Alphaproteobacteria; order Hyphomicrobiales; family Phyllobacteriaceae; genus Mesorhizobium; species Mesorhizobium kowhaii. The sequence goes on from NZ_JBHLYT010000033.1 coordinate 6,969, forward strand.
ATTGGTTCTCCCTTTCATGGTTTCCTCGATTGCAGCCGTCACGGCGCGTCCACCGCAGGTTCGCTTCTGTGACGGCACAATGATACTGTGCCACCATCCGGCCGCGATGTCGAATGCTGCGTGGTAGCATTCCACGACAATGTGAAATGTGATATGGGCTGCGCGCCGGTGATAAAAGACCCCGGCCCCGCCCAATCAGGCCCAGTTTTTGGGCGCCGCAGACGTGCAGACGGTAGAGAATGTCCGATCAGGAACAGGCCGATATTCGCCTCGAATTTTCCCGGCTAAAGCAGGAACACGCCGATTTCGATGCGGCGATCAACGCGATGATCGCCACGAACTGCGACCCGCTGCAAATCCAGCGCATGAAGAAGAAGAAGCTGTTCCTCAAGGACCGGCTGATGGCGCTGGAAGACAAGATCATTCCCGACATCATCGCGTGAGACGGCAGAGCCGGGTCGCTCCTGATCGCTTCTTTGCGCCTATCCGGCGATCGAAAGTCTGGCGGCGCGGTCGCGCAGCAGGCCGATGAGACTGCCGGTCCGCTCCTCGGACGTGTCGATGGGAACCACCAGGCACATCGTCGCCTCGACCTTGCCAGGCCCCGAAAAGACCGGCGCGGCGAGGCATTTCGTATACGCATCGACAAGGCCCGAGGTGACGCAATAGCCGGTGGCTTCAGCCTTCGCTATGTCGGCGATGAAGTCGCTGAGAAGCAATCTGCGGCCGTCGGGCAAGATGAGATCATCTTCGGATACCATGTCTTCGATCCGGGCCTGTTCGAAGCCCGCCAGAAGCAGCCGTCCCGAAGCGGTCCAGGGCAGCGGTATCTGCAGGCCGGTGGCGGAACTTATGCGGAACGGCCTGGTGCCCGGGCTTGAATGGACGATCGTGTAGCGGCCGCTTTGCAGCATACACAGCTCCGAGGTTTCGCCGGTCTCGCGCGACAGATTGTCGACCTCCTGGCGCCCGCGCCTCATGAGGTCGTTGCCCCGCACATAATCCATTCCGTAGAGATAGAGCTTCTTGCCGAAATAGACGCGGTTGCCGTCGCCTGCCATCTCAAGCAGGCCGGCATCGACCAGCGACCGCACTAGCGTGTAGGTCGTCGAGCGGGGTGCGTTCACCCCCTTGGCAAGGTCGCCAATGCCGATCGCCCGCTGCGTCGTGTGAAGAAACTCGAGGATCTCGAGCACCCGGTTGAGGCCTTTTTCGCGGGAACCCGAAATCTTCTCGCCGGCTGAAACTGCTGGGGCATTGCCATCTTGCATTGTCGATTCCTGGTGTTAGTATCTGTCTTGTACAGGATACATACGTCTCTTGTAAGAGACAATCGCTCTGAAAATCAACGATGCGTGTATTGCCTGTGCATAGGGGAACACAACACGAAAGGAGGTCGCCGTGAACGACACATCCGGAAGACGTGATTTTCTGAAATTGGGAATGGCAGGACTGGCCACGGCTGGCGTGCTGGCAGCCGTCGATGCCCAGAAGGCTGCTGCCCAGGCAGCACCTGACAGCCTGCTGCGAACCGTGCTCGATCGCGGCAAGCTGATCGTCGGCACTGGCAGCACCAACGCGCCCTGGCACTTCGAAAACGACGCCGGCGAACTGGTCGGCATGGACATCACCATGGGGCGCATTCTTGCCAAGGGACTTTTCGACGATCCGACCAAGGTCGAATTCGTCATGCAGGACCCGGCGCAGCGCATTCCCAACGTGACCACCAACAAGGTCGACATCACCATCCAGTTCATGACCATGAGCGCCCAGCGCTCGCAGCTGGTCAATTTTTCCCGGCCTTACTATGTCGAGGGTGTCGCCCTGCTGACCCTTCCGACTGCCGAGAACAAGACCTTCGACAAGCTGCTAGCCGCGGGTTCGGCAACGCGCATCTCCATTCTGCAGAATGTCGATGCCGAGGCACAGGTGCATTCGGTCCTGCCCCAATCCCAGGTCATGCAGATCGATACGCAGGCCAACGTGCTGCAGGCGCTGGAATCGAAACGCGTCGACGCCGCCGCGGTGGATCTTTCCACGGTGCGCTGGCTCGCCTCGCGCAATCCGGACAAATACTTTGACGCCGGCAAGAGCTGGCTGAGCATGCTTTATGGCGCAGCGCTCCGGCAAGGCGATCTTGATTGGCTGACCTTCGTCAATTCCACCTTCACCATCGCCATGTTCGGTCACGAAAACGCCCTCTACGACGCCGCGTTCAAGGACTATTTCGGGCAGGAGCCGCCGGCGCGCCACCCCGGCTTCCCGACCGTCTGAGGTATGGAGCGGAAGGATGCCTGCGCACCCTTCCGCCACCTTTCTCGACCATGCATGTCGCCCAGACGAGCAGCGACTTCCGGGGCACGACATGTATGAACAGCGTCCAGGGTACTGAGAGAAGCGAATGGGCTATACGCTCAACTTCAACCTGATCTGGCGGCATTTCGACAAGCTGTGGGGCGGCCTGCTGCTCAGCCTTGAACTGGCCGTGATCTCGATCGCCATCGGCGTCGTCATCGGGCTGGTGCTGGCGGTCTGGTATGTCTCGGCAGGGCGCGCGGTGCGGGCGACGATCGCCGCCTATGTCGAATTCATCCGCAACGTGCCGCTGATCCTGCTCGTCTACCTCGTCTTCTATGGCTTGCCGACCGTGGTCGACCTCGCCTACAGCGCTCAGACCTCGTTCATCTTGACGCTGTCGGTCTATAGCGGCGCCTACCTGGTCGAGGTGTTTCGCTCGGGCCTCGAAGCCGTTCCGCGCGGGCAGCTCGACGCTGGCAAGGCGATTGGCCTGACGCCATGGCAACGACTGCTCCATGTGCGCCTGCCGACCATGCTGCGCATCACCTTGCCGGCGCTGTCCAACACCTTCATCTCGCTGTTCAAGGACACCTCGATCGCCTCGGTCATCTCGGTACCCGAGCTCACCTACGGCGCCCAGTGGATCAATTTCAACACCTTCCGCATCGTCGAGGTCTACCTGGTCACGACCGCGATGTATCTCTTGACCGGCTATGCGCTGCTTTTCGCGCTGCGGCTCGTCGAGCGCCGATTCAGGGCGGCACGCTGACATGCTCACCCAGATCGCCTATGCCTTGCCGTTCCTTGCCCAAGGCTTCGCCTTGACCTTGTGGGTGTCGCTGCTGGTCGTGGTCCTGTCGCTCATCGCCGGCGTCCTGCTGGGCGTCGGCCTGGTTTATGGTCCCGCGCCGCTGCGCTGGGCGGTGCGCATCTTCAGCGACACGATCCGCGGCATTCCGATCCTGGTGCTGATGTTCTTCGTCTATTACGGCCTGCCTGCGATCGGGCTTCATCTGCCGTCGTTCTGGGCCGCCGTGCTTGCGCTCACCTTGTTCAAGACGGCGCAGGTCATCGAGTATCTCAGGGGCGCGGTCGGCTCCATCCCGAAAGGGCAGTCGGAAGCAGCAATGGCGATCGGGCTGACCTTTCGCCAGCGCCTGGCCTACGTCATCTTCCCGCAGGCCTTCAGGCGCTTCCTGCCACCCTGGATCAACGGCGTCACCGATGCGGTCAAGGGCAGCGCACTGGTGTCGCTGCTCGGCATCACCGACCTGATGCAGGCCATCAACCAGGTCATCGGCCGCACCTACGAGGCCATGCCGCTCTACATCCTCGGCGCGCTCATCTATTTCGCGGTCAACTATGCCCTTTCGCTCGCCAGCCGGCGGCTCGAGCGGCGTTTCTCCTTCATCCGGGAATAGCAATGTCCACAAGTTCGAACGACACCCCGGCCCTCCTCGACGTCCGCAACGTTTCCAAATCCTTTGGCGCCGCCCAGGTCCTGCGCTCGGTCAGCTTGCGGGTGGCGCGCGGCGAGGTGGTGACCGTCATCGGCCCCTCGGGCAGCGGCAAGACCACGCTGCTGCGTTGCGTCAACTTCCTGGAAAGCTATGACAGCGGCTCGATCCGCATCGACGGCAAGGAGGTCGGCTTTCGCGACTCGGGAACCCGTCAGCGCCGCAGCGAACGCGATCTCGCCGCGATGCGCGCCGAAACCGGGATGGTGTTCCAGAGCTTCAACCTCTTTCCTCACCTGACGGCGGCCGGCAACATCATGCTGGGGCTGCGCAAGGTGCGGGGAAAAAGCGAAGCCGAGGCGCGCTCGATCGCCGAACATTGGCTCGGCCGCGTCGGCCTTGCCCACAAGGCCGACAGCCTGCCCGCCGAACTGTCCGGCGGCCAGCAGCAGCGCGTCGGCATCGCCCGCGCCGTGGCGATGGAGCCTAAGATCCTGCTGCTCGACGAGATCACCTCGGCGCTCGACCCCGAACTCGTCGGCGAGGTGCTGGCCGTCGTGCGCAGCCTCGCCGAGGATGGCATGACGATGCTGATGGTGACGCACGAAATGGCCTTCGCGCGCGACGCCTCGAGCCGCATCGTCTTCATGGCCGATGGTGGTGTCAGCGCCGTCGGCCCACCGAAGGAGATTCTCGCGGCGGAGACCACCAACGAGCGCCTCCGCACCTTCCTGGCGCGCTTCCGCGCCTCGCATTTCTGACACCGGACAGCGAAAGCTGTCGCAAGGAGCATTTGATGACGCCTTATATCCGGCTCGCCGAACTCGGCTTGACGCTGCCCGAGCCGCCGACCCCGATCGCCAACTTCGTCACCCATGCCGAAAGCGGGCGGCTGATCTTCCTGTCCGGCCAGGGGCCATTGCGGGCCGACGGCACGCTTTGTACCGGCAAGGTTGGAGAGGACGTGACGGTAGAGCAGGCTTATCAGCATGCCCGCCTCACCGGCCTCAATCTGCTCGCCGTCATGCACGCAGCCGCCGGCGATCTCGGCCGCATCGTGCGGGTCGTCAAGCTGCTCGGCTTCGTCAACGCGATACCGACCTTCAGCGACCACCCGAAAGTGGTCAACGGCTGCTCCGACCTTTTCGCCGATGTCTTCGACAATATCGGCGGCCATGCCCGCTCGGCAATCGGCGTCGGCTCCTTGCCTGGAAACATCACCGTCGAAATCGAGGCGGTCATCGAGATCGCCGCCTGACTTTTAGAAATGGAATCCGAGAGATGAAAACCTATTCCGCCGACGGCTCCAACACCACCATCCGCGAACGGCTCGGCCTTCGTCCGATCATCAATGTCTCGGGCACGATGACTGCGCTTGGCGCATCGATCATCGTCCCGGAAGCGATCAGCGCGATGTCTGAAATGGCTTCGCAATGGGTGGAGATGGACGATCTGCAGCGTGCCGCAAGCACGATCGTTGCACGCCTCACCGGCGGCGAGGCCGGTTTCATCACCGCCTGCTGTGCCAGCGGCATCACCATGGCGATCGCCGGCGCCATGACGGGAACCAACCTGCTCGCCATCGAGCGCCTGCCGGACGACACCGAGGACCTCAAGTCGGAAGTCATCGTCCAGCTCGGTCACATCGTCAATTACGGCGCGCCGATCGACCAGTCGGTCAGGCTGGCCGGAGCAAAGACCATTCCCGCCGGCACGGTCAGCGTGACCCAGGACTATCATGTGCGTGACGCAATCCGCGACCGCACAGCGGCGGGCCTCTATGTCGTCGCGCACCACACCGTGCAGTACGGCATGCTGTCGCTGGAGGAATTCTGCGAAATCTGCCACGCCAAGGGCGTCCCGGTGATTGTCGACGCGGCTTCCGAATACGATCTGCGTGGCTTCCTGGCGCGCGGCGCAGACATTGTCATCTACAGCGGCCACAAATTCCTCAGCGGGCCGACCAGCGGCATCGTCACCGGGCGCAAGGATCTGGTGCGCGCCGCCTATCTGCAGAACCGCGGCGTCGCACGCGCAATGAAGGTCGGCAAGGAGAGCATCGCAGGCACCATGGCCGCACTCGAAGCCTGGGAAAGGCGTGACCATGACGGCATCCGCCGGCGCGAAGAGGCAGCGCTCAACCTGTGGAAGGACACGTTGCAGGGACTGCCGGGCATCGTCGCGCAGATCATCCCTGATCCGACCGCCAATCCGCTTGATCGCCTGCAGATCTTCGTTTCGCCTGAGAGCCGGTTCACCGCCGCCGGCCTCGCCGCGGCCCTGGCCGCGGGCTCGCCGCCCATCATCGTGCGCAACCACGAGGTCGAGCGCGGCCATTTCTTCCTCGACCCGTGCAATCTCCACCCTGGCGAAGCGGAGATCGTCGCCGAACGGCTGCGGACCATACTGACCGCGACTGACCGGCCCATCGACGCCATGAAGCCTGCCCGCAAGGATTCGTCCGGCGCCTTGCGCTGGCCGGACTAGAGCAATTCCAGGAAAAGTGTGAGACGGTTTTCCCGGGAAAAGCGCGTAGCGCTTTCCCTTAGGGAATTGCGTCAAAACAGAGAGATGGAGCGGTTCAGCGTTTCCGTGGAACGGTGAACCGCTCTAGACCCTAGCATGCTGGTGTCGCCAGCCATCACGTGACCGTGAACGGCCGGATCTGCACCAGCCGGGAATAAACCACCGCCATCCCGGGTCTCCTCAGCATACGCCACTCCTGGCGTTGAGGAGACCGACATGACCCATCACCACGATGACGAGAGCGGACGCGACGGCATCAGCCGCCGCCATGCGCTGGAATGCATGATCTGGGCCGGCACCGGCGTGCTGTGGACGATTTCAGGCGGCGTACCGGTGTCGCTCAATCTGCTTGGCGCCGCACAGGCCGCCGAAGCCATGGCCACCGGCTTCACCTTCCTGCAGATCTCCGACAGCCATATCGGCTTCGACAAGGCGGCCAATCCGCATGCCATCGACACGCTGAAGGAGGCCATGGGCAAGGTCCAGGCGCTGCCGCAAAAGCCCGCCTTCATGATCCACACCGGCGACATTACCCATCTTTCCAAGCCGGCACAGTTCGACAATGCGGCTGAGATCATCGGCGGCGCCGGCTTCGACGTGCATTACGTGCCGGGCGAGCACGATCTGATCGACGACGGCAACGGCAAGGCCTATCTCGACCGTTATGGCAAGGGCACCAAGGGCGCCGGCTGGTACTCCTTCGACCAGAACGGCGTGCATTTCGTGGCCCTGGTCAATGTCGTCAACCTCAAGGCCGGCGGGCTCGGCAATCTCGGCGCCGAGCAACTGGCGTGGCTGGCCGACGACCTGAAGGCGGTCAGCGCCTCGATGCCGATCGTCGTCTTCGCCCATATCCCGCTGTGGGCCGTCTATCCCGAATGGGGCTGGGGCACCGACGACGCGGCACAGGCGCTCGGCCTGCTCAAGCGCTTCGGCTCGGTTACCGTGCTCAACGGCCACATCCACCAGATCATGCAGAAGGTGGAAGGCAACGTAACCTTCCACACCGCGCGCTCGACCGCCTTCCCGCAGCCGGCGCCAGGCACCGCCGCCTCGCCTGGACCGATGACCGTGCCGGCCGGTCAACTGCGCGGCCTGCTCGGCACCAGCAGTGTCACCGTGAAGCAAGGCGGGCAGGATCTCGCCATCATCGACTCGACGCTGGCTTGAGCCTGAAAGGGAAATCACCATGATCTGCATACGCCTTCCGGCCCGGCACATGGCTGCGATCCTCACGGCCTTCACCTTGACCACGGCGACCTGTCAGCCGATGCGCGCGGCGGATGCGCCGATGGTCAAAATCGAGAATTTCGCCTTCACGCCCCGAGAGCTGACGGTCAAGCCCGGCACCACCGTGATCTTCAGGAACGACGACGACATTCCGCATCTGGTCGTCGCCAATGATTCCTCCTTTCGCTCCAAGGCGCTTGACACCGGTGACACATATGAATTCACCTTCACCAAAGCAGGCGACTTTGCCTATTTCTGCGGACTTCACCCGCACATGCAGGGCAAGATCACCGTCGCGCCCTGAAGGCGCATGGCAGAACCTGCCCGGAGTGCCGGATCATGCTGCGGTGTTGAGCGAGAAGGCCCTGGCCGAGCGCTTCGGCGAGGTGGTGCTGCCCCATCTCGGCGATGCGCTTGCGCTCGCCCGTTGGCTGACCGGCAACGCCGCCGATGCCGAGGACGTGGTGCAGGAGGCCTGCGTGAAGGCGCATGCCGGCATCGCCGGCTATGCCGGCGGCAATGCCCGCGCCTGGCTGCTGACCATCGTGCGCAACACCGCCTACACCTGGATGTCGCGCAACCGGCCGCGCGGTATGCTGACCGTCGGCGACCTCGGCGATCTCGACGAGATCGCAGCGGCGCACGGCACCAGCCTGCCGGATGAAGATGGTCCGGAGGCGAGCCTGATCGCCAGGGCCGATACGGCGGCACTGGAGGCGGCGATCGCGGCACTGCCGCAGCCGTTTCGCGAGACGCTGGTGCTGCGCGATATCAACGGCCTCAGCTATCGCGAGATAGCGGCCATGCTCAGCGTACCAATGGGCACCGTGATGTCGCGGCTGGCCCGTGCCCGCGGCCTGCTTGTGTCTGAACTGGGGAGAACGCCATGACCAACCATGACGACGGACTGCCCAACGATCCCGAAGGCATCAGGCTGATGATCCACGCCCTCGTTGATGGCGAACTCGACGCGGCAGCAGTGCTGGCGGTGGAGCGGCGCATCGCCGCCGACCCGCAGCTTGCCGCCGAACACGCCCGCATCGTCGCCCTGCAGGCGGCAGTCAGCCGCTTGCCGCGCCCTGATGTCAGCGATGCCTTTCAGGCCCGCATCGCGGCCATTGGCATGGCGGCCACGGCACAACAGGCGCAAGACGAGCCGGTGCAAGACGAGGCGGCGGAGCCTCAGCAGGGCACGCCGTCGGCGCAACCGGGGTTGATTGCCCTGATCGGGGGAGGCCAGAGGCGAAACGCCGAAACACGTCTGTCGCAGACGCGGGTCCTGCCAAGGGCGCGCCGCTTCGGCTCGTTCGACTGGCGTGCCATGGCAGCATCGATCATGATCAGCGCGGTGCTGGCCAGCGGCGCGACGCAATGGCTGATGGTCAACAGCGCATCCGACGGTTTCGCAGCAGCGGTTGCCAGCGGCCATCGCCGCAGTCTGCTTGCTGCCAGCCCTATCGATGTCGTTTCGTCCGACCGCCATACGGTGAAGCCGTGGCTCGACGCCCGGGTGGGCGTATCGCCGCCGGCGCCGGACCTCGCCCAGGATGGCTACGCGCTCATCGGCGGCCGGGTCGAGGTGATCGCCGACCGGCCGGTGCCGGCGCTGGTCTACCGCCACCGCGAGCATCTGATCACACTGGTCGCCGAACCGCAGCAGGGCGGCGGCACCACAGCACCTGACGATCTCTCGTCGGGCGGCTTCTCGCTGGTGCACTGGAGCGACGGCGCCTTCTCCTACTGGGCGATCTCCGACATGGAGCGCCCCGAACTCGACGACTTCGTCGCCCGCTTCCGCAAGGCGGCGGTGTGACGACGGCCGTGCCCCGCTCATCCCACCGTCCCTGACAGGTCTCCAGCCTGCGGCGCCAGTTGAGAAATCGCCGGTTCACGGCGCGCATTTGCGCTGGCCTGGACGAATTGCGGCCCGGCCGCCGCTCATAACCTTTCAAAACAATAACTTTACAAATATTTGTGCTTATGTGAAGTTATGAGTGTTGAAGGGTCGATCATGACAGCCAATCGTTTCGCCACGCGCCTGAATTCCTTTGCCTCGCGGCCACAGGCCGAATGGCCCGACCTCACCGGCAAGCCGTCACTGATGCAGATGGCCGCGCGTGCCGCCAAGGTTGTCGGGTTGACCGACCTCGATCTGAATTTCCCCGACCATGTCAGCGAAAAGCCCGCTGAAATCGCGCGAAACCTTGGTGACCTTGGCCTCTCCATCAATGGCTTTGCCATGCGCTACTACTCCAACCCGGCCTTCAAGCTCGGCGCCTTCACCAATCCGGATCCGGCGGTGCGCCGCGAAGCGATCGACCTGACCAAGGCCGGCATCGACGCCGTGCGCGAGGCCGACGCCAGCCTGATGACGCTGTGGCTCGGACAGGATGGCTTCGATTACGCCTTCCAGGCCGACTATGCGGCGCTCTGGCAACACGAAATCGACGGAATTCGTGAAGTCGCGGCACATGACCCCGACTGCCAGATCAGCCTGGAGTACAAGCCCAACGAGCCGCGCTCCTACAGCCTGATGCCGGATGCGGCGACGACCTTGCTGGCGATCCGCGATGTCGGCCTGCCCAATCTCGGGGTCACGCTCGACTTCGCCCATGTGCTCTATGCCGACGAGCAGCCGGCCTTCGCCGCCGCCCTGGTGGCGCGCCACAGCAAGCTGCTCGGCGTGCATCTCAATGACGGCTACGCCAAACGCGACGACGGCCTGATGGTCGGCGCCGTGCACACGCTGCAGACCATCGAACTGCTCCGCCAGATCCGCAAGGACGGCTACGCCGGCGCCATCTATTTCGACACCTTCCCCGACGTGACCGGGCTCGATCCGGTGCACGAGTGCGAAGTCAACATTGCCACCGTCAAGCGCATGCTGCGCGTCGTCGACCGGATCGATCAGGACAACCGCCTGTCCGCCGCTGTCGACCGCCAGGACGCGGTGACGTCGCAGGCCATCATCCAGGAAATCATGCTCGGTCCGGACAGCTGAGGCGTCCGGGACAGCTGACGCGCCTGGATGCCACCACCGTTTTCAACAAGGGAGGAATACAATGAAATTTCTGCTTGCCACCACCACCGCCGCGCTGATGGCGCTATCGATAGGCTCAGCGTTTTCGGCCGATCTCGCGCCGCTCAATTCCGATACCGAGAAGGACCGCATCGACTGGTCGCAGGTCGAAGCCAAGTTCGGCGCATTGCCCAAGCTGCCCCAAGGCACCAAGGCCGGCGCCGTCTCCAAGACGCTGACCAATGAATACTGGCGCTCGCTCGGCGAGGGCTACAAGGCGTTCGGCGACAAGGTCGGCGTGCCCGTCGTCTATCAGGCGGCGCAGAGCGAAGGCGACCAGCTCGGCCAGCTCACCATCGCCGAAGGCCTGGTGACGCAAGGCTACAACGTGCTGCTCGTCTCGCCACAGACGGACGCCAATCTGCAGCCGATCATGGAACAGGCCAAAGCCGCCAACGTGCCGGTCGTCAACGTCAACGACGCGGTCATCCCGCAAGCCGAGCACTATGTCGGCAATGTCCAGCGCGACAATGGCGTGCGCGTCGCCAAATGGTTCATCAAGAACCGTCCGAATGGCGGCAAGGTCGCCATCGTCGAGGGCCAGGCCGGCGTCTATGCCGCCGTCCAACGCACCGACGGCTTCAAGACCACCATTAGCGAGTCCGGCAAGTTCGAGGTCGTCGCCAGTGTTCCCGGCAACTGGGACCGCCAGACCTCCTATGACGCGGCCACCAACATCCTGCAGCAGCACCCCGACCTGATCGGCTTCTATGCCAACAATGACGGCATGGCGCTGGGCATCGTCGAGGCGGTCAAGGCCGCAGGCCTGCAGGACAAGGTTGCCGTGTTCGGCACTGACGGCATTTCCGACGCCTATGCCTCGATCCGTGCCGGCGAACTGACCGGCACGGTCGATAGTTTCCCGGTGCTGACCGGCGAGGTGGCGCTGGAAACGGCGCTGCGGCTGGTGGCGGGACAGAAGCTGCCGCGTGTCGTCGCCACGCCGCAGGCATTGATCACCAAGGACAACGCAGACCGCTATTCCGGCGCGGGTGACGCCGTGCGCAAGGCGCTTCTCGAGGACGCCGCGGCAGGCAACTAAAGGGCGGGGTGGCGGGTGCCGGCCCCAAGGCTGGCACCCTGCCTGGAGAACGAACTGATGTCTGTCCCCCGGCTGCAATTCGTGGGCATTTCCAAGCTGTTTCCGGCCGTACGGGCGCTCAGCGACGTGTCCTTCTCGGTCGGTGCCGGTGAAATTCACGGGCTGCTCGGCGAGAACGGCGCCGGCAAGTCGACGCTGCTGCGCATCCTGTCGGGCGTCTACAGGCCGACGGCGGGAAGCGTCCTTATCGACGGCAAGCCGGTCACACTAGCCAATCCGGTCGCGGCGCGCGCGGCGGGTGTGGCCATGATCCATCAGGAACTGCAGCAGGTGCCGCGCCTCAGCGTCGCCCAGAATATGTTTCTCGGCCATCCGCTGACACGCGGCGGCATCTTCGTCGCCCGGCGAGAGCAGGAACGCCGTGCCGCCGAGGCTCTTGTCGCCATCGATCCGTCCATCGATCCAGCGGCCCCCCTTGGCACGCTGAAGGTAGCGCAGCGACAGATCGTCGAGATCGCCCGCGCGCTGCTCGATCGCGCCCGCATCGTCGCGATGGACGAGCCGACATCGAGCCTGACGCCGAGCGAATTCGAACGCCTCGCCGAAGTCATCACAGGGCTCGCGCGCGACGGCGTGGCGGTTGTCTATGTCTCGCACAAGCTGGACGAGGTGTTCGGCATCTGCCAGCGCGCCACCATCATGCGCGACGGTGTCGTTGTCGATTCCGTCGATCTGGCAAGCCTGTCGGAGAAAGCGGTCGTCGCGATGATGGTCGGCCGCGAATTGGCTCAGGAACACCATAACTCCCATGCCTCCGGCGAGGTCATGCTGAGCGTACGCGGCCTGGCCTCCGCGACGAAAGTCCGCGACGTTTCGTTCGACCTGCATCGCGGCGAGGTGCTCGGCATTGCCGGCCTGGTCGGATCCGGGCGCACCGAGTTGCTACGGCTGCTGGCCGGCGTCGACCGCGCATCCGTCGGTACGATTGCAATCGACGGCAAGGCGACGCGATTTTCCAGCCCGCGCGATGCAATTGCCGCCGGCATCGGCCTGGTGCCGGAGGAGCGCAAGCGCGAGGGCATCGTGCCGCTGCGGTCGATCACCAGCAACATGGCATTGGCGTCGATGGGCGTGTTCGCGCCTCGCGGCGTCATCGATCACACCAGGCTGAAGCGGGTGGCAGCCGAGAAGATGAGCCGCGTCAATCTGCGCCCGTTCCTCCTCGACCGGCCGATCCGGCTGTTCAGCGGCGGCAACCAGCAGAAAGCGATCATCGGGCGCTGGCTGGCGGCGGGCACGCGCATTCTTTTGTTCGACGAGCCGACACGCGGCATCGATGTCGGCGCCAAGGCCGAAATCTATCATCTGATCGAGGAACTCGCAGCCGAGGGTCATTCGGTGATTGTCGTCTCCTCCGAGCTTCCCGAGGTGATCCGGCTTGCCGACCGCGTGCTGGTCATGCGCGACGGCACGATCGCGGCCGAACTCGACAGGAACGACATCAGCGAACCGGCGATCGCGGCGCACGCCATCCCGCAAACGCAAACGCCGGCGGCACGGCCGGCAAGGCATTAGGTGACGGATATGTCGGATACCACTCTGGTGCAGCCACGGGCCGAGTTCCTGCGCGGGTTCTCCATGCGCGACGCCGGCACGCTGATCGGCCTTGTCGTGATCCTGGTCGTGTTCGGCGCTCTGGTGCCCGGCTTCTTCGCCGAGCGCAACCTGATCAACATCCTGCAGCAGTCGAGCATCAACGCGTGCCTGGCGCTGGGCATGACGCTGGTCATCATCTCCGGCGGCATCGATCTGTCGGTCGGGCCGACGGCAGCCCTTTCGGCCGTCATCTCGGCCTCGATGCTGGTCGCCGGCGTGCCGTTTCCGCTCGCCATCGCCGCCGGCTTTGCCATTGGCCTCGCCTGCGGCCTCGTCAACGGCTTGCTCGTCGCCTATGTCGGGCTGCAGCCCTTCATCGTCACATTGGGAACGCTCAGCACCTACCGGGCGCTGGCGCTGATCTATACCGGCGGCAATCCGGTGCTCGGCCTGCCCACAAGCTTCCGCGCCATCTTCAACGGCTCGCTGTTCGGGCTGCCGCTGGCGGTCATCATCGTTGCCGGTGTGGCTGTCATCGCCTGGATCGTTTTGAAGAAGACGCCCTTCGGCGAATATCTGCTTGCCGTCGGCGGCAATGAGGAGGCCGCCTATATCGCCGGCGTGCCGATCGCCCGCACCAAGATCGCCGCCTACATGATCTCAGGCCTGCTGGCGGCCCTTGCCGCGCAGATCCTGATTGGCCGGCTGGGCGCCGCCGAGCCCATCCTCGGCAATCTCTGGGAACTCGACGCCATTGCCGCGGCGGCCATCGGTGGCGCCTCGCTGATGGGCGGCAAGGGCAGCGTCGTCGGCACCATTCTGGGCGCCGTCATCCTCGGCGCCATGCGCAACGGTTTGACGCTGATGAACGTGCAGTCCTTCTATCAGCTTCTGGCAACTGGTCTTATAATCCTCGCCGCGATGCTTATTGATCGTGTGACGAGGGGGCGTGGATGACCTTGAGCGGGCTGGACCTGAAAGCGGTAGGACCGCGCATCCGCATGATGATGCCGCATCTCACCCCGCTGGAGGCGAAGGTGGTGGAAACCGTCTTTGGCCGGCGCGGCTTTGACGAGAGCATTCCGCTGAAGCAGATCGCCGAGGAATCCGGTGTATCGGAGGCGATGGTGGTCAAGATCGCCAAGAAGCTCGGCTTCTCCGGCTATCGCGACTTCCGCACCGCCGTCTATGAATACAGCCGCCTGCCGACCGCCGAAATGCACCAGGAACTGTCGTCCGACGACAGTTCGGCCGAGATCGTGCAAAAAGTGTTCCGCACCTCCATCCAGGCGCTGGAGGAGACGCTGGCGATCCTGGATATCGAGGATTTCGACCGCGCCGCCGATCTGCTCTACCGCGCTGGGAATCGTGACTTCTACGGCGTCGGCGGTTCGGCGCAAATCGCGCGCGACGTCTCGCACAAATTCCTGCGCATCGGCATCCGCGCATCGGTCTACGACGATTCGCACATGATGCTGATGTCGGCCTCGCTGCTCGGCCCAGACGACATCGCCGTCGGCTTCTCGCATTCGGGCAATACGTCAGCCGTCATTGATGCCATTCAACTGGCCCGCAAGAACGGTGCCCGGACACTCGCCATTACCAATTACGACAATTCGCCGCTGGCCGCGGTCGCCGACATCGTGCTGTGCTCGACCGCGCAGGGCTCACCGCTGATGGGGGAAAACGCAGCGGCGCGCATCGCCCAGCTCAACATTCTCGACGCGCTGTTCGTGGCGGTGGCGCAGCGCGACTACCAGGCGGCGGAGCGCAATCTCGGCCGCACCATGTCGGCGGTGGCATCGAAACGAAAAGACCGGGGCTCATGAGGACAACGCCGCTGGTCACCGTGTTCGGCAGCCTGCACTATGACATCATCGTCGACGCCCCTGATCGACCGCGCAAGGGCGAGACGGTGACCGGCAATGCCTGGCACCCGAAATGCGGCGGCAAGGGCGGCAACCAGGCGGTGTCAGCGGCAAGAGCCGGTATGCGCGCGGCAATGATCGGCGCCGTCGGCGACGACGATTTTGGCACGGCGCTGCTGGCCAATCTCGATCGCGCCAGTGTCGACCGCCGCTTCGTTCGCGTAGTGCCGGGCGCCGGCTCCGGCATGAGCGTGGCGATCTTCGACGAAGGCGGCGACTATGGCGCGGTGATCGTCTCCGGCAGCAATTTGACGCTCGGCGACAAGGACATCGCGGCTGCCTCCGATGCGGTGGCACAAACTTCCGTGCTGCTGTTGCAGAACGAGGTACCGGAAGCCGCCAACATCGCCGCTGCACGCGCAGTCAGGAGACAGGGCGGCCGCGTCCTGCTCAATGCCGCCCCCGCGCGCAAACTCTCCGGCGAGTTGATCGCGCTCGTCGATATCCTGGTGGTCAACGCCATCGAGGCGGAATTCCTGGCCGGCCTGGCGGTGGTCGAAACACTGGACGGTGCCGCGCAAGCGGCGCGGCTTCTGGTCAATCTCTGCCCGACAGCAATCGTTACGGCAGGCGGCGAGGGCGTCGCTTGCTGCGACCGGACCGGTGTGGCCTTCGCGTTGCCGGCCATCCCGGTCAAGGTCGTCAGCACGCATGGCGCGGGCGACGAATTCGTCGGCGCCCTGGCCGCGGCGCTTGCCCGTGGCGAGGCCATGCGGGCCGCCGTCACCGCGGCCAACGCCGCTTCGGCCTTGCTGGTTTCGACACCCGAGGCTGAGCGCGACGGCATCTGATATCTCGGCTCTGGAGGAGCACTTTCCATCTTGCCAAACGGCAGCAGCTGCCGCCTATCCTTGCGGCTTCGCCCGAATTCCGCTAAGGCGCGCCTTTGTCGCCGGGGAGCAAGGACTTGGACGATCAACGCGCCGACGTCGCCATCATCATGGGCAGCCAGTCCGACTGGGCGACCATGCGCCATGCGGCCGAAACGCTGGAGGCACTGGGTATTCCGCACACGCGGCTGATCGTCTCCGCGCATCGCACTCCGGACCGGCTCTATGATTTCGCCAAAGGCGCCAAGGCTGCCGGCTACAAGGTGATCATCGCCGGCGCCGGCGGCGCGGCGCACCTGCCCGGCATGACAGCGGCGATGACGCCGCTGCCAGTGTTCGGCGTGCCGGTGGAATCGAAGGCGCTTTCCGGGCAGGATTCGCTGCTCTCCATCGTCCAGATGCCGGCCGGCATTCCCGTCGGAACCCTGGCCATCGGCAAGGCTGGTGCGGCCAACGCTGCACTTCTGGCTGCCGCCGTGCTGGCGCTCTACGACGAAAAGCTTGCCACGCGGCTGGATGCCTGGCGCGCCTCGCAGACCGCCAAGGTCGCCACCGAACCGACGGATACGCCGTGAGCCTGCCCGCCGGATCGACCATCGGCATCATAGGCGGCGGCCAGCTCGGCCGCATGCTGGCGATGGCCGCTGCACGCCTCGGCTACCGCACGGTGGTGCTGGAGCCGCAGCCGGATTGCCCGGCAGCACAGGTCGCCAACCGGCAGATAACAGCCGCCTATGACGACCCGGCCGCTCTTGCCGAACTGGCGGTGGCGAGTTCCGTCGTCACCTACGAATTCGAGAACGTGCCGGTCTCGGCCGCCAGCGCGCTTGCCGCCAAGGTCCCGGTCTATCCGCCGGCGCCAGCGCTCGATGTGGCGCAAGACCGGGTGAGCGAGAAGACATTTCTCAATGGAATCGGCATTGCCACCGCGGATTTTCGTCCGGTCGACAATGACGATGAGTTGACGGCAGCGCTAAAAGTGTTCGGCGGCAGCGGCATATTGAAGACGCGGCGCATGGGCTATGACGGCAAGGGCCAGCGCGTCTTCCGCAACATCGAGGCGGGCGGCTTTGCCGGCACCTGCGAGGCGATGGGCAATGTGCCGCTGATCCTGGAAAGCTTCGTGCCGTTCGAGCGCGAGATTTCGGTGATCGCGGCGCGAGGGCTGGCCGGCGCCGTCGCCGCCTACGATCCGGCCGAGAATGTCCACCGCAACGGCATTCTCCACACATCGACCTTGCCGGCCGCCATTATGCCGGAGACGGCCGCAGCGGCACAGGCGGCAGCATCGAAGATATTGTCGGCGCTCGACTATGTCGGCGTCATCGGCGTCGAGTTCTTCGTGCTGGCCGACGGTTTGCTGCTGGCCAACGAGATCGCGCCGCGCGTGCACAATTCCGGCCACTGGACCGAAGCCGCCTGCATCGTCTCGCAGTTCGAGCAGCATATCCGCGCCGTCGCCGGCCTGCCGCTGGGAGATCCGAAACGCCATTTTGACTGCGTGATGGAAAACCTGATCGGCGACGATGTGCTGCATGTCACCGAACTGCTCGCCGAGCCCGATCTGATGCTGCACCTCTATGGCAAGGCCGAGGCCCGGCCGGGCCGCAAGATGGGCCATTTCACCCGGATCAGCCGTCGCGCCTGACCTGAGAAACGCGCTTTATTGCACCTCGTCGCTCTCGTCCTCGTCAGGACTGGCGCAACTTGCATCACCCTCCTCGCAATTGGCCGCGGCCGTGAGCTGCTTGGTGCGGTCATTGGTCAGCCTGGTCAGACATTGCGAAACTTCCATCGGATGGATCGAGCCGCCCACGCTGGCCGCGGTGGAGTGAGCGCATTCGGCGTCGCGGAAGGCGATCCAGGCCCGTTGCGCCGCCTGCAGCAATTTCCTGCTGTCGGCGTCATCCGAGCTGATGAGGTCCTGGTAGGCCTTGTTGAGCCTGGCGTCGGCGGCCTGGTAATCCTCCCCAGCGCAGATGTTCATCATCTGCTGGCTGTCGTCGCTGCGGTCGCATTCCTGCGCCCGGGCAACCGAAGCTCCCGCCAGCAAGACAAGGCAGGCGGACAGGAAAATTCGGCGCATATTCATCCCCAAATCACTTCATGGCGGCCGCATCATCCCAGCCGGCCAGAGGCCGCGCAATGCCACAAGGCCGACATGGCGGATATTTGATGATATGGGAGGTTCGCCCTGCTATGGAGCACGCTTGCGGTTGACACGGACAAGGCTCCTCGTTTATGAGCCACCCACAGTTCAAAGGCGCGTCTTCTGGCGCGCCTTAAAAATTCGACCCGGACCGGGTCCACACCGACAGGCAAGACCATGAAGATCAAGAATTCGCTCAAGGCGCTGAAGGCGCGTCACCGCGACAACCAGCTGGTTCGCCGCAAGGGCCGCGTCTACATCATCAACAAGACCGCCCCGCGCTACAAGGCACGCCAGGGCTGAGTTTTCGGCTGGAGGCGCGTTGCCTCCGCCCAATTGATGCTTGTTGCCGGCCCTGCCGGCCTTTCACGCCAAATTCAGTTTGACGTTCCGCCGCCCGGGACTAGAGTCCGGCGATGCGGATTCTTTTTGCATTTTTAACAGCCCTGCTTCTTTCCGGCGCCATGTCCTTGCCGGCTCGGGCGGATGACGCTGTCGCACCGCCGGCCGCTTCGGATGCGCCGCCGGTGGCAATGACGAAGCAGGCCCGCCTCGACCAGTTGTTCAGCGACCTGAAGCGCGAGCGCAACGAAAAGGCGGCCGAGCGCATTGCCGGCAACATCTGGAACGAGTGGTCCCAATCCGGCAGCGCCTCGGTCGACCTGATGATGCAGTGGTCGCAAAAGGCCCTCGAGGGCCAGAAGTTCGACGTCGCACTCGATTTCCTCGACCAGGTGGTGACCCTGCAGCCGACCTACGCCGAAGGCTGGAACCGGCGTGCCACCGTGCATTTCATGATGAAGAACTACGGCAAGTCGATGTCCGACATCGACCATACGCTGCAGCTCGAGCCGCGCCATTTCGGTGCGCTGTCCGGCCTGGCGCAGATCATGGCCCTGACCGGCCACAAGCAATCGGCGCTCGAGGCGTGGCAGAAGGTACTGGCCATCTATCCGATGATGCGCAGCGCCCAGGACCAGGTCGCCACGATTTCGGAAGAGCTTGCCGGCGAAGGCATTTGATGCTCCCGATCTCCCGCCGGGGTATGCTGAGATTCAGGTCAGGCCGAGCCGAGAATGGCGGTGTCCGAGAACCGGAGCAGAGCGTACTTTTGGGTACGTGAGCACCGGAAGCACGGGACGCCACCGTTCGCAGGCCGACCTCACCTGAATATCAGGCATACCCAGAACTAATTCCGCTCCAGCCCGTATTTTCCCCGCATGAACCTGATCTACGCTGCCCTCGCCTTCCTGATTGTCCTTGGCCTTGTCGGCGTCACCCGCGTCGGCTCGTGGCTGATCGAGCGGCGCAATCCGCCGATCGGTGAATTCGCCGACATCAATGGCGCCCGCATCCACTATGTCCATGTTCCGGCGCCTGCGAACGCCGCGCTGCCGCCGATCGTCTTCATCCATGGCGCCAGTGCCAATCTAAGGGACCAGATGCTGCCGCTGCGGCCACTGCTCGAAGGCCGCGCCGAAATGCTGTTCTTCGACCGGCCGGGTTTCGGCTGGTCGGGGCGTGGCCCAGGCAACAACGAAAGCCCGTCGGCCCAGGCCAGCACCATAGCCGCGCTGATGGACCGTCTCGGCATGAAAAACGCTGTCGTCGTCGGCCATTCCTTCGGTGGCGTGGTAACGACGGCGTTTGGCCGCGAGCATCCCGACAAGACACTCGGGCTGGTCTTCCTCGCGCCGGCGACCCATCCCTGGCCGGGCGGCGCAACCTCCTGGTACTATGATCTGACGACCATTCCGGTGATCGGCTGGCTGTTTTCCGAGACGCTGACGTATTCGACGGGAACGCTGCAGATGGCTGATGCCACGACCTGTGTCTTCTCGCCCAACAAGGTGCCGGACAATTATCTCGCCACGGCCTCGATCCCGCTGGTGCTGCGGCCACCGGCCTTTCGCGCCAACGCCACCGACGTCGCCGGGCTCTATCGCTATGCTGTTGGCGCCGCCCCCCACTACGCCGAGATCAAGGCGCCGACCGTGGTCATTTCGGGCGACCGCGACAAGGTCGTCTATGCGGAGATTCACTCGGTCGGCCTCGTCCGCGACATTGCCGGCGCCGAACTGGTCTGGGTGCACAATCTCGGCCACAAGCCGGACTGGATTGCCCCCGACCTGGTGGTTGGCGCCATCGAGAAGGTCGCCGGCAAGGACATCGACCTGCAGGCACTGGCAAAGGCCGTGGAAGCGCGCATCGCCGGTGACGCCTATGGCGTCGGCAAATGCGCCGACATCAAGGTGCCGCAGGCCGAACTCGCGCCGACCTGATCACCTAGATCGGTTCATCGTTTCACGGAAACGCCGAACCGATCTAGCGGCTGGTCTGCACGTCCGATCCGACATAGGCGATGCGCAGCATGTTGGTCGAACCCGGGGTCCTCAGCGGCACGCCGGCGGTGATGATGACGCGATCGCCCGGCTTGCCGAACCCTTCGTCGAAGGCGATGCGGCAGGCGCGGTTGACCATGTCGTCGAGGTCGCTGGCATCGGGCGAGACGACGCAATGCGTGCCCCACAGCAGCGACAGCCGTCGCGCCGTGTTGAGGATCGGCGAGAGCGCGATGATCGGCACTTGCGGGCGCTCGCGGGCAGCGCGCAGGCCGGTGGTGCCGGACGCTGTGTAGGTGATGATCGCCGATAGTTTCAGCGTCTCGGCGATCTCGCGGGCCGCCAGCGAGATGGCGTCGGCGCCGGTCGCTTCCGGCTCGGAGCGCTGCGCGTTGATGATGCCGGCATAGGTCGGATCGGTTTCGACCTTGGTGGCAATGCGGTCCATCATCGCCACCGCTTCGACCGGATAGGCGCCGGCGGCGGACTCCGCCGACAGCATGACGGCGTCGGCACCTTCGAAGACGGCGATCGAAACATCGGACACCTCGGCGCGGGTCGGCACGGGGGCGGTGATCATCGATTCCAGCATCTGCGTTGCCACGACCACCGGCTTGCCGGCGCGGCGCGCGGCGCGCGTGATCTGCTTCTGGATGCCGGGCACCGCCTCAAGCGGCATTTCGACACCGAGATCGCCACGGGCGACCATCAGCGCGTCGGACAGCTCGATGATCTCGGCCAGCCGCGCAACGGCCTGCGGCTTTTCGATCTTGGCCATGATCAGCGCCCGGCCCCGCGCGATCTTGCGCGCTTCGGCCAGATCCTCCGGCCGCTGCACGAACGACAGCGCGACCCAGTCGACGCCGGTGGACAACACGGCATCGAGGTCCTTGCGGTCCTTCTCGGTCAGCGCGCCGACCGGCAGGTCGGTGTCAGGCAGGCTGACACCTTTCTTGTCGGAAATCGTGGTGCCGGCAATGACCGTGCAGACGATCGACTTGCCGTCGCCGCTTCTCACCGCCTTCAATTCGAGCTTGCCGTCG
Source organism: Mesorhizobium kowhaii (assembly GCF_042431665.1). Taxonomy (NCBI): domain Bacteria; kingdom Pseudomonadati; phylum Pseudomonadota; class Alphaproteobacteria; order Hyphomicrobiales; family Phyllobacteriaceae; genus Mesorhizobium; species Mesorhizobium kowhaii. The sequence continues at coordinate 28,489 of NZ_JBHLYT010000033.1, forward strand.
TCGATCAGCAAGCGATGACCGGCTTCGACCGAACTCAGGATTTCGGGATGTGGCAGATAGACCCTGGTCGATGTGCCGGGCTCGGGATTGTCGTCAAGCGTGAAGGTCTGGCCGACGGTCAGCACTTCCTTGCCATTGGCGAACTTGCCGACACGCAGCTTGGGGCCTTGCAGGTCGGCCAGGATACCGATCGGCCGGCCGACCGCTTCCTCGACAGTGCGGATGCGTCCGACCAGCGTGCGCATCAGTTCGTGATCGGTATGGCTCATATTGATGCGGAACACATCGGCGCCCGCTTCGAACAATTTCTTCAGCATCTCCTCCGACGAGGAGGCCGGACCGATGGTGGCTAGGATCTTGACCTTGCGGCTACGTCTCATTGACTGTTTGTTCCCGGGGCGGCTGGAGCGCCTCCCGTTGCGGGCTCATCGGTCAGCTGGACCATCCAGCTTGCCTGTTCGCCCGTGTCATATTCCTGGAATCCGGCGCGCTGAAAGCCCCGGGCGACGCAATCGGTTACGCCGGCGATCTTGAACTCTTTTTCAGCCACGCACATGTTGATCGGGCCGTCCCAGCGTCCACCGCGCTCGGCGTCTTCTGCATAAAGATAGTAAAACCTTGATGACAGCGGCCCTTCGATCAGCGTCTTGCAGCTCGATCCCTCGATGTGCCACCAGCCCTCGGTGATCCAGCCGGCCTTGGCGCGATAGCCGATACCGACACCGACCAGGTTCTGCGTGGCGTTGCAGACGCGGAAATCGGCACGCGCCGGCGAGGCCATGACCATCGCCGACAGGCCCACCGCAAGGATCAGGAGCGGCATGGCAAAGGCAGAGCGCATGCGCTGCCTGCCGGCGGAACCCATCCGAAAACCCCTCAAGAACCACATCTGCATCTCTCTGCGCCCCTTTTCGGAAAAGTCCGGGCGCATGTCAACGCACGGTTTTGTTCAATTCCAATCGATTTAGAAAGGCTCCGGCGCACAATTCGCCGACTTCTGCCAGATTTCCGCAGAAACCTTGGCCAAACAACGGCATTGCGCAAGCGTCGTCTTCGTGGAATGACGATAGCACCCTCCCCGGAAGCCCGCGAACAGACCATTTCCTGCCAATGACCCGATCCACAGTTTTCGCGCCTTTCGATGTCATCGAAGGCGACCGCAAGCGAGGCATCGTGCTCCTGGGCGACCATGCCCGTCGTGACCTGCCGGAGGAGTATGGCAGCCTCGGCCTGCCGGCGGCGGAGTTCGACCGCCACATCGCCTATGATATCGGCGTCGAGGCGGTGACGCGCGAACTGGCTGCCCTGCTCGGCGTGCCGGCGGTGTTGGCCAATTTTTCGCGGCTGCTGATCGATCCCAATCGCGGCGAGGACGATCCGACGCTCATTCGCCAGCTTTATGATGGCACCGTCGTGCCCGGGAATTACCCCATTGCCGCCGAGGAGCGCGAAAGGCGGCTCGACCGCTTCTACCGGCCCTATCACGACGCCGTCGGCGCCATGATCGCCTCCGTCGCGCAGGCCTCCGCCCAGGCGCCGTTCATCTTCTCGGTGCATTCCTTCACCCCGGTCATGCAAGGGATCCAACGTCCCTGGCATGTCGGCATCCTGTGGGATCGGGATGACCGGGTGGCGCGGCCGCTGGTCGACATGCTGGCCGCCGACAAGAGCCTCGTCGTCGGCGACAACGAGCCCTATGACGGCGCGTTGCGCGGCGACACCATGTACAGGCACGCCATCGTCAACGGCTTCGCCCATGCGCTGATCGAGATCCGCCAGGACCTGATATCGGACCAGACGGGCGCGATCGCATGGGCGCAGCGCCTGGCGCCGATCGTTGACGCGATCGACCGCCGTCCCGATATACATGTGGTCAAGCAATTCGGCTCCCGCGCCGGGCCGCTGTAGAGCCGCAAGGAGGTTCCGATGACCGAACTCAGCGACGAGCAGAAGCGCGATTTCGAGGCTGCCGCCTTTCGCCGGCTGGTCGAGCATCTGCGCGAGCGCAACGACGTGCAGAACATCGACCTGATGAACCTCGCCGGCTTCTGCCGCAACTGCCTGTCGAACTGGTATCGCGAAGCAGCCGAGGCCGAAGGCGTTGCCCTCAGCAAGGACCAGTCGCGCGAGATCGTTTACGGCATGCCTTATGCCGAATGGCAGGCGCTCAACCAGACCGAGGCCGCCGACGCCAAGAAGGCTGAATTCGAGGCGAGGCGGCCTCGGGACCATTAGAGCAATTCCAGGAAAAGTGTGAAGCGGTTTTCCCGGGAAAAGCGCATAGCGCTTTCCCTTAGGGAATTGCGTCAAAACAAAGAGATAGAGCGGGTCAGCGTTTCCGTGAAACGATGAACCGCTCTAGCTCAACCGCCGACACCCCTCGATCATTTCCAAGGCCAGGTTTGGCCCAAGCGCTTTCCCCGAGAGAGTGCTTGACTAGAAATTGAATCGATCTAATTTGCCGCGCGAAGCCATTTTCTGACCGGATTCGCTCTATGAACGCGTCAAATGCCATGCTGACTGCCATTCGCGGACGATGGGCCGTGGCGGCTATTTTCCTCGCCAACGGCTTCCTGACCGGCAGCTGGGCGCCGCAGATCCCGGTGTTCCTGACCCGGCTGGAGATCACGAAGTTCACGCTCGGCCTGCTAATCCTGCTGTTCGGCGCCGGCGCGGTCACCGCCATGACCTGGTGCGGCCACCTGATCTCGAAACATGGCTCGCGCACCGTGCTGCGCTGGTTCGGTCTTTGCGGCAGCCTCGGCCTGCTGGTCGTGGCGCTGGCCCCCAACGTGCCGCTGGCAGCGATCGCCATGTTCATCTTCGGTGGCTCGATCGGCGGCATGGATGTCGCCATGAATGCCAATGCGGTGGTGGTCGAACGGCGGCTCTCCCGCGCCATCATGTCGTCCTCGCACGGCTTCTGGAGCCTTGGCGGCTTCGCCGGCGGCGGCCTCGGCGGCTTTGCCATCCAGCACTACGGCCACCTCGCCCACGCGGCGGTGGTGACGGCGCTTGCCTTCGCGGTGATCGCGGTGGCGGTTCGCCATCTGATCGCCGAGGACAGGCCGCAGGCGACCGAGCATCATAAATTCGTGCTGCCGGCAAACCCGCTGGTCTACCTTGTCGGCTTGATGGCGCTGCTGACCATGATCTCCGAAGGCGCGGTGCTCGACTGGGCGGCACTGTATCTCAGGCAGGAGCTCGGCGCCGACCTTGCCATTGCCGGTCTTGCCTATGCCGCCTTCTCCGGTGTCATGGCGATCATGCGCTTCTTCGGCGACGGCGTTCGCAACCGCCTCGGCGCGGTGATGACGTTGCGCGCGTCGGCGCTCGTCGCTGCCGCCGGTATGCTGATCGCCGGGCTGTCACCTTCGCCCTGGCTTGCGATCGCGGCCTTTGCGTTATGCGGCTTCGGCATCGCCAACATGGTGCCGATAATCTTTTCGGCCGGCGGCAACCAGGAAGGCATGTCGTCGGGCACCGGCATGAGCGTGGTCACCACCATGGGCTATTCCGGCATTCTGGTGGCACCGTCGGCGATCGGGTTCGTTGCCGAGCATTTCAGCTTCGGCCCGATCTTCGTCGCCATGTCGGGGCTGCTGATCGTCGTGCTGCTGATGGCCGGGCTTGCTCACCGCGCCGAATTCGCTCCCGACGCCACGCCGGCCGAATAGCGTTTGAGTTCCTCGTAAAGGAAGTCCGCCACGCGGCGGATGCGCACGCTGGTGCGCACGTCGCGATGCATGGCCAGCCACACCGGCAGCACCGGCAGTGGCAGGTCAGGCAGCAATTTCTCCACCGATGGATCACGGTCGACCAGCGGCTCCTGGCCGAGACCGATGCCGTTTCCCGCCCGCACCGCCTCCCACAGAACAATCTGGTTGTCGGTCCTGAAGCGGAAGCTGCTTCGGGTGACAGGGATGCCATACTGGGTGAAGCCTCTGATGATGTCATCGCCGCGGTCGAAGCCGACCAAGTCGTGGTCGACAAGGTCGGCAGGTTCCAGCGGACGGCCGCGCCGATCGAGGTAAGATCTGGCGGCGCAGGCGCAGAGCGGAATATCGCAGACCTTGCGCGCCATCAGCTCGTTCTGCCCCGGTTTGACCATGCGGATGGCGATGTCGGCATCGCGGCGCAACAGGTTCTCGACCTGGTTGGAAGCGACGATCTCGACCTCGATGCCGGGCTCCTCGATACCAAGCCGCGCCGTTATCTCCGGCAGCACATAGGCCGCCACCACCTCGCTGGCGGCAATGCGAACCGTGCCTTCGATCGCCTCGACCGAGCCCAGCGCCAGCAGTGAAAAGGCGCTTGCCTGCTCGCTGACCGCCTTGCCGCGCTCGAACAGCGTGCTGCCGGCTTCCGTCAGTTCATAGCCGCGCCGCCCACGCCGGAACAGCGTGACACCCAGCGCCTGTTCGAGCTCGCCGATGTGACGGCCGAGCGTCGGCTGGCTTGCCGAGAGCTTTCGCGCGGCAGCCGACAGGCTGCCGGTTTCCGCCACGGTGACGAAGCTCTTGATCAGGTTCCAGTCGATTTCATTCATTCATTTATGAATATCAGAACCCCATCCATAGTCAATTTCCATTCGCATACGAGGGGACCATATTCGGGCTGCAAACACCGCCAAGGAGACCACCAATGACCAAGATCGCTCTCACAGCCGCCGCCATCCTCATCGCTACGGCCAATGCTTTTGCCGGCAGCGACAAGTTTGGCTCGAACAACGCCAGCCAGCCGGCTGCCGCCAGCACCGACAACACGATCACCACGTCGATCCAGAAGCCGGACGCCCAGAAGCCAGTCACGCGGGGCAGCAACCGCGACCTCTTCGGCAACCGCTGATCCCGATCGCGCTTGTCGCTGATCCCGATCGCGCTTGTCGCTGATCCGCCTAGCCAACCGGCCACGCAATTCCAACCAGGAGTACTTCCAATGACCAAGATCGCAATTCTCGGTGCCAATGGCCGCCTCGGCCGCGTGGTCGCCAAGGCCTTCATCGGCGCCGGCTATGATGTCCGCGCAGTCACCCGCAGCGGCAAGGTACCGGCCGAACTCAAGGGCGCCACGGCCGTTGCCGGTGACGGGCTTGACCGCGAAGCGCTTATCCGCGCCACCGAAGGCGTCGACATCATCTTCAACGGCCTCAACCCGATCTACACCGAATGGGTCAAGTGCCTGCCGATGGCCGAGAACGTCATGGCCGCCTGCCGGGCGAACGGCGCTTTGCACCTTGCTCCAGGCAACGTCTACAATTTCGGCTCGCCGATACCAGCGGTGATCACCGAAGACTCCCCGTTCCGGCCGACGACCGAAAAAGGCCGCATCCGCGTCGCCATGGAAGACCTGTTTCGCCGCGAGGCCGACGCGGGCCGGGTGCGCACCATTCTCCTGCGGGCAGGAGACTTCTTCGGCAGCACCGGCAGCGGGTCATGGTTCGACCTGGTCGTCGCCGCCAAGATGAACAAGGGCATCTATACCGCGCCCGGCCCGGTCGATCTGGTGCATGAATGGGCCTACCTGCCGGATCTGGCCAAGGCTTTCGTCGGACTGGCGCAAAACCTGGACAAGCTCGGCTCTTACGAAGCGTTGAACTTTCCGGGCCATGCCGTCACCGACCGGGAGATCAAGGCGTCAGCCGAGACGGCACTCGGTCGCGCGCTCAAGATGACCGCGATGCCCTGGTGGGTGCTGCGCGCCGGCAGCCCGTTCGTGGCGATGTGGCGCGAGATCGTCTCGATGTCCTATCTGCGCTTCGAGCCGCATCAGTTGGCTTCGGCAAGACTGGAAGGCATCATCGGAGCGATCCCGCACACGCCCCTGAATCAGGCAGTCGCCGAGGCTCTCGAGGACATCGGCATCGCCACAGTGAATGGCGTTGCGAATGCTGCCTGACATGGCTCCGGGGAGAGCAATGCAAAAGGCCGCCCGGTTGTTCCGGACGGCCTTTGCGTCAGAGGTTCGCAGACAGGTTTATTCGGCTGCCTTCGGAAAGGCGATAGCCGGCTCGCCGCCCACATCCGTATCTGGCGTGTCGGTCGACGAGACCTTTCCCTTGCCGCGCCGGAATAGCCGACGGAAAAACGCGTAGAAGCGGCTGTTCTTGCTGCGCGTGAAGATCATCAGCATCGACGGCGTCACCACCAGCGTCAGCAAGGTCGCAAAGGACAGGCCAAAGACGATCGCCGACGACAGCGAGATCCACCATTGCGTCGACGGCGCGTTGATCGTCGTCTCGTGATGGAAGATTTCGAGACCGAGGCCAAAGGCGATCGGCAGCACGCCGAGGATCGCCGACACCGCCGTCAGCACAACCGGGCGGGCCCGTTCGCGGCAGGTCTGCAACACCGCTTCCATCTTGTCCCAGCCTTCTTCGCGCAGCCGGTCATAGGTGTCGATCAGCACGATGTTGTTGTTCACCACCACGCCGGCCAGCGCGATGACACCGATGCCCGACATGACGATGCCGAATGCCTCTCCCGTCAACAGCAGCCCCAGGAACACGCCGATCGTCGCCATGACCACGCAGGACAGCACCATCAGCACGCTGGTGAATTTGTTGAACTGCATCAGGAGCACGAGGAAGATCAGGAAGATCGCCGCGCCAAAGGCCTTGCCGAGGAAGGCGCTGGCCTCCGCGCTGTCCTCGTTCGAGCCGGCCAGCTTCCAGCGTATGCCGCTGCCCAGATCCATATCGGCGACAGCCTTGGTGACCTCCTGCTGCACGGCCGCGACCTGAGTGCCGGCGGCGACGTTTGCCTGGACGACCACCGTGCGGGCGCCGTCGATGCGGTTGAGGATACCAACGGTCGGTTCGGGCTTGCGCACGACGAAATTCGAGATCGGTACCGAGCCTTGCGAGGTCTGCACCCTGAGCTCGTCGAGCGTCGACAGCGTGCGGCGGTCTTCGGGCAGACGCAGCCTGATGTCGACGGCATCGTCAGCACCTGCCGGTCGATATTCACTGAGCTTCAGCCCGTTGGTCACCAGTTGCACCACCGTTCCGACCGAAGTCGGGCTGATGCCGTACTGCGCCGCCTTGGCACGGTCGACCTCGAGCGCCCAGTCGACGCCGGGCGGCGGCAGACCGTCAGAAATGTCGATGACGCCGGGCACCTTGGCAATGCGGGCCGCGACGGCGCGCGCCTTGTCGTCGAGCCCCTTGGGATCGATCGCCGAAAGCCTGATCTGGATCGGCTTGCCGGTTGGCGGACCGGCTTCGGGCACGCGCACCTCGACATCGACGCCGGGAATGCCGGCCATGACGCCACGCAACTCGCCCAGGATCTGGTTTGCCGATTTGCGCTCGCGCCAGTCGATGAATTCGTACTGGATGACGCCGACGACGTCTTCCGGAACGTCCTGGCCGCCGCCTTGCGTCTTGCCGACGCGGGTGTAGACCGATTTGATGCCGGGCCAGCCGAGCAGCCTGTTTTCGGCGATCTTGGTCGCGGTATCCATTTCGGCCAGCGAAAGATTGCCGCGAGCGTGCACGTAGAGCAGGCCGTAGTCTGGCTCGACACTGGGGAAGAACTCGACACCGGCGCCATATTTCGAATAGGCAAAGCCGACGCCGAACAGCAGCGCCACGGTCAGCACCAGCACGGTGATGGGGAAGCGCACCGCCTGCTTGACGATGGCCATGTACCAGCCGTCGCGATTGTCATCCTCATGGTGCTCGGGCGCCTTGGCGAAGATCGCCCCCAGCGTCGGTGCGAACACCAGCGCGTAGAGCATCGAGGCCGACAGCGTGACGATCAGCGTGATCGGCATGTATTTCATGAAGTCGCCGATGATGCCCGGCCAGAACAGCAGCGGCGAGAAGGCGGCGATGCGCGTCATCGTCGCGGCGATGACCGGACCGGCCATGCGCTTGGCGGCAAGTGCGAAAGCTTCCGCCTTCGGCATGCCCTCGCCCATCCGCCGCTCGGCGAATTCGGTGACGATGATGGCATCGTCGACAAGCATGCCGACGGCCAGGATCAGGCTGAACAGCACGATCATGTTGATCGTGTAGCCCATCATCGCAAGCAACAGGATGCCGATCAGGAACGATGAGGGAATGGCCAGGCCGATCAACAGTGAGGCACGGCCGGACAGCGCGTAGAGGATGACGATGAACACCAGGATGACGGCGATCATCACATGGTTCTGCAGGTCGCCGAGCAGCTGGTTGACGAAGACCGACTTGTCCTGCGTGTAGGTGACATTCATGCCTTGCGGCATGGTCTTGACGAAGGCGTCGGAGACCTCCCTCACCTTGGTGAGCGTGTCGATCAGATTGGCACCGATGCGCTTTTTCACTTCGATGGCAATGGCCGGCTTGCCGTTGAGGCGGGTCACCGTCTCGGCATCCTTGAAGGTGGAGCGGATCGTCGCGATGTCCTTGGCCTGAACCACGGCATTGGGGCCGGCGACCACCGGCAGCGCCGCCACATCCTCAGGTGTCTCGATCAGTGACGGCACCTTGACGGCGTATTTGCCCTCCGAGCCCTCGATATTGCCGGCGGCGACCAGGCTGTTGGAGTTGCCGACCGCACCGATCAGCTGATCGAGCTGCAGCCCGTAGGAAGACAGCTTCATCGGGTCGATGACGACCTCGACGAGGTCGTCGCGCGCGCCCTGCAGCGAGCCTTCGAGAACGCCGGGCACTTCTTCGATGCGGTCGCGCAGTTCGCGCGCGGCAGCGGTCAGCACACGCTCGGGCAATTCGCCTGACAGGGTGACGACGAGGACGGGGAATTCGGAGATATTGACCTCGGTAACAACAGGCTCTTCAGCCGCCTGCGGCAGGTCGGCCTTGCCATCCTGCACCTTGCTGCGCGTGTCCTGCAGCGCTGTCGCCAGGTTGGTCTGCGGTTGGAACTCGACCAGCACATAGCCGCCGCCCTGGAAGGCGGCCGAGCGCATTTCCTTGAGGCCTTTCAGGCTCTTCAGCTTGCTTTCCATAGGCCGCAGCAGAAGGCGCTCCGAATCCTCGGGCGAAATGCCTTGATAGATCAGGCTGACATACATCATCGGAATCGGAACGTCGGGTTCCGCTTCCTTTGGCGTTGACTGATAAGCGACCCAGCCTGCGAGCAGAAGGAAGACCAGGACCGAGATGGTCAGGCGGGCATTGTTGATTGCGAGTCTGACGATATCCATGGCTAACGCCTGTTGTTGAATTTTCAGGAGCTGCGTCGCAGCCGATTGTCCCCGCCCAGGGCTAGTCCGTCGCGACCCGTTGCTACTGCGTCCCGGCAGTCGCCTCGCCCAGCAGCTTCCGGATCGTCGCCTGGTCGGCCTCGACCGGATTGACCACATCGCCTTCCTTCACCAGTTCCTGGCCGGCGACGATAATGCGCGCGTCAGCCGGGATGCCGCCGAGCACAAGGCCGGTCGGCGTATCGTCGACGAGGTCGATCGGGAAGAACGCCACCTTGTTGTCCTTGCCGACGGCACGGATGCCGAGGTCGCCCTTGTCGCCGAGCGTCACCACCGAGCGCGGCAGCAGGACAGCGTCGGTCGGTTGCGCGTTGAGCGCGATTTCCGCCGTCATGCCGGCCGGCACGGAGCCGTCGCCATTGGGGATAGCCACCTCGATGCGGAAAGTGCGGGTCGCCGACGACGCGTCGCGGCTGATGTAGCGCACGGTGCCTTCGACCGTCTGGCCGCTGACAAGCCGAACATTGGCCTTGTCGCCCAGCTTGAGGTAGCCGAGATCGCGCTCGCTGACCTCGCCGCGGGCAATCACCGGATCAAGCTTGAGGATGGTTGCCACCTCGCCGCCCTCCATGATGGAACTGCCAAGTTCCACCGGCACCCGGTCGATGACGCCGTCGAAAGGCGCCCTCACCTCATTGCGCTCGAGCAGGGCCTGCGCCGTTTTCAGCAGCGACTGCGCCGAGGTCAGGTTCGAGCGCGCGGTATCGAGCTGCAGCTTCGGCAAATTGCCGGTTTTCATCAGTCGCAGAGCTGCGTCCAACTCGGCCTGGCGCTGCACAACCAACTGCTTGGCGTTGTCGACCATCGAGATCTTTTCTTCGGCGGCAAGCATCATCACCAGATCGCCGGTCTTGACGTGCTGGCCTTGCTTGACCGGCAGCTTGTCGATGACACCGGCAACGCGCGCGCCCAGCACCGCTCGTTTATCGGCTTCGGTCAATCCTGAAATGCGGATGGCGCGCGCATAGGTCTTGCGCGGCGGCGTCACCACCGCGACGGTGCGCAACGGTGGCTTCGGCTCGGCTTCCGCCACCTTGGGCTTGTTCGCGTCCGGCGCCTTGGCCTGCTCGACTTCGGCAGCCTTGGCCTTGTTGGCGGCTACGCTGCCGACGGACGAGAATTCGCCTGTCGCCATCCACGCCGCGAAACCAATGAGCACAACAACGGCTGCAAGCTTGTGAAACCTGATTCTCATCGTCGTTTTTTCCACTGCGGATTCGGCCAGCGTCCTCATAACGCGGGCGCGTCGCCGATATGGGTGCGCGCCAGGCCGTCTTCAATTTGCCGTGATCGGCGAAGCGCGCTTCTACATCAAAGTTGCACCGCAATATAGCCTTAAAGTTGCAAGACCATTACGGCACCGGGCAAGGTGAACCCACCGCCATCCAGTTTTCGATCGCTTGAAAGGTTGCTTCGGCCGAGCCCGGAGCCGGCTCACGGTTCAACCCCGGCGCCCAGCCCCAGGCGACCAGCCTGTCGTCGCGAACATGCAGCGCGATATCGTCCAAACTGCGACCGCCATTGCGCACCGGATCCTTGATCTGGGCGCAGATTTCGGCCGAAGATTTCCCGAACCAGGCCATCTCGGCCGGCGCCAGACGCCAGTTCTCGGCTCCGGGCGGTCCATGCAATGCATTGGAATTGCTAGAGAAATGGCAAGTCGTGCAGCGCAGGCCCGGATTGCCGAAGCCCGATCCGTCGTTACCGCGCTGGACGTTGAAGGCGTGAACGCGGGTGCCGCCATAATGCGCGCCGGACCAGCGCGGCCGGTCGTCCGCGACATGACAGTCGGCGCAGCGCGGATGCGAGAACACCGCATGGATCTTGTCCCATTCGGACAAGCCTTTCGCTGCGTCGACCGTCGCCGGCGCCGGCGTCTGGCTGTCTTGTGCGACTGCGAACGGCGCCGCGAGGGCGAGCATGGCAGCAGGCGTCAGCATGATGAGGAGCTTCTTCATGCGAAGGCCACCGTTTTCGACAAAGGCAGCGTGCGGATGCGCTTGCCGGTGAGCGCGAAGATGGCGTTGGCCAGCGCCGGTGCCGCCGGCGGTGTGCCGACCTCGCCGACACCGCCCATCTTGTGGAAATTTTCCAGGATGGCGACTTCGAAGACCGGGCACTGGAAGATCCGCATGGCGTCGAAGTCGTGGAAGTTCGACTGTTCGACCATGCCGTCGGCGAAGGTGATTTCCTGTCCCATTGCCGCCGAAAGACCGTAGATGGCGGCGGAAATCAGCTGAGCCTCGATGATACCGGGATCGAGCGCGGTGCCGACATCGGCGGCGATCCACACCTTCTCGATGCGGATGCCGGCCGGCGTGTCCGCCACCTGGATGATCTCGCCGACCCAGCTGCCGAAGGACAGCGTGAAGGCCATGCCCCTGGCCTTGCCGGCGGGCAGCGCCTCGCCCCATTTCGCCATCGCCGCGACTTTCTCCACCACCTTCACCGCCGAGGGATAGGCGGCCATTAGCTTCTTGCGCATCTCGACCGGATCGATTTTGCCGGCTGTGGCGATCTCGTCCATGAACCCCTCATGGAAGAAGCCGTTGACCGAGCTGCCGACCGAGCGCCAAAAGCCGACAGGGATGGAGACGGGCGCCGCGACGCCGCTGACCCGATAGTTCGGAATTGTGTAGGGCTGGTCATAGGCCCCATCGACAGTGGACTTGTCGGGACCGAGTGGCGATATCGACGGAAACAGCCGACGCAAGGTGCCGGCGATCACCGATGGCGAGGCGAGCTTCATGTCGACGGCGACCGGCATGCCGTCGTCGCCGAGCCGCGCCTGGAACTTGCCGACCGCGGCCGGCCGATAAGCGTCATGACGCATGTCCTCTTCGCGCGTCCAGGTCACCTTGATTGGGCGCCCGCCTGTCTCCTTCGCCATCAACACCGCGCAAAGGGCATAGTCCATCTCGGTACGGCGGCCGAAACCGCCACCCATGAAGGTGGTGTGGACGGTGACCTTGTCCTGCTCGATGCCGACCGCGTTGGCGCAAAGCTGCCGCACCAGGGTCGGCGCCTGGTTGCCGCACCAGATGTCGAGGGCACCATCGCCGAACCGTGCCGTGGCGTTCATCGGCTCCATTGTCGCATGCGCCAGATAAGGCACCGCATAGTCTGCCTCGACGATCCTTTCGCGCGGCGCGTCGGCGAAGGCGGTATCGACATCGCCATTGTCGCGCATCGCTGAGCCCTTGGTGCCGAGCGCCTGTTTCAGCACGTCGCCAATGGCGGCGCTGCTGAGCGGATATTCGGGATCCGCCCACTGGGCGTCGATGGCGTCGGCCGCCCTGAATGCCGCCCAGGTATTGTCCGCGATGATGCCGAAGCCGTGACCATAATTCGTCTCGAGCGGTACGATCTTGACCACGCCGGGCATTTTCTCGGCTTTGGCGAGGTCCGCCTTGACCGGCTTGGCCCAGAAGCGCGGGCTCATCTTGACCGTGCCGTAGAGCATGTCCGGCAGCCTGACATCGATGCCGAAGATCGGCGCCCCGGTGACCTTGGCCAGCATGTCGATGCGCTTCTGCGGTTTTCCCAGCAGTTTCCAGTCGGCTCGGTCCTTGAGCCTGACTTCGGCCGGCGGTGCCATGGCGGCGGCGGCCGCGGCGACCGCGCCATAAGTCAGCGACTTGCCAGACGCCTTATGCAGGATCGAGCCGTTGGCCGTTTCCAGATCGGCGGCGGCAACGCCGAGTTTCTGCGCCGCCGCCGCAATCAGCAACTGCCGGGCAGTGGCGCCCGCCTGGCGCATCTTGTCGAAACCGTCGCGCGCCGAAGCCGAGCCGCCGGTGGCCTGGAGAGCAAGGAACTTGCCGACCACGCCGAGACCCGAGCGCACGGCTTGTGCAGTCATGCTCTCGTCGAAGAAGGCGAACGGGCCGCCTTCTTCGAGGATCGCCGCGTTGTAATAGGCATAGGAGGCCGGGCCGTGCTCGACCTTGACCTGATCGAGACCGACATCGAGTTCTTCGGCGACCATGACGGCAAGCGTCGTCGAGATGCCTTGCCCCATCTCGGCGCGCGGCGCGACGATGGTGATGGTGTTGTCGGCGCCGATCTTCACATAGGGGTTGAAGGTCGCCTCGCCCTTGCCGAGATCGGCCTCGAGCGGGTTCGCAAACGGTTTGCGATAATAGTAGTAGCCGACGGCAAAGCCGCCCGCGACAGCAGCCGCGCCAATCAGGAATGTGCGGCGGGCGATCTTTCCGACACTGGCCATGGTCAGAGCCCCGCTGTCTTAAGCGCTGCAGCCTTCTTGATGGCCGAGCGGATCTTCGGATAGGTGCCGCAGCGGCAGAGATTGCCGCCCATGGCGTTGTCGATGTCGGCGTCGCTCGGGTCGGCGACCTCGTCGAGCAGCGCCACCGCGCTCATGATCTGGCCGGCCTGGCAGTAGCCGCATTGCGCGACCTGCTCCTCCAGCCATGCCTGCTGCACCGGATGCAGTCTGTCCGCCGTGCCGATGCCTTCGATGGTGGTGACAGCGCCGCTGACCTGGCCAACCGGGAGCGAGCAGGAACGCACCGGCTGACCATCGATATGCACGGTGCAGGCGCCGCAGGCGGCGATGCCGCAGCCGAACTTCGGTCCGGTCTTGCCAATGAGATCGCGCAGCGCCCATAGCAGCGGCATGTCCGGATCGGCTTCGAAATCGAAAGACTGCCCGTCGACGGTGAGGCGCATGGGGATACCCTTTGTTGTCGTCCACAACCCGAGACGAAATGGCCAACCGGTCATTTCCTCCTCAAACAGATTGACAAAAATCGTCATTTTGTCAATTGCTATTTTGCAGGATAATGTTGCCCCATGAATCAGATCGAAGACATCGCCATCACCGACCCCAAACGCGTCCGCATCCTGGATGGCGCAATGAAGGTGTTTTTGGCCTATGGCTTCTCCCGCACCACCATGGACGACATCGCCCGCGCCGCCGACATGTCGCGGCCGGCGCTCTATCTCCTGTTCAAGAACAAGACCGACATTTTTCGCGCCATCGCCATGATGGTGCTGTCGCGCTCGGTCGAGGCCGCGAAAATGGCTCTGGCCGGCGATGGCGCTTTCACCGAGCGCATGATGCGAGCCATCGACGAAGCTTTCATCTCGATGATGAGCGCAGTCGTTGCCTCGCCGCACGGCGCCGAATTGGTGGACATGAAATCAAGCCTCGGCGATCTGGTCGGCTGCTGGCGCGGCGGCCTTGTCGAACATATCGCCGCCGCGATCCAGAGCGAGGCCGCCAGGAACGGCGTCGATCTGGCGGCCAAGGGCCTGTCGACGCAACTGCTTGCCGACATGCTGCTCGACGGACTGGAAGGCATGAAGGCGCGGATCAGCGATCCCGACAGGCAGCGGCAGGCGGCCGCTGCCCTGATCAGGGTGATCGATCTGACCTTGAAAGCTGGATGAAGCCAAGAAGCAAAGCTGTGCCGAGATTCGGGTCAGGCCGAGCCGGAGTCCAAGACGGGCGCGAAGCGACCAAACAAGGCGGGTTCCGAGAACCGGAGCAGACCGTACTTTCGGGTCCGCGAGCACCGGAAGCGCAGGAGGCCGCCATTTGCAGGCCGGCCTCACCTGAATCTCGGCACAGCTCAGGCCCGGCGGCGCTCCGCCTCCGGGTTCTTGCGCACCGCGAGGAATTCCTTGACCCGCCGGCCAGGTGCGGGACCACGCACCGGCTTGAAGCCGTCATCGAGTTCGCCTGACAGATCGAGCGTTGGGCGCTTGCCGACGGCATCGTAATTCTCCTCCAGCCAGTCGCTGGCGGCGGTGCGGCCAAGATCGCGCAGATAGCTCAGGAACGCCCATTCGGCATTGACCTTCGATGACGCCGACAGATCCTTGAACGCCTCGTCGGCATCGATGCGGTGCATGCGGATGTCACGGTATTCGCCATGTGGCAGACGGCCGGCGGCGATCAGTTCCTTGATGAAGGCGATCGAGCGGAATTCGCGCAGCAGCCCGGCGTTGAAGGTGATCTCGTCGATGCGGTTCTGGATCTCGTTGGCGCTCCTCGGTGTTCCTTCCCGCACCACCGGATTGATCTGCACCAGAAGCACGTCCTCGGTCGCCGCCGTCTTGAAGAACGGATAAAGCGCCGGGTTGCCGCCATAGCCGCCATCCCAATAGGGCACGCCCTTGATCTCGACGGCGCGGAACAGTTGCGGCAGGCAGGCCGAGGCCATCACCGTGTCGAGGTCGATCTCGCCATCTGAAAACACACGCAACTGCCCGGTTTCGACATTGGTTGCCGAAATGAACAGTTCCATCGACTTGCAGGCGCGCACATTCTTGAAATCGATCTCCTGCGCAACCACGTCGCGCAGCGGATTGAGGCCGAGCGGATTGGCGACGTAGGGCGAAAACACCCGCGACATGGTGTCGAAGAAGACATAGCCCGGCGTGTTCTCGATCGACCAGTTGCCCCAGGCTACATCCCACGGCATGCGCTGCACCGGGCTGAACCGACCCTTTGCCGCCACCGCGCGCCAGAAATCGTCGAGCTTTTGCCGCGCTCCCTCGACGCCGCCACGCACGAAACCGTCGGCCAACGCCACCGCGTTCATGGCGCCGGCGCTGGTCCCGGACACCGCTGCGATCTCCAGCCTGCCATCCTCCAGCAGCCGGTCGAGCACACCCCAGGAAAAGGCCCCGTGCGAGCCGCCGCCCTGAAGCGCGATGTTGATCTTCTTGGTTTCCTCCGCCTTGCCGTTTTTCGTCATGGCGTTCCTGTCGTTTTGGATGCTGCAGGCCTCATCACGCCCGGGGATCGGGACGGTTCGGTCACAGCGGACCTATGTTGCAGTGCAGCATATAAGTCCTGACCAAGGCAAGAACACGAACACGGTCGCGTGATCACATGAAATTTCGGTCATGAAGAACCGCCTCGCCGCTTCGGAGCGGAAAGGCGGCATCCATCGAAACAGGCAGACAGCCTCAGGCAACGAGGTCCGGCACCGGCCCGACATAGCGCGACTGCGGCCGGATCAACCGTCCGGTCGTCTGCTGTTCACGGGCGTGCGCAATCCAGCCGGCGACACGCCCGGCGGCGAAGACGTTGCTGAATGCCTCCTTGGGGAAATCCGCCGCTTCCAAAAGCAGCGCGGTGTAGAATTCGACATTGGTTTGCAATGAGCGCGACGGCTTGGCGATACGCAGCACGTCGAGCGCGGCTTGCTCCACTGTCTCCGCGAAGGCCAGCCGGCGACCGGTTTCGCTCTCGCCGCCGAGTTGCCGCACCACCGCCTTCAGCACGTCGGCACGCGGATCGCGCACGCGGTAGATGCGATGGCCGAAGCCCATGATGCGCTCGCCATGCGCGACCTCGTCGCGCAGCCAGCCGGCGGCATCGCCATGCGCCTCGATCGCATCCAGCATCTCGATGACCGGGCCGGGCGCGCCGCCATGCAGCGGCCCCTTGAGTGCGCCGAGCCCGGCCAGCACGGACGATGTTAGGCCGGCCTGTGTCGACGCGACCACGCGGGTGGCGAAGGTCGAGGCATTGAGACCATGGTCGCAGACGGTCATCAGATAGGTGTCGAGCGCCTTCGCCAGTGCCGGCGAGGCGGGGCGACCGTTGAGCATCCTCAACATGTCGGCGGCATGATCGGCCCGGCTGTCCGGCGCGATAGGCTCCTCGCCGTGCTGTAGGCGCAGCAAGGCCGGCGTCAGCACCGCGGGTGCCGCGATCAGCCGCAACGCGTCCGGCAAAGTCTCGCCGTCCGGCAGAAGCGCCATGCCGGCGCGCATCGCGCTGTAGACATCGAGCGGAGTCAGCAAAGGCAGTGAGGGCAAAAGCCGCTCGAACACTTCTGCGCGCGCCTGGCCCAGCGCTCGCGCCAGTTCGGCATCGCCGGGAAGGACTTCGAAGAAGCCATCGAGCAGCAGGCTGACCACCTGCGCGTAGCTCCAGCGTCCGGCCAGTTCCCGCAGCGAATGGCCGCGGATGGTCAGATTGCCGCCAAGACCATCCACGTCGGAGAGGACGGTTTCAGCCGCCACAACGTCGTCGAGCCCATTCGCCATAGCCTGCCTCCTTGATCCATTTCCGTATCAGAGATAAGGCTAGGCAATCTGCTGATCAATCTTGATCAATATAATCAATATCAGAGTTCGATATGTCCGAGTGGTTGTCGCGGGAAGAGGCGCTGGAAAGGCTCAAGGTGCGGCCCCAGACACTCTACGCCTATGTCAGCCGCGGCCGCATCGGCATGCAACCGGACCGCGCCGATCCGCGCCGCAGCCAGTATCGTGCCGACGACATAGCGGTACTGGCAACGCGAAGGGCGCGTGGACGCAGCCCGTCGGCCATCGCCGAAAGCGCCATTGCCTGGGGCGAACCGTCGATCGTCACCTCGATCTCGACCGTCTTGCACGGTCATCTTGTCTATCGTGGCCAGGACGCCGTTGCGCTTTCAGCGAGTGCCACGCTGGAAGAAACAGCGGCAGTGCTCTGGGCGCTGCCTGAACCGGTGGCCTTCCGAGCGCCGGCGCCGGATGCGGCCCACCAACCCGGCCGGGCCTCGGCCTTTGCGCAACTTGCCGTGCTTGCCGGCCAGGGGCGGCCTTCACTCGGGCGCAGCGCCACCTCGCTGCATGCCGATGCCGCGCACGCGGTCGGCGTGTTGGCCAGCGCCTTGGGCGCATCGGCGGGACCGGACCCAGTTCATCGGCGATTGGCGCGGGACTGGTCGGTGGATGCAGCCGGAGCCGATGCGATCCGCCGCGCGCTCGTCCTGCTCGCCGACCACGAACTCAACGCATCGACTTTCGCCGCCCGTGTCGCGGCCTCGACCGGAGCGCCGATGGCCGCCTGCCTGCTCGCTGGGTTGGCGACATTGTCAGGCCCTCGCCATGGCGGCGCCGGCGAAGCGGTGATGCAACTGGCCGAGGATGCGGGGCGGCACGGTGCCGAAGCGGCGATCCGGCGCTGGCTCAGCCATGACCGGCCTCTGCCGAGCTTCGGCCATCCGCTCTATCCCGACGGCGATCCCCGCGCGGCGGCATTGCTGAGCGTGATCGACATCGATGATCTCTCTCAATCGCTGCGTGATACGGCCCTTGCCGCGACCGGCGCGCGCCCGAACATCGACTTCGCGTTGGCCGTGCTGACACGCGGCCTTGGCTTGCCGCGCGATGCACCGTTCCGCCTGTTCGCACTCGCACGCAGCGTCGGCTGGGCCGCGCACACGGTCGAACAGCTAACAAGCGGAAGTGTCATCAGGCCGCGCGGCCGCTATGAGGGATTGCTGCCGCGATAGCACTATGTGCCAGCTACGGATCTTTCGATCCGAAGCGCTCACGACTCCGAAGCGCTCACGACATCGTGTCGAGCTTGCGCTGCATGGCCGCGATCTGGTCCTTCAGTTCCTGAAGGTCGTCGGGCTTTTCCGGCATTTCCTTCCTCGCCGGCTCGGCCGGGGCCGCGGCTGGCGCGGTACCTACCGGTGGAAACGGCGTGAACAGCCGCATCGCATTCTGGAACATTTCCATGTTGCGGCGCGTCTGCTCCTCCAGCGCCTTGATCGGCGTGGTGATCTTCATCATGTCCAGCGGCGACTTGCCGAGCGCACCCTTCATCTGTTCGCGAAAGCGTTCCTGCTCCTTGGAGAAGGCCAGCATGGACTGTTCGAGGAAGCTTGGCACGATCATCTGCATCTGGTCGCCGTAATAGGCGATCAGCTGGCGCAGGAACGGGATCGGCAGCATGTTCTGCCCATCCTTGTTCTCGAGCTCGAAGATGATCTGGGTCAGCACCGGATGGGTGATGTCGTCACCGGTCTTGGCATCCTGGACGGTGAACTCCTCGCCCTTCTTGACCATCTCGGCGAGGTCCTCGAGCGTCACATAGGTGCTGGTGCCGGTGTTGTAGAGGCGGCGATTGGCGTATTTCTTGATGATGATCGGATCGTCTTTAGCGGCCATCTGCATCCTCCCGGGGACACCGGCGCCCCCCAGTAAGCCGCCGGTAACGATTGTGCCTTTTTTGAGGATATGCGCAAAAGCCTCACAATTCCAAGCAGTTTGTGCACTGCGGCATCATTAAATGCTGCATAGCGGGCAAAATATGCTGCGCAGCAATGGATGGAGTGCAGCCATGGCACGGTGCGATGTGCTTGCTGCGCATGGGCGCCATGCCCATTTCCGGTTTGACTTGGGTTCTGGAAAGGGCAAGAAAAGTCCTCAACGACAGAACAACACCTTGAAGTCTGGAGAAGAAAATGTCCGCTTCCATCGTCATTGCCAGTGCGGCCCGCACGCCGGTCGGCTCATTCAACGGCGCTTTCGCCACCACGCCGGCGCATGAGCTCGGTGCTATCGTCATCCAGGAACTGCTGTCGCGTGCCGGTGTCGAACCAGGCGAGGTCGACGAAGTCATCCTCGGCCAGGTGTTGACCGCCGCTCAGGGTCAGAACCCGGCCCGCCAGGCATCGATCAATGCCGGTCTGCCCAAGGAAACCACGGCCTGGGGCCTCAATCAGGTTTGCGGCTCGGGTCTGCGCGCCATTGCGCTCGGCATGCAGCAGATCGCCACCGGCGATGCGAAGGTGATCATCGCCGGCGGGCAGGAGTCGATGTCGCTTTCGACGCATGCCCAGCATTTGCGCGCCGGCGTCAAGATGGGCGACTTCAAGCTGATCGACACCATGATCAAGGACGGACTGTGGGATGCCTTCAACGGCTACCACATGGGCAACACCGCCGAGAACGTCGCTCGCCAGTTCCAGATCACCCGCGACGATCAGGACCAGTTCGCGCTCGCCTCCCAGAACAAGGCCGAGGCGGCGCAGAAGGCCGGCAAGTTCAAGGACGAGATCGTCGCCGTCACCATCAAGGGCAAGAAGGGCGACACCATTGTCGACCAGGATGAATACATCCGCCACGGCGCCACGATCGACGCCATGACCAAGTTGAGGCCGGCTTTCGACAAGGACGGCACGGTGACCGCCGCCAACGCCTCCGGCATCAATGACGGCGCCGCCGGCGCGCTGCTGATGAGCGAAGCGGAAGCGGTGAGGCGCGGCATCACCCCGCTGGCGCGCATCGTGTCCTGGGCAACCGCCGGCGTCGACCCGCAGATCATGGGCACCGGTCCGATACCGGCCTCGCGCAAGGCATTGGAAAAGGCTGGCTGGTCGGTCGGCGATCTCGACCTGATCGAGGCCAACGAGGCCTTCGCCGCCCAGGCCTGCGCCGTCAACAAGGACATGGGCTGGAATCCCTCGATCGTCAACGTCAATGGCGGCGCCATTGCCATCGGCCATCCGATCGGCGCTTCGGGTGCCCGCATCTTCAACACGCTGGTCTTCGAGATGCGTCGGCGCGGCGCCAAGAAAGGCCTCGCCACGCTCTGCATTGGTGGCGGCATGGGCGTCGCCATGTGCGTGGAAGCGCTTTAAAGATATCACTGAACGGGCGGCGCAAGCCGCTCGTTCCATATCCAGTGCCTGCTCCATATCCAGCGCCTGCCAAGCCCGACAACAGGGCGATATCAAAAAAGGGGAAACGCATGACCAAGGTAGCAATCGTCACAGGCGGATCGCGCGGCATCGGCGCGGCGATCTCGATCGCATTGAAGAACGCAGGCTATTCGGTTGCCGCCAACTACGCCGGCAATGATGACGCGGCGGCGAAATTCAAAGCCGAAACCGGCATCCCGGTCTACAAATGGTCGGTCGCCGACTACGATTCCTGCGCCGCCGGCATCAAGCAGGTCGAGGCCGATCTCGGTCCGGTCTCGGTGCTGGTCAACAATGCCGGCATCACCCGCGACGCCATGTTCCACAAGATCACGCGCGAGCAGTGGAAAGAGGTCATCGACACCAATCTGTCGGGCGTCTTCAACATGACGCATCCGCTGTGGGGCGGCATGCGCGACCGCAAGTTCGGCCGCGTCATCACCATCTCCTCGATCAACGGCCAGAAGGGCCAGGCCGGACAGGTGAATTACTCCGCCGCCAAGGCCGGTGACATCGGCTTTTCGAAGGCACTTGCACAGGAAGGGGCCCGCGCGGGCATCACCGTCAACGTCATCTGCCCCGGCTATATCGCCACCGAAATGGTCAAGGCAATCGACGAGAAGGTGCTCAACGAGCGCATCATCCCGCAGATCCCCGTCGGCCGCCTCGGCGAGCCGGAAGAGATCGCGCGCTGCGTCGTCTTCCTCGCATCCGAAGATGCCGGCTTCATCACCGGCTCGACCATATCAGCCAATGGCGGCCAATACTTCGCCTGAGGCACTTCACTTCGCCTGAAACATTCCAGGAAAAATGTGAAGCGGTTTTCTGTCCCGGGTTGTGGCAGAAGTGCCGGTGTGAGCGGCGAGATCGACAGGCCGGCAGACCGGCCGTCTTTCGTCGGCAGCTTAGTGCTCTCGCCGTGCCCACGCCTGCTGCTGCCCCAATCCGGCACGCAGAGGTTAACAACCACCGGCCGCCCTGTGCAAAACCGGCTTTGCAACCTGTGGATTCTCGGTGGATAAGCTGTTTGCAACACAAGATATTGTGGTGAACAAAACGGGAAGATTCTGGCATCGCTGATTCGGCGCCGATTCGTTCCGGCTTTGACCGGAGTGTTAACGATGACAGCCGGAATCGCCTGCCAAATCCTTAACGGAGCTTAGGAAAGATCAACAATTTCATAATCTTGGAAGAGGCAGGCCAAGGCATTCTGGTCGTTCGCCGGCAAAGGTTAACGGCAGAGCTCGCCCTGCATGAAACGGGCCAGTTCGTTGATTCAGCATGTGGTGAGACTCATGGTCACAAAATCCATATGTAGCCGTGAACAAAAGCTGAATCTGGTCGAGTCACTGATTCGTCGCCGATTCGTTCCAGACTCGTTCCAACTGTTAATCCGCAACCAATCTGGAGCTTGACACAGACGACTTCGAGCCGCCGGTGGAACATTCCGCTTTCGCTTCGCGCTCGAAATCCTTATGTGTCGCCTGTCATACGCGCCACTCGAGGCACGCTCCCGACAACGAGAGACCAGAAAGCCTTATTTCCAGGTCGATGAACATCCAGCCGAAACATACCGAACCGCTGATCCTGTCGGGCCGAGACGTGACCGCCGTGCTTGGGCCGACCAACACCGGCAAGACCCATCTCGCCATCGAGCGCATGGTGGCGCACGAGAGTGGCATCATCGGCCTGCCGCTCAGGTTGCTTGCGCGTGAGGTCTATGGCCGCGTCTGCGAAAAGGTCGGCGCCCACAAGGTCGCGCTGATCACCGGTGAGGAGAAGATCCAGCCGGCCGGTGCCAAATATTCGGTCTGCACCGTCGAGGCCATGCCGCGCGAGACCGACGCCGCCTTCGTCGCCATCGACGAGGTGCAGTTGGCCGGCGATCTCGAGCGCGGCCACATCTTCACCGACCGCATCCTGCATCTGCGCGGCCGCCAGGAAACGCTGCTGCTGGGTGCGGCCACCATGCACGGCATCCTCCAGCGCCTGCTGAAGGGCGTGTCGGTGGTGACGCGGCCGAGGCTGTCGCATCTTGCCTATGCCGGGTCGAAGAAGCTGACCCGACTGCCCAGGCGCACGGCGATCGTCGCGTTCTCTGCCGACGAGGTCTATGCCATCGCCGAGCTGATCCGTCGTCAGCAGGGGGGTGCCGCCGTCGTGCTTGGCGCGCTCTCGCCTCGTACCCGCAACGCCCAGGTGGCGTTGTTCCAGTCGGGCGACGTCGACTATCTCATCGCCACCGACGCCATCGGCATGGGTCTCAACCTTGATCTCGATCATGTCGCCTTCGCCCAGAACCGCAAGTTCGACGGCTATCAGTATCGCAACCTGACGGCGGCCGAGCTTGGCCAGATCGCCGGCCGCGCCGGCCGGCATCTGCGCGACGGCACGTTTGGCGTCACCGGCCAGGTCGACCCGCTTGACGAGGACCTGGTCAAGAAGATCGAAGGCCACGACTTCGACCCGGTGAAGGTGCTGCAGTGGCGCACCGCCCATTTCGACTTCGCCAGCCTCGACGCGCTGAAACGCTCGATCGAGACCAACGCCCCTGTCGAGGGGCTGACGCGCGCGCTGCCTGCGGTCGATGCGCAGGCGCTCGAGCACCTGTCGCGCGACGAGGACATCCGCGCACTCGCCACCAATGCCAAACGCGTGGCGCTGCTGTGGGAAGCCTGCGCGCTGCCGGATTACCGCAAGATCGCACCGGCCCAGCATGCCGACCTCATTGCTTCCATCTATACGGACCTTGCCCGGCATGGCCATGTCGACGAAAACTACATGGCCGAGCAGGTGCGCCGCGCCGACACCACCGAGGGCGACATCGACACGCTGTCGCATCGCATTGCCCAGATCCGCACTTGGACATTCGTGTCGAACCGGCCCGGCTGGCTGGCCGATCAGGCACACTGGCAGGAAAAGACGCGCGAAATCGAAGACAGATTGTCGGATGCGTTGCATGAGCGGTTGACGAAACGCTTCGTAGACCGCAGGACTTCCGTCCTCATGCGGCGCCTTAGAGAAAATACCATGCCTGAAGCCGAAATTAGTCCTACCGGAACCGTCCTTGTCGAAGGCCACCATGTCGGCGAGTTGCAAGGGTTCCGCTTCACCGCCGACCAGACCGCCGGCGGCGAAGACGCCAAGGCGGTGCGCACCGCCGCCCAGAAGGCGCTGGCAGCCGAATTCGAGGCGCGCGCCGAACGGTTCGGCGCTTGCGCCAATGGCGACATCGCACTTGGCTCGGACGGCACGCTGCGCTGGATCGGCGCGCCGATCGGCACGCTGGTCGCCGGCGAAGATGCGCTGAAACCGCGCCTTGTGCTGCTGGCCGACGAACAACTGACCGGCCCGGCGCGCGACAAGGTCGCGGCGCGCGCCGAACGTTTCGTCAATTTCCAGATCGAGTTGCTGCTGAAGCCGCTGGTCGATCTGAAGAACGCCGACCAGATTGCCGGCATCGGCCGCGGCATCGCCTTCCAGCTGGTCGAGAATTTCGGCCTCATCAACCGCCGCGACATCGCCGAAGAAATGAAGTCGCTCGACCAAGAGGGCCGTGCTGCCCTGCGCCGGCTCGGCGTGCGCTTCGGCGCCTACCATGTCTTCGTGCCGGCGCTGATCAAGCCGGCGCCCGCCGGACTGGTGACCTTGCTGTGGGCGCTGAAGAACGACGGCAAGGACAAGCCCGGCTTTGGCGACGTGGTCCATGCCCTCGCCTCCGGCCGCACCTCGGTGGTCATCGACCCGACCTTCGACAGGACCTTCTACAAGCTTGCCGGCTACCGCAATCTCGGCCGCCGCGCCGTGCGCATCGACATTCTGGAGCGGCTGGCGGATTTGATCCGCCCGGCGACCAACTGGAAGCCCGGTCTCGGCCAGCGTCCGGACGGCGCCTATGACGGCCAGTCCTTCATGGTGACGCCGCCGATGATGTCGATCCTCGGCGCCACCGCCGACGACATGGAAGAGATCCTGAAAGGTCTCGGCTATCGTGCCGAGCCGAAGCCGGCCGTCGAGGTCAAGGCGCGGCTCGAGGCGCAGGACATTGCCGCGCGCGAAGCGGCAGCTGCGAAGCTGGCGGCGGAAGAAGCTGCAAAGGCCGAGCAGGCCAAGGCAGCGGAAGCTGCGGCAGTCGACGCGGCCGCGGAGGCATCGGTCGAAGGTTCGGAGCCGGCCACCACTGCTGAGGCCATCGCCGAAATTCCCGCCGAACCCATCGCGGAAGCGGCGGCCGCGCCCGTCGCGGAAGAACAACCCGAAGCTCCAGCCGAAACCACGGAAGTGGCCGCACCAGAGGCCGTCGTCGAAGTGGCTGCTGAACCCGCGCCGGCTGCCGAGCCAGAGGCAGAAGCCGAACCTGTCGCGGTCGCATCGGCAGAGCCAGTTTCCGAAGCTGCGCCAGCGGCGGAAGCGGCGCCGGACGAGCCTGTCGTGGTGGCCGATGCAGCCGCCAGCGAGCCCGCTCCGGAAGCCGAGGCGCCAAAGCCGATCCTGTTGTGGCGCCAGGGCCGTTTCGAACAGCGCCCCCGCCATCGTGACGGCCGCCACAATCGCCCGCGCAACGGCCAGGCCGCGCGCGGCCGAAGCGATACACCGGCCGATGCCGCCGGCGCGCCAGCGGCAGCCACACCTGGAGAACGTCCGGCCCACGAGGGACGGCGCGACGGTGCCGGCAAGCCGCGCTTCGACCGCTCGAAGTTCAAGCCCAAGCCGCAGGGCGAGGGCGAACAAAGGCGTGACGGCCGCCCACAGGGCGAGCGTCCCGACCGCCGCGAAGGCCGGCCCGACTGGAAGGGCGGCAGGCCGGATGGCAAGAGTGGCGGCCCCGATCGAGGCAAGGGGGGCGGGAAGCCGGCCTTCCAGCCCAAGCCGCGCGAGGAGCGCCCGGTGCGCTTCGATCCGGATTCGCCCTTCGCCAAGCTCGCCGCTTTGCGCGACCAGCTGAAGAAGTAGGCCCGGCTCGCTGCGATGGTTGCCCCAACGGCTGCCCGAGACCGCCAGCGCATCGACAAATGGCTGTTCTTCTCGCGCGCCGTGAAATCGCGCTCGCTGGCGGCGAAACTGGTGGTCGCCGGCCGCGTGCGCATCAATCGCGACAAAGCAGCGCAGGCCTCCGATCTGGTCAAGCCTGGCGATGTCCTGACCATCACGCTCGAGCGGCGCATCTTCGTCTGGAAGGTGCTGAACGCCGGCGTGCGGCGTGGCCCGGCCGAGGAGGCCCGCACGCTCTACGAGGATATCTCGCCGCCGCCCGCGCCAAAGGGCGAAGCCCCTCCCGATGCAATTCCAGGGCTGCGCGAGGCCGGCAGCGGCCGCCCGACGAAGAAGGAACGCCGCCAGACCGACCGCTTGCTTGGCG
Source organism: Mesorhizobium kowhaii (assembly GCF_042431665.1). Lineage (NCBI taxonomy): Bacteria > Pseudomonadati > Pseudomonadota > Alphaproteobacteria > Hyphomicrobiales > Phyllobacteriaceae > Mesorhizobium > Mesorhizobium kowhaii. Next base: position 54,523 of record NZ_JBHLYT010000033.1, read on the forward strand.
ATGACTGATGTGTCGGCCAAAAAATGCGTGACGATTTTGGGGTAACGACACTCACAAAACGAACCCTGAACCCGGCAAACAAGACACTTCGCAGGACATGACCTATCCCTGCCGGGCCTGCCATCTGGAATTCCATTTCGGAAACGCTGATGCCGCCAGGCATGGCTGCCCTTGCAAGCGGCGGATAAAGGCGTTACCTCACGGAAAAAGCCCAACAAAATGGGACGTTCCGGAGCCGAACCGATGACCTATGTCGTGACCGACAATTGCATCAAATGCAAATATATGGACTGCATCGAGGTCTGTCCGGTCGATTGTTTCTACGAAGGCGAGAACATGCTCGTCATACATCCCGACGAGTGCATCGACTGCGGTGTCTGCGAGCCGGAATGCCCGGCCGACGCAATCAAGCCCGACACCGAGTCGGGGCTCGACAAATGGTTGCAGATCAACACCGAATACGCCGAGAAATGGCCCAATATCACCGCCAAGAAGGAACCTCCGGCCGACGCCAAATCCTTCGACGGCGAGGCCGGTAAGTTCGAGAAATACTTCTCGGCCGAGCCCGGTGAAGGCGATTGACAAAAGGTCCGCAAAGGCCGGTATTACGTTGGGTAAGAGGCATGTCACATTAAGCGCCTTGACAGGCGGCGCTTAACTGTGGCCTTCGCTCATGCAGCAAAACCTTGATTCTTCCGACTTTTTGTGTTACATCAGCCAAACATGCCGGTGACACAACGTCGATTTATGGCGCAGACGCCCCAAATCACTGAAAGGTGAAAATCTCATTCCGGACCAGAGCGATCTGGGCCAGGCGGTCGCACTATTGCGGTTTGCCGGTCCCGGCTTTTCCGGATGGGTTCATCTGTTGTGCGGCTAACGATCGGTTTCCCCGATCGCGCGAGTTCGGGCCGGCAGGAAGCCGGTACCACAACAAGGAGTTCAGGGCGCAATGGCAACGATAACCCCGCAGAAGAAGTCCTCCGCTGCGCGTCACGGTTTCAAGACCGGCGAGTATATTGTCTATCCGGCGCATGGCGTCGGCCAGATCGTGTCGATCGACGAGCAGGAAGTCGCTGGGCACAAGCTGGAACTGTTCGTCATCGACTTCCAGAAGGACAAGATGCGCCTGAAGGTGCCGGTCGCCAAGGCGACCTCCATCGGCATGCGCAAGCTGTCGGAAGAGGATTATGTCGAGCGCGCGCTGAAAGTCGTGCAGGGCCGCGCCCGCGTCAAGCGCACCATGTGGTCGCGCCGCGCCCAGGAATATGATGCGAAGATCAATTCCGGTGACCTGATCTCGATCTCGGAAGTTGTGCGCGACCTCTACCGCGCCGACAACCAGCCCGAGCAGTCCTATTCCGAACGCCAGCTCTACGAGGCAGCACTCGACCGCATGGCCCGCGAGATCGCGGCCGTCAACCGCATGTCGGAAACCGAAGCCGTGCGCCTGATCGAGGTCAACCTCAACAAGGGCCCTAAGCGCGGCGCCAAGGCCGACAATGAGGAAGCCGAGCAGGAAGAAGCTGCCTGAGCTTTTTCACCTTCGAATCCATGAAAAACCCGGCCTCGTGCCGGGTTTTTTGTTTCTGGGAGGATCGGCCGAAGCGAGGACGGCGCCTACGCCTCGCCGCCACCCTCCTTCTCCGCCTCTTGCTTCAGCGTCGCAATGAACCGCTTGGTCCGCTGGTGTTCCGGATTGCCGAACAGTACGGCCGCCGGGCCTTTCTCGACGATGACGCCGGCATCGAGGAAGACCACTTCCTGCGCAATCTTGGAGGCGAGGCGCAGGTCATGCGTCGCCATCACCATGGTCGTCCCCTCGCTGGCGAGCTTGCCGAGCACGTCGACCACCTCTTGGGCCAGTTCCGGGTCGAGCGCCGAGGTCGGCTCGTCGCACAGCAGCACTTTCGGCGACGGCGCCAGTGCGCGAGCGATTGCAACGCGCTGCTGCTGGCCGCCCGACAGGGTTGCCGGCCAGGCGTCGGCCTTGTGTGCCATGCCGACCTTTTCCAGCAGGGCGAGCGCCCGCTCGCGCGCCCGCTCCGTTGGCCATTTCAGCACCGTCACCAGCCCTTCCATGACATTCTCGATCGCGGTGCGATGCGGAAACAGCTGGAAGTTCTGGAACACCATGCCGGTTTGCAGACGCAAGCGTTGGATATCCCTGGCCGGAACCTTGCCGCCAGGATGGAATTCGAGCACCTCGTCGCCGATGCGCACCGTGCCGGAGGTCGGAATCTCCAGCAGGTTGATGCAGCGCAGCAGCGTGCTCTTGCCGCCGCCCGAAGGGCCGACCAGCGCCGTGACACTGCCTTCGGCGATGGTGACCGTCACGCCCTTCAGCACGAGATTGTCGCCGAAGCGCTTTTCAATGTTGGTGAGGCCGATCATGAGCGCGCCTCCAGGAAGCCACCATAGCGGTTGAGCCGTTCTTCCAGCCGCGTCTGCAAGGCCGACAGCACCGAGCTCATCGCCAGATAGAGGATCGCCGCCTCGACATAGAGGATCAACGGTTCATAGGTGGTGGCGACGATGCGCTGCGCTGCCTGGAACATTTCCGGCACGGTGATGGCGGCGGCCAGCGACGTATCCTTGACCAGCGAGATAAAGGTGTTGGAGAGCGGCGGCACCGCGACCCTTCCGGCTTGCGGCAGGATGGTGCGCCGCATCGCCTGGCTCCATGTCATGCCGATCGAATAGGCGGCTTCCCACTGGCCTTTCGGCACCGAGCCTATTGCCGCGCGGATGATTTCCGACGTGTAGGCACCGATGTTCAGCGTGAAGCCGATCAACGCGGCGGTGAAGGCGTCAAGCAGGATGCCGACCGATGGCAGGCCGTAGAAGATCAGGAACAGCTGCACCAGCAGCGGCGTGCCGCGGAAGATCCAGACATAGAAGCGCACAAGCGCGACCAGCGGCTTCGGCCCGAACAGCCTGCCGAGCGCGGCACCGAGGCCGACCGTCAAGCCAAGAACGAAGGAAAGCAGCGTCAACGGCACGGTGAAGATCAGGGCCGCCCACAAGAGCGACGGCAGCGACTCCAGCATCAGTTGCAGCCAGTGCGTCACGTAAGACCCTCCAAATGGTCGAGGCGGCTCATCAAAGCGCGAATGCGATCGGCATATCACGACAAAAGCGGCGGACCGTCAAAGACGGCTCGCCGCTTGATATCGCATAGGCCGGCGGCCGGCCTCACCTCATGAAATTACTTCGAAACGTCCTGGCCGAAATAGGTGTCGGCGATCTTCTTGTAGGTGCCGTCCGCCTTGATGTCGGCCAGCGCCTTGTTGATCGCCGCAACCAGGTCCGGATCGCCCTTGCGCACGATGACGCCGGAATAGTCGGCGTTTTCCTCTTGCGCGGCGATCTTCACATTGGCGTCGGGCTTGTGCTTCTTGAAGTCGAGAAACGACAGGCTGTCATTGATGGTGGCATCGGCGCGGCCGGTCAAAAGCAGCTGGATCGACTGGTCAAAGCCGTCGGTGCCGACGAGTTCGGCGCCATTCGTCTCAGCGAGCTTGCCGAAATTTGAGGTCAGCGACTGCGCCGACTTCTTGCCCTTGAGATCGGCGAAGGTCTTGATGTCGGTGTTGTCGCCGCGCACGATCAGCACCGCCTTGGAGGCGATGTAGGGATCGGAGAAGTCGTACTTGGCCTTGCGGGCATCGGTAATGCCGACTTCGTTGATGACGGTATCATAGCGATTGGCATCGAGGCCGGCGATCAGCCCGTCCCACTTGCCTTCGAGGAACTCGGCCTTGACGCCGAGCTTGTCGGCGATCGCCTTGGCGATTTCGACATCGAAGCCGACCAGCGCGCCGGAAGTGTCATGATAGGTGAACGGCGCATAGGTGCCTTCCGTGCCGACCTTGATGACGCCTGCCTGCTTGATCTGGTCGAGATTGGCGCCGGCATGGCCTGACGTGACAGCCAGCGCCTGCAGCGTTCCGGCGATGATAAACGACTTGAGCCATTTCATTTTTCTGTGATCCCGTCCTTGGCCGGCTGTCCGGCATGTTGTGAGCGCTGGAAACTGACAGATACAAGTCGAAAAAATAAGGAACAGGATTTCAAAAACAAACAACTTCTGAAATCATATTCTCGAAATAGCGCTTTTGGTTGCGATCGACACGACCGCGGATCATCGCCGGCCCCCCTCAGGCAACTCGATCCAGCCGCCAACGGCCACGGAACCATTCTCGTGCATGGCACGTTCTGGATTTTCTAGGGCACGACGCCGCGATTTCAACCCGGGCGCCTGCCAAGTTTGCAAAGTCATCCGCATCGCCTGAGCCAGGGAGCGCCTCATGATGGAAGACACTGCAGGACGGATCATGGTCCGCGCGGCAATGAAGGCTCCCTACCTCGAACGTGAAGAAGAGCACCGGCTCGCATTGCTCTGGAAAGAAGACAACGACCAGAACGCGCTGCACAGCATCACGGTTGCGCATATGCGGCTGGTCATTTCCATGGCCTCCAAATTCCGTCACTACGGCCTGCCGCTCGGCGATCTGATCCAGGAAGGTCATGTCGGCCTGCTTGAAGCCGCCGCCCGCTTCGAGCCCGAGCGCGAGGTGCGGTTTTCGACCTACGCGACGTGGTGGATCCGCGCCTCGATGCAGGACTACATCCTGCGCAACTGGTCGATCGTACGCGGCGGCACCAGCTCGGCGCAGAAGGCGCTTTTCTTCAACCTGCGACGTCTGCGCGCGCGGCTGGCCAACGGCACCGAACCTTTGTCCAACGCGACGCTCTATCGCGAAGTGTCGGAGGCACTCGGCGTCTCCGAGGCCGACGTGGCGATGATGGATTCGCGGCTGTCGGCGCCGGACTCCTCGCTCAACATGCCGATGGCCGACGATGCGGGTTCGACAGAGCGGATGGATTTCCTGGTCTCGGACGATCCATTGCCCGACGAGATCGTCGGCGACAAGATCGATGTCGCACGCCGTTCGCTCTGGCTGAGGGAAGCGCTTCGCGCGCTCAACGCGCGTGAGCTGAGGATCATCGAGGAACGCCGGCTGAACGACGAGGGTGCGACACTGGAAGCGCTTGGCGAGACGCTTGGCATCTCCAAGGAACGCGTCCGCCAGATCGAGGCGCGCGCCATGGAAAAGCTCAAGGTCGCGCTGGTGAAGCAGAACCCGGAATTTATGGCGACTGCCGCCTGATCCGCGGCAGGCGTCCAGCGGGGTGAGTTTGCGACGGACTCTTACTTGTCGGTAACGATCTTGACCTTGTCGCCGGCCGAGACCGCGGCCCCCGGCGACAGCGCATTGAGCACGCGGAACAGGTCGAGCTTGCGGTCGACACCAACCATCTGGGCGGAAAGCGAACCCATCGTCTGGCCGGGCTGAACGGTGACGACGCGGATATGCAGCGGCTTCAGCGCCGCTTTTTCCTCGGCACTGAGGATACGGAACGATCCGCTCACCGAACGCGCCACCGTATCCAGCGAGGTGCTGGCCGAGGGCGCCGCGGTCAGCAGCCGGTAGACCTGGCCGCCGGCGCGGATCACCGCGATATCGAACTGCCAGCCATCGGCACCGGCATGCGCGGTCGCCGCCTCGTTGCCGTTGATCGTTTCCTGCTTGACGGTGCTGTCGTCGAGACCAGCCACCCAGCCGCTGCGGATATAGTCGGTGAGCGCGCGGTTCTTGTCGATCGAGACGCCGTCGAAGCGGATCGCCATGTCGCCGGGCCCGGTTGCTGTCACAGCGGCGGCCGAATTGTCGATGATGAAGCCCTCGGGCACCGAGAAGGACACGCCGAGGCCCGGATGCAGGAAGGTTTCGCCGCGCACATAGCCTTCCTCAGGCGTGTCGCCATAGAGCAGGCCGTCTATGCCGGCGAGGAAGGAATCGCGGTCGCGGGTGCCGACGCCGGGTGCGCCGAACTGGCGGGCATGGCGCTGCGCCAGATCGATGCGCTGCGGCGTGTTGGGGTGGGTGGCCAGAAAGTCGAGGCTGGCGTCGGTGGCGCCACTGATCGAGCGGAAATCGGTATAGGCCGACATCGACTGCAGGAAGCGGCCGGCGGCGAAAGGATCGTAGCCGGCTTCGCCGATCGACTTGATGCCGATGGCGTCGGCCTCCAGCTCCTGGTTGCGCGAGAATTGCGCCAGTCTCAGCTTGCCACGGATCAGCGCCGCCTTGGCGGTCGGGCTGTCGCCGAGCACATCGGAAACCACCTTGGTCGCCAGGCCTTCCTCGGCCTCCAGCTGCTGGCGCTGCAAGCCGTGATTGGCGGTGACGTGGCCCATCTCATGGGCGATGACCGCCGCAAGCTCGGCCGAATCATTGGCCAGCGCCAGCAGGCCGCGCGTGATGTAGAGATAACCGCCCGGCAGTGCGAAAGCGTTGACGTTGGGCGAATTCAGAATGGTGATGCGATAGGTCTGCGTCGGGTTGGCCGACACGACGGTCAGATTGCCGACCACCTTGGCAACCATGCGCTCGAGCTTGGGATCGGAATATTCGCCGCCATAGGTGGCCAGGATGCGCGGATGCTGTGCCTTGGCCAGTTCGGCGAGCTTGCTGTTGGCAGCGACGTTGTCGACTGTGATCGGCTTGTCGGAAGGCTGGAAGCCGGATTCCTGAACCTCGGGCGGCGTGAACATCTGGCAGCTCGCCAGCGCCACGGCAAAGCCGGCCAGCGCGAGAAAGCGCGCCAGCGGATTCATTCGTAGTTTGTCAACGCCGATCGCCAGAACGGCTTCCTTTCGGGTCCCGGCACATGACCACGAAAATCGGGGGCGATCTTCGGAACGTGTCATGCGCTATCTCAAACTGCTGCAGCATCCGGCGCGCGCCCCTCGGGGCGGGCGGCGGATGCTGCAGGCAAATCACGGCCTGTTGCCGGACCAGTAGGGGGACCTAGCCACACTCCTCCAGTCATGGCAAGCAAGCGCCACATCGCCTGGAGCCGGTTTGACCGTAAATTATGTCCGCTTCCGGGCAACATCTCGTGATACGACATCCCCGGCACCCGCGCCGATATAGCGCCGGAACGCTTCCGGACCAGCCCCGCTGAAGAATTCATCCGCCTTGCCGGTTGCCGCGACAACGCCATTGTCCAGAAACACCATGTGCCCGCCGATGCGGCGGGCATCCTCCGGCTGGTGGGTGACGAACAGCACCGTCATGCCCCGTTCGGCGTGCACTGCGGCGACCAGATCCAGCATGTCGTCGCGCAGCGCCGGGCCGAGCGAGGCGAAGGGTTCGTCGAGCAGGAGCACCGGCCGGTCGCGCACCAGGACGCGGGCCAAGGCGACACGCTGGCGTTCACCGCCGGAGAGTTCACGCGGCAGGCGCTTTTCCTTGCCGGCAAGGCCGGTGCGTTCGAGCGCCCCGGCGATCGCGGCACGATCCGCCTCGGTCAGCAGCAAGGATGGCGAGCGGCCGAGCCCGACATTCTGCTCGACGGAGAGGTGGGCAAAGAGATTGTTCTCCTGGAACACCATCGACACCGGCCGCGCTGACGGCGGCGCGGCGTTGACATCGGCCCCGCCGATCAGCACGCGGCCCGACTGCGGTACCTCGAAGCCGGCCACCAGGTTGAGCAGCGTCGACTTGCCAGAACCGCTCGGCCCCATGATGGCTGTGATTTTCGCCGCGGCGAAATCGACGTCAAAGACGAGCGGCGCTTCGCCATAGCTGAACGACACCTGGTCCAGCCGCACCGAAGCGCCCTTTTCAGACCTGCTGGCCGCCCCGTCAGGCATCCCGGTTCTTCTCCCTTCCCAGCCAGTGTGCGGCTACGATCAATGCGAGGCAGACGAGGCCAAGCAGCAGCGCCAGGCCGGCGGCGTCCTGCGTGCGGTAGCTGCCCATGCGCGCCAACAGAAGGTAGGGCAAGGTCTGCACGGAATCACTGCCGAACAGCGCGATGACGCCAAGATCGCCAAGCGACAGCGCCATGGCGAAAGCAAAGGCGGTGGCAAGCGGCCGCCGCAGCGACGGCCAGTCGACCAGCATCAAACGATTCCAGCCCGCAATGCCGAGCTGCGCACAAAGCCGTTCGTGACGCTCGCTCGCCGCATCATAGGCGGGACGGACAGCGCGCAGTGCGAACGGCATCGCCATCACCGCGTTGACGGCGACGACCATGACCGGGGCGATGACAAAGACATCGCCGACATGGCGCAGCAACAGGAACCAGCCGGCGCCGACGACGATCGGCGGCACGACGAGGACGAAACCGGCGCCGGTATCAGCGGCGTGTTCCAGCATTGCCTTTGCGCCTGAGCGGTGGTTCAGCGCCAGCGCCCGGCGTGCCATGGTCAGCGCCAGCGACAGCGTCACGGAAAGCAGTGCTGACAGGAAGGCCAGCACCGCGCTGGTCAGCGTCGCCTGCCGCACGGCGACCTCGCCGGCAAGCCGGCCGAGATCGGCGCCAAGCCCGGCCATCACCGTGGCCGCCATCGGTCCGACAACGAACAGCAGCGCGAGCACGATGAGCACGACGTTCAGCAAGGTCTCGGTCCCATTGACGGGGAGGTAGCGGCGCGGCGCAACCGGCAGGTTGGTGTCGCCGACCACATTGGCGCCAAGCCGCGTCAGCGCCAGCACGACGACAAACGTCAAGGCGATCTGCAGCAATGTCAGGGTGACGGCCCGGGCGGGATCGAAATCGAAGCGCAGCGCCTGGTATATGCCGACCTCCAGCGTCGTCGCGGCTGGCCCGCCGCCGAGCGTCAGCACGATCGTGAACGAGGTGATGCAGAGCATGAAGACAAGCCCGGCAACACCCGGCAAGGCCGCACGCAGCGTAGGCCATTCGATCAGCCGGAACGCCGGCCGCGCGCCCATGCCGAGTTGGCTCGACAGCCGCCATTGGTCGGCGGGAATGGTCTGCAGCGCTTCGAGAAGGAGCCTTGTCGCCAACGGCAGGTTGAAGAAGACATGTGCGACGAGAATGCCGGGCAGGCCATAGATGCCTGGCCAGCTTCCACCGCCAATCCCCGTGAACACCCCGGAAAAATAGCCGGCACGGCCATAGAGAGCGAGAATGCCGAGTGCCGCGACGATGGCCGGCAGCGCCAATGGTACGGCGAACAGCTGCAGGATGAAGGCGCGGCCAAGGAAGCGTGGATGCCGTGACAGCGCGCGCGCCACGAACAGCGCCGGCCCGACCGAAAGCAGCGTCGAGAGCGCCGCTTGCCAGAGCGTGAAGCGAACGACGCGAAGCAGATAAGGATCGAAGGCCGCCCAGGCGCCGGAGAAGTCGTGAGCGCCTTCGAAAAGCAGTCCAGCAAACGCGCCGCCGATCAACAGCGAGATTGCGGCGAGCGCGATGACGCCAGCTGTGATGCGAGGGTCAGAGGATGCGCGCCGGGGTGGGGGTGAGGACATCTTCAAGGTCGCAGCCCCCACCCCGCTCCGCCACGCGGATCGACCCTCCCCACAAGGGGGAGGGTGAAACGCGCTCTCATTTGCTCATCACCGCCAGCCATTCATCCACCCAGGCCTTGCGGTTGGCGGCGACCTCTTCGGGGCTGAACAGCAAGGTCTTGGTCGGCTTGACCAGTTTGTCGAAGGCCGGATTGAGCGGTTTGTCGGTCTTGCCGGCCGGGAACATCCAGTTGGTCTCGGGAATGGCATCCTGGAATTTCGGTCCGGTCATGAAGGCCAGGAACTTTTCCGCCAGCGGATTCTTGGCCCCTGTCGTGGTGATGCCGGCGACCTCGATCTGCAGATATTCGCCCTCTTCGAACGACGCTGCCTGGTAGCGCTCGGTGTTCTCGGCGACCATGTGATAGGCCGGCGAGGTGGTGTAGGACAGCACCATCGGCGCCTCGCCCTTGGTGAACAGGCCGTAGGCCTCGCTCCAGCCCGGCGTCACGGTCAGCACCTTCGCCTTGAGCTTCGCCCAGGCCTCCGGCGCCTTGTCGCCATAGACCGACTTGACCCACAACAGCAGGCCGAGGCCCGGTGTCGAGGTGCGCGGATCCTGAATGACGATCTTGTCGTCGGCGCTGCCTTCGACCAGCTCCTTCAGGCTCTTCGGCGGTGTCTTCAACTTCTCGGTGTCGTAAACGACGGCGAAATAGCCGTAGTCAAAAGGAACGAACGTATCGTCGTTCCAGCCGCCCGGTACATTGACATCGGACACTGCGCCATGCGGCGCAAACAGGCCTGTGGCCTTGGCATCGGCGGTCAGATTGGTGTCGAGGCCGAGCACGATGTCGGCCTTCGTCGATGCCCCCTCCAGCTTGACGCGGTTGAGCAACGCGACGCCATCGGCGACCGAGACGAACTCGACATCGCAGCCGCATTCGGCCTCGAATTCCTTCTTCACTACGGGACCCGGACCCCAGTCGGCGGTGAAGCTCTCATAGGTGTAGACGGTGAGCTTGTCCTTGGCCAAGGCCGGCCCGGACAGGACCACAGCCATCGCAGAGACAAGAGAGTATAAAAGCGTGCGCATCGGCGCCTCCTTCGTTCGAATTGAAAGGAATTGAGGCGTCGGACTGTCCGAAACGTCTAATCCCTCCGCCGGTACAAACCGGATCAGGTTCAGCGGGTTGGCGAGTTTGCCTCTCAGCCGGTCCGCGAAGATCGCGTCCGGCACCCCGTTAGAGCGTTTCGACACATAGGCCCGGCCGATCAACCGCGCAAGTGGCAGTTTGCCGGCCTTCCGTTTCCCGTGCCGGGCTGGTAAGGGCCACACGATATGAGCACATTCACCATCTTGCTTGGCGGCGATCTCATCCGCACGCCACGGCTCGACCGGCAGGTCGAAGGCTCCCGCGTCATCGCCGCCGACGCCGGCATCGGCCATGCGCGCATGCTGGGCCTTGTCCCGGAACTGTGGGTGGGTGATTTCGATTCGGTGCCGGCCAACCTGCCGGATGATCTCGCCGCCGTGCCTCGCCGGACCTTCCCGGCGGAGAAGGACAAGACCGATGGCGAACTGGCCATCGCCGCCGCGCTGGAGCGCGGCGCGACCAGCCTGGTGCTCGCCGGCGCCTTTGGCGGCAAGCGCGCCGACCACGCCTTCCTGCATCTGGCGCTTGCCCTGCGGCTGGCCGAGGCCGGAACGAGGGTGCTTCTGAGCAGCGGCGCCCAGGAAGGCGTTCCGCTGCTGCATGGGAAAGCCGGCTTCGACTATGCCGACCGCACGCTGTTTTCGGTGCTCGGCTTTTCCGATCTTTCCGGCCTGACCGTCATCGGCGCCAAATGGCCGCTCGACCGCGTCAAGGTGGCGTTCGGCTCGTCATTGACCATCTCCAACGAAGTCAAGGGCCGCCTCGAAATCACACTCGACCAAGGCCGCGCGCTGTTGCTCGCCCATCCTTATCCACTGCCTGAAAGCTGACATGGCCCCGCCCCTTCTCAATCTCGACGGGATAAAACTGACCTTCGGGGGCACGCCGCTGCTCGATGGCGCCGCCTTGACCGCTTCCGCCGGCGACAAGATCGCGCTGGTCGGCCGCAACGGGTCCGGCAAGTCGACGCTGCTGAAGATCGCCGCCGGCCTGATCGAGGCGCAGGACGGCGAGGTGTTCCGCCAGCCTTCGGCAACCGTCCGCTATTTGCCGCAGATGCCCGACATGGAGGGTTTTGCGACCGTGCGCGCCTATGTCGAGGCTGGGCTCGGGCCTGCCGACGATCCATACCGCGCCAGCTATCTCATGGAGCATCTCGGCCTGTCGGGCGAGGAGCGGCCGAACGATCTTTCCGGCGGTGAGGCAAGGCGCGCAGCACTCGCTCGTGTCATGGCGCCGGAGCCCGATATTCTGCTGCTTGATGAGCCGACCAATCATCTCGATCTCTCGGTGATCGAGTGGCTGGAAGAGGAGCTCGTCCGTACCTCCTCGGCGCTCGTCGTCATCTCGCATGACCGCCGCTTTCTCGAGCGCGTATCGCGCGCCACCGTCTGGCTCGATCGCGGCCAGACCCGCAGGTTGGACAAGGGCTTTGGCCACTTCGAGGAATGGCGCGACCTCGTGCTGGAAGAAGAAGAGCGTGAGCAGCACAAGCTCGGCCGCCAGATCGTGCGCGAGGAACACTGGCTGCGCTACGGCGTGACGGCGCGGCGCAAGCGCAACATGCGCCGGCTGGGCGAACTGCAGACCATGCGCCAGCGCTTCCGCGGCCATCGCGGCGCCGAAGGTTCGGCAACCATGGTGGCCAGCGACGCCGCCGAATCCGGCAAGCTGGTGATCGAGGCGAAAAACATCGAGAAGAGCTTCGGCGACCTCACCGTGGTCAAGGGCTTCTCGACCCGCATCCAGCGTGGCGATCGCGTCGGCCTCGTCGGACCGAACGGCGCCGGCAAGACGACGCTGCTGGAGATGCTGACCGGCGAGATGAAGCCCGATTCCGGCTCGGTGCGGCTCGGCACCAATCTGGAGATCGCCACGCTCGACCAGAAGCGCGAAGCGGTCGACCCGCAAGAGACGCTGGCGCAATATCTCACCGACGGGCGCGGCGAGAACCTCGTCATCAATGGCGAGCAGCGCCATGTCGTCTCCTACATGAAGGATTTCCTGTTCAAGGCTGAGCAGGCACGCACGCCGGTGCGCGAGCTTTCAGGCGGCGAACGGGCGCGGCTCTTGCTGGCGCGCGTGCTGGCGCGGCCGGCGAACCTTCTGGTGCTCGATGAGCCGACCAACGATCTCGACATGGAGACGCTAGAGCTGCTGCAGGAACTGGTTGCCGGCTTTGCCGGCACCGTCATCCTGGTCAGCCACGACCGCGATTTCCTCGACCGCACCGTGACCAGCATCATCGCTCCGGACGGCGGCGGCCGCTGGATCGAATATGCCGGCGGCTATTCGGACATGCTGGCACAGCGCGGCGGCACCCGGCTCGACGACCGCAAGGCCCGGGCGAAGGCCGAAGCCGGCGAGGCCCCAGCGACGACCAAAAGTGAAGCCGCTGCGCCAAAGGGGCCGGCGAAGAAACTGTCGTTCAAGCAGAAGTTCGCGCTGGAATCCCTGCCCAAGAAAATCGAGGCCGTGATGGCTTCAATCTCCAGGCTTGAGAACAACATCGCCGATCCAGCCTACTACGAGCGCGATCCGGCCTCGTTCCAGAAAACCATCGCCGCGCTCGACAAGGAGCGCGCGACCCTGGCCGCACTCGAGGAAGAGTGGCTGGAACTGGAGATGCTGCGCGAGGAAATGGAAGGGTAATGGTGTTCGCAGGCTTTATGCATCTATATTGGACGCATAAAGGGACGCGAACTCCATGCTTCAATCGAAGCCGAAGCCTCGGCGAAAATCCGTCAGCATATTCATCAGGTCGCCGTTGATCGAAAACGCCAAAGCGTTGGGCATCGACATATCTTGCGCCGCGGAGATGGGTATCGCGAAAGCGATCGCGGCGCAAAAGACGCGTCAATGGCAAGAAGAGAACAAGGAAGCCATTGCAAGCTGGAACGACTATGTCGAACGCAACGGACTGCGTCGGACGCAACGGACTGCCCCTAGCCAAATATCGGCTGTTTTGATGTCGCCTGACGAAGGCGCTCTTCTCAGCCCGCCGTCTTCGCCTGCCAGGCCTTGATCGCTTCGTCGAACACCTTCTCGCCGGGAATACCCTTTTCCATGGTCAGCAGCGCCCGCCGTCCGGTCTTGTAGACGACCGGCACGTCGATCCAGTCCTGCCCGCGAAGCAAGGTCATGTTGGCGTCCTCATCGGCCTTGGTGTCGTTGAGCGCGACGAGGAAGAAACCGTCGGCGATCTTGGCCGGAATGCCGATCAGCGGGCTACCGGCATCCTGTTCCGAACTCTTCATCGCGACACGCAGGATGTTGTCGACACCGCCGCCTTCGAAGCCGTCGGGCGTCAGGAAGATCATCTCGATGATATGGCTGGCCGGCAGTGTCTGGTCGGTGTTGCGACGAATGGTCATGCGCAACTGGATGTCCTTGCCGGGAATGGTTGCCTCGGCGCGGATTGCCGGCTCCGGCGGCAGGTCGCCACCGGGCGATTCCTGCACCAGCGACCAGACAATGCTGCCGGGCTCCGCCGAACCCTGGGCGGTGCTGGTGCGCTCTTCATAGAAGATCGCCTTCTGGCCGACCGGCAGCGCGGTTTCCGCTGGCGCGGCTGCCGGTGCCGCCGGCGCGGCGCCTGCCGGTGCTGGCGGAGTGGCGGCTGCAGCCGGCGCCGCAGGTGCAGCCCCCGCGGCAGGTGGCGTCGCCGGTGCCGTGCCGGGTGGCGGCGTTGTGGCGGGTGCGGCCGCGGGCGGAGTGCCGGCAGCCGGTGCAGAAACGGCTGGCGCGTTCGTCGCCGAGGGCGGCGTGGTCAGCGCGGCGACCGATTCGCCTTCGCCGATGCCGCTCTGTCCGCCGGCCGGGCCGGGGTCGACTTCGCTACCCTGCGGCGTCAGCCGCTGGGTGAATTTCGTGGCTTCGGTTTCCGTGCCGCCGGCTGCGGGTGCTGGCGGCGTTGCGGCGGCATCTTTTGCCGGCTTGGCCGGCGCCGGCTTCACCGGTTCGGTCTTCGCGACCTTGGTGCTGCCGTCAAGTCCCAGCATCTTGCTGAAGGCGTCCTTGTTCAGCCAGATGCCATAGCCGCCACCGGCAACAACCAGCAAGGCGACGACGGCGGCGATCAAGCCGCCATAGCTGCGCTTGCGTTCGGCGGGGCGCAGGCGCTCGAAAGTGTCCGACACCGGCTCTTCGTTGCTGGAAAAGACATCGACCCCGTCGTCGGCTTCTTCACCCTCCATCCCCGGAAGGGCCGTATCGGCGTGAGCAGCAGGCGCTTGGGTCGGCTTTTGCCAGCTAGGCTCGACCTTGGCGACAGGTGGTGGCGCCGGTCGATAAGGTTCCGGCTTGGCGAGAGGCGGCGGCGGCCAGGTCGGTTCTGCCTTCGCCAGTTGCCGTGTATGGCTCGGCTGGTTCTTGTTGCGGTCGATCGAGGAAAAGATGTGTTCCAGCTCCGCAAGCGGATCGGTCTCCGGCACGCTCTTGGCATAGTCCCGCTCGACACTTACGACAGCGTCTTCCAGGGAGCGCTTCTGTTTGGCTATGACCTCGGCAGACAGCGGCGGCGAAAACTCCGCAAGCTTCTTTTCGAGCGCGGAACGCGCGCCGTCATAGATCCGCTTGCGCGTATCGAGTCCCGGCTCGCCATGCTTGTCGAGCTGCCTTTTCAGAACAGAAACGAAATCTGCCATGCTTCGGTCGACCTGTATTTTGCTCCTGGGCCGGCCCCCGCAAATCAGCCGCGATGCCCGGAAAGGCTGAGAAACTAGTCTTGAAACGGATCGGTCACAAGTATCGTGTCGTCCCGTTCCGGGCTGGTGGACAGGAGTGCGACCGGGGCGCCGATCAACTCCTCGATGTAGCGGACATATTTGACGGCCTGGGCCGGCAGATCGTTCCAGCTGCGCGCGCCGGCGGTGGTGCCTTTCCAGCCCTCCAGCGTCTCGTAGACCGGTTCGACGCGTGCCTGCGCACCCTGGCTGGCCGGCAGATAGTCGATCATCTCGCCGTCGAGACGGTAGCCGGTGCAGACCTTGATTTCGTCCAGCCCATCGAGCACGTCGAGCTTGGTCAGCGCGATGCCCTTGATGCCGTTGACGGCGACGGCCTGGCGCACCAGCACCGCGTCGAACCAGCCGCAGCGGCGCTTGCGGCCGGTGACGACGCCGAATTCATGGCCGCGCGTGCCGAGGAACTCGCCGATCTCGTTCTTCTGCTCGGTCGGGAACGGACCTTCGCCGACGCGCGTCGTATAGGCCTTGGTGATGCCGAGCACATAGCCGATGGCGCTTGGGCCGACACCGGAGCCGGCAGCCGCCTGGCCGGCGACCGTGTTCGACGAGGTGACGAACGGATAGGTGCCGTGGTCGATATCGAGCAGCGTGCCTTGCGCGCCCTCGAACAGGATGCGCTCGCCGGCGCGGCGCTTGTCGTCGAGGATTTTCCACACCCGGTCCATATAGGGCAGGATTTCGGCCGCGACCGAGGTCAGCTCATGCATGATCGCATCATGCGTGACTTCGGCATGGCCAAGCCCGCGACGCAGCGCATTGTGGTGCGTCAGCAGCCTGTCGACTTTCAAGGGCAGCGTTTCCAAATCCGCCAAATCCATCACCCTGACCGCGCGCCGGCCCACCTTGTCTTCATAGGCGGGGCCGATGCCACGACGGGTCGTGCCAATCTTCGTTCCGGAGTTGGAGGCGGCGTCCTCGCGGAATCCGTCCAGCTCCCGATGCAGGGACAGGATAAGCGCTGTGTTTTCGGCTATTTTCAGGCGATCCGGCGCCACTTCGACGCCTTGTGCCTTGAGCTTCGCCACTTCGGCGACGAAAGCATGCGGGTCGAAAACCACGCCATTGCCGATGATGGACAGCTTGCCCTGGCGCACGACGCCGGACGGAAGCAACGACAATTTGTAGACCTTGCCGTCGACGACCAGCGTGTGGCCGGCATTGTGGCCACCCTGGAAACGCACCACGACATCGGCGCGCTCCGACAGCCAGTCGACGATCTTGCCCTTGCCTTCGTCGCCCCACTGCGAGCCGACGACCACCACATTGGCCATGTTTCTTTTCCCTTGAGACGCCGCCGAGCGGCTTGAATATGGTTCGAAACGACAGGCCTCTATAACGTCAAGACCTCGTGAGCGCGACCTTTCTTTGCCGCCAAAAACGCGCTGAGGCACAACAATTTTCGGCTTTGACATCATTTACTTGGGCGGACGGGGACAATAGGCCGGCAAACACCGCAGCTCACCTCTGGCGGCCGGAATCCCGCGATGCATCGAAGCGCCTACATATTCCTGCTGCTCACCACCTTGCTGTGGGGCGGCAACTCGGTGGCCGGCAAGCTGGCGGTCGATCACGTCTCGCCGATGACGCTCGTCTTCCTGCGCTGGGTGCTGGCCGTGGCGATCATGCTGCCAATCGGCTTGCAGACGATACGCAAGGACTGGCCGGTGGTGCGCAAGCACTGGCTCGTGCTGGCGGCACTTGGCGCCAGCGGCTTCACCTTGTTCAACACGATCTTCTACACGGCCCTCAACTACACGACGGCGATCAACGTCTCGATCGAACAGGCTGCGATGCCGATCCTGATCATCGTCGCCAATTTCGTCTTCTTCCGCTTGCGCGTGAACTGGGCACAGATTGTCGGCGTCGTGCTGACCATCGCCGGCGTGGTCCTGACCGCCTGCCACGGTGACCCGCGCCGGCTGTTGACGCTGGAACTCAATTTCGGCGACGCCATCATGCTGGTCGCGGTGTTTCTCTACAGTGGCTATTCGGTCGGACTGCGGCTGAAGCCGGTGATGCACTGGCAGAGCCTGATGCTGGCCCTGTCGGTTGCGGCACTTGTCACCTCGCTGCCCTTCTTCCTGTGGGAGGTCGCCGCCGGCAAGGTCATCGTGCCCGACGCGCGCGGCTGGGCGGTCATCGTCTATACCGCGATCGGCGCCTCGGTCATCTCGCAGATCTTCTACATCAGGGGCAACGAACTGATCGGCGCCAACCGCGCCGGCCTGTTCATCAACCTGGTGCCGATCTTCGGCACCCTGCTTTCGGTGCTGATCGTCGGCGAGACGTTCCAGCTCTATCAGGCACTGGCTCTGGTGCTTGTGCTGGGCGGCATCGGGCTTGCCGAATACAGCGGGCGCAAGGCAGCGAAGCTGCCGTCAGCCAGGACACGCTGAACAAACAAAAGGCGCGGACCAGGCCGCGCCTTTCGATCTTTCCTAATGCATGTCGCCCAAAAGTGGCCCCGGTTTTGGGAGAACGACATGCATAAAAACAAAGACCTAAAGCGCGTCGCATGGGTCCGTTCAAACGCGACGCGCTTTAGCAGGTCGGGTCACATCGCGTTGACGTCGAAATGCAGCCGCTTGGCCGAATCGATCGACTTGTGCGCCTTGACCTGCTCCAGCACATTCTCCGGGAACGGTGCATCGAGATAGAGCAGCGCGATGGCATCGCCACCCGGCCGGTTGCGGCCAAGCTGGAAGTTGGCGATGTTGACGCCGTTCTCGCCGCACACCGTGCCCAGCAGGCCGATGATGCCCGGCGCGTCGGCATTGGTCGTATAGAGCATGTGCTGGCCGACCTCGGCGTCGAGATTGATGCCCTTGATCTGGATGAAGCGCGGCTTGCCATCCGAGAAGCAGGTGCCGGCGATCGAGCGCGTCTTGTGTTCGGTCGTGACCGTCAGCTTGATGTAGCCGTCGAACACGCCCGACTTGTCGCGCTTGACCTCGGCAACGATGATGCCGCGCTCCTTCACCATGATCGGCGCCGACACCATGTTGACGTCGGAGACCTGCGGCCGGATCAACCCGGCAAGTGTGGCGCTGATCAGCGCGCGCGTGTTCATCGTCGCGGTCGAGCCGTCAAACAGGATCTCGACCTCCTTGATCGGGTCTTCGGTGACCTGGCCGACAAAGGCGCCGAGCACTTCGGCGAGCTTGACGAACGGCTTCAGTCGCGGCGCTTCCTCGGCGGTGATCGACGGCATGTTGATGGCGTTGGAGACGGCGCCCTTGATCAGGTAGTCGGCCATCTGCTCGGCGACCTGCAGGGCGACGTTCTCTTGCGCTTCCGTCGTCGAGGCGCCGAGATGCGGCGTCGCCACCACGTTCTCCATGCCGAACAATTCATTGTTCTCGGCCGGTTCGACCTCGAACACGTCGATGCCGGCACCGGCCACCTTGCCGCTCTTCAGCGCCGCGATCAGGTCGGCCTCGACGACCAGCCCGCCACGCGCGCAGTTGATGATGCGCACGCCATTCTTCATCCTGGCGATCGCGGCGGCATCGATGATGTTGCGCGTCTTGTCGGTCAGCGGCGTGTGCAGCGTGATGAAGTCTGCGCGGGCGAAAAGCTCGTCCAGTTCGACCTTGTCGACGCCAAGCTCCTCGGCGCGCTTGTCCGACAGGAACGGGTCGAACGCGATGACATGCATCTTCAGGCCGACACCGCGCGTCGCGACGATCGAGCCGATGTTGCCGCAGCCGATGACGCCCAGCGTCTTGCCGGTGATCTCGACGCCCATGAAGCGGTTCTTTTCCCATTTGCCGGCATGGGTCGAGGCGTTGGCTTCCGGGATCTGGCGCGCCAGCGCAAAGATCATTGCCACCGCATGTTCGGCGGTGGTGATCGAATTGCCGAAGGGCGTGTTCATCACGATGATACCCTTGCGGCTCGCCGCCGGGATATCGACATTGTCGACGCCGATGCCGGCGCGGCCGATAACCCTAAGATTGGTGGCGGCATTGATCAGCTTTTCGGTGACCTTGGTCGCCGAGCGGATGGCGAGGCCATCATACTGGCCGATCACTTCGGCGAGCTTTTCCTTGTCCTTGCCGAGGTCGGGCAGATAGTCGACCTCGACGCCGCGATCCTTGAAGATCTGCACGGCGGTGGGAGAAAGTTTGTCTGAGACGAGAACGCGAGGCATGGATTTGATCCTTTGATTGGCGTCCCTCCCCCTTGGGGAAGGTCGGCGCGAAAGCGCCGGGATGAGGTCCTTGCGGCCGGATGTGGCCTAAATCTTCTGGATGTTGGATCGTTGAGCCGGGCGAACCCACCCGGCCCTTCGGAGTCAGGCCGCTGCCTTGAGCGACGCCTTCTGCGCGGCAAACGCCCAGTCTAGCCAGGGCAGCAGCGCCTCGAGATCGGACGTCTCGACCGTCGCGCCGCACCAGATGCGCAAGCCGGGCGGCGCGTCGCGATAGGCGCCGATGTCATAGGCGACGCCTTCCTTGTCGAGCACCGAGACAAGCCCCTTGGCGAAAGCCGCCTGCCCGTCGGCGTCGAGCGCGGACACGTCGGGGTCGGTGAAGGACAGGCAGACCGAGGTGTTCGACCGCGTCGCCGGCTCGACGGCGAGATGACCGAGCCATGAGGACTTGCCGACAAAGCGATCGAGGACCGCCGCATTGGCATCCGCTCTGGCGATCAGCGCCTCGAGGCCGCCGATCGATTTCGCCCAGTGCAGCGCATCGAGATAATCCTCGACGCACAGCATCGACGGCGTGTTGATGGTTTCGCCCTTGAAGATGCCTTCGATCAGCTTGCCGCCCGAGGTCAGGCGGAAGATTTTAGGCAGCGGCCAAGCCGGCTTGTAGGTCTCCAGTCGCTCGACGGCGCGAGGCGACAGGATCAGCATGCCATGCGCGCCCTCGCCGCCCAGCACCTTCTGCCAGGAGAAGGTGACGACATCCAGCTTCTGGAAATCGAGCCTTTGCGCAAACGCGGCCGAGGTGGCGTCGCAGATGGTCAGGCCCTTGCGATCCGCAGGAATGAAATCGCCGTTCGGCACGCGCACGCCGGACGTGGTGCCGTTCCAGGTGAAGACCACATCGCGATCGAAGTCGATCTTTGCCAGGTCGGGCAATTGGCCGTAGCCGGCCTCGATCTTGCGCACGTCGGCAAGCCTGAGCTGCTTGACCACATCGGTGACCCAGCCGGAGCCAAAGCTCTCCCACGCAACCATGTCGACGCCGCGCTCGCCGAGCAGCGACCACAGCGCCATCTCGACCGCGCCGGTGTCCGACGCCGGCACGATGCCGATGCGATAGTCCGCCGGGACCTGGAGAATTTCGCGCGTCAGCTCGATCGCCTGTTCGAGCTTGGCCTTGCCGATCTTGGCGCGGTGGGAACGGCCGAGCGCGGCATTGTTCAGCGCCTCGACCGACCAGCCGGGGCGTTTTGCGCAGGGACCTGAAGAAAAGTTGGGATTTGCCGGACGGAGTCCGGGCTTCGTATGTGTCGTCATCGTGGTCTATCCTTCCAGATAGTGGCCCCTCGTTGGGGAGGGGTGGCCCACGGACGGCGATATGCGTTCAGGCTTCGGGCGTCAAGAGGAAAGTTTTTGTCGTTGGCAGGATACCGGCGATCTGTGATCAGGATGTCGTGACCTCAAACGCAAACGGCGGACCGAACAGATCCGCCGTCAGTGCTTTCACGCATACCGAGCCTGCTACCAGAGATCGTAGCGCAGTCCGAGCTTGACCTGATGGTTGCTGATCCCCTTGTGAACCGGAAACGAGGCCAGGCTTTCGGCGGTCACATATTCGGCGTCGGGGGCGGAGAAATACTGATAGCCCAGATCGACGGAAACATTCTTGGACACTTGATAGGCAAGGCCCGCATTCAGCGTGTAGGCCAGGGAGTACTTGGTCTTATCATCGTTCTGGACGAAATCGTCGGTGGGATCATCGTTGTCTGTGAAATAGCTCGCCGAGAGCTTGCGCGTGCTGCGGACAACACCGATGCCTGCGCCGAGATAGGGCGTGATCCCGACATAGGTGCCAAGGTCGACATAGCCGTTGAGCATGCCCGAGAAGGCATAGTTCTTCAGCGATGCTGATGCCACGGTGCCCGTTGCCGGCGGTACCACGATCCCCGTATCGTCATAGCTGACGCCGATCTTGTTGCCGGGCAGGTAGCCAAGATTGAGATCGGCACGCAGATAATCGTTGAAATGATAGCCGAAGCCGATGCTGGCAAAGATGGGATCTTCCTTGTCGCTGAAGCTCGCCGGCGTGAAAGCGAAATCCTCATTCTCGAAGCTCTTCTGCGCCAGATAGGAAACATCGCCACGCAGATACCAGCCGGAGCCGACCTCGACCGGCACATAGTCGGGCGCCTGGTCGACATAGACCGGCGGATCGTAGTCGGCGGCGAATGCGGGTGTCAGCGGCAAGAGGGCAAATGCGCCGAGCGCCAGCGCCATACGCGATGTGAGTGTCATGGTCCCGACTCCCGAATTTGGCGCCGCCAGCAATCGCAACGGCAGCCATCGTTTCAAGGAGCATTGTTAACCATAGTGGTTAAGTGCCGGTTAAGGCTAACAGAGCGTTAGCGAATTCATTTCCGGCGGAAACTTTCTTTGCAAGCGACCCAAACGAAAACCGCCCGGCTGATGCCGGGCGGTTCGCGAATTTTCAAGTATTACAAGTGTTACTTGGTGTAGACCGGCTCGGGTTCGGGCTGGTAGGCCACCGGCACGGAGCAACCGTTGTTGCCGCCGAACTGATAGCGCAGGCCACCGCGCACCTCGTGGGTGCTGATGCCACCGTCGAAGCCCGGCCCGGCGCTGCTCGCGTCCCACTCGAACATGCGGCCGCCCTGGATGTGGCTGTAGCGATAACCCGCATCAAGGATCACCTTGTCCGTCAGGCAGTAGGAAGCACCTGCCATCAGGGCGTAAGCGAAGCGCCAGTTGGATGCTCCGGGATTGGTCTCGGTGGTGTTCGGGTCGTAGACAGTATCCCACTTGACATGCGCGCCGCCTATGCCGGCGCCGACATAGGGCGTGATGCCGTGCCAGGTGCCGATATCAACATAGGCATTGGCGAGCAGCAACAGGGCGCTCATCTTCGACACTTCGGTCGAGGTCGTGAGCAGATCCGAGGTGCCGCCATCGAAGTTCGACTTGAACCAGTAGTCGGCGGTCAAATCCGTCCGGAAGTAATCGTTGACCTTGTAGCCAACGCCGCCGCCAAGCGAGAAACCGCCCTTGAGCTTGCCGAAATCGAAACTCTTGCTGCCGGGCGTGACCGTACAATTACAGGGATCGATGGTGTAAGTCATATAGTCGATGCCGCGCACGGTCGACTTGTGATAATCGATGTCGCCACGAATATACCAGCCGCCGATATCGGCCGGCTGCTCGTAGACCGGTGGCGGAGCCTCTTCGACCACCGGTTCCGGGATGTCGGCTGCGAAAACCGGCCCGGCCAGCCCTGCGAACAGCGCAGCGAACAGGGCCTTTCTTGCTGTATTGAACATGCTTGTCACCCCTAAGAAGTTCGGAACGGCGATCGTGTCCGAAATGCAATTTGCTTTCAGTCGTGGATAATGAATTGCAAAGGTTAAAAGGCGTTTAACCCTGTTGCTTAACCACGAATCTCGAAACTTCGAGGAAGCGGGGCGCGGTTTCCGGAGCCCGGGATCGGCCGCCGGCCAACAAAAAGCCCGCCGGAAGGGCGGGCTTTGAGCGGTGGAAATGCTGCGGCGCGGCGCCTTCCCGGGCGCGCTAGGCGCGACGCCCTTCGGGCGCGCTAGGGATCAGGCGGCGCTGCGCGTTTCCGAGATGACTTCGACGATGTTGTTGACGACGGCCTCGACCAGTTGTGGGTCGTCGCCCTCGGCCATGACGCGGATCAGTGGCTCGGTGCCGGATGGCCGGATGACCAGCCGCCCGGCCTTGCCCAGGCGGTGACGGGCGTCTTCGATGGCTGCCTTGACTGGCGCTTCCTCGAGCGGTTTGCCACCGGAAATATGGACGTTCTTCAAAAGCTGCGGCACCGGTTCGAATTTCTTCGACAGCTCGCTGACCGGCCGTCCCTGCCGTTTGATGCAGGCCAGCACCTGCAGCGCCGAAACGAGGCCGTCGCCGGTGGTCGAGAAGTCCGACAGCACGATATGGCCCGACTGTTCGCCGCCGACATTGAGCCCATGCGCGCGCATATGCTCCACGACATAGCGGTCGCCGACCTTGGTGCGGTGCAACTGCAATTTCATGTCGCCGAGGAAGCGCTCGAGGCCGAGATTGGACATGACCGTCGAAACGACGCCGCCGCCGGCAAGCCGCCCGCTCTGGTGCCAAGATTCGGCGATCAGCGCCATGATCTGATCGCCATCGACGATCGCCCCGTTCTCATCGACAATGACGACACGGTCGGCATCGCCGTCGAGCGCGATGCCGATGTCGGCGCGCACTTCGTGCACCTTCTTCTGCAGACCTGCGGGATGGGTCGAGCCGCATTCCTTGTTGATGTTGAAGCCGTTGGGTTCGACATTGATGGCGACGACTTCGGCGCCCAGTTCCCACAGCGCCTCGGGCGCCACCTTGTAGGCGGCGCCATTGGCGCAATCGACGACGATCCTGAGGCCCGAAAGCGACATCGAGCGCGGCAAGGTGCGCTTGGCGAATTCGATGTAGCGGTCATGCACGCCGTCGACGCGCTTGGCGCGGCCAAGCCCATCGGAATCGGCGAGCGTCAGTTCGATATCCTTGTCGAGCATGCCCTCGATGCGCTCTTCGATCTCATCGGAGAGCTTGTAGCCGTCGGGGCCGAACAGCTTGATGCCGTTGTCGTAATAGGGATTGTGCGAGGCCGAGATCATGACGCCGATATCGGCGCGCAGCGAACGCACCAGCATGGCGACCGCTGGCGTCGGGATCGGGCCGAGCAGGAACACGTCCATGCCGGCGGCGCACAGGCCGGACACCATCGCATTCTCGATCATGTAGCCCGAAAGCCTGGTGTCCTTGCCGAGCACGACGCGATGACGATGACTGCCGCGCTGGAACGAGAGGCCGGCGGCCATGCCGACCCGCATCGCGATTTCAGCGGTCATCGGAAACTTGTTGGCGCGCCCGCGGATGCCGTCCGTGCCGAAATAATTCCCTGCCATGCTAACCAGATTCCTCGACAGTTCTTTGCCGGCGCGTCATGCCACAATTGGCCAGGGCACCATGATCACATTGTGTGATTATATGTTACCAATCCTTAGAAAATCATTGTTGTGCACTGCACACAACCTGGCTGCAACCCACATGCTGAGAGTGCCACGTTGTAACATACCAGTCATGTGAGCCTTTCAGCGCGGATGCACCTGGAAAATCTTGCTCTGAATCCAGCAACAGGCAACAATTTCATCACCTTGTCGGGAGGAGCCAGCTTTCGGCGATATATACGCCACTTAGCATCTGGCGCAACCGACCGTTGAGCGTTATTGGTTTGCAGGGACGTACCATGGGCTGCTGCAACGGAGAAAACGCTATGCTCATCCACCGACTTGCCACTTTGACCGGCCTCGCCGTCGCGACCTTGTTCCTGGCTGCGCCAGCCAACGCGCTGACGATGGCCGAGTGCAGCACGAAGTACAACGCCGCCAAGGACGCGGGGACACTCGCCGGAGCGACCTGGAACCAGTTCCGCAAGGCGCAGTGCGGCACCGATGCCGCGGCGACCACCGAAACCAAGCCAGCCGACACCAAGAAGGCAGCCGAAACGAAGCCGGCCAAGGCAGCCAAGGCGACCACCGCCGCGGCTGCCGACAGCACAGCCAAGGGGCTGACGGCCAAGGAATGCAGCGCCAAATACCAGGCTGCGAAGGCTGCCGGTACGCTCAATGGCCAGAAGTGGAACGACTTCCGCAAGGCCGAATGCGCCGCCGGCGCATCCGCCGCTGCCGACACCAAGCCGGCAACCACCAAGGCTGCCGCGGCTCCCGCCGACAGTGGCGGCAAGGGTCTGAGCATGGCCGAATGCAGCACCAAGTATCAGGCTGCCAAGACGGCCAACACGCTGAAAGGCATGAAGTGGAACGACTTCCGCAAGACCGAATGCGGCGCCGCCGCGTCGGATGACGACACGGTGCCGGCTCCGAGCGAGGCAAGTTACACCAAAGAGCCGGCAAAGCCGACGACGGTTGCGCCCAAGGGCGTCACTTTCCCGTCGGCGATCTCGCCGAAATATGCCAGCGAAACCCCCGGAAAGGGCCGCATGCATACCTGTCTCGACCAGTACTATGCCCTCAAGGACGCAAATGCGCTTGGCGGCCTCAAGTGGATCCAGAAGGGCGGCGGCTTCTACAGCCTCTGCAACGCCAAGCTGAAGACCTGAGCGCCACAGCCTGACAAACATAAGGCCCGCGAGGCGTCGGCTTCGCGGGCCTTTTGTTGCGTTCAAACAGTCTCAATCGACCTGTTTCGCTAACTGCAGAAGCTCGACCAGGCTGGTGAGATCGGCGTTAGCCTTGCCGGCCGCCACGCCGCGCTTCATCAGGCTTTGCATCGGCAGCATGAGTTCGGTGCTGATGCCTGCGGCCTTGCTGGCATCGATCAGATTGACATAGGCCTCGGCCTGCATGCCGAGATTGGAGACGACATTGCTGGTGTGATCGCCGGCGTCGATCTGCTCGGCCCATTTCGGCAACCCACCTTGCATCGCTTGCAGCCATGACATCAGCAGCGGCATGAATTCTTCGGCCGGAATTCCCGCGGATCCTGTCAGCGCCAGTGCCTGCAGCACACCCCCGAACAGGCCATACATGCCGGCCAGCAGCGAAATATCGTAGAGCGGTGCCAAGCCGGCATCCTCGCCCAGATATTTGCCGGTGCCGAGCGCATCGAGTTGTTCAGAGTGCGTGTCGAACCCCTGCCTGGAGCCGCTGTAGAGGATCAGGGCGTGCTGCCGGCCGATCATCGGCGGCACCGCCATGATGCCACCATCGACATAGTTGGCGCCGTGCGTGACGGCCCACTGCGACATCGCCCGCGCCTGCTCGGGCGTGCCGTTGGTGAGATTGACCAGCGTGCGGCCCGATAACGCTTCCCGCGCGGGCGCAAGCGCCTCGTGGACCGTGTCGTAGACCAGAAGGCACACCACGATCAGCGGGCTCGACCTGACGGCGTCCTCGACGCTGGCAGCCACGACAGCGCCCTTGGCCGCCAAAGCGTGCGCCTTTGCCGGTGAGCGGTTCCACACCGTCACAACATGCCCCTTGTCGAGGAAGGCCTCCGTGAGAGCCGTGCCCATGGCGCCAAGGCCGATTACAGTCATATCGCTCATCGTGCGTCTCCGTGGTTTCGGTTTGCCGGGTCACGCCGGCAAGGGGCTCAGATCCTGGCCAAGGCCGCCATCGACGGTCAGCCGCGCGCCTGTGGTGAAGGTTGCATCGAAAGCCAGGAACAGCACCGCACGCGCCACCTCCTCGACGGTGCCGTGACGCTTCATCGGCGTGACCGCGTCACCGATCGCCATGAAGGCCGCCCGCTCCTCGGCGGAAGCGCTCGCCACGCCCATTGTCGGCGTATCGATGAAGCCGGGGCTGACCACATTCACGCGGATCCGGCGCGGCAGAAGCTCGGCGGCAAGAACCTTGGCGAAAGCGCGAAGTGCAGCCTTCGATCCGGAATAGACGCTCATTCCGCCGTTGCCGGATTCATCGGCGATCGACGAGGTGAAGACGATGGCGCCACCATCCTTGATGAGCGGCAGCAGGCGCTGCGCGGTGAAGAAAGCGCCTTTCGTGTTGATGTTGAAGATGCGGTCGTAGCTGTCCTCGGTGACCCGCTCCACCGGCTCGAGATTGGCAACCCCGGCATTGATGTGGAGGAAGTCGATCTGGCCGAGCTTCTGTCCCACTTCGGCTCCGAGCGTGACGATATCGGCCATGTCGCTGGTGTCCGACTGCACGACATGGGCGCGCGAAAACAACTTCGCGCGGGCGGCTTCGATGTTGCGGTGATCGCGGCCGGTGACCAACACGCCGGCGCCGCCTTCGACCAGGGCCTCCGCCACGGCAAGCCCCATGCCGTGCGTTCCGCCGATCACCACGGCCTTCTTGTTTGCGTATCGTGTCATGATCCATCCTTTTCGCCAAAATCCGACCGCCGACGGCCTTTGCAGGCCGAAGCAAGGTACCGATATGTTGTTGTGCTGTTCGCCGGTGCCGGCGATCTGGTTTGAAGTTATGGACCGGCTTGGTTTTTCTCAAGTACCGACAAAAATGTAAGCCACCCACCGATTGCTCAGAATTGGATGAAACATGGGAAAGAAACAGCCAGATAGTTGCGGATTAGGGCCGGCGCTGGAGGTGATCAGCGGCAAGTGGAAGGCGTTGCTGCTCTGGCAGGTCCACAAGGCGCCGGCGCGCTTCGGTGAACTGAAGCGCCGGGTGCCCGACATCAGTGAAAAGATGTTGATCCAGCAGCTGCGCGAAATGGAGGCCGACGGCATCGTCCACCGCGAGGTCTTCCCCGAAGTCCCGCCCAGGGTCGAATACTCGATCACCGAATTCGGTATCGAGCTGGACAATGCCCTGATTCCGCTCGCCAGATGGGGCAAGCAACATGCCGGACGGACCGACGGGCAGCGCCCCGGCAAGGCAAGCGCGCTCGCGCCGCGCGGCCTGTGACCAACGCCGAACAGCAAAACGCCGCGGGTTGAAGCCGCGGCGTTTGTTTTGAAGTCAGCGGTCTGAAATCAGTGGTCTCGGTCAGCTTGAAGGCTGGGGTTCCATGCCGCCTTCCGGCTCGGGTCCCTTCTTGCGCCGGCCGGACTTCGGCACGGCCGAGCCACGGCTTGGCGGCGTGTCGTCGCCGAGGTCGCGCGAGGGCTTCTGCCCGGCGATCAACTGCTTGATCTCTTCACCCGACAGCGTCTCATACTCGAGCAGCCCTTCCGCCAGCGCGATCCATTCCTTCTTCTTCTTGGTCAGGATGGATTTTGCCGTCGAATAGGCCTCGTCGATCAGGCGGCGCACTTCGGCATCGATGATCTGCGCGGTCTCTTCCGAGACGTTCTGCGTGCGCGCCACCGAGTGACCGAGGAACACTTCCTCCTGGTTGTCGCCATAGGCGACGTGGCCGAGCTTGTCGGAAAAGCCCCAGCGCGTGACCATGGCGCGCGCCAGCTTGGTCGCCTGCTCGATGTCCGAGGAGGCACCCGAGGTGATGTTTTCCTTGCCGAACTTGAACTCCTCGGCGACACGGCCACCCATCATGATGGCGAGCCGCGAGATCATGTATTTGTAGCTCATCGAATAGCGGTCGCCTTCCGGCAACTGCATGACCATGCCGAGCGCCCGGCCACGCGGGATGATGGTGGCCTTGTGCAGCGGATCGGCCGACGGCACGTTGAGCGCCAGGATGGCGTGACCGGCCTCGTGGTAGGCGGTCAGCGCCTTTTCGGCTTGGGTCATCGCCGACGAACGACGCTCGGCGCCCATCATGATCTTGTCCTTGGCGTCCTCGAACTCGGCCATGGTCACCAGGCGCTTGTTGCGCCGCGCGGCCATCAGCGCCGATTCGTTGACGAGGTTCATGAGGTCGGCGCCGGAAAACCCGGGCGTGCCGCGAGCGACGACCTTGAGGTCGACGTTGGGCGCCAAAGGCACGTTGCGCACATGCACCTTGAGGATCTTCTCGCGGCCGACGATATCGGGGTTCGGCACCACCACCTGGCGGTCGAAGCGGCCCGGACGCAGCAGCGCCGGGTCGAGCACGTCGGGCCGGTTGGTGGCGGCGATCAGGATGATGCTTTCGTTGGATTCGAAGCCGTCCATCTCGACCAGCAGCTGGTTCAGCGTCTGCTCGCGCTCGTCATTGCCGCCGCCGAGACCGGCGCCGCGATGGCGGCCGACGGCATCGATTTCGTCGATGAAGATGATGCAGGGCGCGTTCTTCTTGGCCTGGTCGAACATGTCGCGGACGCGGCTGGCGCCGACGCCGACGAACATCTCGACGAAGTCCGAACCGGAGATGGTGAAGAACGGCACATTGGCTTCGCCGGCAACCGAGCGGGCGAGCAGCGTCTTGCCGGTTCCCGGAGGGCCGACAAGCAGCACGCCACGCGGAATCTTGCCGCCGAGCCGCTGGAACTTCTGCGGATCGCGCAGGAACTCGACGATCTCTTCCAGATCTTCCTTGGCTTCATCGACGCCAGCAACGTCCTGGAAGGTGACGCGGCCATGCGCCTCGGTCAAAAGCTTGGCCTTCGACTTGCCGAAGCCCATGGCGCGCCCGGATCCAGACTGCATCTGGCGCATGAAGAATATCCAGACGCCGAGGATGAGGATCATCGGCAGCCACGAGATCAGATAGCCGAACAGCGAATTGGAACCGTCGGTCTCAGGCCGCGCATTGATGGTGACGTTCTTGTCCTGCAGCCGCGAGACCAGCGACGGATCGCCGGGCGAATAGGTCTGGAAGCCGCTGGCATTGTCGGTGTAGGTGCCGCTGATGCGGGCGCCCGCAATGGTCACCGTCTTGACCCGGCCGGCCGCGACGTCCTGCAGGAACTGCGAATAAGGCACATCGCTTGAGGCCCCTCGCGTCTGCGGCGTCTGGAACAGATTGAACAGGGCGATGAGCAAGACCGCTATGATCGCCCAGAGCGCGAGGTTGCGATAGTTCGGATTCATCAATTGTCCCGTTGGCGTCCGCGGGGCGGACACACGTCATGAGAGGAAACTTGCGCCTAACATAGGGAGAGCGCCTCCCCTTGCCAAGCATAACAGCACGTCTGGGTTAAGCTTTAGCCCATCATCAACCGGCACTGTGGCCGCTGAAAGGCAAGGGCGGGACCGGGGCCGCCCCAATCAGCCCGGCGACAGCCCGCGCCGGCGCCAGGTCGAAGGACGGCAGGAAGCGGGCAAAGGGGGCAACGACCGGCCGCGCCTCAACCACCGCAGGCGCCCGGATATCTCCCGGCAAACCAAGGCATTCGCCGGCTTGCCACAATGCCGGCTCGGCGGCGAGCGCGGCGCGCATCAGGCTTGGCGGGGTTTCCCCCTCGCCGATCGCCGGCCGCTTCGCTGCTGCTCCGAACGGGGCGATCAACAATGCGCCGCTGCTGTTGTTCAATGTGATGCGCCGGCGGCCATCCCAGAGGGTGCCCTGGGTGACTGCAGCGGCAGGCGGCAGACCGCGCGCCTCGCGGCGCAGGAAGATGCCGGCGCGCCGGCAATCGACCACCGTCCGCGACAATGTGGCGCAAAGAAAACCGGTCTTCAGCCGGGCAAACAGCGCCTCGCTGCGGGCCTGGTCCGGCAGAAAGGCAATCCCGCCGGTCGTGGCCAGCAGAATGCGCAGTGCGTAGACCGCCGTCCGGTCCTCGCCGGCGTTCAGCAAGCCAGGATCAAGCCGAATGAGCCCGGCCGCCGGCTGGATCGCGAAACGGCGGATCAAGTCCGCCGCAGCCAGGCCAAGCTGCCTGCGCACGCTGCCCTCCTGCGCGGCCAGTGCCAGCGCGTCGTCGATGCGCTGCACGCCGTCGTCGTCGGCGAGCGTCGCGCGCAGGCGCGGCCGCTCGAAAGCCTTGTCGACATTGGTCGGGTCGTCGGCCCAGCCGACATCCTGACGCCGCAGAACGTCGCGCAGTGCCGCGCGCCGCATGCCGAGAAGCGGCCGCACGATCCAGCTGCGCCAGTCATACAAGGTGGCCGGCGCCATGCCGGCAAGTCCTCGGCCTGCCGCGTCGGCATGGCCTCGGCCCTCGTCACGCGCCAATCCCTCTTTGCGTGCCAATCTGTCGTTGCGTACTTGCCGCATCAGCACCGTTTCCGCCTGATCGTCGGCGGTATGGCCGGTCAGGATCAGGCCAAGGCCTTCCGCCTGTGCTGCCTCGGCCAGCAGCCGGTAGCGCGCTTCCCGTGCGGCGGCGGGCAGACCGGTCGACGGCTTGGAGCCCGACCATGTCAGGATGCGGTGCGCGATTGCGTGCGTGGCGCACAGCCTCGCCATCCCCTGCGCTTCCGCCGCCGAGCCGGGCCGCAAACCGTGGTCGATCGTCACCGCCAGCAGCTTCGTTGCCGGCGCTGTGCGGTCGAGATGGTGTTTGAGAAGAAGGAGCAGGGCGGTCGAGTCGCTGCCGCCGGACACGGCCGCAACAGCGCCGCTGGTAAAATCGATATGCGAAAAAAGGCTTTTCGAAAGATCAGGCTCGGTATCGAGCATCAATGCATGTCGCCCAAAGATGATCCTGGTTTTGGGGCAACGACATGAACGGGAAGGTTCAGCACGCCGCCAGCGCCTTTTCCTGCTTGACGCGTTCCTTGAGCGCGCCGGAGATGTCGGGGTAGCGCTTGCCGATCTCACTGAAGGTGGCGCAGGCCACGTCATGCTGCTTGAGGCCGACCAGCGACACGCCGAGCTTCAGCAACATGTCGGGAGCTTTCTTGGCCTTGGGATAGTCCTTGCTGGCGGCGAGGAAAGTCTCGGCCGCGTCGCGGTATTTCTGCTGGCCGAGCAGCGACTCGCCCAACCAGTAATGCGCATCCGCAGCCTTCGCATCCTTGGGGAAGCGGGAGATATGGTTGCGAAAACCCTGCTCGGCGGTGCTGTAGTCGCCCGAGAGGATGAACTGATAGGAGTCGCGGTAGAGTTCCTCCGGGTCGTTGGTGGCGGGCAATGCCGCCACCTCCGTGCCGTCGGACTTGCCGGCCTTGGCCGGGGCGCCGGCGGCGGGCGCGGTATCTTGCGCCGGCGCGGTCGCCTGGGTGTTGCCGCCGGCATCGATGACATTGCCGTTCTTGTCGACGGTGATGGTGCCGAAGGTCTTTTCCGGCGCACCCGTCCCGGGAATCACCTTGCCGGGGTCGCCATTGGGCGATTCGACGATGACCTCCTGGCCGGCGGGCGCCGTGCCCGCGTCGGCCGGCGCCTGCGTTGCCGGAGCCGCTGCCACATCGGTGTTGGTATCCGTAGTTGTGGCGTCCGACTTCTTCTGTGCCGGCGGCTGCCCGCCTTGCGTGCCGCCTTCAAGCTGTTGGAAGCGGAACTCGTTGTCTTCCTGCTGCTTGCGGATCTGCTCCTGCATCTGCAGGACCTGGAAATTGAGTTCCTCGATCTTGCCGTTCATCTGCCGCAGTTGCTCTTCCAGCCCGGTCACGGCGGTACCGTCGGACTGCACCAGTTGAACCTGATCCGGTTTCTTCTTTTGACCGAATAGGCTGGGCAATTCGATGCTGGGCAGATGGAAGGAAAAGCCGCTGTCGGTTGATTGCCCTGTGCCCGCCAGTGCGGTGACGCCTGATAGGAGCAACAGCGCAAGCGTGCCGCTCAGAACCGATCTCAAATGCATGTGCCTCTCGCCGTGATTTCGTTAGCTTGTTCGCGCCTTCCAATCAGAGTGGGACCAGCCAAGCGCCCTCGGCTCATAGCAGGAGCCGAGACTTCGGCCAAATTTTGTTTCGGGCATCCGGATATGAAAAAGGCGGCCCTGGGGCCGCCTTTCGCAAGGGTATGTTGCATTTTTGCCGCTAGAGCGCCGCGCCTTCTTTTGACACGCCGGTCGGCTGCACGATGGCTCAGGAACCGGCGCCGCTGAGCGTGGTGACCGCACGGCGGTTCTGCGACCAGCAGGAGATGTCGTCGCACACCGCGACCGGACGCTCCTTGCCGTAGGAAATCGTCTTCAGGCGGCTGGCCGAAACGCCCTTTGCGACGAGGAAGTCGCGGGTGGCGGCGGCGCGGCGGGCGCCGAGCGCCAGATTGTACTCACGCGTGCCGCGTTCGTCGGCATGGCCTTCGATGACGATGGCGTACTGCTTGTACTGGTTCAGCCACTGCGCCTGGCGCGACAGTGTCGTCTGCGCGTCGGCACGGATCGAGGTCGAGTCCGTATCGAAGAAGATGCGGTCGCCGATGTTGACGGTGAAGTCCTTTGCCGATCCGGGCGTTGCCGCGCCGGCGCCGTTGAGGCCAAGGTCGGCGGCATTGTTCGGCGTCTTCTTCGAGGCACAACCGGCGATGGCGAGCATCGCCACCAGCGCGATCATGACCGGGTTTCTGGTAAGTGCTGCGATACGGCCCATGCCGCCTCTCCTTCGTATTTCGAGTGATTTCGTTGATCACCCAGTAACCACGTTTGGGTTAACCGGCATTCAAGAAACACGGTTAAAATTTGGTTAGGCTGCCCGTCCGCAGCCGTCTGGCCCGAAGCCACAATTGGCGCGGACCCTAGGCGTAAATGCGGCCAAAACGCGACCAAGGCGTGGAAAAGGGGCCACAAAGGCCCCTTTCCGGCATCTGTGACAATTGAGCCAAACTACTCCAGCAAGGGCGACCATGCCGGGTCGGAGGCGAAGTTCGTCGTCGGGATCGACTGTTCATTGCGGCCGGTGAGGTCGACCGACACCAGCTTCGGGCCTCCGGCGGAATCGCGGAAGAACATCAGCACTCGGCCGTTCGGCGCCCAGGTCGGCCCCTCCTGCTGGAAGCCGGAGGACAGGATACGCTCGCCCGAGCCATCGGTTTTCATGACGCCGATCTGGAATTCGCCGCCTGTCTGCTTGGTGAAGGCGATGAGGTCGCCGCGCGGCGACCACACCGGCGTCGAATAGACGCCGTCGCCGAAGGAGATGCGGTTCTGGCCCGAGCCGTCGGCACCCATCACATAGATCTGCGCGCGCCCACCGCGGTCGGAGGTGAACACCACCTGGCTGCCGTCGGGCGAATAGGACGGCGAGGTGTCGATGGCGGTCGAGTTGGTCAACCGTGTCGTCGAACGGCTCCGCAAGTCCATGGCGAAGATATTGGAGTTGCCGTCATCGCGCAGCAGACTCATGATCACCTTCTGGCCGTCGGGCGAAAAGCGTGGCGCAAAGGTCATGCCGGGAAAATTGCCGACCAGTTCGCGCTGGCCGGTCTCGATCTGCAGCAGGTAGACCCGCGGCTGACCGCTTTCATAGGACATGTAGGTGATTTCCTGCCGGTTCGGCGAGAAACGCGGCGTCAGCACGATCGACTTTCCGTCGGAGAGATAGCGGACGTTGGCGCCGTCCTGATCCATGATGGCGAGGCGCTTCTTGCGCGCGTTCTTGGCGCCGGATTCGTCGATGAAGACGACGCGCGTGTCGAAATAGCCCTTCTCACCGGTCAGCCTCTCGTAGATCGCGTCGGCGATGATGTGGGCAACGCGACGCTGATTGGCGTCGTTGGCAAAGAACTGCTCGCCGGACATCTGCTGGCCGGCAAAGGTATCCCACAGCCGGTACTGGGCGCGGATGCGGCCGTCGGCCTCCTTGCCGACGCTGCCGGTGACCAGCGCCTGCGCGTTGATCACCTTCCAGTCGTCGAAGCGCGGTGCTGCGTCCGGATTGGATATCTTCTCGATGAAGGCACTCTTGTCGATCGGCGCGAACAGGCCCGAGCGCTTCAGGTCGGCGGTGACGATCTCGGAAATCTGGGCGCCAAGCGCGTCGCCTCCCTGGAAATCGGTGATGGCGATCGGCAGCGGTTCGACATTGCCCTTGTTGACGTTGAGCTCGACGAGCGCCAGGGCCGGCAACGTGCCGGCAGCGGTCATGCCCATCGCCATTGCTGCGACCATCAGGAGCGGCTTGAGGATTGATTTCATGTCTTCTCGCTTCTCGTACTGATTTTCGGATACTCGGGCCTACAGGCCCAGCATCTCCCTTGGATCGAAGGTGACGCGGACGTCGGCCCAGATGTCCTGCTTGCCTGCGGGGACCTGCAGGCCGGTGACATCGCATTTTTGCACCGCGCGAACGGCACTTTCGTCGAACTGGCGGTTTCCGCTCGACTTCTCGACATTCGGGCGGCCATCCAGCTTGCCGGAGGCATCCAGGTTGAAGCGGACGACGACGACGAAGTTTTCCGAACCTTCAAGGCCAACTGGAAGGGTCCAGCAGCCGCCGAGCTGGCTTTCCAGGGCACCCATTTCCGATTTCGACAGCTTCTGGCCCTGATCCTTGTCGCCGCCGAGCGAGGCCTGCTGGGTCGAGCGCTTGGCGCCGCCGCCGGACGGCTTCTGCTTGTCGAGGAGAGCGGAGATCTCGTCGGCGTTGAACTGCTTGTCGTCGGACTTCGGCTTCGACGAGGCTTCCTTGACCGGCTTGTCGGCATCCTTGCGTTCCGGCGCCTTGGCGCTTTCGGCCTGCGCCGGCTGAGGCTTCGGCCGCGCTTCCGGCGCGGGCGCCGAGTTCGGCAGCTGCGTCTCTTCGGTGGGCGGATCCTTGGCTATGGCCTCAGCAACGGCATCAGGCTTGACCTCGGGCGTCGGATCGATGGCGGCGGTCTTGTCCTGCGGCGGCGGGGTCGGCGCCGGCTTGGCCGGTGTCGGCTTGGGGTCCGTCTGCTTGACCGGCTCCGGCTTCACCTCTTCCTTGGGCGTCGGCGCCGGCGCCACTTCCGTTGCCGGAATGGGCTTGGGCTTTTCCTGCGGCTTCGGCACGTCCTCCGGCTTCGGCTTTTCGATCGGTGTCGGCGCGGGCGGCGGAGCCGATGTCATGTCGACCGGCTTCGGCTTGGCCTCCGGCGTTACCGGCTTGTCGGTGTCGACGCTGTTCTCGCCGACCTTCTGCGCTACCGGCACGATGTCCGGGCGCTGGGTCGGCACAGGGGCCGGCTTTTCATGCATCACGGCCTTCTTGTCGCCCTGCAACGTCTGCGCAATGGCTTCCATCGGCACGATGTCGACCGCGACCGACTCGACATCGGCGGACGGGAGTGCGGCCGGCGCCGACAGCGTGAACAGGCCGAAGGCCAGCACCGCCGTATGCAAGATCACCGATGTGGTGAGGCCGGTCTTCATCGTGCGTCTATTGATCCTGTTCCTGCAGTGAAACCAGGCCGATGTTCTTGTAGCCAGCGGACGAGATACGAGCCATCACCTTCATCGCCGTGCCATAGTCGGTGGACTTGTCGCCGCGGATGAAGATGCGCTCTTCATAGCCGGTCTTCGAGATCGCCTGCAGCTTGGCCACCAGCTCCTCGATCGGAATCTCGGTTTCCTGGAGATAGATCTGGCCGGCGGCGTTGATCGAGACGGTGATCGGCTGCGTGTCGGCATTCATCGCCTTGGCCTGCGTGTCAGGCAGGTCGATCGGCACGCCGACCGTCAGCATCGGTGCCGCGACCATGAAGATGATCAGCAGCACCAGCATCACGTCGACCATCGGCGTGACGTTGATCTCCGACATCAGTGCATGGTGACGGCCGCGCCGCCTGTGGCC
Organism: Mesorhizobium kowhaii; assembly: GCF_042431665.1. Classification (NCBI taxonomy): domain Bacteria; kingdom Pseudomonadati; phylum Pseudomonadota; class Alphaproteobacteria; order Hyphomicrobiales; family Phyllobacteriaceae; genus Mesorhizobium; species Mesorhizobium kowhaii. Next base: position 90,958 of record NZ_JBHLYT010000033.1, read on the forward strand.
GCGCCCACCGCGTCCTCCCATGCCAACGGACATACCCATCAGTTACTCCTCAGGCCTTGGGGGCCACTTTTTCATCGATTTGGCGCGAGAGTATGGCGGAGAACTCGTCGGAGAACCCTTCCATGCGCACCGCTATCTTGCTCGCGTCGGACGACAGTTTATTGTAGGCGATGACGGCGGGGATGGCGGCGAGCAGGCCGATGGCCGTCGCCAGCAGCGCTTCGGCAATGCCGGGCGCGACCACCGCAAGACTGGTGTTCTTGGACCCGGCGATCGCCTGGAACGAGGTCATGATACCGATGACGGTGCCGAACAGGCCGATAAAGGGTGCCGCCGAGCCGGTGGTGGCGAGGAAGCCGAGGCGCCCCTCCAGCTTTTCCATCTCGCGCGTCAGCGCCAGGTCCATCGCCTTGTCGATGCGGGTCTGCAGGCCGAGCGGCGACTTGGCGCCCTTCTCGAAGCTCTTCTTCCACTCACGCATTGCAGCCACGAAAATGGCACCCATGCCGGTGGTCTTGCGGTCGGCGAGCGTGCGGTAGAGCTCCTCCAGCGACTGCCCGGACCAGAACACCTGCTCGAACCGGTTGAGCGACAGCCGCATGCGGGCATAGGCAACCAGCTTGTCGACGATGATCGCCCAGGTCCAGACCGAAGCGCAGAGCAAACCGATCATGACCAGCTTGACCACCCAGCTGGCCTGCATGAACAGCGCCCAAATCGACAATTGCGCGCCCGGTTCGGCGAGTGCGATATTTTCCATCGTTACGTCCTTAAGATTTTCCGGGCGAAGCTGGCAGCTGGCCCCTGGCATCCCTTGTGGTCGGTTCGCACGCAGCTACCTGAACAACCCCAAACCGTGCCGTTGGTGGCCTTTTCGGGGCAAATATTGGTGAAAGGAAGGCGCTGGATAGCGCCAATCTTCACCAATCTCTTCATGAACCGTTATGGTTAAGGATGGGTTAGTACATAAGGCGCGGCGCATTGCCACGCCCGTGGACCACCGGCTCGGTCTGCATCAGCTCATCCGCCCCTCCAAAGGTGTGTTGAGATTCAGGTCAGGCCGAGCCGAAAACGGTGGGTTCCGAGAACCGGAGCGGAGCGTACGTTTGGGTACGTGAGCACCGGAAGCGGAGGAACCTGCCGTTTGCAGGCCGGCATCACCTGAATATCAACTCATCTTGGGCATGAATGCCGCCACCCATTCTTTGGGGAAGCGCCGTGGCCGGCCATTCTCGCCGATGATCGCCGCCTCGACCTTGGCCTCGACCAGCACTTCATCACCGCGTTTGAGCTGCTGCGCCATGAAGATGCGCGCGCCCGAAATGTCCTCGGTGCGGGTGTCGACCGTCAGGATGTCGTCGATGCGGGCGGGGCCGCGAAAATTGATCTCCATGCGACGCACCACCCAGACGATCTTCTCGCCATGCTTGCCATCAGCAAGCTCGGTGTGATGCACGCCGGTCAGCCTGAGATAGTCGGAGCGGCCGCGTTCGAAGAATTCCAGATAGCGCGCATGGTAGACGACGCCGGAGAAATCGGTGTCGGCGTAATAGACCCTCGCCATCAGCCGATGGCCGAACTCCGTCAGCGCGCCGGAGAGCCCTGCCAGCAACGCCGCCGATTCACCATGATCGTCCATTGCGCTTTCCTTTTTGGACCTGACCGGGCACCTAAAGCGTGGCGCGCTTAAGGCAATTGTTTCCGTGCGTGTCGTTGTCCCAAAACCGCTACACACTTTTGGGCGACACGCACTGGCTTGGCGCATGAACCCGATGGCACTGTTGACGGCGATGATCAAGACCTTGATGGCGGCGCTGCTTGTGCTCGCGGCTTTATCGCTGCCCGGCCAGGCGGCGACCTTCTCGATGAAGCGCGGCCTCAACCTCGACCAGTGGACGACGTGGCCGGGCGAGGAGCAGTGGGGTGACGCCAAGGCCATCCTGCCCTATCCGGAATGGCGCAAGTTCCTCAAGGACGACGACCTCAAGGCACTGAAGGATGCGGGCTTCGATTTCCTGCGCATGCCGGTCGATCCGTCGCCTTTCCTGTCCGGCCAGACCGTGGCCTTGCGCGACGACCTCTATGCCAGCGTGCTGGACTCAGTGCGCATGATCAACCGCGCCGGGCTGAAGGTGGTCGTCGACATGCATCTGATCCCGGCCGGCGGCAGCCGCAAGATCGGCATGGGCCAAGTGATGGACGACCCGCAGACCTTCGACGCCTATGTCGACATGGTGCGCAAGATGGCCCGCACGCTGGCCAGCGAGGATCCCAAAAAGGTCGCTTTCGAGCCGATGAACGAACCTATCGTCGACTGCGACAGCGACGGCACCAGCCTGTGGCCGGACCGCCAGCAGAAGCTGTTCGCGGCGGCGCGTTCATCGGCCACCAAGCTAACTTTGATCTTGACCGGGGCCTGCTATTCGGCCGCGACCTCCCTGGAGAAGATCGATCCGAAGACGATCCCGGATGACAACGTCATCTGGACCTTCCACTCCTACGATCCGTTCCTGCTCACCCATCAGGGCGCGACCTGGGCCGGCGACTTCATCCCCTATGTGACCGGCCTGCCCTATCCGCTGACCGCGGTGCCGCAGGCACAGCTCGAGGTGACGCTCGACACCAACCGCGCCAGGATCAGGGCCGAGGCGCCATGGGCACGGCAGAGCGGCCTGCTTGCCTATCTCGATGAACAGGTCGCCAGCATGGACAGCCCCGACAAGCTGCTTGGCCTTATGGATGCGCCGTTCAGACAAGTCGAGGCGTGGGCGAAGGCCAACGGCATCAAGCCGGAGAACATCACGCTGGGCGAATTCGGCATGATCCGCCAGGAATACGGCAACGCCTATGTGATGCCGGCCGCGTTCCGCGCCGCCTATGTCAGGGACATGATCGCGCGCGCCGAAGCGCATGGCTTCTCATGGTCGGTGTGGAGCTATGGCGGCGCCTTCGGCATCGTCGACGCCTTCAACGGCGACAAGGCCGAGCCTGACGTGATGGACGTGATCCGCACACTGCATTGACCGCTCAACCAAGGTCGATCGACAGGATTTCGGGGCGCATCCCGAAACGCACCGGCACAATGCTGAAGCCAGGCCCGCCCGAGACGATCAGATTGCGGTCGTTCTCGACGACATGGCCATAGGCATAGCGATTGCCGAACCGCGACGGCACGACCGGCGAATAGCCGAACAGCCGCGCCTGTCCGCCATGGGTGTGGCCGGACAGCGTCAGCGACACCCGCCACGGCACGGTGGGAAAAATATCGGGCTCATGCGCGAGCAAAATGACCGGCGAGGCATCGCTGACCTTGGCCAGCGTGCCGTCGAGATCGTCCAGCCCCGTGAAGCCGGTGCGGTCCCTGGTCGGCAGCAGGGCCAGCTGGTCGGCGAGCCCGGCGATCCAGACACCATGCCCGTCCTTCTCCAGGCGCACGACATCGTTCTCCAGAACCGGGATGCCGACTTTCTCCAAGGCCTTGCGCGCTATGGTCGGACCGGCGCCCGCCCGCTGCGCGAAGCCATCGCCCCACCAGTCGTGGTTGCCAAGGATCGACAGCACGCCGAGCGGCGCCTTGAGGCCCGACAGTGCGGATGCCCATTGCGACGGCGTCACCGGCCCCGTCACCAGAGGCATGCCGGCGATGTAGTCGCCAAGCAGGACGATCAGGTCCGGCTGCAGCGCGTTCGCGTCTTCGACAAGCGAAGCGATCCGCTCCGGTGTCATCCACGGCCGGCAGGCATGGATGTCGGCGAGCGCGACGATGCGCAGTTTCAATCCCGCCGACCAATGCGGTGGCGTTAAGGCATAGCGCTTCACATGCGTCAGCAGCATCGGCTCGATGCCCACCGCATAGGCGCTGAACGCGGCAACAGACAGAAACGACCCGCCGACAAAGCGCAGGAACCCGCGTCTGGTTATCATGCTCGGCTCCGGCACTAAATCGCGGCGACAATCGCCAAGGCCGCGTTAAAGTCCACGATTGCGCCGGCAAGTCGGCGAAGCTGAGGATATTTTGCGCAAGGACATTCACGGATCCTTGATCGCAGCTCCGTGTCCAATCGCCGAGCCGCTACTCTTCCTGGAACAGGTTGATCTGCTGCTGCGCCAGATCCTTCGGCGCATCGAGGCCGAGGTGCCGCCAAGCATTGGCCGTCAGCATCCGGCCGCGCGGTGTGCGCTGGATGAAACCCTGCTGGATCAGATAGGGCTCGATGATGTCCTCGATGGCGTCGCGCGGCTCGGACAGGCCGGCGGCGATCGTCTCGATGCCGACCGGCCCACCGCCAAAATTGCGGGCGATCATCGACAGATACCGGCGGTCGAGCGCGTCGAGGCCGAGCGCGTCGACCTCAAGCCGGGTCAAGGCCTCGTCGGCGATCTGGCGGTCGACATGGCCATCGCCGGCGACCGAGGCGAAATCGCGTACGCGGCGCAACAGCCTGCCAGCGATGCGGGGCGTACCACGCGCGCGCCGCGCGATCTCCAGCGCGCCATCGTCGCCGAGCGGCATTTGCAGGATGCGGGCGCCGCGCCGCACGATCTGCTCCAGCTCCTCGACCGAATAGAAATTGAGCCGCACCGGAATGCCAAAACGGTCGCGCAGCGGATTGGTGAGCAGACCAAGCCGCGTGGTGGCGGCGACCAGCGTAAAGCGGGCGAGATCGATCTTGACCGAGCGCGCCGCCGGTCCCTCGCCGATGATCAGGTCGAGCTGGAAATCCTCCATTGCCGGATAGAGGATTTCCTCCACCGCCGGGCTCAGCCGGTGGATCTCGTCGATGAACAGCACGTCGCCTTCTTCGAGATTGGTGAGCAGGGCCGCGAGATCGCCGGCCTTGGCGATAACCGGGCCGGAGGTCGAGCGGAAATTGACGCCGAGCTCGCGCGCCATGATCTGCGCCAGCGTCGTCTTGCCGAGACCCGGCGGCCCGACGAACAGCACATGGTCGAGCGCTTCGTTGCGGCCCTTGGCGGCCTCGATGAACACTTTGAGATTGGCCCGCACCGCCGCCTGGCCGACGAAATCGTCAAGCGTCTGCGGCCGCAAGGTCTGCTCGGCATCCTCGCCGCGTTTTTCAGGCGTAATGAGACGGGGTGACAGGCTCATGGCGCCTTCCTTGCACGCGGCAAGGAACTGAACAAGCGACGCCTCACCGCGCCAGCTCCCTCAGGCCGAAACGGATCAGCTTCGGTGCATCGGCATCCTCGCCCGCCGTCTTCAGCGCCGCCGCCACCGCATTGGCCGCGGTGTCGCGCGAATAGCCGAGATTGACCAGTGCCGAGACGGCGTCGGTGATCGGCGCCGGAGCGACGCCTTCACCGAGCTCCTGCTTCAGGCCGATGGTGCCCGAGGCAGTGCCGGCATAGGCCGGCGCCTTGTTCTTCAATTCGGTGACGATGCGCTCGGCCACTTTCTTGCCGACACCTGGGGCGCGAGAGACCATGGCGATATCGCGCAGTGCAATCGCGTTGGCGAGATCGGCCGGCGCCAGTGTCGACAGGATGGCGAGCGCCACCTTGGCGCCGACGCCTGGCACATAGTTCATCAGCAGCCGGAACCATTCGCGCTCCAGCTGCGACTGGAAACCGTAGAGCCGCAGCATGTCCTCGCGCACATAGGTCTCGATGAACAGCACCACCGCTTCGCCCGATGCCGGGAGTGCTGCCAGCGTACGCGCCGAGCAATAGGCGACATAGCCGACGCCATGAATATCGACGAGGCAATGGTCCTCGTCGATCTCGTCGAGCGTGCCCTTGAGTTTGCCGATCATGCCTGGGCCTTCATGGGTGCGTTTCAGGAGAGATGATGTCGAGATCCGGGAAGTAACTGCGGTAGCGGGCAGCGTCGCGGGTCAGCAGACGATGTCCGGCAACGGTCGCATGGGCGCCAATGAAAAAGTCTGGCAACGTCCGCTCGCGAACCCCGCCAGCACGGCGATAGCGGGAATGCGCGACGCCTGCAAGGAATGCCGCGTCCCAGGGCAGAAACTCGCGATCCATCTCGAGCATGTCGACTGCTTTTCGAAGCGCCGTCTCTGTCGCTATCAGCGGCGCGAGCTCGGACCAGATGATCGTATTGATCAGCAAGGCTCCATCGCGGCGACAGGAAACAATCGCCGATGCCGACCATTTTGTCAGCGGTCCGGCCGGTCCCCAGACGTCGATCAGGACATTTGTGTCAATCAACGTCGAGATCTTCACGCGGCCCCCTCAACCACTCCATGTATTCGTCGGTCGTCATGCCCGCCAAATCCAGGGTCCCCGCCATCCGGTCAAGGACATCGCTGAACCTGCGGGATGCCTCTTCCTCGGATAGGTTTTCGTTGACGGCGACAAGCCGAGCGCCCTCGTCGGTGGCCACGAACTCCACCTCCGAGCCCGGGCCGATACCCAGATGGTCCCTTATCTGTTTGGGAATGGTGACTTGCCCCTTGGTGGTCACGCGCATGGTAATACCTCTGAAGTATTACTTATCGCAACTATGAGAACAAGTCAAGAACATTGCTACCCGGCGAGCGCCATCCTGTAGGCGACGCTTTGCCGGTGATGCGCGTGGCAGATAGCAATGGCCAGCGCGTCGGCGGCATGTTCGGTATCGAAAGTGGCCTTCGGCAACAGCACCTTCACCATCATGTGGATCTGCTTCTTGTCGCCATGACCAACGCCGATCACCGCCTTCTTGACAGCGTTGGGCGCATATTCGGCAACGACGAGGCCAGCGCGCGCCGGCACCAGCATGGCGATGCCGCGCGCCTGGCCGAGCTTCAGCGTCGCCACCGCGTCCTTGTTGACGAAGGTCTGTTCGACCGCCGCCTCGTGCGGCATGGTGGTGTGCAGGATTTCGGCGAGCCCGTCATGCAATTGGCAGAGCCGCGTCGCCAGCGCCGCCTTGTCGTCGGAACGCACGGTGCCGGAGGCGACGAAGCGCAACGAATTGCCGAGGCTCTCGACGATGCCCCAGCCGGTGCGCCTGAGCCCCGGGTCGATACCGATAATGCGAATCGCTTCCCCCATCCGGCGAGTTTACCTCCGGTGGACAGCGATGCCAGCGAAATGTGAACAAACCGGAAACGATCCCCCACGACGAGTCGCGGGCTGTTTGAGAATTCGCTCTGGCGGAGCAGATGGCGTGGTTTTCGAGAACCGGAGCGGAGCGTACCTAAGTACGTGAGCGCCGGAAGCGCAGAAAACTGCGCCAGATGCCCGTCAAAGTAGAATTATCAGGCAGCCCGTCAGCCGCGAGCGAAAGCCGTGTTGAGCAGGCTGATCTGGTCGGAAACCGGATTGGGGCGGCGAGCCGTCAGTTGCATGTCGACCACGGCGCCGGAGCCGTAGATCTCCTCGTCCATGCGGCGCACCAGCGCCTGCAGGCGCAGCGAGCGGGTGACTAGGTCGAGGAAATCCTCGGGCAGTTCGGCCCAGCCGGCGGCTTCGTCATGGGCGGAAGCGGTGTCGAGGCGCACCTTGGACTTTTCCGACGCAACCTGGTCGCGGGTCATCTCGCCGGAATTCGCCGCGCGCTGCAAAAGCAGCCAGGAGGCAACCTGCATCAGCCTTGTGGTCAGCCGCATCGATTCGGCGGCATAGAGCGTGGCCCCCAGCCTGGACAGTTTCTTTGCCTCGACCCGGCCCTTGCCGTCGAGATACTCCGCCGCCTGTTCGACCAGGCCCATGCCTTCCTGGTAAAGCGGCTTGAAGGATTGCGTGAAAACCCGGCGCTCCGCCAGTTTGACGGTTTTCGCACTGCCCTTCGAAAGCTCGTTCATTGCTACGCCCCCTGCACCTACAGCTGGCCGATTCGGCTCACTGCCGATACACCCAGCACCCTATAGAACTGAAGCTTGAAAATGCGCTTCGTTACCGGCGAAGGCAAGCACATGTTTAACAGAAGGTTAACGGCGAGCCGCTGTCGGGCGCCCTGAAATCCGGACAAAAAAAGAGCCGCGGATAAGGCGGCTCTCAGGAGTTTAACAGGGAGGCGTCAAACAAAGTGGCTCCAACCACTCGGTAAGAATCCAGATCACTGGATGGACATAGTAAACACCTGTAAAGCTTAATGAAGCCTTAACGGCGCGCGTGTTTTTTGACCGAACGCCACCGTCCTGTGCCGTAACAGCACAGCCCCGAGCCTCGTTTCAGGCTCAGCTCAGGCCGTCTTCCAGACGGCCGGCAAGGCGACGAAGGCAAACAGCAGCATGGACGCGTAGAAGCCCATCGAGGAAATCCCCACCAGCGGTTCGATCGCGGCATTGCCGGCAAGCAGGAAATAGAGGCCGATCAACAGGCCGATGCCGCTGATTGCCGTCAGCCAGAAATGGATGGTGGCGAGCATCTTTTGCCCGACTGCCGGAAACAGATGGTAGAAGAAGGCGAAGACCGCCGACATCAGCCATCCGGCCACCATCGTGTGGGCGTGGGTCGGCATCTGGCCATGGTCCTGGCTGATCGCCATGTACAGGCCGAGCGCCATGCCACACAGCGAATAGATGATGGCCAGCGTGAAGAAATTCCGTGCTACCCCTTGCATAATGTTCCCCCGAATTGCCTCTTCCCGTGTGCGGGAATGGGTTGATCGTCAGGCGAATCTTGTCGCCACCGGGCTCCCGGCATCGGTGCACTAGCATCGGCACTGTTTCCAGACGATGTCGCGCCAACCCCTCCCGACACTTCTCACGATAGCAGAAAATCAGGCAGTGCATTCGCCATCTCGGCGGCTTCGCGCTGGCGGCAAGCTGAAACAGAACCAAATTTTTCGCGACATCGTTCCGAAACGTGCGCCGCGCTAAAGGCCGCTCCTCTGACGGGCCGGCGCAAATCGCGCCTTACCGGAACCCCTCCAGAACACCCAAGGAGCAACCATGGACTGGTACTCGATCGTCAAATTTCTCCATATCGTCTCGGCCAGTTTATGGGTTGGGGGCGGTTTCGTGCTGTTCCTGCTCGGCGTGCTTGCCGAGCGCGCCGGCAACATCGAGGAAAAGTTGCAGGCGATGCGTGCCAGCGGGCAGTTGGGAGGCCGTTTCTTCGCACCGATGTCGATGCTGACCCTGATCTTCGGCCTCATCATGTGCAGCTTCTGGGTCGGCTTTTCGGATCTGTGGATCATCATCGGTCTGGTCGGCTACGCCACGACCTTCTCGATCGGCATGTTCATCTTCAAGCCGACCGGCGAGCGCATGGGCGCGATGATCGCCAAGGAGGGCATCACGCCCGCTGTTCTGGCCATCGGCCAGCGCATGATGAGCGCGGCGCGCTTCGACTATGCGGTGATGCTGGCAATCATCGCCGACATGGTGCTGAAGCCGACCGCGCATGACATCGGCATTCTTGCCGGTATGGTGCTGGTCGTCGTGGTGGGCGCCGTACTGGCCCTTGGCGGCAACCGTCGCCTCGTGCCGAGCGCCGCCTGACACCTCCGTGATGGTGAGGGGCTGCACAGCCGCCTCACCCTTTACAGAAGGCCGGCGATGCCATCCCACAGCAGCTTCAGCGCCACCACCGCCACGGTTGCGTAGGTGAAGGGATAGAAGGTTTCCGGGCGCATCCGCCGCACCAGCCAGGCGCCGGCGATGGTCGACAGCGGCGCCAGCGGCGTCAACACCGCCGACGCCGTCAGATTGGCGGTGTCGAACTGGCCGAGCGCGAAATAGGGAATGAGCTTCAGCGCATTGGTGGCGGCAAAGAAGATCGCCGCGGTGCCCGACAGAATTTTGGGATCGAGCCGGATCGGCAAGGCATAGACCTGGAACGGCGGGCCGCCGACATGGGCGACGAAGCTGGTGAAGCCGGCGACCGTTCCCCAGATGGCGGCAGCCACGCGGTTGGGCTGGGCCGCGTGGTCGGCACCATGGCGAAACTGCAGATAGAGCCAGCGCAGGACGAAGATGATGGCGACGGCGCCGACGATCAGCCGCACCGCCTCTTCGGTGACCAGTGCCGCCGTCAGCCAGCCGAGGCCAATGCCGATGACGGCGCCCGGCATCATGTCGACCAGCATCTTGCGGTCGTAGACACCCCACCATGTCCACACCGACACGATGTCCATCAGGCACAGGATGGGCAGCAGTATGGCGGCGGCCTGCACTGGCGGCATGGTCAGCGCCATCAGCGGCACGCCGACGAAGCCGACGGCGCCGCCGAACCCGCCCTTGGACAGGCCGACCAGAATGACCGCCGGGATGGCAGCCGCGTAGAACCACGGATCGAGAAGCAGGCCTGACATGGGGAGGGGCTGGGCTGGAGGGAAAGCGCGTCGACGCTTGAATAGCCCAGAATTTTGAGCGGAGCGACAGCAAATGTAAGCGTGGCTGCGGCACGCCTGGCCAATGGCGGGCCTTTGTCCTATCGGCGGGCCGAGACCAGCAGGAACATCGGCCGCTCCAACTCTTCCGCCAGTTCGGGCTTAGCCCTGCAAAACCTTTGCCCTCTCACGAGAGGCAGTTGCGTCGAGCGGCGGTGGCCGCCGCCGGATCGGCTGCGCCTTGATGATGGCGGTGCTAGTCTCGGCCTTGTCGGCGATGCGGTCGAGAATTCCGTCGAGATCGCCGATCGAGCGCACGAACAGGCGGGCGACGAAGCAGTCATCGCCCGTCACCTTGTCGCATTCGCCAAATTCGGGGATCTCCTCGATCAGCTTCTGGACGATGTGCAGCTTGCCCGGCAGCGGCCGGATGCGAACGATCGCCTGCAGTGTATAGCCGAGTGCCAGCGGGTCGATCTCGACGGTGAATGCCCGGATGACGCCGCGCTCTTCGAGCCGTCGAAGCCGTTCCGAGACGCTTGGCGACGATAGCCCGACCTGGCTGGCCAGCTCCTTCAGCGAGGTGCGCGCGTCCTTGACCAGGATTTCGAGGAGGCGTCGGTCGAGATCGTCAAGCATTTTACATTCCTCGCAAATTTGGAGGCTAAGCCTAATATAATTAGGTCGCTTACCCATACCACCTTTCTTGTCAGATGGAAAGCTCCGTTGCCGCATGAGATTATACCGGCTCAACGGGTTCGGAGGTTTGTTGTGAACGATACAGTGCGCGGTACGGTCGAAATGTCCGCCGCAATGGCGATCCTGGGGACGATCGGATGGTTCGTCGTCCTGTCCGGCCAGCCGATCATGGATGTGGTGTTCTGGCGTTGCGCGTTCGGCGCGGTGACGCTGCTTGTCATCTGCGCCGGGTTGGGGTTGCTGCGCAACAGGCTGTCGTTGCGCGTCGTCGGCCTCGCCGCGCTCGGCGGCGTCGCCATCGTCGTCAACTGGCTGTTACTCTTTAGTGCCTTCTCCCGCGCGTCGATCTCGATCGCCACCGCTGTCTACAACACGCAGCCCTTCATGCTGGTCGGCTTCGGCGCGCTGTTCTTCGCCGAGCGGCTGACCTTGACCAAGCTGACCTGGCTGGCCATCGCCTTCGCCGGCATGGTGCTGATCGTGCAGGCCGCCCCCGATGCCGGCGATGTCGGCACGGATTACTTTACCGGCATCGTCATGGCGTTGGGCGCGGCTTTCTTCTGGGCCGTCGCCGCCATCGTCACCAAGAAGCTCAAGGGCACGCCGCCGCACCTGATCGCGCTGATCCAGGTCTGCGTCGGTGTCGTCATGCTGGCGCCCTTCGCCAATCTTTCCCAGCTTCCGGCCGATGCGTGGAGCTGGACCATGCTGGCGACGCTCGGCATCGTCCATACCGGCCTGATGTACATCCTGATGTATGGCGCCATCCAGAAGCTGCCGACGCATCTGCAGGGCTCGCTGTCCTTCATCTACCCGGTGGTGGCGATCCTGGTCGATGTCACCGCCTTCGGCCATCGGCTGCATCTGAGCCAGATCGTTGGCGCCACCGCCATCCTGATCGCCGCCGCCGGCATGAATCTCGGCTGGACGCTGTGGAAGCCGAAACCGCCCGTCGCGAGCCCGCACCCGATCAAGTGACGCGGGCCCGCCGGCTGCCCGGCGGGTCAAAAAACGCGATCCCAGATGCCCGCCTGTTCAAAGCGGGCACTTTGCTCTATGCCGCAATCCAACCATCTTCGCCCGGCATAGGCGAAACGCGGGATCGAAGAACCATGAATGACGCAACGCCCCCCAACCGCTGTCGCATCGTGCTGATCGCGCCGCCTGGCGTGCCGGCGGCCCGTATCGCCGCGGCATTCGAAGGCGGCGATGTGGCTTCGCTGATCCTGCCAGAGAACGGTATGGACGAGGCCTCCTTCCAGGCTTTCGCCGAACAGATCGTGCCGGCAGCGCAAGCCGCGGGCGTCGCTGTCGTCATCGCCGGCGACACCCGCATAGCCGGCCGCGTCCAGGCCGACGGTATCCATGTCGAGGTCTCCAAGGCCGAGCTCGCCGAGACGATCGAGCATTTCCAGGCAAAGATGATGGTCGGCACCGGCGGTGCCAAGACGCGAGACGACGCGCTTGAGCTTGGCGAGACAAGGCCCGACTACATTTTCTTCGGCCGCTTCGGTTACGACAACAAGCCCGAACCCCACCCGCGCAACCTGTCGCTCGGCAGATGGTGGGCCGATATGATCCAGATCCCTTGCATCGTCATGGCCGGATCCGACATCGCTTCGGTGGAAGCGGTGGGCGCCACTGGCGCCGAATTCGTGGCACTGTCGAGCGCCGTGTTCGCCGACGGCACCGACCCTAGGACAGCGGTCGCCAGCGCCAATGCGCTGCTCGACGAGACCGCGCCGCGCTTCGAGGACTGACGTGCCCTCGGCAACGCTTCCCCTCCAGGCTCTGCTTGCGGCGCTCATGATCCAGGCAGCGGCCGCGGAAAACATCCCGCTGCCGCAGTCCAAGCCGGAAGCCGGCGTGCATACGGACAAGCCGATCGACAAGCCGCTGCCGCAGCCCGCCACCACGGCCGAGCCGGCGCCGCTGCCGTCGGCCGATGCCATCAATCCCGACCGCTTCGGCGCCAAGCCGGCCGACGCCGCCTATGGCGCCTTCCAGCGCGGTCTCTACAAGACGGCCTACAATCTCGCGCTGGTGCGCGCGCAGAATGGCGACCCGGCCGCGCAGACGCTGGTGGCCGAGATCCTGTCGCGCGGGCTGGGTGTGCCGCTGAATGCCGCGGAAGCGGCGAAATGGTACGCGCTTGCCGCCGAACAGGGCGTGCCGGAATCGCAGTTCCAGTATGCGCTGATGCTGCTCGATGGCCGCTACGTCAAGAAGGACGAGAAGGGGGCCTATGCGCTGATGCAGGCCGCCGCCGAAGCCGGCAACCGGCTGGCGCAGTTCAATTTCGCGCAGATGCTGGTCCAGCAGGACCCCGGCGACGCCGGCCTCGCCAAGGCGGTCTCCTACTATGAGCGCGCCGCCGCCACCGGCCTCGCCGACGCGCAATATGCGATGTCACAGATCTATGCCAATGGCGTCGGCGGCAAGCCGCGCGACGACGCGCAGGCAAGGCGCCTGCTGGCGCAGGCCGCACGGCAGAATTACGACACCGCGCAGATCGATCTCGCAACCTGGATGATCGAGGGTCGCGGTGGCGGCCGCGACCTGAAATCCGCCTTCGGCTGGATGAAGCAGGCGGCGGAGGGCGGCAACGTCGCCGCGCAGAACCGCCTCGCCAAGCTCTATATGCAAGGCATCGGCACCGATCCGGATCTTGTCCTTGCCGGCGCCTGGTACATCGTCGCCCGCCGCGCCGGTCTCATCGACCCGCAGATGGACGATTTCCTGCAGGGGCTGGGCGACGACCAGACCAAGCAGGCTCTGCAGAAGGCGAACCGCCTGCCCTGATCGCCGGTCGCGAAATCACGGCGTGTGATCGAGGACGACCTTGCCGAAGGGCGAGCCATGTTCGAGATGGTGAAACGCCGCCGTTGCCTCTCCCCACGGGAAGACCCGGTCGATCACCGGCCGCAGCCGATTGACCGCAAGCGCGCGGTTCATTGCCTCGAAGGATTCGCGTGAGCCGACGGGTATGCCGCGTGCCCTGACCTGGCGGCGAAAGATATCGAGCGGATTGATCGCCCCCTCGCTGCCGCCGAGATAGCCGATGACGTTGATCTGGGCGCCGCGTGCCGCGGCCTTCAGCGACTGCGCGAAGCTTTGCGGCCCGCCGACCTCGATGATGTGATCGGCGCCACGGCCATCGGTCAGCGCCATGACGGCTGACGACCAGTCCGGATCGCTGCTGTAGTTGACGCAGTCATGGGCACCGACTTGCCTTGCCCGTTCAAGCTTTGCATCACTGCTCGAGGTGACGATGACGCGCGCGCCGGCAGCGGCGGCGAACTGCACCGCAAACAGCGACACGCCGCCAGTGCCCAGGCTCAGCACGGTTTCGCCCGGCTTCAGATGGCCCTCGGTGAACAGCGCATGCCAGGCGGTGACAGCAGCGCAAGGCAGCGTCGCCGCCTCGACATCGCTCAGATGCGTTGGGGCAAGCACTGCCGCCTGTTCGTCCAGCCGGGCGAATTCGCTGAGCAATCCGTCGATGGGACCGCCGCGCTGATAGGACGGTTCGGCCATGGCGAAGCTGCCGCCGACCCAGCGCTGCCAGAAGGTCCCGCAGACACGGTCGCCGACCTTGAAGCGGCTGACCTCAGGGCCGACCGCCACGACGTCACCGACGCCGTCCGAAAGCGGCACCAGCGGCAATGGAAATACTGTGTGATAGTTGCCGCGCACGATTTCCACGTCGCGGTAGTTTAGCGCCGTGGCGTTGACCTTGATGATCATTTCCTGGCGACCCGGTGCCGGCATCGGCCGTTCGACCATTCTGAGATGGTCGATGCCGCCCGGGTTCTGCAGCTCGATGGCTTTCATTGTCGTCATCCTTTCCGTTGCAAGGAAAATCGCTTGTCAGACGGTGGATTTCAAATTCATAATAGTCAGCATAATTATGCGTGTAGAACATGGTGAAAACGGATGCTCGAGGAACTGCGCACGCTCGTCCTCTTCGCCGAGGAAGGCTCGATCCAGAAAGTGGCCCGCCGCCTGCCACTGACGCAGCCTGCCGTAACCCGGCAGATCCAGCGGCTGGAGGACATGCTCGCCACCACACTGCTCGACCGGCGGCAGAAGCCGCCGCGGCTGACCCAGGCAGGCCTGGACGTACTGGCTCGCGGCCGCGACATTCTCGCTTCGGTCGAAGCGCTGAAATCCTTCGCCGGCAGCGCCGAGCCTGAAGGGGTGCTTCGCCTCGGCCTTGCCCACGGCCTCTCCGACAGGGATGTGGCGGGGGCCATTGCCAATGCCGCCGCGTTGTTTCCAAACGTGTCGCTGCGCCTCAAGACCGGCTGGAGCGCCGAACTCGTCTACCAGTTTGATCGCGGGCAGCTCGATGTCGCCATCGTGCTGCGCGCAAACACCGGCGAAAGCAGCGAGGGTGCCATCGGCACGGAGCGCCTCGGCATCGTGGCCGGCAAGCAGGTCGGCCCGGCGACCGATCTTGCAGATGCGGCCTGGGTCTTGAGCCCCCCGCCTTGCGACGCGCGCCAACGGCTGCTTGCCGTCCTGGGCGAAGACAGAAGGAGATTATCCATCGCCGCCGAAATCCAGGACCCGGCCATGCAGATGGAGTGGGTGCGAAGGGGCCACGGACTCGGCCTCATGCCCATGCGCCTTCTGCGTCAGCACTTGCCGAGGGGCGTGATGCTCATCGAGGCAGGTGATCTCGACCTGTCCATGCAGGTCGTTGTCATGCGGTCGCCGCACATCCATCGACTGACAAAGGTCGCCGATGCCGTCGCCAAATCCGTCGGTGCGGTTATCAACCACGACGCCTGACCCTGCCTTCTACGGCACTGCATATCCAGACCCCCGACCTCGGTGCTTCATTCCCGGCGCTTGGCCCCAGCCTGCCCGCTCCCTTGCCTCTTCTGGCGATTTGTGGTCTTGGGAGCCCCGAATTCGCTTTCTCGGCGAACATCTCATTCCGGATCAGATCACTATGGCCAAGATCAATGGCAACGAAATCCGTCCCGGCAACGTCATCGAGCATGATGGCGGCCTTTGGGTGGCGGTCAGGACCAACACCGTCAAGCCCGGCAAGGGCGGCGCCTACAACCAGGTCGAGCTGAAGAACCTCATCAACGGTACCAAGCTCAACGAGCGCTTCCGCTCGGCCGAGACCGTCGAGCAGATCCGGCTCGACCTGAAGGATTTTTCCTTCCTCTACGCGCAGGAAGACGCGCTGGTGTTCATGGACACCCAAAGCTACGAGCAGCTCGAATTGAACAAGGACTTCGTCGGCGACCGCGCCGCCTTCCTGCAGGACGGCATGATGGTGACGGTCCAGCTCTATGACGAAAGGCCGATCGGCATCTCCTTGCCCGACTATGTGACGCTGACCATCACCGAGGCGGACCCGGTGGTGAAGGGCCAGACGGCGGCTTCGTCCTACAAGCCGGCGATGCTGGAAAACGGCATCCGTGTGCTGGTGCCGCCATTCATCGGCGCCGGCGAGCGCATCATCGTCGACACCAACGAAATCACCTACGTGCGCCGCGCCGACTAGGGCAATTCCAGGAAAAGTGTGAAACGGTTTTCCCAGGAAAAGCGCATAGCGCTTTCCCTTGGGAATTGCGACAAACAAGGAGATAGAGCGGTTCGGCGTTTCCGTGAGACGATGAACCAATCTAGGCATGGTCCCGACCCGAAGGTCAGCGCAGCAAAAAGTTGCAGACTTTTCGGATGAGATCATGCTTCAAAAAACAAGCATATGAAGCGGGGGCGCGATCCAGTTTGAGTTGATCCGCCCCAAGCTCTCGGAGTTTCCAACGATATGGCACGCTCAGCCCTTCTCAACGTCATGGTCCAGGCCGCAATGAAAGCCGGCCGCTCGCTGTCGCGCGACTTCGGCGAGGTGCAGAACCTGCAGGTTTCGATGAAAGGCCCTGGCGACTATGTCAGCCAGGCCGACCGCAAGGCCGAGGACATCGTCTTTGCCGAGCTGTCGAAGGCACGGCCGGGCTATGCCTTCCTGATGGAAGAGCGCGGCGTGGTCGAAGGCGACGACGGCCAGCACCGCTGGATCGTCGACCCGCTCGACGGCACCACCAATTTCCTGCACGGCATCCCGCTCTTTGCCGTTTCGATCGCGCTGGAACGCCAGGGGCAGATCGTTGCCGGCGTCATCTACAACCCGGCAATGGACGAACTCTACACCGCCGAACGCGGTGGCGGCGCCTTCATGAACGACCGCCGCTTGCGCGTCGCCGGCCGCATCAAGCTGGTCGACACGGTGATCGGCTGCGGCGTGCCGCACCTTGGCCGCGGCCACCACGGCAATTTCCTCGTCGAACTGCGCAACGTCATGGCGGAGGTCTCGGGCGTGCGCCGCATGGGTGCCGTCTCGCTCGATCTCGCCTATGTCGCCGCCGGCCGAATGGACGGGTTCTGGGAAACCGGCCTGTCGGCCTGGGACGTCGCCGCCGGCCTGCTGCTGATCCGCGAGGCGGGTGGCTTCGTTTCGGACATGGACGGAGGCCAGGACATGCTTGACCACGGCTCGGTGGTCGCCGGCAACGAGGTCATCCAGCGCGCTTTGCTGAAGGCCGTGAAGAAGCCGCTCTCGGCGCGCTGACTGACACGCCGCGCTGATGCGCCGCAGTCGCAAAACCGCAATGGAAGCTTGAAATACTGCCCGGCGAGCGCCCAAATTGGAAGGCGCGGCGCAGGAACCCGGCAGTGAAAGACAACCAACCTTACCCCGACATCCCGTTCATCGGACGCTGGCACTATTCGCGCGCCGAGATGATCGCCGACGGCATCGTCCATGCGGTCGGCATCGTGCTGGCGATCTCGGTCGGTTCGGCACTGCTGGCGCTGGCGGCCTTTCGTGTCGGGCCGGGCGAATATATCGCCGCCGCCTTCTATGTGGTTTCGCTGCTCACCGTGCTGTCGGTGTCGCTTACCTACAATCTGTGGCCGGTGTCGTCGCCGGTGAAATGGATCTTGCGGCGCTTCGACCATGCTGCGATCTATCTCCTGATCGCCGCGACCTACACGCCTTTCCTGGCTCAGCTCGAAGGCTCGCCGCTGGCGCGCTGGATGATCGTCCTCGTCTGGACCGCCGCAGCGCTGGGCATCGCCATCAAGGTGTTTTTCCCGGGCCGTTTCGACCGGCTGGCGATCGTCTTCTATCTCGCCATCGGCTGGAGCGGCATCGTCCTGGTGAAGCCGCTTGTCCAGACTTTGCCGACGACATCGCTCGCGCTCATCGTCGCCGGCGGCATCGTCTATTCCTGCGGCGTCATCTTCTTCGCCTGGAAGGGATTGCGCTTCCACAATGCACTGTGGCACGGCTTCGTCGTCACCGGCGCTGGCCTGCATCGGGCCGCCATGGTCGACTGTCTGGTCATCAATCGCCTCTGACACAGACTTATCGACGCGGCAATATTGCCAAGCGCCATTCAATTTGGTCACAATTCCGTTTAGAGTCGCGGTCTACGTGATCGGCGGCGGCATCGGAAACGGGGCACGAATGGCTTTTCTCAGATCCTTCGGCATGGGCAGACGCTCTGATGTCCTGATCTACGATCCGCACAAATTGTCGAGCCCGCAGGTCTTTCTGCTGACCATGATGATCTTCCTGGTCATCGTCGCCTTCATCGCCGCCATCCTGACCCGCCAGATCTCGACTGCCTTTGGCAGCAATCCCGGCCTCAACGGCCTGATCGTCGGCGTGCTGGTGGTCGGCATCCTCTTGGCCTTCGGCCAGGTCGGACGGCTGTTTCGCGAAGTGCGCTGGGTCAACTCCTTCCGTGCCGGCTCGGAGACCACCGAACCGGTGCTGCTGGCGCCGATGAAGGCGATGATCGGCCGCTCCTCCGCGACGGCCTTCTCGACCAGTTCGATGCGCACCATGCTCGATTCCATCGCCACACGCCTCGACGAAAGCCGTGACACCTCGCGCTATCTCGTCGGCCTGCTGGTGTTCCTCGGCCTGCTCGGCACTTTCTGGGGCCTCTTGAACACCATCGCCTCGATCCGCGAGACCATCGAATCGCTCGATCCGGGTACAGGCGACGCTGCTGCGGTGCTCGATTCGCTGAAGCAAGGGCTTTCGGCGCCGCTGGCCGGCATGGGCACGGCCTTCTCGTCCTCGCTGTTCGGCCTGTCCGGCTCGCTGGTGCTCGGCTTCCTCGACCTGCAGGCCGGCCGCGCCCAGACGCGCTTCTACACCGAACTGGAAAACTGGCTGTCCTCGGTCACCGATCTGTCGTCCGACATCGTCGTCTCGGACCCGGCCAAGACCGAATCCTCTGACGAGATCCGGGTTTTGTCGGAAAGGCTGCGCAGCATGCAGGAGAATGGCGGCGGCTCCAATCCGCGCGTCGCCACTGCCATGGCCAATCTCGCCGACGGCATTTCCGGCCTAGTCAAGAACATGCGCTCCGAGCAGCAGATCATGCGCGACTGGGTCGAGGCCCAGTCCGACGAACAGAAGGCAATGCGCAACACGCTGGAAAAGATCGCCGACGCCCTGAAGAAGCCCGGGGTGCATTGACGTGGCGCTGGCACGTGGGCGGCGCGATCGCCGCATCGATTACTGGCCGGGCTTCGTCGACGCGCTGTCGACGCTGCTTCTGGCGATCATGTTCCTGCTCACCGTCTTCGTGCTGGCGCAGTTCCTGCTCGGCCGCGAAATCTCCGGCAAGGACACGGCGCTCTCGCGCCTCAACTCGCAGATCAACGAACTGACCCAGCTTCTGGCGCTGGAGCGTTCGACCGCGCAGGACAAGGAAGATTCGCTTGCCAATCTGCAGGCATCGCTGTCGGCGGCGGAAGCCGAAAAAGGCCGGCTCGAACAATTGCTGGCGCAAGGTGCTGGCGCCGGCGACGCCGCCAACCAGCGTGCCGTCGCACTTTCGGGCGAGCTCGACAGCCAGCGCCAGATCAGTCAGCAGGCGCTGAGCCAGGTCGAGATCCTCAACCAGCAGATTGCAGCACTGCGCAAGCAGATCGGCGCGCTTGAGGATGCGCTCAACGTCTCCGAAACCCGTGACCGTGATTCCAACACCAAGATCGCCGATCTCGGCCGCCGCCTGAACGTAGCACTGGCGCAGCGCGTGCAGGAATTGAACCGCTACCGCTCCGACTTCTTCGGCCGCTTGCGCGAAATCCTCGCCGACCGCGAGAACATCCGCATCGTCGGCGACCGCTTCGTGTTCCAGTCCGAAGTGCTGTTTCCGACCGGCTCCGAGGTTATCAACGATGCCGGCAAGGTCGAGATGAAGAAACTCGCCGACGCCATCATCGAGCTGCAGAAGGAGATCCCGCCCGAGATCAACTGGGTGCTGCGCGTCGACGGCCATACCGACAACAAGCCGCTCTCCGGCACCGGCCGCTACCGCGACAACTGGGAGCTGTCGACGGCGCGTTCGACCTCGGTGGTGAAATTCCTGATCGAGAACGGCGTGCCGGCCAACCGCCTGGTCGCCGCCGGCTTCGGCGAGTTCCAGCCGCTCGACCCCGCCGACACCGAAGAGGCGCGCAACAAGAACCGGCGTATTGAACTGAAGCTCACCGAACGTTGATCCATCATCACGCGGCATCACGCGAATTTGTTCGCCGGCTCAACTCTAGGGCGCAGTCCGAGGCCGGCAAGGCCTGAAAAGATTATCTTTTTTTAATTACACATCGTCGCTGTGCGATCCTAGCTTCCCGCCTGGGCCGAGAACCGCCGGCGATGAATCCCCCTCATCGCGACGCGACGGAACCGGACGGCCCTCGGCTGGAAGGCAGGCGAAGGAACCGCCACCTTCCTCTTCAGGAGGAGACGCGAAGATGCGCTCTTTTATTCCCAGCACCTCGCTTAGAACTGCAACACTCACGGCGTTCCTCATCGCCATTCCGATTGCCGGCGCCTATGCCGCGGGCCATCACAAGGGCGCTCTCGAGGCCACCGACCCGACCGACCTTACGGGCCCGCGCGTCGAGGGTCTCATCGAACAGGTTCAGGGCGTCCGCGAGGGCATAGTCGACGCCAGGCAGGCCAACAACATTACGCCGGCCGTGGCCGAGCGCCTGGAAATGCAGACCGCCCGCATCGGTAAGGCGGCAGAGAAGATAGCGGCATCGGATCACGGCAGGATACCGGCCGCGCAATACCATGACCTGCTGCGCCGTCTCGACAATGTCGACCAGCGGCTGCGGGTCGATACCGGCAGCGGTTTCCTGATGGGCGATGGCGACGACGGCGGACACTATCCGAACGGCTGAGGCCATCCCGCCTGAAACCAAAAGGAAGGGCCTACCCGGCGCCTTCGGGACCCAATCCCGCGGGCGTCCTTTTTCCTACCAGCCCAATTTCCTACCAGTCCAGCCAGACTGCAATCAGGGCAACCACCGCCGGCACGGTCTGGATGAACAGGATCTTGCGGCCAACCGTTGCCGCGCCATAGAGGCCGGCAATGGCCACGCACAACAGGAAGAAAACCTTGATCTGAAAACCGGCAGCGCCGAGGTAAAGCCCCCAGATCAGGCCGGCGGCGAGGAAGCCGTTGTAGAGGCCCTGATTGGCGGCAAGCACCTTCGAGGCGCTGGCGAATTCGGGCGTCAGATTGAATGCCTTGTGCCCGCGCGGCGTGTCCCACAGCACCATTTCGAGATAGACGATGTAGACATGGATCAAGGCCACCAGCCCAACCAGGATGTTGCCGATCATGTTGTTCCCTCTCCATGCGTCGCCGGCAGCATTTCACGCGTGACCTCACCCGCGCAAGATGTGTCCGCCGCACAGGGTCGCAGGGTTGCAAACGCTTTTGCGTTGGTATCTTTTCGCGCCGTCCTCAATCACGGAAGCAGCCATGTCCTTTCAGAAACTCGATGACCTCGGCCACAAGCTCGAAGCGCTCGAGCATGCGCTGGCCATCCTCGGCGCCGACGAGGCCACGCACATGGCTGTCGGCGGCGGCGAGAAGCGCGCCGAGGCAATGTCGTCACTGGCCGGCATGTATCACACCAGGGCAACTGCACCGGAAATCGCTGACTGGATCGCCGCGGCCGAACAGGAAGCGTTGAGTGAAGAGCAACGGGCCGCCGTTGCCGAATTGCGGCGGCAGTACACCAATCTGACCTGCCTGCCAGTCGAATTCGTCGAACGTCAGACGACCGCGCGCATGCGCTGCGAGCAACTGTGGCGCGACCTGCGCGCCAAGAACGACTGGGCGGGCTTCCTGCCGGCGCTCGAGGGCGTGGTGGCGCTGGTGCGCGAAGAGGCGTCGCTGCGTGCCGACGTGCTCGGTCTCGCCCCCTATGACGCGCTGATGGAGCAATACGACCCCGGCAACCGCGCCGCCGACATCACGCCTGTCTTCACCGATCTCAAGGCTTTCCTGAAAGGCTTCGTGCCGGAGGCACTGGCGATACAGGAAGCGCGGCTGCGCAAGCGCCCGCTGAAGCCGCTTTCGGGCACCTATGCGATCGACCGGCAACGCGAGCTCGGCCTTGCCATGATGGCGGCGGTCGGCTTCGACCTGACGCACGGGTCGCTGTCGGTATCGCACCATCCCTTCTGCGGCGGCGTGCCGAGCGACGTGCGCATCACCACCCGCTACAAGACCTCAGACTTCCTGTCGGCATTGATGGGCGTTCTGCACGAGACCGGCCATGCGCTGTATGAACAGAACCTGCCGAATGCATGGGCGCACTGGCCGCTCGGCAAGGCGCGCGGCATGGCCGTGCATGAAAGCCAGAGCCTGTTCGTCGAAAAGCAACTCGGCCGCAACCCGGCTTTCTGGCGCTGGGCGCTGCCGGTGGTCGAAAAGCATCTCGGCGAAGCCTGGTCGCTCGACGACATCCTGCCGCATGTGCATCGCGTCGAGCGCGGCCTGATCCGGGTCGATGCCGACGAGGTGACCTACCCGCTGCATGTCATCCTGCGCTACGAACTGGAGCAGGAGCTCGTCTCCGGCAGGCTGGAGGTGGCCGACCTGCCCGAAGCCTGGGACGCCAAGATGCGCGACTATCTCGGCCTCTCGACCATCGACAATCCGGCCGACGGGCCGATGCAGGACGTGCACTGGCCGGGTGCCGCCTTCGGCTACTTCCCCTCCTACACGCTGGGCGCGATGATGGCGGCGCAGCAATGGGCGGCGCTGACGCGCGAGCATCCCGCCGCCGATGACGATCTTGCCAAAGGCAATTTCGAGTCAATCAACGCCTGGCGCCGCGAAAAAATCTGGTCGCAGGGGTCACGCTGGTCGACGCCGGACCTGCTCGAACGCGCCACCGGCGAAAAGCTTGACGCCACCTATTTCGTGAACCATCTGAAGCAGCGATACGGCGGATGAACCCGGCCACATCGGCCTTTCTCGATTTCGGTGATCGGCTGATGCCGTCGGCAATTCCTGGATACAACGGGCGTCATCGCTGGGCGGCGACAGCTTCCTGTGTCTTGCGGGATCGTCTCTACTTTTCTATCACTGGTAGTATCCGACAGTATCTTGCGAGACGGCCGGATTGTTCGGGCGGGGTGCTTTCCAGTGATATCTTCTGCGATCACGCGGCTTTTCGTCTTGATTGCCTTTGCCATTTTCTGTTCGCCGGCCATGGCCGACGCCGAAATCCACAAGGGCAGTCCTGGCGGCTGGATCGATCGGGTCGAGCTTCCCAAGCCGGACCCGCGCTTCGACAGCCAGATCAAGAACGGCATATCCAATCTTTTGTCGGAGTATCAGATCCGGCAACGGCCAGGCGGTCTCGAGGCATTTGACCGCTATGCCTACAAGATCGTCGATCGCACCGGGCTCGAGCGCGGTGCGGCCACGTCGACGCGGTTCTGCCCTACTACCGGCTCGATCAGGAACTGCCGGCCGAATTCGCCTCGAAACTGGACGACATCGCCGCCAGATACGCCAAGCCGGAAGATCGGATGATCGAGGCGATGCGCCTGGTTCAGGACACCATTCGCTATGTGAGCCTGTCGATGGGCCGCGGCTCCTACATCCCCCGCAGCCCCGATGTGGTGGTCAAGAGCGGCTTCGGCGACTGCAAGGACAAGGCCTTGCTTCTTGCCTCCAGCCTGCGGCGGCTGGGTGTCCAGGCAAACCCGGCGCTGACAGACCTGGACGACGGATTTGCACTCGGCGACGTTCTTCCAACAATTCGCGCGTTTGACCACGTCATCGTCAAGGCCGTCATCGGCGGCCAGACTTACTGGATCGATGCGACCAACTTTCTCCAGGGCGGCAGGGCCGAGAACCTCGTCCCGCCCGACTATGGCTTTGCCTTGCCGATCGTCGCCGGCAACGCGCAGATGGAGAGAATCGAGCGCGAGGAACTTTTTCAGCCGACCACCTTCGTCAGCGAGGCTTTTGACTTTCCCAAATTCAAGGGCGAGCCGCTCAACCTGACAGTCAGTACGACCTATCGCGATGCGGATGCCGACAGCATGCGATACAGGTTGGTTTCGCAATCGGCCACAAAGCTCGCCGACGACTACCTACAGTACTACAACCGCCAGTATCCCGGGATGACAAGCCTGGCGACGTTGTCGACAAACGACGACCGCGATCAGAACGTCGTCACGATAGTCGAATCCTACGAGTTGCCGACAGAGGCGCTCGACACCGATGATCTCGTCACGAACTTTCCGCTGAAGGCGGATGTTGGCATCAGCAATTTGCCGGCGCCGGATATGGTCGGCAGGATCGGTCCGGTTTGGCTCGGCAGCCCCATGTTCAAGCGTCATCAATGCATCGTCAGAAACCTGAAGGCACAATTCGTTGGGCCCGAGAAATCCGACGACGTGATTACGCCCTACGTCGCCTTCAAGGCGCGCTGGTCCAGTACGCCAACCGAATTTCAGGTCGACTGGTACCTCAAGACCATCAGCGATCGGGTTCCCGCCAAGAATATCGGAGCCTATCTCCGATCACGAAAGAAGATGAGTGACAATTCCGGCTGGAACTACAACTTCGCCTACGCCGAGCCCGAAGCAAACTGAGTCCCGCCGGAAATGCCTATTCAGCCGCGCCCTTGAAGGCGCTGGCGCCGGTTTCGAACTGCAGCTTGGCCAGCCGCGCATAGATGCCACCCTTGGCGACGAGGCTCTGATGCGTGCCTTCCTCGACGATGCGGCCGCCGTCCATGACCAGGATCCTGTCGGCCTTCAGCACCGTCGCCAGACGGTGGGCGATGACGATGGTGGTGCGCCCTTGCATCAGGCGTTCCAGCGCCATCTGCACCAGCGTCTCGCTTTCGGCGTCGAGCGCCGAGGTTGCCTCGTCGAGCAGCAGGATCGGCGCGTCGCGCAGGATGGCGCGAGCGATCGCCACCCGCTGGCGCTGGCCGCCGGACAGCGTCACGCCGCGCTCGCCGACCTGGCTGTCATAGCCCTTTTCGAGCTTGAGGATGAATTCGTCGGCCAGCGCGTCCTTCGCCGCCGTCTCGATCTCGGCCTCGCTGGCGCCCGGCCGGCCAAAGCCGATATTGTCGCGCGCGCTCGCCGCGAAGATGGTGACATCCTGCGGCACGATGGCGATTCGCTCGCGAACCGAGACGGGATCGGCTTCGCGCACATCGACGCCGTCGATCAGGATCTTGCCGGTTTCAGGATCGTAGAAGCGCAGGATCAGCGAAAAGACCGTGCTCTTGCCGGCCCCTGACGGGCCGACGATCGCCACAGTCTCGCCGGGCATGACCTGAAAGCTCAAGCCGTGCACGGCAGCGCGATCGGGCCTGGCCGGGTAGGAGAAGGAGACATCTTCGAAGACGATCGCGCCCTTGGCGACCGCCGGCAGCGGCTTCGGATCGGCCGGCGCCTGGATCGCCGGCTTCTCGGCCAGGATCTCGGTCAGCCGTTCGGAAGCACCCGCCGCCTGCGCAAGCTCGCCCCACACTTCCGACAGCGCGCCGAGCGCACCGGCGGCGAACACCGAATAGAGCAGGAACTGGCCGAGCGTGCCTGGCGACAGATTGCCGGCGAGCACGTCGCGCGAGCCGAACCACAGCACCGCCACGACAGACGAGAAGATCGTGAAGATGGCAAAGAAGGTGAGGAAGGAGCGCGCGAAGATCGAGGAGCGCGCCGCCTCGAAAGCGGCTTCCACGGCGCCGGAGAAATGCCCGGTGACCAGCTTCTCATTGGTGAAGGCCTGCAAGGTGCGCACCGCGCCGATCTGCTCGCTGGCATAGGCTGTGGCATCGGCAAGCGTATCCTGCGCCTGCCGCGACTTGCGCCGCACCGAGCGGCCGAAGGCGACCAGCGGCAGCACGATGACCGGGATAGCGGCAATGACTAGGCCGGACAGTTTCGGGCTGGTGACGACCATCATCCCCACGGCACCGAGGCCAAGGATGACGTTGCGCAGCGCCACCGAGGCCGTCGCCCCGACCGCCGACTTGACCTGCGTGGTGTCGGCGGCGAGCCGCGAAACGATCTCGCCGGACTGGGCGGTGTCGAAGAAGGACGGCGACAGTGTCGTCACATGGGCAAAGACATCGCGCCTAATATCGGCGACGACGCGCTCGCCGAGCGTGATGACGAAATAATAGCGGCTGGCCGATGCCGCCGCCAGCACGGCGGCCATCGCCACAAGGGCAGCGAAATATTCGGCGATGAAGATGGTGTTGGCCGACGAGAAACCATGATCGATCATGCGCCGCACGGCCAGTGGCAGCGCCAGTGTCGTTGCCGCGGCAATGACCAGCGAGATGACGGCGCCTACGACCAGTGTGCGATAATGCGTGATGTACGGGAACAGGCGCCTGAGCGGCTTGAGCGAGCGCCGGCGCTCGTCTGCGCTGCTGGTTTGCGCCATTCCAATGTTTCCTCTAGCCGCCTTTGGGCTATGCGCCTCAATATGCGCTTGCCGCGGCCTTGTGATTCAATTCCGGCTGATGTATAGGCTCGCCGACCGTTTTAGAAGCCGTGGCTCCTCAATAGCTGCGGCTTCGAGTTTTAAAAAGGGGCGCATCGACGCAGGCTTCATGCCCGTCGGCAGCGCCGGCAAGCCAGGAACCGAACCATGAAGACCGATATCCATCCCGATTACCACACCATCAAGGTCGTCATGACCGACGGCACCGAATACATGACCCGTTCGACCTGGGGCAAGGAAGGCGATACGATGAACCTCGATATCGACCCGACCACCCACCCGGCCTGGACCGGCGGCCAGCAGACGCTGCTCGACCGCGGCGGCCGCCTGTCGAAGTTCAAGAAGCGTTTCGAAGGTTTCGGCCTCTAAGCCCGACGACCTTTTTCGTAGATTGGAAAACCCGCCCTCGAGGCGGGTTTTTTGTTGCTTCGCCGAAGCTCCGCTTTCGCTCCCTACTCGGCCAACAACTCCCGCAGTGCCATGCGCTTGTAGGCGGCGACCAGTCTGTCGCCCTCTTGCCTGTCGACCGAGATCGCCAGCCGCATGGCGGCCTCGCCCATTTGCCAGACCAGAAACGCCGTGGTTTCCAGCGCCGCCGGATCCGCCGCGGGCCGCAGCCGCTTCAGCACCGCGGTGAGGAATTCGGCGTTGGCGCGGCTGTCGGCGAGTTCGAGCTGGCGCAGCGCCTTGTCGGCCTGCGTGCCTGACCAGATGTCGCGCATCACCGGCTCGGCCAGGAACAGCCCGTAATAGATATCGACCAGCTCCGAAAATGCTTGGCCCAGGCCTTCGGCGTCGCTGACGTCGGCGAGTGCCGCCGAGATGCAGGCCTGGCTTTCGACGGTGTAGCGTTCGGCCAGCGCCCAGATGATCGCCCGCTTGTCCGGAAAGAACTGGTAGAGCGAGCCGATCGACACCCCTGCCCGTTCCGCCACTTCACCCATGCGCATGGCATCGCTGCCTTGCTCGGCAATCAGCGCCGAGGCGGCGGCGAGCATGCGCTCGACCCGCTCGCGGCTGCGCTGCTGGCTCGGTGCCCGGCGCGGCGAAGCAATCTGCTCCTGGGGGGAAACCGGCGCGGCGGTGTCTTCCATGGCTGTCTCCAATGCCAACAAAATTGCTTGACTCGCAAAATACGAGGGTTTATCACGTTTTGCAAATGTGAGGATTACTCATATTTTGAAACAGAGGAAAACAGCTATGAACAGCACGACATCAAAACCCATCCTGATCCTCGGCGGCACCGGCAAGACCGGCCGCCGCCTCGCCGAGCGGTTGACGGCGCATGGCCTGCCGGTGCGCATCGGCTCGCGCTCGGGCACCCCGCGCTTCGACTGGGAACTTCCCGCGACCTGGGGGCCGGCCATGCAAGGCGTAAGTGCCGTCTACATCAGCTACTATCCCGACATCGCTGTGCCGGGTGCCGCCGAAACCGTCGGCGCCTTCGCCAGGCTTGCGGTGGCCAATGGCGTCACCCGCCTGGTGCTGCTCTCCGGCCGCGGCGAGACGGAAGCCCAGCGCGCCGAAGAGATGCTGAAGGCCTCGGGCGCCGACTGGACGATCCTGCGCTGCGCCTGGTTTTCGCAGAACTTCAGCGAAGGCTTCCTCGTTGAGTCCTTGCTCGAGGGCGAAGTGGCCTTGCCGGTCGGCAATGTCGGTGAGCCCTTCGTCGATGCCGACGACATTGCCGACGCCGCCTTCGTCGCGCTGACCGAACAAGGCCATGTCGGACATCTCTATGAACTGACCGGGCCGCGGCTCCTGAGCTTCGCCGACGCGGTCGCCGAGATCGCCAAGGCGGCCGGCCGTGACATCCGCTATATCAAGGTCTCGCATGACGAATTCACCGCCGCGATGGCGGCACATGAACTGCCGCCCGAAATCGCCTGGCTGCTCAACGAGCTGTTTACCGAAGTGCTTGACGGCCGCAACGAGACGCTGACCGACGGCGTCCAGCGTGTGCTCGGCCGCGCGCCGAAAGACTTTTCCGCCTACGCAAATGAAACCGCCGCAACCGGCATCTGGAGCAACTGAGATGATCAAGCTTCTTCCCACCCTTACCATCATTGCTGCAATCGGCTCGGGCGTCGTCGGCGGCGTGTTTTTCGCCTTTTCCAATTTCATCATGGCGGCGCTTGCCCGACTGCCCGTCCCTAGCGGCATCGCGGCGATGAATTCGATCAACATCACCGTGATCACCCCGACCTTCATGACGGCGCTTTTCGGTACCGGCCTGCTCTGTCTGGTGCTTATCGCCGCCGCCATCATGGGCTGGAGCCAGTCCGGCTCGTACTGGTTGCTTGCCGGCGCGGTGATCTACCTGATCGGCAGCCCGATCGTGACCATGGTCTTCAACGTGCCGCTCAACGATGCGCTCGCCGCCGTCGACCCGGCCAGCAGCAACGGTGCTGCCGTGTGGGCGAACCATCTGAGCCAATGGGTGATGTGGAACCACGTCCGCACCATCACTGCCATCGTGGCGATGGCCTGCTTCATTCTCTCATTGCTCTAAGCAACTCCAGGAAGAGTGTGTAGCCGTCCGGATTTGCGTCAAGACAAAGAGAGAAGCGTTCTGCAAAAAGCAAAAGACCCCGCTCAGGCGGGGTCTTTTTGCGTATGGCTCTTGCGGTCGGAATGACCGAGATCGCGATCCGGATCGATGACATCGCGGACCAGCTGCTTCAGTTTGGCCGCGTCCGGAAAGCCACCGTCACGCTTGCGGTCCCAGACCAGCGTGTCATTGCAGCTGATGGTGAAGATGCCGCCGGTGCCGGGCACCAGCGTGACTTCGCCGAGGTCAGTGCCGAAGGTAGACAGCAATTCCTGCGCCATCCAGCCGGCACGCAGCAGCCACTGGCACTGCGTACAATAGGTGATGCGGATGGTGGGCAGCTGAGGCTCGCTCATGTCTGGCTGGGCTTGGCTCATGCCGCGCTGAGCTTGGCCATGGTCTCGTCGTCGACTTCGAAGTTGGCGTAGACGCTTTGAACGTCATCGTCATCCTCGAGCGTGGCGACCAGCTTCATCAGCGACTGTGCCCGATCCTCGTCGACCGGAACACTGTTCTGCGGTTTCCAGATCGGCTTCACCGATTCAGCTTCACCGAGCGAGGCTTCCAGCGCCTTCGACACTTCGCCGAGATTCTCGAAAGCGCAGTAGATCGTGTGGCCTTCCTCATCGGATTCCACGTCATCGGCGCCGGCTTCGATCGCCGCATCCATCACCTTGTCGGCGCTGCCTACCGATGCCGGATAATAGATCTCGCCGGCACGATCCCACATGAACGACACCGAGCCGGTTTCGCCCATCGCCCCGCCGGCCTTGGTGAAGGCGGCGCGCACGTTCGAGGCCGAACGGTTGCGGTTGTCGGTCAGCGCTTCGACGATGACGGCGACGCCGCCGGGCCCATAGCCCTCATAGCGCACGGCTTCGTAGTTTTCGGCATCGCCCATCGACGCCTTGTTGATAGCGCGCTGGATGTTGTCCTTCGGCATCGACACCGCCTTGGCGTTCTGCACGGCAAGACGCAGGCGCGGGTTCATCGATGGATCGGGCGTCCCGCTCTTGGCGGCAACGGTGATTTCGCGCGCCAGCTTGGAAAACATTTTCGACCGCACCGCATCCTGGCGACCCTTGCGGTGCATGATGTTCTTGAACTGTGAATGGCCAGCCATGGCACCCCTGTCGTCTTCTCGGCTAGAGCATCCCGAAGCGAGGTGATCTCACCTCGTCTTCTGCAAAGCTCGAATTCAAAATTTCAGAGCGTCCCAGGTGCAACTCGTGGAAGCACGGCGTTCTCTGTCGGAATGGCCGGCTTATAGATAAATCGGCTCAATTCGTCCAGCCGCGAGGCAGTTGCAATCGCTTACGCCTCCAGGTCGGACTTCAGCCGGTCGATGATGCTGATCGCATGGCCTGCGTACTGGCTGATCAGCGATCGTGGATCTGCTTGATCCGCAGTGTGTTCCGAAGGGTGTGCTGGCCAACTAGAGCAAGGGGAGATCAGCGCTTAGGATCAGGCTTTTCTGCCCACGGCGAGCATGAAGCCAGTTCTCGGCCTGTGCTTCCGGAATGTCCGATGTATCATCTCGCTGTCAGGCAAATCAGCCAGCTTGGCCAACTGATCGCGCTGATCCTGGCTAAGGTCATTGCTGGTCATAGCTCAATGCCCGCCGCCGGACTTCGCCTTTCTGCGCCGCCGCGCCAGCATGTTGAGCCCTTCGACCAGGGCCGAAAAACCCATCGCCGCGTAGATGTAGCCCTTGGGCACATGATAACCCATGCCGTCGGCGATCAGCGTCATGCCGATCATCAGCAGGAAGCCCAGCGCCAGCATGACGATGGTCGGGTTCTTGGCGATGAAGTCCGCCAGCGGTCCAGCCGCCAGCATCATCACGCTCACCGCGACGATCACGGCGATGTACATGATGGCGATCTCGTCGGTCATGCCGACGGCGGTGATGATCGAATCGATCGAGAAGACGAGGTCGAGCAGCAGGATCTGGAAGATCGCGCCGGCGAGGCTGATCTGCAGGGTCTCACCCAGCATCGTGTCCTGGTGATCGTCGAGATCGACCGTGTGATGGATCTCCTTGGTCGCCTTCCACACCAGGAACAGGCCGCCGGCAATCAGGATCAGGTCGCGCCAGGAAAAACCGTGATCGAAGGCGGTGAACACCGGCGTCGTCAGCTGGACGATGATCGAAATGGTGGCCAGCAGCACCAGCCGCATGATCAGCGCCGCCGAGATGCCAAGGCGGCGGGCGCGGGCCCTTTGCGCTTCCGGCAGCTTGTTGGTCAGGATCGAGATGAAGATCAGATTGTCGATGCCGAGCACGATCTCCAGCACCACCAGCGTCAGCAACGCGACCCAGGCCGTCGGATCGGACACGAAGTGAAAATGCGGCGCCAGGAATTCGATGAGCTGCATGGAGGTCGTCCCCTCTTGTAACGATCTGAAGCAGATGTTGCCGGCAATTAGGTACTGCTTGCGTCTATATCAATGTCACGACCAGAAGGACGGTGCGGTTTCCTCCAGCCGCGGCCCGCGACGAAACGGCGCGATCCTCTCGGTCAATCCGGTGCGGTCGGAAATGTCGACGCCGACGCCGCACAATGTCGCCGGTCCGGTCGCTGCCTCGAAGCGCCCTTTCGGCACTTTCGACAGGAACCGGTTGAGCGGTTCCTCCTTGTCCATGCCGAGCGAGGAATCATAGTCGCCGCACATGCCGGCATCGGAGATGTAACCGGTGCCGCCATTGAGTATCTGGTGATCGCCGGTCGGCTGGTGCGTGTGGGTGCCGACGACGAGACTGGCGCGGCCATCGACGAAATGGGCGAAGCACATTTTTTCCGAGGTTGCCTCGGCGTGGAAGTCGATGATCACGGCATCCGCCTGCTCGCCGAGCGGACAGGCGGCCAGTTCGCGTTCACCGGCCTGGAACGGATCGTCAAGTTCGGGATGCATGAACACCCGGCCCATGATGTTGGCGACCAGCACGCGCGCCCCGCTCCTGGCGATGTAGACGCCGGAGCCGCGCCCGGGCGTGCCCTTGGGGAAATTGGAGGGGCGCAGAAAGCGTTCTTCGCGCGGCGCGAAGGCCAGCGCGTCGCGCTGATCCCAGACATGGTTGCCGGTGGTGACGACATCAGCGCCGGCCGCGATCGTTTCGCGAAAGATCTCTTCGGTGATGCCGAAGCCGCCGGCGGCATTCTCGCCATTGACGATGACGAAATCGAGTTTGAAATCGGAGATCAGTCCCGGCAGTTGTTCCCACACTGCCGTGCGTCCCGTTTTTCCCACCATGTCACCGAGGAAGAGAAGTCTCATATGATCCCGCACCGAAGGTCAGCGAAGCAAAAGCTGCATGACGTCTGTGAAAAGATCATGCGTCCATTATGCTTATCTACAATTTTGGCGCGAAGCGGCGCAACCCGCTCTCGGTGAGTATTTCCGCGATGACGACATCGTGGTCCTCATCCGGCACCAGCGCCACCTCCTGGCAGTCGAAGGCGATGCCGATCAATCGGGGCGCCTGCCCCTTGTCGATCAGCTTGGCGATGGCACGGTCGTAGTAGCCGGCACCGTAGCCGATGCGATGGCCGCGCGCGTCGAAGGCGGCGAGCGGCACCAGCATCACTGTGGGGTCGAGCACCTCGGCCTCCTCATGCGGGCCGACCGTGCCGAAACCCATCTCGACCATCGGCGCGCCGCGCACCAATTCGCGAAAGACGATGGTGGTCTTGTCGAGGATCGCCGGCAGGCAAAGCCTTGCCCCTTGCTCGCGCAAGGCAAACATCAGCGGCCGGACGTCGACTTCCGAACGCATCGGCCAGAAGCCGGAGACGATCTGACCAGGCTCGACAGCGAGGTGATCGCGCGCCGTCTCCGCCATTTCGAGAGCGATCTCCACCCGCCAGAATTCATCGAGCGCGTCGCGGCGCCCGAGTGCCTCGAGGCGAAGCCGCTTTTTCAGGTCTTTTGAGGATGTCATGCGCAGACGATAGAAAAGGTCAGATTTGGATGGAGTCTTAGGAGCGACGTTTTCTACCGCATGATCCACCGACGTGTCAGCGGTTCGGTGAAAAAGATCATGCGAAACGAGATCCGCGGAGCGAACTTTTCGTTCACCGCACAAAGCGGCGCGACGACAAAATCCGCCAAATACGGCCTTTTCGATGAGTGACGATCCACACAACCGGTGGAGAGAGCGATCCCGGGAACCTACAAAGTAGGTGGGCGCCGTGTGAGAAAACCCACGGGTCTTCCCAGGGACAGCTCCCTAAGGATCGTTAAGGCCCCGGGGAAAATGTTCTCCTGCCGGGAAGCACAGACCGTCCCACCCAATATAGGCTGCTGGTCAGCCAAGCGCCAGAGAGATGACATTCTTTCCCATGTTGGGTTCAGGCCGCTCGCCGCCAGCAACAACCCACCCTTGCACAGGCAGAGCCGCGTCCGTACGGTCGTCATGACCGACCAGGGAGCAAAAATGCGTTTTGAAGGCACGGCGGCCTATGTCGCCGACAAGGATCTGATGGTGGCGGTCAACGCGGCGATCGCGCTGGAACGGCCCTTGCTGGTCAAGGGCGAGCCCGGCACCGGCAAGACGGAACTCGCGCGCCAAGTTGCGGCGGCACTCGGCCTCGACCTCATCGAATGGCACGTCAAGTCAACCACAAGGGCGCAGCAGGGCCTCTACGAGTACGACGCCGTCTCGCGGCTGCGCGACAGCCAGCTTGGCGACGACCGCTTTAACGACATCAGGAACTACATCAAGCGCGGCAAGCTTTGGGAGGCTTTCGCGGCCGGCAAGAAGGTCGTGCTTCTGATCGACGAGATCGACAAGGCCGATATCGAGTTCCCCAACGATCTGCTGCAGGAGCTCGATCGGATGGAGTTCTTCGTCTACGAGACCGGCGAGATGATCCGCGCCGCGGTCAGGCCGATCGTCATCATCACCTCCAACAACGAGAAGGAGCTGCCGGACGCCTTCCTGCGCCGCTGCTTCTTCCACTATATCCGCTTCCCGGACGTCGAGACGCTGCACAAAATCGTCGACGTGCATTATCCCGGCATCAAGCAGAATCTGGTGCGGGCGGCGCTGACCCAGTTCTATGAGATCCGCGAGGTCCCGGGCCTGAAGAAGAAGCCGTCGACCTCGGAAGCGCTCGACTGGATAAGGCTTCTGGTCGCCGACGATATCGCGCCGGAAGACCTGCGCGCCGACCCCAAGAACGCCCTGCCCAAGCTGCATGGCGCATTGCTGAAGAACGAACAGGACGTGCATCTGTTCGAGCGGCTGGCCTTCATGGCGAGGCGGCAGGGCTAGGCGGTCCGCGCAGGTGTCGAGCGGCTACGAGAGGCGTTGCATATGCTCGCGACCGCTTTTCGCGAGTATAATTTGCCGGCGGGGTAGGCAAGGGTGTTCCTGATCCCGGTTCTGTTGGTATGGATCGGGTCCAGACTTCAGAGAGGGATCGAAATGACCGAGATCACTGTCCGCCCGCTTGCTCAGTCCGACCACACCGACTGGCGGCGTCTGTGGACCGACTACCTGACCTTCTACGAAACCAAGCTGCCGGAGGAAGCCTACGTCGTCACCTGGAAGCGGCTGTTCACGGCGGGTGAGTTCGAGCCGAAGGGTTTTATCGCCACGCTTGACAGCAAGGCCGTCGGCCTGACCCATTATCTCTATCACCGCTCCTGCTGGGCGGAGCAGAACAACTGCTATCTGCAGGACCTGTTCGCCGACCCGGACGTGCGTGGCAAGGGCATCGGTGCGGCGCTGATCGAGGCGGTGAAGCAGGAAGCAGCCGGGATCGGCGTCAAGAATGTCTACTGGATGACGCACGAGACCAATGCCACGGCACGCAAGCTCTACGACCATGTGGCGCGCCGGACCGGCTTCATCGAGTATGATTTGCTGTAGATAGACCATGTTCATCCCCTTCTTCCTCGAACTGAAGGCAGCGCGCGTTCCCGTTTCGCTGCGGGAATATCTGTCGCTGCTGGAGGGGCTGGAAGCCGGGCTGGTCGACTATGACGTCGAGGGTTTCTACTATCTCGCCCGCACCGCACTGGTGAAGGACGAACGCCATATCGACCGCTTCGACCAAGTGTTTGCCCATGTCTTCAAGGGTGTCGAAGCGCTCGGCGAACCGGATGCCGTGGACGTCGCGAATCTCCCGGAAGAATGGCTGCGCCGCCTCGCCGAGAAGCACCTGACCGACGAGGAGAAAAAGCTGGTCGAGGCACTCGGCGGTTTCGAAAAGCTGATGGAGACCTTGAAACAGCGGCTGGAGGAGCAAAAAGGCCGCCACCAGGGCGGCTCGAAATGGATCGGCACCGGCGGCACCTCGCCCTTTGGCGCCTATGGCTACAATCCCGAAGGCGTGCGCATCGGCCAGCACGAAAGCCGCAACCGCCGCGCCGTAAAAGTCTGGGACAGGCGCGAGTTCAGGAATTTCGACGATGCCGTCGAACTCGGCACCCGCAACATCAAGATCGCGCTGAAGCGGCTGCGCCGCTGGGTGCGCGAGGGCGCCGAGGAGGAGTTCGACCTGCCCGGCACCATCCACGCCACCGCCGAGCATGGCTATCTCGACGTGCGAACGCGGCCGGAACGACGCAACGCCGTGAAGCTTCTGATGTTCTTCGACGTCGGCGGCTCGATGGACGACCACATCAAGAGTGTCGAGGAGCTGTTTTCGGCCGCCCGCGCCGAATTCCGCCAGCTCGAATATTTTTATTTCCACAACTGCCTCTATGAGGGCGTGTGGAAGGACAATCGCCGCCGGCATGCCGAGACGATCCCGACCTTCGACCTGCTTCACAAATATGGGCCGGACTACAAGGTGATCGTGGTCGGCGACGCCTCGATGAGCCCTTACGAGATTGCGCACCCCGGCGGCTCCGTCGAACACTGGAATCCTGAAGCAGGCAGCGTCTGGCTCGGCCGCCTGCTGCAGCAATGGCCCAACGCGGTATGGCTGAACCCCGAGAGCCAGAAGAACTGGGGCTTTACCCATTCGATTGCCATGATCCGCGACATCTTTGGCGGCCGCATGTTCCCGCTGACGCTGGCCGGGCTGGAAGGCGCAACGAAGCAGCTTTCAAGGAAGCATTAAATAGCTACTGACAGGAAAAACGATGACCTGCTTTCTCTGCCTGCAATGCGGCGTCCAGTTCGCGGCAACAGAGGCACCGCCGAACCGCTGCCCGATCTGCGAGGACGAGCGGCAATATGTGCGCTGGGAAGGCCAGGCGTGGATCACACCGCAAGAGCTCGCTGCCGGTCACCGGGTTATGGTCAGGGACGACGCCGGCGTTCTTGCCTTCGGCATTGAGCCGCGCTTCGCCATCGGCCAGCGCGCGTTGCTGGCGCAGACGCCGCACGGCAACGTGCTGTGGGACTGCATCTCGATGGTCAGCGACGAGGCGGTGGCCGAGATCAACCGCCGCGGCGGCCTGGCAGCGATCGCCATCTCGCACTGCCACTTCTACTCGGCGATGATCGAATGGAGCGAGGCGTTTGGCGGCGTGCCGATCTATCTCCATGCAGACGACCGCCAATGGATCCTACGGCCGCACAAGGCGATCGTCAGTTGGGAGGGCGAGACGCGCGCGATAAACCCATCGCTGACACTCATCCGCTGCGGTGGTCATCTTGCCGGAAGCCAGGTGCTGCACTGGAAGCGCGATGGCGGCAACGCCATCCTGACCGGCGATACGGTGCAGGTGACGCCGACGCGCCGCCATGTCAGCTTCATGTACAGCTATCCCAATTACATTCCGCTCAACGCAGCGGCCGTGCGCCGCATCGCGGTGGCGTTGGACTCGTTCGCATTCGACGATATCTACGGCGCATGGTGGAACCAGAATGTCATTGGGGATGCAAAAGCGGCATTCGATACATCGGTCGCACGCTATCTTGCAGCCATCGCATGAAAGCGCGATCGAAAATGCGGGCAAACCCGGTAACAAATGCCTATCTTGGTGCGAATATGAGCTTGCAATCAACAACGAGCCGGCAAGGCTGAGGAGATCAAATGGACACCCACACCTACCCCGTCACCCGCACCGACGCCGAATGGCGCGCCCGGCTGACGCCGGAGCAATACGCCGTCATGCGCGGCCACGGCACCGAGCGGCCGGGAAGCTGTGCTTTGCTCTACGAGAAGCGCGCCGGCACGTTTTCCTGCGTCGGCTGCGACCAGCCGCTGTTCGAATCCAAGCTGAAGTTCGAGAGCGGCACCGGCTGGCCAAGCTTCAACGACCCGGTGCCGGGCTCGGTCGAGAACACCGTCGACCGCAGCTATGGCATGGTCCGCACCGAATGCCATTGCGCCCGCTGCGGCAGCCATCTCGGCCATGTCTTCGAGGACGGCCCGCCGCCGACCGGCCTGCGCTACTGCATCAATGGCGTGGCGCTGAAATTCGAGCCGGCGGCTTAAGCCCAACACGATCGCTGGATGGATGGGAAGGGCGGCTGCGGCTGCCCTTTTTGGTTGCGCGGCAGGAAGCCCGGCGAACGCGCCAGGCGCCATGTCCGCGCTGTCAGACCACAACCACCAGGATCAGCCACAATGTGGCGCCAAGCGTCATCAATGAGGCCTTGGCACCTCTAACCTTTTCCGTGGTCCGCCATACGGCAAAGGTCAGAAAGATGCTGTAGGGCACAGGCGCGAAATGCACCGCCAGAGCCAGTGCGAGCGGCAGCTTCAGTGTGAGCAGGATGATCGCGGCCACCGACGATGCGACGTTGATCGCGGTGCCGACAAGGACGAGGTCGCGCCAGAACAGTCGATCGAGCGGCACCAGGCCTTGCCAGCGTGCGCGGAAGAAGCCCCCGCTTGCCGTGTCGTTCTCGTCTTCGGGAAGCTTTGAAACGTTCATCAGGCGCAACCCTCTGTTCGGCTTCGGCAGGGACGTCAAACGCAAAAAACTGTCAACACCAGGCGACGATGGACCTGTGACCTGACCAGATGTCATCACACGGTCGCGAAACCTTTCTACGCCGCTTCTTTTCGATATACTTTGCCAAGCGGCGACGTCCCGACGGAATTTGCCGCCCAATCATCCAGTCGCCTGCCGGGGAGGTCTTGAGATGAGCGACAATTTCTACAATGTGCTGTTTCTGTGCAACGCCAATTCGGCGCGATCCATCATGGGGGAAGCCATCCTCAACCGGATCGGCGCCGGTAAGTTCAGGGCCTTTTCCGCCGGCTCACAGCCGAAGGGCACGGTCAATCCCTACGCACTTCAACTGCTCGAAACCCTCAGCTTCGACACCGGCTTCGCCCGCTCGAAAAGCTGGGACGAATTCGCCGCGCCCGACGCACCGGAAATGCATTTCGTCTTCACCGTCTGCGACAACACCGCGAACGAAGCCTGTCCTATATGGCCCGGCCATCCGATGACGGCACTCTGGGCGATACCGGACCCGGCCAAGGCCGTCGGCACCGATGCCGAGGTGCACCTCGCCTTCGCCGATGCCTTTCGCATGCTCAGCAATCGCATCTCGCTGTTCGTCAATCTGCCGATGGGCACGCTCGACCATATGACGCTGCAGCACCATCTGGACGAGATCGGCCGCGATACGGCGAAGTCGAATTGATCGCAAAACGCTCGCCGTGTCGGCGTCCGGCAGGCGCGAATTTCACGCTCAGGCCTGGTCTCCGTCCGCCAGAACCTCAGTGACCGCGCGCTCGATGCGCGAGGCCTCCGTCACCAGCCAGTCGGTCATCGCCGGCCAGTTGTCTTCGGCAAAGCAATTCACCCGCCACATCGAATTGATGCCAAGGCCCTCGCAGCTCTGTTCCGGCCTGAGCTTCAGCTTGCCTTCGATCGCCGGCTGGAACGGCTTCAACCGCGACCACGCTCCCGTGGCGCCGAACTTCTCGTTGCGCCCAAAGAAGACGCCGACATGGTTCTGCGCCGGCGCGACATACATGGAAAGGACCAATGCGAAGTCGGGCAGCCCGCGCTGCCAGAACCAGGGTCCGCGCCTCGCCAGCAGAGCCTTTTCCTCCGGATGCCGTTCGTCGAACAGCGTCCAGAAGCCGCGCTGGCGGAATTCAGAGGCGCGGCGGGCGCCGAAGTCGAATTCGCTCATGGTTCGATGCCGCTCCAGCATCATGCCCAGGCTGAGACTGTTGCCAGCCTCTAGAGACTGTTTCGAAATTCGCTCCGGCGAGTGATATGATGGTGGTTTCGAGAACCGTAGCGCAGCGGACTTTGGTCCGTGAGCAACGGAAGCGCAGAAAACGCCATCAGATGGCCGCCGGAGTAGAATTTCCAAACAGACTCTTACACCATGCCGAGCGCGGCCTTGTACAGGTCGAGGATGGTTTCCTCCTCCTGCCGCTCGGCCTGATCCTTCTTGCGCAGCCGGATGATGGTGCGCATCGCCTTGGTGTCGAAGCCGGTGCCCTTGGCTTCGGCGAACACTTCCTTGATGTCGTCGGAAATGGTCTTCTTCTCTTCCTCGAGCCGCTCGATGCGCTCGATGAAGGCACGCAACTGGCCGGCGGCAACAGTCTGGCTGGTCTCGGTGATATCGTCGGCCATGTTTTTCTCCACATCGTTTCTGCGCCGCGACTCGGGGGACTACGGCGGCAAATTTGAGCCGGTTCGATGCCCGACCGGCGGCGGCGGGTCAAGCTGTTATCGATGCGGTTTGTCATGACGTTCGATAGGGCGTGACAATCCGGCCTTAATCCGGATCTGAGACCTTTTCAGAATTCGCTCCGGTGAGTCAGATGGCGTGGTTTTCGAGAACCGGCGCGCAGCGGACATTCAGGTCCGTGAGCACCGGAAGCG
The DNA here is from genome assembly GCF_042431665.1 of Mesorhizobium kowhaii. Lineage (NCBI taxonomy): Bacteria > Pseudomonadati > Pseudomonadota > Alphaproteobacteria > Hyphomicrobiales > Phyllobacteriaceae > Mesorhizobium > Mesorhizobium kowhaii. Next base: position 131,060 of record NZ_JBHLYT010000033.1, read on the forward strand.
CAGAAAACCGCGTCAGGTGACCGCCGGAGTAGAATTCTCAAAAGGTCTCAGTTGAAGGCGATCAGCAAGTCCTTCGCATCGATCTGATCGCCGGCCTTGACCAGCACCTCGGCGACCGTGCCGTCGCGCTCGGCATGCAGCGCCGTCTCCATCTTCATCGCTTCGATGGAAAGCAGCACGTCACCGGCCTTCACGGCCTGGCCGGCGGCAACCGAAAGCGCCGAAACGACGCCCGGCATCGGCGCGCCGACATGCGCCTCGTTGCCCGGCTCGGCCTTGCGGCGAGCCTTGGCGGCGGACGCGCCATGCGCCCTGTCGGGCACCTTGACGCGGCGCGGCTGGCCGTTGAGCTCGAAAAACACTGTGACCATGCCCTTGTCGTCGACATCGCCGATGGCCAGGCAGCGCACCACCAGCGTCTTGCCCTTCTCGATGTCGACGAAGATCTCGTCTTCCGGTTTCATGCCGTAGAAATAGGTCGGCGTCGGCAGGACGCTGACCGGGCCGTAGGTCTCCTGCGCGCCGGCAAAGTCGCAAAACACCTTCGGATACATCAGCCACGAGGCGAATTCGAACTCCGAGAGCTTGCGCTCGAGCTTCTCCTCGATCTCCTTGCGGCTGGCCTTGAGATCGGCCGGCTTGAGCAGCGAGCCAGGCCGCACCGTGATCGGCCTGTCGCCCTTCAGCGCCTTCTTCTGCAGCGCTGCCGGCCAACCACCGGGCGACTGGCCGAGATCGCCGCGCAGCATCGAGACGACCGAATCCGGAAAGGCGATGTCCCTGGCCGGATTTTCGACATCGGCAACCGTCAGATCCTGGCTGACCATCATCAATGCCATGTCGCCGACGACCTTGGACGACGGCGTCACCTTGACGATGTCGCCGAACATCAGGTTGACGTCATGATAGGTCTGCGCCACCTCGTGCCAGCGTGTCTCGAGCCCGAGCGAGCGCGCCTGTTCCTTGAGGTTGGTGAACTGTCCGCCCGGCATTTCATGCAGGTAGACTTCCGAGGCCGGTCCCTTGAGGTCGCTTTCGAAGGCGGCGTACTGGTTGCGCACCGCTTCCCAGTAGAAGGAGATCTTGCGTATCCATTGCGGATCGAGGCCCGGGTCGCGCTCGGTGCCCTTCAGCGCCTCGACGATCGAGCCAAGGCAAGGCTGCGAGGTGTTGCCTGAGAAGGCATCCATCGCCGCGTCGATGGCGTCGACGCCGCTCTCCACCGCCGCCAGCACCGTCGCCGCCGACAGGCCCGACGTGTCGTGGGTGTGGAAATGGATCGGCAGGTCGGTCGCCTCGCGCAGCGCCTTGAACAGCGCGCGGGCAGCACTCGGCTTGAGCAAACCAGCCATGTCCTTGACGGCGATGATGTGGGCGCCGGCCGCCTGCAATTCGCCGGCCAGGCCGACATAGTATTTGAGATCGTATTTGGCTCGCGCCGGGTCGAGTATGTCGCCGGTGTAGCACATCGCCGCTTCGATCAGCTTGCCCTCAGCGCCGACCGCGTCCATGGCGACGCGCATGTTCTCAACCCAGTTCAGGCAGTCGAACACGCGGAACAGGTCGATGCCGCCGCTTGCTGCCTGCTTGACGAAATGCTGCACGACATTGTCGGGATAATTGGTGTAGCCGACGCCATTGGCACCGCGCAGCAGCATCTGCAGCAACAGATTGGGCGCCGCCTCGCGCACCAGCGACAGCCGCTCCCATGGATCCTCGGTAAGGAAGCGCATGGCAACGTCGAAGGTGGCGCCACCCCAGCATTCGAGCGACAGAAGCTGCGGCAGGGCGCGCGCATAGGTGCCGGCGATGCCGGCGATGTCATGCGTGCGCACACGCGTCGCCAGCAGCGACTGATGGCCGTCGCGCATCGTCGTGTCGGTGACCAGCACCTCCTTGCGCTCGCGCATCCAGGCGGCGAATTTCTCCGGTCCGAGCACGTCCAGCTTCTGCTTGCTGCCGCCCGGTACGTTGCCGTTGAGGTAAGGCACCACGGGAGCGGCCGAGTCGGCCTTCGGCTGCGGCCGGCCGCGCGTCTCGGGATGGCCGTTGACCGACACGTCGGCAAGATAATTGATGAGCTTGGTGGCGCGATCCTGGCGCTTGACCTGCTGGAACAGCTCCGGCGTCGTGTCGATGAATTTGGTCGTGTAGGAATTGTCGGCGAAGCTCGGGTGGTTGATGATCGCTTCGAGGAAGGTCAGGTTGGTGGCGACGCCGCGGATGCGGAACTCGCGCAGCGCCCGATTCATGCGGGCAATGGTCTCGGCCGGCGTCGGCGCCCAGGCCGTCACCTTCTCCAGCAGCGGATCGTAGAAGCGGGTGATGACCGCGCCGGAATAGGCGGTGCCGCCATCGAGGCGAATGCCGAAGCCGGTGGCTCCACGATAGGCGGTAATGCGGCCGTAGTCGGGAATAAAATTGTGCTCGGGGTCTTCGGTGGTGATGCGGCACTGCAGCGCATGGCCGTTCAGCCGGATGTCCTCCTGCGCCGGCACGCCCGATTCCGGCGTGCCGATGGCGAAGCCATCGAGGATGTGGATCTGCGCCTTGACGATGTCGATGCCGGTCACCTGCTCGGTGACGGTGTGCTCGACCTGGATGCGCGGATTGACCTCGATGAAATAGAACTTGGCGGTATCGGCATCCTGCAGGAACTCGACCGTGCCGGCACCGATATAGCTGGTCTCGCGCGCGATCTTCAGCGCGTAGCCGCAAAGCTCCTCGCGCTGCGACATTTCGAGATAGGGCGCGGGCGCCCGCTCGACGACCTTCTGGTTGCGGCGCTGGATCGAGCAGTCGCGCTCGAACAGGTGCACCGCATTGCCATGCGTGTCGCCAAGCACCTGCACCTCGACATGGCGGGCGCGCTCGATCAGCTTTTCGAGATAGACCTCGTCCTTGCCGAAGGCCGCTTTCGCCTCGCGCTTGCCTTCCATGACCTCGCGGGCAAGATCGGCCTCGGAGCGGATGGCGCGCATGCCGCGCCCGCCGCCACCCCACGATGCCTTCAGCATCACCGGATAGCCGATCCCCTTGGCCAGTTTTTTGACCGCGTCCATGTCATCCGGCAGCGGATCGGTGGCGGGGATCACCGGCACGCCGACCTCGATCGCCAGATTGCGCGCGGCAACCTTGTTGCCGAGCCGGCGCATCGTGTCCGGCTTCGGCCCGATGAAGGTGATGCCGGCGACCGCGCAGGCTTCGGCGAATTCGGGGCTTTCCGACAAAAGCCCGTAGCCGGGATGGATGGCATCGGCGCCCGAAAGCTTGGCGACGCGGATCACCTCCTCGATCGACAGGTAGCTTTCGATCGGTCCCATATCCCGGGTCAGGTGCGGTCCGCGCCCGACCTGGTAGCTCTCGTCGGCCTTGAAGCGATGCAGCGAATACTTGTCCTCCTCGGCCCAGATCGCCACGGTTTTGAGGCCAAGTTCGTTGGCGGCGCGAAAGACGCGAATGGCGATTTCGGATCGGTTGGCGACGAGGATCTTCGTAATGGCCAAGGACGAACTCCGGACAGTGTCGGGGAGGAAACTGGGCGTCATGATTAGCGCGAAAATGCTGCAGTGCAAACAAAATTGACGCTGAATTAAATCGATTTAAACGGAATCTTTGCGCCAAAGCTGGTCGCATTCGGTCGAACGCGCAAGAAAGCGCCGGCGCTGCCGTTCAAGGCATGATCCTTTTCCGGCTAAAGGCCGGCTGTATCGGCTTGCCGGACTCATCTGAAACGGAGCGGGGCTCAAAAGAAAAATGCCCGGCGCGGAGCGCCGGGCATTCCATAAAAATCGAGGCCGACAGGCTTACATCTTCTGGATGTAAGTGTACTTGCCGTCGTCGCCCTTCTTCCATTCGTACATGACGTAGCCGGGCAGCGTCGGATCGCCCTTGGCGTCATAGGACAGGTCGCCGAGCACGGTCTTGAACGGGCCATTCGCATGCAGCGCCTTGGCAACTTCCTGCGGGTCGTTCGACTTGGCGGCCGTCGCTGCTTCCGAAAGCGCCTGCACGGCAGCGTAAGCGTAGAGCGTGTAGGCTTCCGGCTCGAAACCCTGCGCGCGGAACTTCTCGACGAGTTCCTTGTTGGCGGGAATCAGGCGCGGATCCGGGCCGAACGTGTTGAGCGTGCCCGCAACCGCGTCGCCCGCGATCGAAGCCAGCTCGTTCGACACGATGCCGTCACCGGAGATCAGCGTCGCCTTGAGGCCCTGGTCAGCCGCCTGGCGGATGATCAGGCCGGCTTCGGTGTGGAGGCCGCCCCAATAGATAATGGAGACGCCGGCTTCCTTCATCTTGGCGATCAGCGCCGAGAAGTCCTTGTCGCCGACATTGATGCCTTCATACATGACTTCCGTCACGCCCTTGGCGTTCATCGCCTTCTTGGTTTCGTCGGCAAGGCCCTGGCCGTAGGTGGTCTTGTCGTGAACGACGGCGATCTTGGCGTCCTTGAAGTTCGCGGCGAGATAGGCGCCGGCAATGCTACCCTGCTGGTCATCGCGTCCGCAGGTGCGGAACACGTTCCACAGGCCACGCTCGGTGAACTGCGGGTTGGTCGCGGCCGGCGTGATCTCGATCATGTTGTTTTCCGCATAGACTTCCGATGCCGGGATCGAGACGCCCGAGTTGAAGTGGCCGACCACGAACTTGACGCCGTCGCCGACGAACTTGTTGGCGACCGAGATGCCCTGCTTCGGATCAGAGACGTCGTCACCAACCTCGAGCTTGATCTGCTCGCCGTTGATGCCGCCCTTGGCATTGATGTCGGCGACAGCCGCTTCCGCACCCTTCTGAAGCTGCGCGCCAAAGGCTGCGTTCGGACCGGTGATCGGACCGGCAACGCCGATCAGTACATCAGCCCACGCGTTGCCGCCGAACGCGACCAGCGCGGTCAGGGCGACGGCGGACAAAAGTGACTTTTTCATTTAAACGCTCCCATTTACGGAGTGGGCGTGGATGAAGCTTTCATGCGATGCCCACCCTTATCGCAGAAAGCATAGTTTGCCGATTTTCAGGCCCTTGTCACGCCGATTCATCCCCGAAGCGGCGTTAATGATGAACGTCAACCTTTCGGTTTCCAGCTCAAGATTGAAGCTCTTTCATAGAGCCAATTATACTGCGTCACCATCTGGTTGGTGCGCGTGTATTGATAGCCGACGAAGCCGAGGATCATCAGCACGATGGTGTCGACAATGTAATAGTGCAGCGAGAACATCGTGCCGCCGAACAGCGCGTGATGGATGAAGCGGATGCCGATGCCAAGGCCGAGCATATAGGCGAACAGATGCATGAAGCTGCGCCATGTCTGGGCGCTGGCCTTGCCTGTCATCCAAGCAGCCCAGCCGCCGAGCAGACAGGTGACGAAGAAGAATTGCCAGATCGACGGCTCCTCGTAGAGAATGCCCTGCATGGTGAAGTCTCCTGAGCTCAGTGGTGTCCGCCTTCGAGATAGGCGGCGCGCACTTCCGGATTGGCGAGCAGTTCCTTGCCGGTGCCGCTCATCGTCACATTGCCATTGACCATGACATAGCCGCGCGTGGCGAGCTTGAGCGCGCCGAAGGCGTTCTGCTCGACCAGGAACACGGTCAGCCCCTGCGTGCGGTTCAGCTCACGGATGGCGTCGAAGATCTGCTTGACGATCAGTGGCGCCAGGCCGAGCGACGGTTCGTCGAGCAAAAGCAGCTTCGGCCGCGCCATCAGCGCGCGTCCGATCGACAGCATCTGCTGCTCGCCGCCCGAGAGCGTGCCGCCGCGCTGGGCGATGCGCTCCTTCAGCCGTGGGAACAGCGTGAACACCTTCTCGACGTCCTCGTCATAGTGTTTGAGGTTGTCGAGGCTGGCGCCCATCTGCAGGTTCTCCATCACCGTCATGCGCGGGAAGATGCGCCGGCCCTCCGGCGACTGAGCAATGCGCATGCGCGCGATCTCGTGCGTCGGCATCTGGGTGATGTCGGTGCCGGCAAAGGTGATGGTGCCGGATCGAGCGCGAGGCGCGCCGAAGATGGTCATCATCAGCGTCGACTTGCCGGCGCCGTTGGCGCCGATCAGCGCCACGATCTCACCCTGGTTGACGGTGACATCGACGCCGTTCAGCGCCCGGATGTTGCCGTAATAGGTTTGCACACCCTTGATATCGAGCAGTGTTGTCCCGGCCATCACTTGCCCCCTCCACGCTTGCCCGCCACAGGCTTGGCGGTCTTCCCGGAAGCCGCGCTTGCGGCCGTCCCCGAAGCTGCATTTGCAGTCTTCCCCGAAGCTGCATTTGCAGTCTTCCCCGAAGCTGCATTTGCAGTCTTTCCGGAAGCATGGCTGGTCGCCACCTTGCCCGCATCGACGCGGCGCGAGAATTCCGTGTCCTTGCCCTGGCCAAGCAGCTTGGCCTGCTTGACCCATTCCTCACGCGCGATGCGCCCGTCAAAGGCGAGATAGGCTTCGGCGGCCTCAACGTCGGCCTTTTTCCAGGCGCCGATCTGGTCGAAGTGGAAGATGCCGTGATCGTTGAGCTTCTTCTCGTTCACCGTACCGATGCCCTTGATGCGGGTCAGATTGTCGGCCTTGCCGCCGCGCGGCGCCGCAAGCCGGTTGGAGATTCCCCCAGCCGTCGCCGTCGGAGTCTTCGTTGTTGCAGTCTTTGTCGCTGGCGCCTTGGCGGTTGCCGGAGCTTTGGCGGCCGGTTTGGCAGGTGCGGGCGCCGCGGTCGACTTCACTGCCGTTCCGGTTGCCGCCTTTGACGCCGCTTTCGGAGCAGGCTTTGCTTTCGCCGCTGGAGCGGGCTTCGCGGCCGGTACCGCCGTCAGCGAGGCCGCCTTGTTCGCCGCGGCGAGCGATCTTGCGTCGACCTGACCGGCCTTTGACGCGCCCTTCGCCACCGTGACCCGTTCGCCTTCGCTGTGGCCGACCGTGTCGGTCACCGGCCCGGCGAGAAACGAAGACGACGTTCCCGGGCCGTGCGCGGCATCCGGCCCCGTATCGAGCTGTTCGATGACGTCTTCGTCGCCGACTTCGGTAAGGACCGCCTCAACCTCCTCGTCGTCGACGCCGAGATAGGCGGCGATGACGCGTGGATCGGTACGCACCGATTGCGGACTGCCGTCGGAGATCTTGCGGCCATATTCCAGCACCACGACATGGTCTGAAATCTGCATGACCACCGACATGTCATGCTCGATCAACAGGATCGAGGTGCCCGTGGTGTTCTTGATGTCGATCAGCAGTTCGTTGAGCGCCGCCGATTCCTTTGGATTGAGACCGGCCGCCGGCTCGTCGAGGCACAGAAGCTCCGGCCCCGTGCACATGGCGCGGGCGATCTCGAGGCGCCGCTGCGCGCCATAGGGCAGGTCACCGGCCGGATCGTCGGCACGGTCGACGAGATCGGCCTTCTCCAGCCAGTGCCTGGCAAGCTCGACCGATTCGGCCGAGGCCTTGCGGTAGCCGCTGAAGCCGAACAGGCCCAGCACCGTATAGCCCGATGCCTTCATCAGCTTGTTGTGCTGGGCAACCAAAAGATTCTCCAGCAGCGTCATGCCCGAGAACAGGCGGATGTTCTGGAAGGTGCGCGCCACCTTGGCACGCGCCGGGATCTCATGATTGGGCAGCCGCTCGAGCAGATAGCTCGAGCCGTCGTTCCGGTTGAGCGTGATCATGCCTTCTGACGGCTTGTAGAAGCCGGTGATGCAGTTGAACACGGTGGTCTTGCCGGCACCATTGGGGCCGATCAGCGCGGTGATCTCGCCGCGCTTGGCGGTGAAGGACAGGTCGCCGATGGCGACCAGGCCGCCGAACTTCATCGACAGATGCTCGACCTGCAGGATGGCGTCGTTCATGGGTGTGACCGCGTTCATCAGCCGTGGCCCTCCTTGGTGAAGGATCCTGACACGGCCCTGCGTATCTTGAGGAAGGCCGTCGGTTCACGGCTGCCGACGAAGCCGCGCGGCTTCCACAGCATGACGATGACCATGGCCATGCCAAACAACAGCATGCGGTAGAGTTCGGGCGTGAAGTCCGGCCCGAATATCTGCTTGAGGAAGTCGAGTTCGCGCAGCGCCTCGGTGCCGCCGATCATCACAATGGCGGCGACGGCGATGCCGACCAGCGAGCCCATGCCGCCGAGCACGACGATCGCCAGGATAATCGCCGATTCCAGGAAGACGAAGGATTCCGGGCTGACGAAGCCTTGCCGTGCGGCGAAGAACGAGCCGGCGAAGCCACCGAACATGGCACCGGTGGCAAAGGCGGTCAGCTTGGTGGTGGTGGTGTTGATACCCAGAGACCGGCAGGCGATCTCGTCCTCGCGCAGCGCTTCCCATGCGCGGCCAACCGGCAGACGGCGCAGCCTGATGGTGACGAAGGCGGTGAGCAGGCAGAGCCCCAGGATCAGATAGTAGAGGAAAATCTTGTAATAGGCGCCCGATTGGGCGATGCCCAGCACCTTGGCGATGTAGTTCGGGTCTGACACGTTGAACGACATCAGGCCGAAGAAGCTGACCTTGGGAATGCCGGAAATGCCGGACGAACCGTTGGTGACCTCGCGCCAATTGATCAGCACCAGGCGGATGATCTCGCCGAATGCCAGCGTCACGATCGCCAGATAGTCGCCGCGCAGGCGCAGCACCGGAAAGCCGAGCATCACGCCCCAAAACGCGGCCATCATGCCGGCGGCGGGCAGCAGGATCCAGAACGACAGGCCGAAATGCGTGCCGAGAAGCGCATACGAATAGGCGCCAATCGCATAAAAGGCGACGTAGCCAAGGTCGAGCAGGCCGGCGAGGCCGACAACGATGTTGAGGCCCCAGGCCAGCATCACATAGATCAGGATCTGGATGCCGAAATTGTCGACCCATTTCAGCGAGCCCTGCAGCCCTCCGACAATCGACCAAGCGTTCAGCGACAGCACCGCGACCACGAGGATCGGGTACAGCACGAGCGCGGCAACGCCGAGCTTTGTGAAGTTGGCATGGATGAAGGCGCGGAAGTAGTAGATCACGCTAGCCAGCACATAGATGACCGCTAGGGCGCGCAGGAATTGCAGATAGCCGGCCGGTTCTGCTCCCACCCATCCGGCGAGAGAGTTGCTCAACACGAACAGCAGCACCGCCGCGACGACAGCCAGTATGAACGCCGGCAACTGGAAGAAACGTGACCCCACGCTGGCCGGCAACAGGCCGGTGGCGACGTCGGTGATCTTCTGGTTGGCCATGAAGGGCTGGCCATAGGCGACATAGAGGAAGCGTCCGACGGCCGTAGCGATCACCACGGCGGCGAGCAGGCCCCAGCGCTCAGTCAGGACCAGTTCATTGGAAATGTTCTGACCGGTCTTCAGCCCGATGAACAGCACGAACAGGCCAAGCGCAATGGCGCCGGCATAGAACGCTTCCTTGAGGGCGCGTTGGATAGGGGTGGCGACGCTGTCGCGCTCCGGAGATACGGTGACGGCCATGATCTCAGACCTTTTCGACTTCTGGCCGGCCCAATATGCCGGAAGGCAGGAAGATCAGCACGATCGCCAGGATCGAGAACGCCGCGACGTCCTTGTAGTCGATCGAGAAATAGGCCGACCACATGCTCTCGATGAAGCCGATCATCAGCCCACCGAGCACCGCGCCCGGCAGCGAACCGATGCCGCCCAGCACCGCTGCCGTGAACGCCTTCACACCAGGCGTGAAGCCGTCCGAGAAGGCAATGACGCCATAATACATCAGGAACAGCGTGCCGGCGACCGCTGCAAGGGCCGCGCCCATGATGAAGGTGATCGAGATCGTCCGGTCGACATCGATGCCGAGCAGCGCCGCCATCTTGCGGTCCTGCTCGCATGCTCTTTGCGCACGGCCGAGCGACGTCTTGTTGACCAGATACCAGAACAGAGCCAGGAGCAGCGCGGTGACGATGACGATGATGATCTGCTTCAGCGACACGCTGATGCCGCCAATGTCGTAGACCTTCGACACCATCGGCGGGATCGGCTTGTTGCGCGGGCCCTGTGTCACCTGGACGAAGTTCGACAGCGCGATCGACATGCCGATCGCGGTGATCAGCGGCGCCAGCCGGAACGAACCGCGCAGGGGGCGGTAGGCGACCTTCTCGATCGTCCAGTTGTAGAGGCTGGTGAGCAGCATCGCCACGATCATCATGACCAGCAGCGCGATGACCACGGGCACCGAATAGAATAGCGCGCCGAGGACGAGGAAGACGATCAGCGCCGTGAAGGCACCCACCATGAAGATGTCGCCATGGGCGAAGTTGATCATGCCGATGATGCCGTAGACCATCGTGTAGCCGATCGCGATCAGCCCATAGATCGATCCCAGCGTCAGCCCGTTGATAAGCTGCTGGACAAAGTACTGCATGTGTACGTGGCTCCCCTGGAATGTCGCCCATGCAGACGCATTCCTTTTCGTATTTCCCCTAGTCGTAAAGTTTCGAGCCCGGATTGCAACGTCATTTTTCAATCGTCGTGCGTGTTTTGCCGACACGCCGTCCGATTGCCCGTTTTCTCCCATCCGGCCCCTGGACTATCGCGGACCCTATCATTGGCATAACGCAATGTCTTTGACGATTCGACCGCATCATGCGCCCCGTTTCGAAGAAATCACCGTCAAAATTAGGTGATTAGAAGAATCCTTGCGTTGCTGACAGGGTCCGTTTTTCGTCTGTTCCTTTCCGCTAGGTCAGGATCCGTGGGCGAACGGATCGCGGTCGTCGATAAAGATGGTGTTCAATCCGGTCACCCGCGCCCAGCCGCCGATCGAGGGAGCGATGGCTCCTCGGGCTCAGTAGGCAGATCCGCCATTCCCGCTCAGGACATGCCGCTCGGTGCCATCAAGGGGAGGATTGAAGACGCTGACCAGGATCATGTCGCTGGCAGCGTCGGCACGCAGATAGTGATCGTCATGTTCATTGAGCACATAGATCGTGCCTGGCTCGATACGATGCACTTCCCCGGACATGTCTTCGACCTCGCCAGCGCCGGCGATGCAGTAGCAGGCCTCGAAATGCCGCCGGTAGTGGAGGCGTGATTCGCTGCCTGCACGCACCACGGTATGGCAGACGGTGAACCCCATGCCGTCCTTTTGTGTCAGCAGGCGGTGGCTGGTGCCATTGCCCCGATCCACGAAGAAGTCAGATTTTTCTACATCAGCCAATTGCCTGGTGAACATGGTCGTTTTCCCTGCGTATCGTCAAAAGCCCGGAGTCTCCGGTTGCGGATCGGGAACAAGCCCGAAATCCGACTGCAGAAATGCCGCAAGATATGCGCGTCTTCAAATGATTGCTTCTCACCTGATATGTTAGTAAATTTTACATATGGAATATGTCCCGCTGAACGCGGTCCGGGCTTTCGAGGCCGCTGCGCGTCATCTCAGTTTCTCCGCTGCCGGCGAGGAGCTGCACGTCACCCACCCGGCCATCAGTCACCAGATAAGGCGACTGGAGGAGTGGTTGGGCGTGCCGCTCTTCCACCGGGACACGCGCAAGGTACGGCTGACGGATGCAGGGGTAATCCTCCAGGCCTCGGCGAGCGGGGCACTTGGCGAACTCGGCGCCACATGCCGGCGCATTCGGCGCAATGCGGCTGTGGCAACCGTATCCGTGGGTTGCATACCTTCCATTGCCAGCCGTTGGCTCGTGCCCCGCCTGCCGGACTTCACCGCCAGCCATCCCGATATCGGCATGCGGGTGGCTTATGCACGGGCCGAGGAAAGGCTCGGCGATGGTGAGAACGATGTGCTGATCACACTTGGGGCGGATCCGACTCCCGGCGTCACCAGTCTCAAGCTGTTTTCACGCCTGAACCGGCCGGTGTGCAGCCCCTATTACTTCGCCGGTAAGGACCATCTGCGAACACCCGCGGGAATCGCAGGCGCGGACCTTTTGCATGACGAGAACCGTCAGGGCTGGCGCGAGTGGTTCTCCGAGGCCGGACTACCCAATTTCGACGTCGGCAACGGACCCGTCTTCGCCGACTTCAACATTCTTGCAACGGCGGTCATCGCCGGCCACGGCGTGGCGCTTTGTCCAGTCGACGTTTTTCGGGACGAACTGAAGCGGGGCGATCTGATTGTCTTGTCACAGGTCGCAACCAATCGCGACAAGGGCTACTTCCTGACGATGTCGGTCGATGCTTCGCCCGCCGCGATGACCTTCGCCGACTGGTTTCGCCAGGAGGTCTCGGTCAATGCCGCGGCCGATGATCAGTAGATATCACTTGACGACAAAACCATGTGCGAACGGATCGCGGTCGTCGATGAAGATGGTGTTCAATCCGGTCATCCGCGCCCAGCCGCCGATCGAGGGAATGATCGCCGGCTTGCCGGCGACGGTGACGTCCTTTTCGACCTTGCCCTTGAACAGCGAACCGATGATCGATTCATGGACGAAGCTGTCGCCAGCCTTGAGCTTGCCCTTGGCATGAAGCTGCGCCATGCGCGCCGAGGTGCCAGTGCCGCACGGTGAGCGGTCGATCGCCTTGTCGCCATAGAAGACGGCATTGCGGGCGTCCGCACCCCCCACTGTCGGCTTGCCGGTCCACAGCATGTGCGACAACCGGTTGATGCCGGGGTTCTCCGGATGCACGAAGGAGTACTTTTCGTTGAGCCGCTGCCGCACCACCGGGCTCCAGGCGATGAAGTCGCCGGCGGAATAGTCGGCCATGTCGCGATAGTTCTTCTGTGGCTCGACGATGGCGTAGAAATTGCCGCCATAGGCGACATCGACGGTGATCTCGCCGAGCTGCGGGCATTCGACGGTCAACCCTTCGGCATGGAGGAAGGACGGCACATTGGTGATGCGCACCTCCTCGACATAGTCGCCGACCTGTTTGTACTCGGCGATGACCAGGCCGGCCGGCGTGTCGAGCCTGAGCACGCCCGGCGTCTTCGGTTTGATCAGCCCGTGCTCGATCGCCATCGTCACCGTGCCGATGGTGCCGTGGCCGCACATCGGCAGGCAGCCCGAGGTTTCGATGAACAGGATGGCGATGTCGCAATCGTCGCGCGTCGGCGGATAGAGGATCGAACCCGACATCACGTCATGGCCGCGCGGCTCGAACATCAGCCCGGTGCGGATCCAGTCATATTCGGCAAGGAAGTGCGCGCGCCGTTCCATCATCGTCGATCCCTGCAGCAGCGGGCCGCCGCCGGCGACCAGCCGCACCGGGTTGCCGCAGGTGTGGCCGTCTATGCAGAAGAAGGATTTCTTGGCCATGACGCTCCTCGAAAAATCAAAACCCGAAAAATCAAAATCGTTGTGGACTGAAGGGGGCCAGATCGATCGGCGGAGTCTGCCCCAGGACGAGATCGCGGATCAACCGTCCCGTGGCTGCCGCCTGGGTCAGGCCGAGATGGCCATGGCCGAAGGCATAGATCACAGGCCGGCCTCCCGGCGCGCGACCAATGACGGGCACTGAATCCGGCAACGAGGGACGGAACCCCATCCATTCGCGCCCGCCGGCCGGATCGAGCCCCGGCAGGAATTTTTGTGCCTTCTGCAGCAGCGCCTTCGATCGCGCATAGTTGGGCGGCCGCTCGATGCCGCCGAGTTCGACGGCGCCGCCGACGCGCAGGCCCGTTTCGAGCGGCGTGATGACGAAACCATGGCCGGAGAAGATCAGCTGCCGCTTCACGTCGAAGGCGCTCTTCGGCAATGTCGTGTTATAGCCGCGTTCGGTCTCCAGCGGAATGCGATCGCCGAATTGCCTCGCCAGCAGATGCGACCATGCGCCGGCGGCAATGATGAGGTGCCTGGCCTGCCTGGTCGTGCCGTCGGCCAGCGTCAATGTCGCGCCATGCTGATCCGTCGCGACGCGCTCGATCCGGGCCATTTCAAAGCGCGCGCCCTTGGTCTGCGCGTAGGCCCACACCGCCTTGCCGAGCAGTTTTGGATCGGCGACCGTCTTCCATCCCGGCACGAATGTGCCCTTGATGAAGCGCGGCGAAAGCCCGGGCTGCAAACCTGCCAGTTCCTCGCCCTCGACATGGCGGAAACCGATGCCGAAGCGCTCGCGGATCGCCCAGCCGGGCAGTGAGGCACGGAACTCGGCCTCGCTCTCGTAGAGTTCGAGCGAGCCGTCCTCGCGCAGCATGCCTCGCGTGCCGGAACGGTCGAGCAGGCCCATCCACTCCGCCTCGGCGAGTTTCATCATGCCCGCCTGGGCGGCAAGGCTCGCTTCGTATTTTGCCGGCGCGCCGGCACGCCAGAAGCGTATCAGCCAGGGCAGCAGCTTTGGCAGATAGGCCGGCGGAATGCTGAGCGGGCCGAGTGGGTCGGCCAGCCATTTCGGCAGCTGCCGGATCATGCCCTTGTGGGCCATTGGCAGGACGTCGGAAAAGGCGAAGGCGGCGGCATTGCCGGAGCTCGTTTCCTCGCAAATGCCGGTGCGGTCGAAGACCGTGACGTAGCGCCCCGCCTCGGCAAGACAGGCTGCGGCGCAGATGCCGATGATGCCGCCACCGACGATGGCGACATCGATTGAAGCATCGCTATTCATGGCTGCACATCGCGATGCATGTACCGACCTTCGCTTCTATCCACACCATGCAGCCAGCGACATTGCCACTCTCAGAACTGCGGCAGTGTCGGCCGAACCGCCAGTGCGTCCTTGACGATCTTCTCGACTGCCTTGCGGCGCTCGCCCGACAGCGGCTGGCGCGGCATGCGCACGCGGTCATTGGTATTGATTGCAAAAACTTCGGCAAGCTTGATGTTCTGGACCAGATAGGTCGAGACGTCGAGATCGAGCAGCGGCCGGAACCAGCGGTAGATGGCGAGCGCCTCTTCGCGGCGGCCCTGCTTCATCAGCTGGTAGATGGCGACCGTCTCGCGTGGAAACGCGGTGACCAGTCCGGCGACCCAGCCGATGGCGCCGACCGACAGCGCCTCGAAAGCGAGATTGTCGACGCCGGTGAACAGGTCGTAGCGGTTGCCGAGGCGATTGATGATCTCGGTCGAGCGGCGGATGTCGTCGGAGGATTCCTTGATGGCGACAAAGCGCTTGTCCGATGCCAGTTCCTCCATCTGGTCGACGGTGACGTCGACGCGGTAGGCAAGCCGGTTGGAATAAATCATGACCGGCAGGTCGCCGGCCTCTGCGACGGCGCGCAGCGCCGCGACCGTCTCTTCCGCATTGGTGTGATAGATCGGGCTCGGCACCACCATCAGGCCGTTGGCGCCTTCCTTGGCGGCGCGGCGCGCAATGCTGGCCGCCTCGCGGGTGCCGGCCTCATTGACCGTCAGCAGCACCGGCTTCTTGCCGGCAACCTTCTGCGCGGTCTTCAGCACTTCGATCTTCTCGTCCGGCGACAGCATCGGCCCTTCGCCGAGCGATCCGCAGACGATGATGCCGTCGCAGCCGGCCTCCATCTGCAGGCCAAAGCAGCGCTCCATCTCGGCATGGTCGAGGCGATCGTCGGCGGTGAATTTGGTCGTAACGGCTGGGAAAACTCCGGTCCACATGGTCATCTCTCCACCTGATATATCAGTGGTATATCTGTTAAGAAACCGCCTGTCAATGAGGATTCTCCTATGATATATCCTGAATATATCAGGAGATCGCCTTTGATATCCATGGAATCAACTACGACATTCGAGCCCGCGGCGGCCAAAGCCTACCGCGTGCTCGAGCACATGATCGTCACGCTCGAACTGGCGCCGGCGAGTTTCGTCACCGAGGGCGCCCTGATCGAAAGGCTGGCGCTCGGCCGCACACCGGTGCGTGAAGCAATCCAGCGACTGGCCTGGGAAGGGCTGCTCGACGTGCGGCCGCGCGCCGGCATCGCGATCGCTCCGCTGCATCCCGGCGACTGGCTGCGCGTTCTGGACGCGCGTCGTGGCGTCGAGGTGGTGCTGGCTCGTTCCGCCGCCCGCTTCGTCACCCGCGAGGCCGCCGACATGTTTCACGAGGCAGCCCTTGCCATGCAAAAGGCAGTGATCGCGGGCAATGTGCTTGCCTTCATCCAGGCCGACAAGGCGCTCGACGAAGCGCTGGCGCTGGCCGCCGACAATCCGTTCGCTGCCCGCCTGGCAGCTCCCTTGCAGACCCACAGCCGCCGCTTCTGGTTCCGCTACAAGGCCGACACCGGGCTTGCCGAATCGGCCGAGCACCATGTCGCGCTGATCCGCTCGATCCTTGACGGCGACGAGGAGGCCGCGGCCAAGGATGCCAAGCGGCTGATGGCGCTGCTGCGCGGCCACGCTGAGGTGGCTGCAACGCGCTGATCGGGCGGTTCAGATCCCTTTCGCCGTTGTGGTCACCGCGAGGGTATTCTCCCAGCCCTCACCGGTCGCGATGATGCAGCTTCGGCCCTGCACGTCGGTTACCAGCATGGTCCATGTCCCACTTGCCGAAACATAGATCTCGACAATGGCGGCTTGCCCGACCACACCGTAGCCGATCTGCTTTTGTTGGAAGGCCTGCGCCAGTCCTGCGACAAGATCGCTGTGGCCGCCGCAGACGAATTGCGCCTGTGCGGACAGCGTCGACATCGCCAGCACGGCGCCGATCGCGGCTATCCTGATCCATCGAAACGAAAAATTGTGTGCCATTTGGCACCTCCTTCGCCTTCACGTTCCGGCAAAGGGAGGCACATAGGCAGCCTCAATATGCCGGAGCGTTCCAGGCCGGGTTCGACGTCTTCATCACGTCACTCCTTCTGGTTTCCGGTCTGTCGTCAGGGAATTTTATCACATTCCCTGGATTCGATATGGTGAGGTCCCTATCCGAAAACAAGCGCCATTTAAGGCCTTGCCGCCACCGGCACCACTGGACAGAATTCTTGTCCGCCGGCACAAACGGAACAAGCTAAACTGCGACCATATTCGATCTTGCGGCGCGCTGCAGGGGCGACGATCCGCGTCAGCCTTCCACGGGTTCGCGAAGCGCCGCCCATTTCAGCAGGGCGTCGAGAGCCGGGCATAGCGCCTGCCCCCAATCGGTCAGGCAGTACTCGACTTTCGGCGGCACCTGATGATGCACGATGCGGCGCACGATCCCGTCGCCCTCCATCTGCCTCAGTTGCTGGATCAGCATCTTCTGCGAGATCGCCGGGATCGCCCGTTCGAGGTCCGAAAAGCGCAACACCTTGCCGCCGAACAGGTGAAACAGGATCACCAGCTTCCAGCGGCCTTCGAGGATCCGCAGCACATTCTCGACACCGCTCGCCGCGGACAATGGCGTCAGCGCCTCAACTTTATTTTCCGGCCCAACCTTACTTTCGGACGCGCCCTTACTTTTAGGTAAGTACCTTACTTTTTCGTCTGTTCTTGTCATTTTGTCAGCATATCTCATTTTAGGAGCCGGACAAGGCCGCAGACCTTTGCGTCGATGGCGGGATCCGAAACCGGAGATGAAACCATGACCGTAAAACTTCCGCAGCCGCTGACCGATTATTTTGCCGCCAAGAACAGGCACGACATCGGCGCCATGCTCATCCCCTTCTCGTCGGATGCCACGGTCAAGGACGAAGGCGAAACCCATCTGGGTTCGACCGCCATCCGCAAATGGATGGAAGCAACGACAAGCAAATACCGGGTGACGGTTGAGGTCGCCGACGCGACCGCCAATGGCGATGCGTGGCGGATCGCCGGCATCGTCTCAGGCAATTTCCCCGGCAGTCCGGCGACGCTGCACTACAATTTCACACTGCATGACGGCCGGATCGAAAAACTGGAGATCGGCGCATGACCATTCTGCACAGCGGAGCTTCAGAATCGAAGAAGGCGGGATAAACCCGCCTTCTTCATACTCCAATGTTTTCCGGTCTCAGTTCATCGTCGGGATGACGAACTCCGCACCGTCCTTGATGCCTGCCCGCGCGCCCGCAGCCGAAGGCGAGGACGCGCAAGCAAGAATCGTCCGGCTAGTTCATCGTCGGGATGACGAATTCGGCACCGTCCTTGATGCCGGACGGCCAGCGCGAGGTCACCGTCTTGGTCTTGGTGTAGAAGCGGAACGCGTCCGGACCATGCTGGTTGAGGTCGCCGAAGGAGGACGCCTTCCAGCCGCCGAAAGTGTAGTAGGCGATCGGCACCGGGATCGGCACGTTGATACCGACCATGCCGACCTGGACCCGCGAGGCGAAATCGCGCGCCGCGTCACCGTCACGGGTGAAGATGGCGACGCCATTGCCCATCTCATGGTCGTTGGCGAGCTTGATCGCGCTCTCATAGGTCGGCGCGCGCACCACCGAGAGCACCGGACCAAAGATCTCTTCCTTGTAGATGCGCATGTCTGATGTGACGTTGTCGAACAGGCAGCCGCCCATGTAGTAGCCATCCTCGTAGCCCTGCATGGAGAAGCCACGGCCGTCGACGACCAGCTTGGCGCCTTCCTTGACGCCGGTGTCGACGTAACCCTTGACGCGCTCCAGCGCCTGCGCCGTCACCAGCGGGCCGAAATCGGCCGAAGAGTCGGTCGAAGGTCCGACCTTCAGGCTTTCGACGCGCGGGATCAGTTTTTCCATCAACCGGTTGGCGGTGTCGTTGCCGACCGGGACGGCCACCGAGATCGCCATGCAGCGTTCGCCGGCCGAGCCGTAGCCGGCGCCGATCAGCGCGTCGACGGTCTGGTCCATGTCGGCATCGGGCATGATGATCATGTGGTTTTTGGCGCCGCCGAAGCACTGCACGCGCTTGCCGGCGGCAGTGCCGCGCGAATAGATGTAGTGGGCGATCGGCGTCGAGCCGACAAAGCCGATGGCCTTGATGTCGGGATCGTCGAGGATCGCGTCGACCACACCCTTGTCGCCATTGACGACGTTGAGGATGCCGGCGGGCAGGCCAGCTTCGATGAACAGTTCGGCGATGCGCATCGGCACGCCCGGGTCGCGCTCCGACGGCTTCAGGATGAAGGCATTGCCGCAGGCGATAGCCGGCGCGATCTTCCACAGCGGGATCATCGCCGGGAAATTGAACGGCGTGATGCCGGCAACGACGCCGAGCGGCTGGCGCATCGAATAGACATCGATGCCGGGGCCGGCGCCGTCGGTGAATTCGCCCTTCATCATATGCGGTGCGCCGATGCAGACCTCGACCACTTCCAGGCCGCGCTGGATGTCGCCCTTGGCGTCGGCGATCGTCTTGCCATGCTCACGGGCCAGGATATCGGCCAGCTGGTCATAGTCGCGGGCGACGAGTTCGAGGAACTTCATCAGTACGCGCACGCGGCGCTGCGGGTTGGTTGCCGCCCATTTGGGCTGCGCTGCCTTGGCATTCTCGACGGCCGCGCGCAGTTCCGCCTGCGAAGCCAGCGCCACCGTGCCACGCACCGTGCCGTCCATCGGCTGCATGACATCCTGTTTGCGGCCGCTGGTGCCGGCGACATGCTTGCCGCCGATGAAATGACCGTAGTCGATCATGATTTCTCTCCCTGGGTTTGTGATGGTGCATTGTCCGCCTTTGCCCGGCGGATGGCAACGCGAGTGAGAACGCAACCGTTGTGCATGAAATAGACAACAGAAGCCGGCTGTGCATTAATTGCCGCAAATACCCTGATACTTCCATCGTTCCAAGGATTGAAAGATTGCATTCCTTCCCACCCCCCTCTGGTCTGCCGGCCATCTCCCCCGCAAGGGGGGAGATCGGATGTCGCCGCCCATGTCGCAAATCTTCGGCGCCGCAAGGGGCGCGCCGTCGGCAGAGCTGCCAATCTCCCCCCTTGCGGGAGAGATGTCCGGCAGGACAGAGAGGGGTGGGCGGGAACGCGACGCGCATCGCTAAGACGGACCATTCCCATGAACTGGGATGACGTCCGCATCTTTCTTGCCGTGGCGCGCGCCGGCCAGATCCTTGGCGCCGCCAGGCGGCTGGAGCTCAACCATGCCACCGTCTCGCGCCGCATCGCAGCACTCGAGGATGCGCTGCGGACAAAGCTGTTTCGCCGGCTGACCACCGGCAGCGAACTGACGCCGGCCGGCGAGCGTTTTCTCGACATTGCCGAGCGCATGGAAGGCGACATGATCGCCGCGCGTTCGACCGTTGCCGGCGAAGGCGACGACGTCTCCGGCACGGTGCGCATCGGCGCGCCGGACGGGTTTGGCGTCGCCTTCCTGGCCAAGCGTCTCGGCACACTGACGGCCCTGCATCGCGAGCTGACGATCCAGCTTGTGCCGGTGCCGCGCTCCTTCTCCTTGTCGCGCCGCGAGGCGGACATCGCCATCACCGTCGAGCGGCCGACGGAGGGCCGGCTGGTGGCGGGAAAGCTGGTCGACTATTCGCTCGGCCTGTTTGCCTCGCGCGCCTATGCGCAAGCTCATGGCTTGCCCAAAACAGCAGCCGAGCTCGGCCAACACACGCTCATCGGCTATGTGCCGGACTTGATCGTCAGCCCCTCGCTCGACTACGCGGCCGAATTCAGTCCGGACTGGCGCACCAGCTTCGCCATCTCCTCGGCGCTTGGCCAAGCCGAAGCGGTGCGGTCGGGCGCCGGTATCGGCATCCTGCACACTTTCGTCGCCCGCTCGATGCCGGAACTGGTGTCCGTCGATGTGGTCGCGCCCATCCGCCGTGCCTACTGGCTGGTCT
The DNA here is from genome assembly GCF_042431665.1 of Mesorhizobium kowhaii. NCBI lineage: Bacteria > Pseudomonadati > Pseudomonadota > Alphaproteobacteria > Hyphomicrobiales > Phyllobacteriaceae > Mesorhizobium > Mesorhizobium kowhaii. The sequence goes on from NZ_JBHLYT010000033.1 coordinate 151,568, forward strand.
ACCACGAATCGGTCCGGCCGCTGCGCCGCGTCCAGATCGTCGCCAGCTTCATCACCAAGGCGGTGGAGCGGGAGAGAAGCCTGTTCGTTTAGACATGCCGCCTTTTCCTCGCCACAAAATCGATGACTGTCACATCGGGCGTGCAATTCTGCCGGTCGCACGGTGGAATTCCTGCTATGGGGACATTCAGAAAGCTGGCGCGGATAAAAATGCGAGCCGTTCTTGCCATCCTGCCGCTGCTTTTCGTTTCCGCTTGCGCCAATCCATGGACCAAGGTGCCGGAGGCCGACCTGCCCAAGCCGATCCGCTACGCCATGGCACGCCCCTCGCCTTTCGTGTTCGGCAATTATTGCGGCCCCGGCACCCGCACCGGCGATCTGTCGGCGCGGCCGGTCGACCGACTCGATGCGGCCTGCCGGACCCATGACGCCTGTTACATCGCCCGCCACAATCATTGCGGCTGCGATGGTGCCCTCGTCGCCTCGGCGAAAGCGATACGCGACGACAAGACAGCACCGCGCAAGATGCGCGGCGAGGCGGAACTGCTGATCGCCACGTTCGCCGTTCCCGTCTGCAAGGTGTTCCCGCAGGGCTTCATGCCGCCGCGCGACCCGGCACAACTGAGCGTCCTGAAGGCCGGGGCGGCCGGGTGAACGGCCGCGCAGCCATCGTCGTGGCCCTGTCCGGGCTGGCGCTCGTTGTCCTTGCGGGCTGTGCCGGCTCGCCTGGCCGCAATGCCTGCGACCTGCTGCAGGGTCAAGAGGCCTGCGCTCGACCCTCATTGTCGGCCAGCACGCCTGGGCCGCAGGTCGCCGCCGCTCAATTTTTTGGCGACGCCGGCACAAGCGACTATGAAAAGCGGTTCCTGGCGCTGCTTGCCCACCACCAACTCGGCGCCATGGACCGGGCCAACGGCACCGGTTCTTTCGGCCATGACCGCTATGAGATCCGCAACAGCGATTTCCAGGCGACTTACCGGACGCTGCAGCAACTGGCCGGGCCGGTTGCCGAAACGCATCTGCCGCCGGCCAGCGGCAGCGGCGATGGCCATTTCGACGGACGCTGGCGGGTGTCGCGGCAGACGCTCTACATCGACGCGGCGGCACGGCCTTCGGCGCCCAAGACATTCGATTTCTCCGGCCTGCAGGCGCGCAGCGTCGAGATCATGCTGCGCCAGGCGGGCAAACAACCGGCCGACATAGAGGGCTCATGCGATGGCGCGTTGGCGCTCCGCGACGGCGCCGGTTCGCGAGCCATTGCCGCGGGCAGGGCATTCCGCTTTCGCCTGTCTGGCGAGGACGACACGGTCAGCCTGTTCCCGAGTGACAGCCTGAACCGCTGCACTGTAAGAATCCGCTCCCTTGTCCCGGCAGGCGCGCCGCTCACCATCCAGCGCGAGGAGACCGCCGATCCGGCGCTCGCCGCCTTCGACAGCCGCTACGAGCGTTGTCCGACGCCCGATCCCGCCGGCCTCGACCCGCTCAGTCGCGCCTTCTACGCCAGCCGCTGGTTGTCGCAGACCTGCGCCCTGCCGATTGAAGAGCCGCGCCTGCTGCGCAAATCGCGCGACGGCTTCAACGCCAAGGTCGAGGCGCTGATGGGAGTGCCGCTGCCCGACAGCGCCATCGACAAGGGCGATCCGGAGCTGCCACTCGACTTCTCGAAGGCGCCAAGGCTAAAGCTGATCTATTTGTCCTCGCTCGAGTTCAAGGCGGATTTTTCCGGCCGCATCATCGAACGGCTGATCCGCCACCATGCCGCGCTCGGCACCAAGGTGCGCATCATGGTCACGGACGTGCTGGAGCGCGCCAAGGACGATGCACTGCTGCATCGGCTGGCGGCCGAATTCCCCAATGTCGAGCTGCAGGAATACCGTTGGCGGGCCGATCGGGGCGCGCCGATCGACGAGCAGATCTCACAATTGCACAAGACCCACCACATCAAGATGCTGGCAACACTGGCCGAGGATCCCAGGCGCTCGCGCGCCATCATCGGCGGCCGCAACATCCATGACGGCTTCCTGTTCCACCAGCCGATCGATCTGTCGCGCTATCCGGACCTGGAGCAATACGGCAAGACCGACGGGTTCTCGCTGAACTACTATTCGAACTGGAGCGACTTCGACATCGAGTTCACCGACCGCACCACGGTCGAGACGCTCGCCGCGCATCTTTCGACAGTATGGCTGCGCGACGCCGACACCAACATCGCGCGGCCCTTCTCCATTCCGGTCCGGTCCGACGGCCGCCGCCCGTCAGGCACGGCACGGCACTTCATCTCCTTACCCTACGCGGATGGCCATGCGCTGGAGGATTATTTCGTCGAGCTGATCGACGCCGCCCAGCACCGTATCCAGATCGTCAATCCCTACCTCAACCTGACGCCGAAGCTCGCCCAGGCTTTTGATCGGGCGTTGGCCCGCGGCGTCAGGATCGACATTGTCGGCCGCATCGATCTCAAGGGCGATATTGGCGGCAGGTTCCTCACCGCGCTCAACAAGCTGTTCGTCGAGAAATATGGCGACCGCATCCACATTCGCGAGTTCAAGGCGCCCGATGTCGTGCTGCATTCCAAGATCATGATGATCGACGAGAGGCTGGTCGCCATCTCCTCGGTCAATCTCAACAACCGCAGCTTCTTCCATGACTCGGAGAATGGCATGATGGTGCTCGACCCGGCCTTCTACACCAGGATGAAGGCGATCTATGACGACTATCTCGCCCACTCGAACCCGGTCCCAACCAACGTGACGATCCCATGGGCCTATCGGCTGCTGTTCGACGAAGACTGGGTCCGGCAGGCCTTTTGACGAATTTGGGCGATACCATCGCCGCCCCCTATCGCAGATAGCGCTCCTGCGCGAGGTCGCGGACATCGATGTCCGGCACCCGGCTGGAGATGATGTCGGCCAGAACCTTGGCCGAGCCGCAAGCCATGGTCCAGCCGAGCGTGCCGTGGCCGGTGTTGAGATAGAGATTGGAAAGCTCGGTGCGCCCGATCAGCGGCGGACCATCCGGCGTCATCGGCCGCAACCCGCACCAGAACGTCGCGTCCCGCATGGCGCCAGCGCCCGGAAAGAGATCGCCGACCGAGTGCTCCAGCGTGCGGCGTCGCGATTCGTGCAGCCTGAGGTCGAAGCCGGAAATCTCGGCCGTGCCGCCGACCCGGATCCGATCGCCGAGCCGGGTGATCGCCACCTTGTAGGTCTCGTCCATCACCGTCGACACCGGTGCCACAGCGGCATCCTGGATCGGCACGGTGATCGAGTAGCCCTTCACCGGGTAGACCGGGATCGGCCGCTTCACCCGGCGCATGAACGCCGCCGAATAGCTGCCCATCGCCATGACATAGGCGTCAGCGGTCATCCAGCCCTTGCTGGTGCTGAGATTGGCGATGCGGTTGCGGCTGCGCAGGACGCGCCATACCGTCAGATCATATTCGAATTTCACGCCACGCGCCACGCACAGCTCGGCCAGCCTGTCGGTGAACATCTTGCAGTCGCCGGTCTCGTCGCGCGGCAGCCTGAGACCACCGACGAACTTTTCGCGCACGCCCGCGAGGCCCGGCTCCGCCGCGACGCAGCCGTCCTGGTCGAGGATCTCGTAGGGCACGCCATATTTCTTCAGCACCTCGACGTCGCCACCGGTGCCGTCGAGCTGCTTTTGCGTGCGAAACAGCTGCAGCGTGCCCTGGGCACGCTCGTCATAGACGATGCCGGTCGCTTCGCGCAGCGCCTTCAGCGTATCGCGGCTGTACTCGGCCAGCGGCACCATGCGCGCCTTGTTGATCGCATAGCGGTCGGCCGTGCAGTTGCGCAGCATCTTGATCAGCCATGTCCACATATGTGGATCGAAGGCGGGCCGCACGACCAGCGGGCCATGCTTCATCAGCAGCCATTTGATCGCCTTCAGCGGAATGCCGGGCCCGGCCCAGGGCGAGGCATAGCCGGGCGAGATCTCGCCGGCATTGGCGAAGCTGGTTTCCAGCGCCGGGCCTTTCTGGCGGTCGACCACCGTCACCTCGTGGCCGGCCTCGGCGAGATAGTACGCCGTGGTCACCCCGATGACGCCACCGCCCAGCACCATGATTTTCATCGCACAACACTCCACGGCGTCGCCCAGGCCGGGCATGCCATCTTCTGTCTGCCGGATTTTAAGGCGCCCGCCAAGGGGCTAGCCATCGACGTACCGCCGATGAAAGCGGTGACCGAGGCTGGTCAGGATTTCGTAGCCGATGGTGCCGGCATGGCCTGCCGCGTCGTCGACGCTTTGCGAGGGGCCGAGCAGCTCGACGAGATCGCCCTCACCCAGTCTGCCGGGTGGCAAAGCGGAAATGTCGAGAATGATCGAATCCATCGACACCCGCCCACGGAAGGGCAGCCGCACGCCCTCGAACCAGGCCGCGGACGCCGCCCGGCGATGCCAGCCGTCGGCATAGCCGAGCGAAATCGTCGCGGCCGTGAGCGGAGCCGTGGTGCGGAAAATGTGGCCATAGCCGACACCGACGTCGGCCTCCAGCATGCGGGTCTGGACGACCTTGGCCTGCAGCCGCACCACCGGCAGCATCGGGTTCGGCCTGGCCGGGGTCGGATTGATGCCGTAAAGCGCGGCACCCGGCCGGGCGAGATCATAATGAAAGCGCTGCCCAAGGAAGATGCCGGACGAATTGGTGAGCGAGGCCGGCGCCTTCGGCAACATTGCGCGCAGCCGTTCGAATGCCAGTCGCTGCCGCTCATTGGCCGGATGCTCCGGCTCGTCAGCGCAGGCGAGATGGCTCATCACGAAACGGACGTCGATGCCGTCAAAGGCACCGGGATCGGCGGCAACGCGCTCGACATCCTGCGGCGCCATGCCGAGCCGCGACATGCCGCTGTCGACCTGGATTGCCGCAGGCAGCTTTCGGCCGGTGTGGCGGGCCGCCGCACGCCAGGCCGCCAGTTGTTCCGGGCTGTTGACGACAGCGGAAAGGTTTGCAGCCGCGGCGTCCGGCTCGGCACCGGGCGGAATGCCGTTCAGCACGAAAATGCCGGACCCCGGCCCGAGCGAGCGGCGCAAGGCGATGCCTTCGCCCAGAAGCGCGACGAAGAAGATATCGCAGCCTTCGCTCAGCAACGCCGCCGCCACCTGGCTCGCACCAAGCCCGTAGCCGTCGGCCTTGACCACGCCGGCGCAGCGCACGCTGCCCAGTTGCCTTTTCAGCCGCCGGTAGTTTTCACGGATCGCGCCAAGGTCGATGGTGAGGATGGCGCCAGCCACCGCTTCGCTTGTGGCGGCGATGTCCTCGGGCAGCGACCTGTTGGGGGCGTCGTTCATGGCGACCCTTCTTGCGGCGGGTAATGCATGTCGCCCAAAAGTGGCCCCGGTTTTGGGAGGACGACATGCATAAAACAAAGACCTAAAGCGCGTCGCTTGAATCCGCTCAAACGCGACGCGCTTTAGACATCAATAGGACCGCCGGGCCGGCGCGGCAACTGCGGTCGTTTCACGTCGAGGCTATTGCACCAGATGCAGGAACGCCGCCACGACATCCTCATAGACCTTGCGCTTGAACGGCACGACCAGGTCGGGCAGGTCCTGCATCGGCCGCCATGCCCATTTGTCGAATTCGGCGGTGTGGCCGCCCGGCGGCGGATTGATCTGTATCTCGCTGACATCGCCGTGAAAGCGGAAGGCGAACCATTTCTGCGTCTGGCCGCGATACCTGCCCTTGAAGGCGATACCGACGAGGTGGTCCGGCAAATCATAGTTGATCCAGTCCGGCGCCTCGGCGAGCAGCGAGACGCTGCGCATGCCGGTCTCTTCATAGAGTTCGCGCTCGGCCGCCTGCAGCGGCTCTTCGCCCTTGTCGATGCCGCCCTGCGGCATCTGCCAAAGCTGCGTCGTGCCGGCAAATTCACTGTCCGGCTCGGCAATGCGGTGCCCGACCCAGACCAGGCCATCGGCATTGAGGATCATCAGTCCGACACAGGGACGATAGGGCAGCGTTTCGCGGTCCACTCTTTTTGTCTTTGCCATCAGTCAATCTTCCAAGTCGTTTTCCGATGGCTAGCCTTTTTGCGGATCGATGGCCACCGCTGAAATCGGCACGATTTCGATACCGCGCTTCTTGGCCTCGGCGACCCAGGACGACACCGTGTCGACCGTCAGGTCGAAGGCCGAGCCGATGCCGACGGCAAAGCCTTTGGCGCGCGCGGTGGCTTCCAGCCCGTCGAGTTTCTTCAGGATGGCGCCGCGATCCTGCACGGCATCGATCGCCGTGTCGCCGGAGACAAAGGGCACGCCGTCTTTCAACGCCAGGTCGGGCGCCAGGCTGCGCGCCGACGAGCCGTCATCGATATAGGCCAGGCCCCGCTTGCCGAGCTCGGCCATGAACGGCGCCATCGCCGCCGCGTCGGCGGAAAAGCGCGCGCCCATATAGTTCATGACGCCGGTGTAGTTCGTCGTCCGCGACAGCGCCCAGTGCAGGTTCTTCAAATTCTCATCCGCGCTCGCCGCCACCGTCAGCGTGTTGCGGCCGGGGTTGATGTTCGGATAGTCGAACGGTTCGAGCGGCACCTGCATGACGATCTCATGGCCGGCCTGCCGCGCCGCCTGCATCCAGCGTCCGATGCTGTTGCCTTGCGGCGCGAAGGCCAGCGTCACCTCCGCCGGCAGCTTGGCGATGGCCGCCTGGGTGCCGGTCTGCGAAACCGCAAGCCCGCCTATGACGATCGCCACGCGGGCACCGCGCGCCCCGGACCAGGGCCGCGCATAGACGTCGAAGGGCCGCCGGCCATCGGCGGCGCGGACAGGCAAAGGCCCGGTTTCGCTGGCTTCGATCAACGCCTTGTCGGGAATATGCGCGATCTTCAAATTCTGGCCGAGGGTCGACGGGTCGTGGATGACGATCGCCTTAGGCGGGCCATCGCCCTCTTCCGTCTGCACATGGATGATCTGCGGCCCGCCCGTCTTGGCCGGCGCTTCCGGCTTGGCTGCGGCGACCGGGGCCAAAGCGGCCGGCGCGGCAGCGGGCTCGGCCGCTGCCGTCACCTTCGGCGTCGACACGGCGACCTCTTGCGGCTTGCGGAACGGCTTTTCCCTCAGCGCGATCGCACCGGAGACGCCGACCACCGCCAGCACGACCACGGTTGCCGCAACCGCACCGGCGCTGACCTTGCCAGCGGCGCGCGGCGACCGGACGGTTTGTCCGAGCGGGCGTTCGATATCCTTGCCTGTGTCAGCCAAGCCGCATCCCCGGGCGCATGGCTCCGAAGGCGAAACCCCTTCGAAAGACATGCGCGAATTCATCAATCCTGGCGCACCCCTGGCGCCGCATCCCAGGGCTTCGCCTTGCCCCGAATCAAACTGCCGGAACCTTTCGGTCCCGGCAGCATCGCATTGCTTCCATCAGGCGGCCAGCCTGTTGTCGGCCACACCCTTACTGGTTGAGAACGGCCTTTTCCGGATTGGGCGGGAAGGACGGATCGGTCTTCTGGCCGCGCAGCAGCTGCTCGGCATAGATGAGCTGCAGATCGTCCTTCGGATCCGGCGGCACATAGGCTGCCGAGCCCGAACCCGTCGAGCTCTCGTCGGCGCCCTTGATATGGCCCTTGAGGTCGGATTCGCCGCGCGTCAGGTCCCTGCCCTGCAGTTCCGGCGGCAGCGGTTGGTCGACCTTGATGTCGGGCGTGATGCCCTTACCCTGGATCGACTTGCCGGACGGCGTGTAATAGAGCGCCGTCGTCAGCCGGAGCGCACCATTTTCGCCGAGCGGAATGATGGTCTGCACCGAACCCTTGCCGAAGGACTGCGTACCGACCACCGTGACGCGGCGCAGGTCCTGCAGCGCGCCGGCGACGATTTCCGACGCACTGGCCGAGCCACCATTGACCAGCACGATCATCGGCTTGCCGTTGATGTCGTCGACCTGCTTGGGCTTGGCGTCGAAGCGGGTGACGTCCTTCGGATCGCGACCGCGCGTCGAGACGATCTCGCCGCGGTTGAGGAAGGCATCGGAGACGCTCACCGCCTGGTCGAGCAGGCCACCTGGATTGAGGCGCAGATCGAGCACATAGCCCTTGAGCTTGTCGTTCGGCACCTGCTTCTTGATAGTGTCGATGGCGTTCTCAAGGTCGTCATAGGTCTTTTCGGTGAACGAGGTGATCTTCATGTAGCCGATGTCGTTCTCGACCCGGAACTTGACCGCCTTAACCTTGATGATGTCGCGCACGACCGTCAGTTCGATCGGCTTGTCGGCGCCCTGGCGCAGGATGGTGAGCTTGATCGGCGTGTTGACCAGGCCGCGCATCTTCTCGACGGCGTCGTTGAGGGTCAGGCCGCGAACCTCCTCGCCGTCGATCTTGGCGATATAGTCGCCGGCAAGCACGCCTGCCTTGGCAGCCGGCGTGTCGTCGATCGGCGTGATCACCTTGACCAGGTCGTTCTCCATGGTGACCTCGATGCCGAGGCCGCCGAACTCACCCTTGGTCTGGACGCGCATGTCCTGCGCCTGCTCGGCGTTCATGTAGGAGGAGTGCGGGTCAAGCGAGGCAAGCATGCCGTTGATGGCGTTCTCGACCAGCGACTTGTCGTCGGGCGGCGTCACATACTGGGCCCGCACCCGCTCGAAGATATCGCCGAAGATGGCCAGTTGCTTGTAGGTCTCCGACCCTGCAGCGTTCGCCGCCGAGCCGGGTGTGCCATAAACAAGGCTCATGGCGGACGCGCCCATCAGCGCACCGGCAAACAGAAGCGACAGTTTCCGCATCATTTCACGTCCTTCCAGAAAAACGGTCCGCCCACCATGGGGCCGGATCGACGGGTTTTCCATCCTTGCGGAACTCGACATAGAGTTCCGGTGTGGCATTTCCATTCTTCGATACCGAGGTGCTCGCCACCCGGGCCTCTCCCATCGCGCCGACCGGCTCTCCTGCGAGCACTGATTGGCCAGTCGCGACGCTGATTCTGCTCATCCCCGCCAAAACGACATGATAACCGTCGCCTGCGTTCAGGATCAAGAGTTGACCATAAGAGCGAAACGGCCCCGCATAAAGCACATTCCCATCCGCCGGCGCGGTGACGATGGCTCCCGATTGTGTCGCAACCATGTCGCCAAGCATCACTGCGCCGTTACCGTCCTCGGCGCCGAATCGCCGTTTGATGCGGCCGGTCACCGGCAACGCGATCTGCCCCTGCAGCGCCGCAAAGGGTGCCGCAGCGGCAAGTCGATTGCCTTCGGGTACGGGTAGGGATGCCAATTCCGCTGGGGCCTCCGCCGGCGCCGACGTCTTGTCGCCGTCGGCAGTCTTTTGCTCGGCGGCCTTGGCCGCATCGGCAGCCTTGCGGCTCTTGTCGGCTTCGAGCGAGGCAATCAATTCCTTCAAGCTGCCGGCCTTGGCCGCCAGCGTCTCGGACCGCTGCTTTTCAGCGGCCATTTGCGTTTGCGTGTCGGCTTCGAGCTGCTGCTTGGCCTCCAGCAGCATGCCGAGCCGCTTCTTTTCCGCCGTCTGGTCGCCGACCGCCGCCGTCAGCCGCGCCCGCTCGGCCTCGATCGAGGCCGTCACCCGTGACTGCTCCTTGAGATCGGCCAGCAATATATCGGTCTGCTGGCGCAGTTCCGGCACCACGGCACCGAGCAGGATGGCGCTGCGCACCGACGACAGCGCGTCCTCCGGCTTGACCAGGATCGCCGGCGGCGGATTGAGCCCCATGCGCTGCAGTGCGCCCAGCACTTCGGCCAGCACGTCGCGCCGTGCCGCCAGCGAGGTGCGGATCTTCTGTTCCTGGCCCTTCAGCCCTTCCAGCCTGGCGCCGATATCCTCGATGTCCTGGCCGAGCTTCTGCTCGGTCATCGCCGACTGGATCAATGCCGCGGTGATCGAGGCGTGATCCTTCTTGATCGTCGCGATGTCGGCGGCGAGCTTGGCCAACCGCTCCGACGACAGCGTGATCTCCTTCGAGACCTGTTCGTATTCGGCGCGGCTCTGGTCGGGATCGGGGGCAAGGTCGAGCGTGTTCTCGGCCCGCGCCACATGCAGCGACAGCACAAGCACCGCCGCCGCGATGCCGCAGCGCGCGCGCCATGAGCCCGTCCCTGATTTCCAGTCTTCAGACATTGAAGCCCGACTCTATGCGTGGCTTCGTTAACGAACAATCAACCATGTTCGAAAGCCCCCCTAAACCATGTTCGAGAGCCCCAATTGGCGCAGTCTGGCGATGCATTGGGGCGGAAATCCGTGTGTATCGCGCCAATTCACCGGTTTACGAACGATGATAGGGATGGCCCGACAGGATGGTCGCGGCCCGGTACAACTGCTCCCCCAGCATCACGCGCACCAACTGGTGCGGCCAGGTCAGCAATCCGAATGACATCACCAATTCGGCTTGATCGCGCAGCGGCTGATCGTGACCGTCGGCGCCGCCGATGGCGATGACCAGCGCCTTGCGGCCGCCATCACGCAGCTGGCCGATGCGCCCGGCGAAGTCTTCGGAGGAAAAATTCTTGCCGCGTTCGTCGAGCAGGAATAGCGCGGTGCCGGGCTGCAGCTGCCCCTGTAGCTTCTGGCCTTCCTCGCGCCGGCGCTCGTTGGCGGTCTGGGCGCGCCCCTCGGCGATTTCGGCCACGCCGGAAAATTCGAGCCCCACCGCCGGGCCGCTCTTGGCAAAGCGCTCGAAATAGCGGTCGGCGAGCTGCTTCTCGGGGCCGGCTTTCATCCGGCCCACGGCATGAACTGATATCTTCATCCTCGCCTCTATAAGCCGCTAATGCATGTCACCCAAAAGTGGGAACCGGTTTTGGGACGATGACATGCATCAAAACAAAGACGGCTTAGTGGAGGGTCTCTTCCTCGAGATCCGGCGCCTGCCACATCTTTTCGAGATTGTAGAAGTCGCGGACTTCGGGACGGAAGACATGGACGATGATGTCGCCCGAATCGATCAGGACCCAGTCGGCGCCTGCCAGCCCCTCGACGCGCGCCGTGCCGAGACCGGCATCCTTGAGCGCCTTGAGCAGGTGATCGGCGACAGCCGAGACATGTCGGTGCGATCGGCCCGACGCGACGACCATGTAGTCGCCGAGGCTCGATTTCCCCTGAATGTCGATTGAGACGATGTTTTCGGCCTTGGAGTCTTCCAGACTGGCAAGGACTGTCTTGATGGCGCGAGACACGGCGTCGTTTACGCTGATCCCGGCCGGCGAAGGCATGATATCGGCCTTCTTCCGCAGTGCTGTTCTCAGTGTATTTCCTTTCGCAGCAAGAACAACCAAATCACCCCCAAAAGCAGGTGACGCCTCTTAGATAGGCAGAGTTCCGTTGCAGTTTCAAGACGGCGCGCTGTCGCGCACGAACGTATTGTCGGTCCCGCGGTTCCGCCGCATGCGCGAAAAGATCGGAACCATGGCCGTCCGCATGGGTTATCGGCTCACCGACCAACCGGATTTTCCCCATGCCGATCGACCCTCAAAACGCCCTTCTGACCGTCCAGGCCGGACTCGCGCAGCTCAGCACGCTGATCGTTTCCTACGCCTTCTCGGCCATCGGTGCCGTCATCCTTTTGGTTGGCGGCTATATCGTCGCCGGACTTGCCGAACGCTCGATTTTCGCCGGCCTCGGCCATATCCACGGTTTCGACGCGACGTTGCGGCACTTCTTCTCCAAGATCGTCCGCTATGCCATCCTGATCCTCGTCACGATCATGGTGCTCGGCCAGTTCGGCGTGCAGACGGCCTCGATCATCGCCGCGATCGGCGCCATCGGTCTCGCCATCGGCCTGGCGCTGCAAGGCACGCTGCAGAATATCGCCGCCGGCATCATGCTTCTGGCGCTGCGGCCGTTCCGCATCGGCGAATCCGTCGAGGTCGGTTCGATCGCCGGCTCGATCGAGGAGATCGGCCTCTTCGCCACCAGGCTCAGGGCCGCCGACGGCGTCTATATCCTGGCGCCCAATTCAACGCTGTGGAACCAGCCGGTACGCAACTTCTCGCGCAACGGAGTGCGCCGCGGTGACATAATGCTCTCGATCGGCTCCTGGAACGACATCGACCGCGCCCAGAAGACGCTGCTTGCCATTGCGGTCGCCGAGCGCCGGGTCAAGCGCGATCCGGCGCCGATCGCTTTCGTGGCGACCCTTGGCGAAAGCACGGTCTCGATTTCACTGCGCTACTGGACAGCGTCGGCGGATTTCTTCGCCACCCAGGCCGACCTCACCAAGCGCGCCAAGCAGGAATTCGACGCAGAAGGCATATCGATCCCGCTGCCGCCACCCGAAGCGCCGGCGCCGGAGGCCCGCCGGCAATAATCAATTGCTTCTGTGCCGGGCCTGTTCGTCTGGCGCGAAGGCGAGTTCGACCGGCAAGGGCGCCTGCGCCGTCATCGGCGCGAAACTGCCGGTTTCGGCGGCGGGAACAGCCTGCGTCGTCACCACGCGCAAAAGCACGAACAGGCAGAAGGCGCAGGCGATGACGATCGCCACATAGATGAAGGCCTGTGTCCCGAAGACGGCTGACAGCGCGGTGACGATGCCGGGCACGATGAAGCCCGAAAGCGACCAGGCGAACAACAGCGAGCTGGACAGCGCCACCATGTCGTCCTTGCCGGCGCGGTCGGCGGCATGCGCGCTGGCCAGCGAATAGATCGATTCCGAGGCGCCATCCCAGACGATGTAGATCACCACCAGCGCCGCCAGCGCGCCGCCATCAAAACCGAGCGCAAACATCCCTGCCGCCGCGGCGAGCGCGGCTGCGGCGATCAGCACATAGCGGCGGTCGGTGCGGTCGGAAATCCAGCCGAGCGGGATCTGCAGGATCAGTGTGCCGACCGGCATCGCCGAAAGCAGCAGGGCGACGTCGGCCTGGCTGTAGCCCTTGGCCGTGGCATGGATCGGCGCGAAGCCGGCGATCGACATCGACAGGCCACCGACGGCAAGCATGCCGGCAACGCCGACCGGCGAAATCCGCCAGGCCCGGCCGAGCGCCACGGAGGCCGCTTGCGGTGGAGGCGGCTGGGCAAGCCTGGTCAACCCCACGGGCAGGATCGACAGCGCCGTGAAGACGATGCCGATCAGCGGCGCGTCCGCGGTTCTGATGTCGACAAGAGCCAGCGTCGCATAGCCGACGCCGAGCCCGGCGACATAGGCAACGTAGAAGAAGGCCATCACCCTGCCACGGATGGCATTGGCGACGGCATCGTTCAGCCAGCTCTGGGCGACGATGAACAGGCCGCATATGGCAAAGCCGTAGAGCGCGCGGGCCGCGATCCACAGCAGCGGATGCGGGCCGGCGCCGACAGCGGCGTTGGCCAGCGCGATCAGTGCCGACAGCACCATGAAGGCGCGGGCATGGCCGACCCTTCGCACCAGCGGTCCGGTCAGGATACAGCCGGCGAGGCCGCCGGCCGAAAGTCCGGTGATGATCAGCCCGGCCCAGGTCGGATCGAAGCCCTCGGCGCCGAGCCGGACCGGGATATAGGCAAACATCAGCCCATTGCCGACGGCGATCAGCGCCATCGACGCGATGACACTGGCAATCGCGATCAGCGGCGTGGGCTCATCGCCCTGCCCGGCTTCGGTGCGGTTTTTCCTGGGAATCGACATGCCTGCTCAGGATTGCCCATGAAACGGGCAAACGGAGCGATAAAAGCGACATGGCCGATCTTCCCTTCTCCCCCTGTGGGAGAAGGTGGATTGGCGCGCAGCGCCAAGACGGATGAGGGGTGCTGGACGGAATGAGGCGTTGGTGTTCTCTGGAACACCCCTCATCCGTCGCCTTCGGCGACACCTTCTCCCACAAGGGGAGAGGGAAATCCGCGCGGACGCTACCCCTCGGCCAGCTTGCGGATCGCGCTCGACGACAGCGACGAGCGCGGACCGTGGATGAAGGTCCAGGCCGGCGCCTTCATGCGGGCGAGCCTTGGCGCATCCCCTTCGTCGACGCGGGCATAGTCGAAGGTCTTGGCGACGACCGATGACAGGAACGACAGTGTCGCCCCCGGACGGTCGATGACGGCGATCGGGAAGGTCATGACGATCTCGCGCCAGCGTTGCCAGCGATGGAAATCGCGCAAACTATCGGCGCCCATGATCCAGACGAAATCGACGCCGGGATTGCGCGCCTTGACCAGCGCCAGCGTATCGGCGGTGTAGCGGACATGATGCGCCGCTTCGAAGGCGGTGACCTTGATCTTGGGGTTCTTGGCGATATGTTCCGACAGTTGCAATCGATCGCCGAGCGGCGCCAGTTCGCGCGTGTTCTTCAGCGGATTGCCAGGCGTCACCATCCACCACAACTGGTCGAGCGCCAGGCGTCTGAGCGCAATCTCGGCGACCAGGGCGTGGCCGGCATGCGGCGGGTTGAACGAGCCGCCGAACAGGCCGACCGCCAGCCCCTTTTCGGCATGCGGCATTTTGAGATAGCGGGAGGAAATGAGTTCCTTACCCTCCCCATTATGGGGAGGGTCGATCCGCGAAGCGGAGCGGGGTGGGGGTGTCGTAGAGTTCAGCGTTATTCCCCCACCCGGCTAGCTATGCTCGCCACCCTCCCCACAAGGGGGAGGGTAAGATCAGCGTTCAAGGCCTCACCTGTCCCGACCCGCGCACGCGGTATTTGAAGGAGGTCAGCTGCTCGACGCCGACCGGCCCGCGCGCATGCATCTTGCCGGTGGCGATGCCGATCTCGGCGCCCATGCCGAATTCGCCGCCATCGGCGAACTGCGTCGAGGCATTGTGCAGCAGGATCGCCGAATCGATCTCATTGAAGAATTTTTCCACGGCCCGCGTGTCCTCGGCGACGATCGCCTCGGTGTGGTGCGAGGAGAACGTCTCGATATGCTCGATCGCGCCCGCGACGCCATCGACCAGCTTCACAGCGATGATGGCATCGAGATATTCGGTCACCCAGTCGAGATCAGTGGCCGGCTTGGCGCCGGAAAATGCCTTCAGCACCTCGGCATCGGCATGGATCTCGCAGCCGGCGGCGCGCAGGGCGTCGAGGATCGGCACCAGATGCGTGGAGGCAACAGCACGATCGACCAGCAGCGTTTCGGCGGCACCGCAGACGCCGGTGCGCCGCATCTTGGCGTTGACGGCAATCTGGACCGCCATGTCGAGCTTGGCCGAGCGGTCGATGTAGAGATGGCAGATGCCTTCGAGATGGGCGAACACCGGCACCCGCGCCTCGGTCTGCACCCGCCCGACAAGGCTTTTTCCGCCGCGCGGAATGATGACGTCGATCGTGCCGGCAAGGCCTTTCAGCATCTCGCCGACGGCGGCGCGATCGGTGGTCGGCACCAGTTGGATGGCGTCTTCCGGCAGGCCGGCGGCCTTAAGGCCCTCGACCAGGCAGGCATGGATGGCAGCCGACGAACTGAGCGAATCCGAACCACCACGCAGGATCACCGGATTGCCGGCCTTGAGGCAAAGAGCGCCGGCATCCGCCGTGACGTTTGGCCGGCTCTCATAGATGACACCGACGACGCCGAGCGGCGTGCGCACGCGTTCGATATGCAAGCCGTTCGGCCGGTCCCAGGCGGCGATGACATCGCCGACCGGATCGCGCAGTTCGGCGATTTCCCTGATGCCATCAGCCATGGCACGGATGCGCGCCGGATTGAGCCTCAGCCGGTCCATGAACGAAGCCGAAAGCTTGGATTGCTCGCCATTCAAGACATCGATGGCGTTGGCGTCGAGGATCTCCTGCTCCCGGGCGACGATCGCCTCGGCCATGGCAACAAGGGCGGCGTTCTTGGCGGCGGTCGTGGCGATGGCCAGCGGCCGGGCGGCAGCGCGGGCGCGGCGGCCGATATCGGCCATCAGCGCCACCGTGTCGTCCCCGGATTTTTCATGCAGCTTCAGCATGGCTCATCCTCCGCTCGATACTTCGTCACCGGCCCGTACTTGGTCACCAGCCCGTACATCGTCACCGGCCTGTAATTGGTCACCGGCCCGTACTTGGTCACCGGCCCGTACTTGGTCACCGGAATGGCTCACCACAAGGTCGTCGCGGTGGATCATCGCCGAACGCGCCTCATAACCGAGCACCGTTTCGATCTCGGCCGTCTTCAGGCCTGCGATCCTTACGGCATCGGCGGCATCATAGGCAACCAGCCCGCGCGCGATCTCGCGGCCCTCGGGCGACAGGATCGCCACCGTATCGCCGCGCGAGAAATTGCCGCTGACCAGCTTGACGCCGGCCGGCAGCAGCGACTTGCCCGACAGCAGTGCGCCGATGGCGCCGGCATCGACCGTCAGCCGGCCGGCGGGTTCGAGCTGGCCGGCGATCCAGGTCTTGTAGCCCTTGACCGGATTGCTGCTCGGCCGGAAGAAGGTGGCGCGTTCGCCGCGCTCGATCGCCATCAGCGGCGACAACCGCGTGCCCGACGTGATGATCATCGCGGTGCCGGCGGCGGTGGCGATCTTGCCGGCATCGAGCTTTGTCCGCATGCCGCCGCGCGACAGCTCGGACGCAGCCGCGCCCGCCATCGCTTCGATGTCCGGGGTGATGCGATCGACCAGCGGAATGAACTTTGCGCTGTGGTCACGCGCCGGCGGCGCGGTATAGAGGCCGTCAATGTCGGAAAGCAGCACCAAAAGGTCAGCGCCCATCATCGTTGCGACACGCGCAGCCAGCCGGTCATTGTCGCCATAGCGGATTTCGGAGGTCGCCACCGTGTCGTTCTCGTTGATGACCGGCACCGCCTTCATCTTGAGCAGCGTCGAGATCGTTGCCCGCGCGTTGAGGTAGCGGCGGCGCTCCTCGGTGTCGCCGAGCGTCAGCAGGATCTGGCCCGACTTCAGGCTGCCCTTGCCGAGCGCATCAGACCAGGCGCCGGCGAGCGCGATCTGTCCGACGGCGGCCGCCGCCTGGCTTTCCTCGAGCTTCAGGGCCCGCTTGCCCAGTCCAAGGATGGTGCGGCCAAGCGCGATGGCGCCGGACGACACGACGAGGATCTCAGCACCACCCTGGGCAAGCACGGCAATGTCGTCGGCTAGCGAGGCCAGCCAGTCGCGCTTGAGGCCGGTCGTGCGGTCGACCAGCAATGCCGAGCCGATCTTCACGGTGATGCGCCGGTATGTCTTCAGCGACTGCATGGCCTACTTGTCCCAGCGGGTCTCGACCGGAGCCGAGATCTGCGCACGCGCCTCGGCCACCACCGCCATCAGCGCCCGCAGCACCGCCTCGACGCCTTCGCCGGTGACCGCCGACAACAGCATTGGCGCACGGCCGGCGGCGCGCTTCAGCGACGCGACCTTTTTCTTGCGCGCATCGGCGTCGAGCGTGTCGACCTGGGAAAGCGCCACGATCTCCACCTTGTCGGTCAGGCCATTGCCATAGGCGTCGAGTTCGGCGCGCACGGTCCTGTAGGCCTTGCCCGGGTTTTCCTCCTGCGCCGAGACCAGGTGCAGCAGCACGCGCGTGCGCTCGACATGGCCGAGGAAGCGGTCGCCGATGCCGACGCCCTCATGCGCGCCTTCGATGAGACCAGGAATGTCGGCGATGACGAATTCGCGCGCATCGATGCGGGCGACGCCGAGACCGGGATGTAGCGTGGTGAACGGATAGTCGGCGATCTTCGGCTTGGCCGCGGTGACTGCGGCCAGGAATGTCGACTTGCCGGCATTGGGCAGCCCGACCAGCCCGGCATCGGCGATCAGCTTCAGCCGCAGCCAGATGTTGAGCTCCTCGCCCGGCAGGCCGGGGTTGGCGCGGCGCGGCGCCTGGTTGGTCGAGGTCTTGAAATGCTGGTTGCCGAAGCCGCCATTGCCGCCCTTGGCCAGCAGAAAGCGCTGGCCGACCACGGTCAGGTCGCAGATCAGCGTCTCGTTGTCTTCCTCGAACACCTGCGTTCCCGCCGGCACCTTTAGCGTGACGTCGGCACCCTTGGCGCCGGTCATGTTGCGGCCCATGCCATGGACGCCGGTCTTGGCCTTGAAATGCTGCTGGTAGCGATAGTCGATCAGCGTGTTCAGCCCGTTGACCGCCTCTAGCCAGACATCGCCGCCACGGCCGCCATCGCCGCCGTCCGGTCCGCCGAACTCGATGAATTTTTCGCGCCGGAACGACACCGAACCGGCACCGCCGTCGCCGGAGCGTATGTAGACTTTGGCTTGATCGAGAAATTTCATGGCGTGTGCAGTTTCTGCTAGTGGCTTTGCGGCATTGCTCTAAACCTTCGGCCTTGCTCTAAACCAAGGCGCGGCGAAGGGCGAGGCCGTTTTGTGACAATGGCCGCGTGGGGTTGGCCGGAGGGGGTGTCGGAATGAAGCTTGTAACCTACAACGTCCAGTACGGCATCGGCCTTGATGGGCAGTACAGTGTCGAGCGCATCACTGATGCCGTGCGCGGCGCCGACGTGATCGCGCTGCAGGAGGTGACCCGCAACAATCCCAGGAACGGCGGCCGCGACATGGTCGCCGAGATCGGCGAGGCGTTGCCCGACTATTTCGCCGTCTATGGCAGCAATTTCGAGGCCAATATCGGGTCGCGCATCGACAACGGCCGCGCCATCACCACGACCTTCCAGCTCGGCAATATGGTGCTGTCGAAGACACCCATTCATCTGTCGCGCAACCTGCTTTTGCCGCGCAGCCGCAGCTTCGAGATGATGAATTTCCAGCGCGGCGCGCTGGAAGCGCTGATCGAGACGCCGCTTGGTTTCATCCGCTTCTATTCCATCCATCTCGATCACCGCAGCCCGGTCGAACGCGCCAGCCAGATCCAGTTCCTGCGCCAGCGCATGCTGAACTATGCGCTCGAAGGCGGCGCCTTGTCCGGCGTCGCCGAGATCGGCTTGCCGGAATTGCCCCATCCCGAAGCCTTTGTCGGCATGGGCGATTTCAACATGCTGGCCGGCTCACCCGAATATGTCGAACTCGCCGGCCGGCCGGACCATGAATTCGGCATGCCGCTGACCGCCGACTTTGCCGTCGATGCCGCCATGCGCCTCAACGTCGCCGGCGACGATCTGGTCAGCTGGGTCGACCCCAAACAGCCCGCCAATGCCAGCCGCCACAAGCGCATCGACTATGTCTTCACCAGCGCTTCGCTGGCCAAATCCCTGAAGCGTCTGTGGGTCGACCGGCAAGCGGTCGGTTCGGACCACCTGCCGGTGTGGGTCGAACTGGGCTGATGGCTCTTTATCCGGCTGCATTTTCGCGTTCGACGATCGCCATCACGATCGTATCGCGGTATTCCCCGTCGATATAGACAGCGTCGCGCTGCACACCCTCCCTGACAAACCCGACCTTGTCGTAAAGAGAGATGGCGCGAGCATTGTCGGAATGCACGGAAAGCTCGATGCGGACAAAGCCGGCCCTGCGTGCTTGCGTCAAGGTCGCATTGATAAGCCGCAGGCCGAGGCCATGCCCGCGATAGGAGGGAACAATCCCCATTCCGAGGGTGCCGCGATGAGCATGTATGAGCCGGTCATGGCGTGAGATATCGCACCAACCGACAACCTCGCCACGAACAACGGCCACGAAGCCTGGGTCGCCTCTCCCGATACAGTCCGTTACGAAACTTCGGGTTTGATCCAGTGGTGGCGCCTCGAGGAAGGACAGGTACTTTCGCTCACGCGCAACGAGATCAAGCGCGCGATGAAAGCTTTCAACATCTCCCGGCGTTATCGGCGCGATCGCGACCGTTTCAATATCGCTGCTGTCATCGACCATTGGCTTGACCGGCGCCATCCATCAAAAATGCACCCAGTTACGGAGGCTGGTCCAGGTCTTCCTGTCGAGCCGGTAACGCTCGACCGGCACCTGGCCGGCGACGATCGAGTTCAGCATGCCCTGGCCGGCATACTGGAAGCCGCATTTGTGGATCACCCGGCGCGAGGCCGGGTTGATGACCCGCGTCGAGGCATGCAGCACCTGGATCGACGTCTTCTGGAAGGCGAGGTCGACCAGCGCGTGGGCGGCTTCCGTCGCATAGCCCTTCTTCCAGTAAGGCTCTCCGATCCAGTAGCCGAGCTCCAGCCCGCGATCGGTGGTGTTGAGACCGGCGCAGCCGACGAAGGTGTCGGTACCGGCCAGCGTCAAGGCATAGACAATGCCGGCCCGGCGCGACTTCGCCATGGCAAGGAAGGCGCGTCCCTCGGCCTCGCCATAGGGGTGCGGCATGCGGGCCAGCATTTCGGCGACATGACGGTTGTCGGCAAGTTCGACCAGTTGCGGAATATCATCTTCGCGGGGCGCTCGCATCACCAGCCGCTCGGTGACCAGGACCGGGCAGTCTATCGCGTAACTTTCGTCGTCGGTGTCTTCCGCTTCGGCAACCATTTGAAAGTCCTCCAGGCCAAGAAAAAGGGGAGATGGAAACCCATCTCCCCTGATCCTTTTCCTGGCTTTGCCAGACACCGGTTCCCGAGATGGGCGCCGGTGTTCTAGTGCGGAACCGGCTACTCCGCGGCTTTGGTAATCGGGTTGACCGATACGTAGGTTCGGCCGTTGGCTTTTTTGTTGAACGTCACGGCGCCGGTCTCGAGCGCAAAAAGGGTATGGTCCGTGCCCATGCCGACATTGACGCCGGGATGCCAGGTGGTGCCGCGTTGACGAATGATGATGTTGCCCGGGATGACGGCTTCGCCGCCGAACTTCTTCACGCCCAGACGCTTGGAATGCGAGTCGCGACCGTTGCGCGACGAGCCGCCAGCTTTCTTGTGTGCCATCTAACTAACTCCGTTGCGCCGCAAGGCGCCTAAAAGGCCTTATGAACGCGTTCGCGTTCCGTTTCAAGTCCGATCCGGCGACCTGATCGCCAGAAAATTACTTCGCCGCCAATTCCTTGGCCTGCTCGCGCCAGTCCTTGATCTGGTCGGCGCTGAAGGGCATGTGCTCGTCGATCTTGGCGACATCCTTGTCGGTCAGCTTGGCGAGCTGGGCGAAGGTGATGATGCCCTGCTCGGCGAGGTCCTTGGCTGCGACCGGGCCGATGCCCTTGATCACGGTCAAATCGTCCGGCTCGCCCTTCGGCGCCTTGAACAGCGGCGCTGCCGCGGTCTCGGCTGCCTTGGCCTTGGGCTCCTTCTTCGGCGCGGCTTCCGCCGTCGCTTCAGTCACGGCCTCTGCCTTGGCTTCCTTCTTCGGCGCCTTGACGGCTGCCGTCTTCGTCGGCTTGGCACCACCCAGCAGGATCTCGGAGATCCGCACGGTGGTCAAAAGCTGGCGATGGCCGATCTTGCGGCGCGAGTTCTGCCGGCGGCGCTTCTTGAAAGCGATGACGGTGCGGTTCTTGCCCTGCTCGACGACTTCGGCGGTAACCACCGCGCCATCGACGAACGGCGCGCCGAACGTGACATTCTCGCCCTCGCCATGCGCGAGCACGTGGCCGATCTCGACCATATCGCCGACATTGGCTTCGACTTTTTCGATCTTCAGGAGATCGTTGGCGGCAACGCGATACTGCTTGCCACCCGTTTTAATGACTGCGAACATTTTTTGCCTTTCGCTGTTCGGTCGGCCTTGATGAACCGCCTCTGGCGGTTCGGCCGTCTTTTTGTCAGTCTGCGGGTTCAAAAAACAAGCGGCGCGGAAGAACCCTCCACGCCGATTGCGCGCTGTCCCTAACCGAAGGTTGAGTGTGAGTCAAGGCGAAGCCGTTGCCGAGACTGTTATTGGCGGGCAAACGACCGGCCGTGTCAACAAGACCGCACGGCGTTGCCGTCGTCGGCAGGGCGGGGATGCGTGGATGGGCCGGAAATCTGTACGGGCTTGACCGTAACCACCGATGCGAATCCGCCGCTTGCCCGGGAAGCCAAATAACTCGCGGATTGGCCTTGTAACCTGCCCGTTCAGCCGTTATCTAGTGCGCCGCGCCGGCAACGGCCGACCATGACCGCGGAGAGGTGGCAGAGTGGTCGAATGCACCGCACTCGAAATGCGGCATGGGTGCAAGCCCATCGGGGGTTCGAATCCCTCCCTCTCCGCCAGATTGCCCGCCGATTCCACGAGATATCCCGACAGAGCCGCCGATTACCGCATGTATCGCCGTATTGGTGAATAGCAGAGGGAAACAATACAACGATGCAGGTGATCATGAACGGCGATGTCGACCTTGCCGCCGAGACCTTCGGCAGCGTCCAGCACTGGCGCGGCTGAGATGACCGAAGCGGGGAACGGCATATGTGCACCGCCATTAAGGCCCAGCGTAATGTGGCGAAAGCCCGGTGGTGTGGAATCGGCGTTCTCTATGTAGAGTGCCGATGTGCACAAGATGGCAGCAAGACGCGGTCCAAACTCACCACGGCACAACGCCAGCGTCGTTAAAGTAGCCGCCGCTGGGACCGTCGTCGGGCAATGTCGCGAGGTCGACCACGATTGTTGCGCCTTCCTCAACAGTGCGATTGCCGCTGAAGTTGTTGAGATCCGTCGCGATGTAACCCGGCGTCGCGGTGTTGATCTTGAAATGCGCATGATCGGCGCTGCGGCGAAACGCATTGCCGTACTGCACCGTCAGCATGGTGACTGCGGCCTTGGACGAGGCATAGGCGACAATCGTGTCCTCGCGTCCGAACATGGTCGTGGGATCGCTCGCCAAGGTCAGCGAGGCGGTTGTGCTGGCGATGTTGACGATGCGGGGCTGCTGTGAGCGCCTGAGCAGCGGCAGCATCGTGTGGATCATGCGCACCACGCCGAACACATTGGTCTCATAGGTCCGGCTCATGTCGGCGGCGTCGATCTCGAAGGCCGGCCGCGCCGCCAATATGCCTGCATTGTTGACCAGCACGTCGAGGTAACCTTCGTGCTCGGCCAATATATCCGCAGCCGCAGTCACACTCTCGTCGCTTGTGACGTCGAGCGGCAGCAGATGCGCATCCAGGTCATCCGCCACGAGTTCGGCAACGGTCGCTTCGCCGCGCATCTGGTCGCGGCTGCCAACATAGACCCGCATGCCACGCTTGCCGAGCTGGCGGGCGACTTCCTTACCCAGGCCCTTATTGGCGCCGGTCACCAGCGCGATCACTTTGTCCGTCATTCTCCTGTTCCTTGTTGCTGTGGCGGTTCCACAGTTGCCTCCGGAGACGTCCAGGGCCGATCTCCGCCATCGGTTGTGGATTATCTCTACGAGAGTATAGTTATAATCGAACGATTCTACAACCGTATAGTAAGGACAAGCCAATGGTGTCTGCTGCTCCGGCGCGAAAGCGCGATGCCGTTGCGACGCGGGAGGCCATCCTGACTGCGGCGCGCGAGGCGTTCGTGGCCGCCGGCTATGACGGCGCCGGCGTGCGCGAGATTGCGGCTAAGGCGGGCGTCACCGCGATGATGGTGAACCATTATTTCGGATCGAAGGAGCAGCTCTTCACTGACGTGCTCGCCAGCACGTTGGCCAACCCGGTCATCATCACGGACGACGTGCTCACGTCGCCCGTTCTGGCCCGATCCCTGGCCGATGCACTCGTCGCGGGATCACGAAGCGACACTGCACCGCTCGACGGCTTTCTCATCTTGATCAAGTCTGCGGCCAACCCGCGCGCGGCGGAAATCGCGCGCGAGCAAATCGAACGCTTTCACCAGCGGCGCTCGGCCGAAGCGATCAAGGACGGGCTGGCCGCACAGCGCGCCGCCATCGCGCTGTCCTTGATCGCAGGCTTCCAATTGATGCGGCAGATGATCGGCTTGCATGCGCTCGTCGATGCCGAATCCGATGAGCTTGCGGGGATTCTGACGCCGGTTTTCGAGATGATCATCCAGGCACATATCTCGACTTCGGACCCGAGCGATATCTAGTAAAGCGGCCTCGGCCGAGCGCGAGGGATAGCATGCATCTAGCCTTTGCTGGCAGGCGTCGGCGGCACCGGCAGAATGATTTCGGAGGCGACCTTCCAGTCTTTCGCGACCTTCTTCCAGGTGATGATCATCAGGAACGGCTTGGGCGTGCCGTCCTGTCCGGCATAGGACACGGTGATGTTCATCGGCGCATAGGATTCCGCGATGTCGGAGGTCAGTCCGACGACCTTGAGCCTGAAGAGATCGGGCGTCAGCACGACAGGACCCGATGCCGCTATATCGTGCAGCTTCTGATCGATCGCGTTGTTGCCCCAGAATCCGGCCCAGTTGCCTTCCAATGGAATGGCGCTCTTTGCGACCAGAAGGGCCGAAGGCGATTGCCAGAACATTGCGTGCAGGCCCTGGATGTCGTGCTTGTTCGCCAGTTCCATGAGCTTGCTGAAATGCGACGAGATCGTGCTGAGGGTGCGAGCGTCCAGCGGGTCCTTGTAGGCGGCCGGTGCCGCGGTCGCGAACCCCGCCGAAAAAGCTGTGAGGGCGAAGACAGCGGCGGAAAGCATTTTCTGCATGGCGGTATTCTTTCTATAAATTGAAGCGAGTCGGGTGGGGTCGACATATCGGAAGCGAAGGATCGGGCCGGTCGCGTCGGCTGGCCCGTCTCAAGAGACAAGCTCCGAGTTCCATGCCGCCATCTGCGGGAATTCGTACATCCAGCCTCGAAACCATGACCATTCTCCTTGCACGCCAAGTCATTTTCTTGACACCGGCGCTCAGAGTGCGATAATTATAAAATGACCGGTCGTCTTGAATTAGTCAAGGATGTTTGAAGTGGAACCTTCTCCCGCCGCCCGAAGGGGTCCAAAACCGAAGCCTGACACCCGCAACAATCTCGTCCAAGCGGGTTTGCGAATGTTCCACACCGGGGGATATGCCGCGACGGGCATTCAGGGCATCGTCGAAAGCGTCGGCGTGCCCAAGGGCTCGTTCTACAATCACTTCGCCAGCAAGGAGGCGTTCGGAGTCGAGGTGATCGATGCCTATTTCGCGCGCAACCAGGACAAGCTGCGTACGATGCTCTGCGATGCGGATGTTGCGCCGCTGGTCCGGTTGGAAGCCTATTTCGACGACAGGATCGAGGCATTCAGGGCAGCCGGATTCGTGAAGGGATGCTTGCTTGGCAATATCAGCGCTGAGGTTGCCGATCACAGCGCCCTCGTCCGCGAGCATCTGGTCAAGCATTTCGGATCGTGGAGCGGGTTTTTCGAGACCTGTCTTGCGCAGGCGCAGGAAGAAGGAGTGATCGGCGATCAGCTCCCCGCAGCTTTGTTGGCCCGCTTTGTGCTGAACAGTTGGGAGGGCGCGTTACTGCGTATGCGCGCCGAAAAGAGCGATGCTCCGCTGATCGAGTTCAAGCAGGTCGTCTTCGGCAGGCTTCTCGCCTAATACCGTCCCACGCAACGAGTGGGTGGCAAAGAGAAATTCAAGAAATGCTGTCTCGCAAAAAACTGACGATCAAGGCGACCACACCCAGCAAAATCGATTCCGATTTTCGGGGTCATGCGCTGGTTTTGACGGCTCTTGCCTTCAGGCCGAGCCATCCGATTGATGCCCTGCAATCGCGCTCAGAAAAACCTGGCCGAATTCCTTGAGCTTGGCGGCACCCACGCCATTCACTTCGGCGAAGGCATCGAGATCGCGCGGGCAGCGCTCGGCCATGTCGATCAGCGTGCGATCGGAGAACACCACATAGGCCGGCACCTGGCGCTCCTTGGCAAGCCGCAGCCGCAGCGCCTTGAGCGCTGCCAGCAGCGAGGCATCCACGCCTTCCATGTCCGCGGCCTGGGCGGAACGCATCTTGCCGCGCAAGGCGCGGCTGCGCACCTCGACGCGGTAGTGGAACGGCATCTCGCCACGGCCAAGCGCATGGCCCTTTTCGGCGATGGCGAGGCCGCCATGGCCGCCCGGATCCGGTGCCAGGAAACCGCCCGCGACGAGCTGCCGGATCAGCGACAGCCAGAAATCCTTCTTGTGCGCCAGTCCGCTGCCGAAGCTGGCGAGCCTCTGGTGGTTCCTGGCGAGGATCTTCTCGGTTTCATGGCCGAGCAGAATGTCGATGACATGGCCGGCACCGAAGCGTTCTCCGCTCTGCGCCATCGCCGCCAGGATGATCCGCGCCTCCGCCCCGCCATCGGCGCGCGGCGCCTGGTGTCGCAATTGCCGCAAGGCGAGGCTTCCTCGCCGAAATAGCCAAGCAGCACCTGGCGGCGGCACTGCGCCGTTTCGCAATAGCCGATCAGCGTGTCGAGCCGGCCATGCGAGCGCCTTTTGTGCTCCGGCGGCGCATCCTCGTCGTCGATGAACAGCCGCCGCATGCGGATATCGCCAAGGCCAAACAGCATATGCGCCTCCGCCTCCCGCCCGTCGCGGCCGGCGCGGCCGATCTCCTGATAGTAGGCCTCCAGGCTGCCCGGCATATCGGTGTGGAAGACATAGGCGACATCAGGCTTGTCGATGCCCATGCCGAAGGCGATGGTCGCCACCATGACCACGCCGGATAGGGTCATGAAAGCGTTTTGATTCGCATCACGCGCGTCCTTGCTCATGCCGGCATGGTAGGCGAGCGCGGTGACGCCGTTCTTCTCGAGGAAGGCCGCCATCTCTTCTGTCTTCTTGCGCGACAGGCAGTAGACGATGCCGCTGCGGCCGGGGTGACGCTCGACGAAGCTCAGCAACTGCCGCTTGCTGTCCTGCTTGGCCTCGATGCCAAGCTTGATGTTCGGCCGATCGAAGCCCAGCACCAGGGTTTCGACGCGCTCGGCAAACAGCCGCGCCTCGATGTCGGTGCGCGTGCTCTCGTCCGCCGTCGCCGTCAGCGCGATGATCGGCACGTTGGGGAAGATGCCGCGCAGCCGCGACAGATCTTCATACTCGCGCCGGAACGCCGGTCCCCATTGCGAGATGCAATGCGCCTCGTCGACAGCAATCAGGCTGACGTCGAGCCTGGCCAGCGCGTCGAGCATCCGCTCGGTCATCAGCCGCTCCGGCGCAAGATAGAGCAGGCGCGTCTGGCCCGCCGCAACGCGGCGCCAGGCGGCGACATTGGCCTCGCGGTCGATCGAGGAATTGATCGTATCGGCGGCGACGCCGGCAAGGCGCAAGGCGGCGACCTGATCCTGCATCAGCGCGACCAGCGGCGAAACGACAATGGTCAGCCCGCCCAGAACCAGCGCCGGAACCTGGTAGCAAAGTGACTTGCCCGCACCTGTCGGCATGACAGCCAGAACATGACGCCCGGCCAGCAGCGCATCCATGACATCGGCCTGGCCGGGACGAAAATCGTCAAAGCCGAACACGTCCTTCAGGACGCGTCGCTTGGGATCTTCGGCGCGAATGCTCGCTGCCTGCGCCTGCATCAGTCGGACACCGGGCCTGAGTTGATTTTTGGTGGATTGGAGAGGATGTGGAAACCGATCAAAACGACTCTCCGCATGGGCACCTTGCCTTAGCGCAGCCGTCATCGGACCACAACAGGAACAGGCCGCTCGCACCGCGAACGCAGCCGGAGGCTGTCCCTTCCCCTGCGACACCTGCACCTCGCTGGATTCCTCCAGCCGCTGCGATGTAAGCTTGTCCCGACATGGCCAGGGAGGGCGCGATGCTGCACACCAGACAGGATGCTCTCTGCGAGCGGTTTCAATTGCAGCGTGCCGCCTTCGAGGCGCAGCCTTTCCCGGACATTGGCGTTCGAAAGGATCGCCTGAAACGCCTGCTGGCACTGACCGAGCGGCATGAGGCAGATATTTGCACGGCGATCGACACCGACTTTGGCGGCCGCTCTGCGCATGAGACGCGCCTTGCGGAACTGTTTGTCGTCCGCGCCGGCATCCGCCACGCGCTGTCCCATCTCAGGAGCTGGATGCGCGAACGTCGCGTTGCCACCACCATGCCGTTCCTGCCCGGCAGAAATCGCCTCGTCGCGCAGCCGCTCGGTGTCGTCGGGATCGTGTCGCCATGGAACTATCCCTTCCAGCTCGCTGTCGGGCCGGTAACCGCGGCCCTTGCCGCCGGCAATCGCGTGCTCGTCAAGCCGTCCGAACTGACGCCGGCTTTTTCGGCGTTGCTGGTGCAACTGGCCGACGAGCATTTCGCAGCGGACGAACTCAGCGTCATCACCGGCGATGCGGAGATGGGAAAGGCCTTCGTTTCGATGCCTTTCGATCACCTGCTGTTCACCGGCTCGACCGCGGTCGGCCGCCAGGTCGCGATCGCGGCTGCCGCCAACTTGACCCCGGTCACGCTCGAACTCGGCGGCAAGTCGCCGGCAATCCTCGATCCATCCTGCGACTTCGATGCGGCAGCAGCCAGCATCGCCTATGGCAAGCTGTTGAATGCCGGGGCAGACCTGCATCGCGCCGGATTATCTGCTGGTGCCGAAGGGGCAGGCCGGGGCGGTCGCCACAAAGCTCGCGACCGCGATAGCGCGGCTCTACCCGACCTTGCGCGACAATCCCGACTATACCGCCATCATCAGCGAGCGGCATCACCAGCGCCTGCGCGACATGATCACGGAAGCCCGCGATGCCGGCGCCGATGTCGTCGAAATCAACCCGGCCGGCGAGGAGTTGGGCTCGGCCAGCCGCAAGTTGCTACCGACCCTGGTCCGCAATGCTGGCCCGAACCTACGGCTGATGCGTGAAGAGATTTTTGGCCCGGTGCTGCCGATCGTCGAATACGCCACAGTCGACGAGGCCATCGACCATGTGAACCGCGCGGACCGGCCGCTGGCGCTCTACTGGTTCGGGCGCGACGGCGGCAACCGTCAACGCATCCTGCACGAGACCGTCGCCGGCGGCGTCACCATCAACGACTGCATGCTGCATCTGGTGCAGGAGAACCAGCCCTTCGGCGGCGTCGGCGCCAGCGGCATGGGCGCCTATCACGGCGAATGGGGTTTCCGCACCTTCAGCAAGGAGAAGCCGGTTTTCCTGCAGTCGCGGCTAAGCGCGGGAGGCTTGCTGCGTCCGCCCTACGGCAAGACGTTCGAGCGGCTTTTCAGCCTGCTCCGGCACATCACCTGACAGACGACAGCCATCGGTTGTACAGCGCGTTAAGCCTATCTTCACCATGATGCGGCAGGCTTCACATCCTGCGGTCATGTCTTGAGTACCGCGGCGCCACAAGCGCCCAGGCAACAACCCGCGCCTCTTCGGGGCGCGGGTCATTCGCCCGCGCTCGATCTCCCAGCCTTGGCTAGTCTGGACTAGGCAAGAAATCGGCCCGGTGCGGCGTAAAGCTGTCGACCAGCCGCCCCGCTTCCAGTGCCTTGACGCCGTGCACCAGATTGGACGGCACGATGAAGCTGCCGCCGGCCGCGAGGATTTCGGTCCGCCCGTCGATGGTCACCTCGAAGCGGCCCTCCGCGACATAGCTCGCCTGGACATGCGGGTGCGAATGCAGGGCGCCGACGCCACCCTTGTCGAAGCCGAATTCGACCATCATCAATTCATCGGTGTGCAGGAGAACGCGCCGCCTGTTGCCATCCGGCGTCGCCGTCCAGGCGCTTTCGCCGGCATGTGCGAAAATCTTCGGCTCAGCCATCGTCACCTCCCTCATCGTGCCAGCCAGCCGCCATCCACCGGCACCACAGCGCCATGCATGTAGTTCGACGCCGGCGCCAGCAGGAAGACGGCGGCGTCGCCAATGTCCCCCGGCTCGCCCCAGCGGCCGGCCGGGATACGCCCCAGGATGGCGGCACTGCGGTCGGGATCGGCACGCAGCGCCTGCGTGTTGTTGGTCTCGATATAGCCGGGCGCGATGGCGTTGACGTTGATGCCCTTTGCCGCCCATTCGCAGGCGAGCAGCCGGGTGATGCCGAGCACGCCATGTTTCGAGGCGGTGTAGGACGCAACGCGGATGCCGCCCTGGAAACTCAGCACCGAGGCGATGTTGACGATCTTGCCCTGGCGTCCACCGGCAAGCGCGCGTCTGGCGAAGGATTGGCAGAGCAGGAAGACCGTCTTCAGATTGACGTCGATGACGTCGTCCCAGTCGGTCTCGCTGAGATCGACGGCATCGGCGCGCCGGATGATGCCGGCATTGTTGACCAGCCCGTCGAGCGGGCCGCTTTCGTCCCAGACCCGGTCCAGCATCGGGCCGGCGGATGCCGTGTCGGCAAGGTCGGCGCTCACCGCCTCGAATTGCCCGCCGAAGGCGGCGACCTTGCTTGCCGTATCGTCCATCGACGAACGGCCGACGCCGATCACCACGCCGCCAGCACGAGCGATCGAGACGGCAATGCCCTGGCCGATGCCAGTGTTGGCGCCGGTGACGAGAATGCGTTTGCCGGCCAGGCTGAAGGCGGAAAGGTCGCTCACCGCAATTCGTCCAGTTTCACCGGGTCGACATCGGTGTAGTCGACATTGTCGCCGGCCATCGCCCAGATGAAGGCGTAGTTCGAGGTGCCGGCGCCCGAATGGATCGACCAGCCCGGCGACAGCACCGCTTCCTCATTGCCCATGACGATATGGCGCGTTTCGTCCGGCTCGCCCATGAAGTGGAAGACACGCGCCGTTTCGGCCAAGTCGAAATAGAGATAGGCCTCCATGCGCCGGTCATGCACATGGCACGGCATGGTGTTCCACACCGAGCCCGGCGCCAGCTGCGTCATGCCGACCACCAGCTGGCAGGTTTTTGCGCCCTCGGCGTGGATGAACTGGAAGATCGAGCGCTCGTTGCAGCTATCCTTGCTGCCGAGATCGAGACGCTTGGCGTCGCCGATGCGGATCAGCCGGCTGGGCCAGGCCTGATGCGCCGGCGCGCTGAGCAGGTAGAATTTGGCCGGCACGGCTTTGTCCGCCGAGGCGAACGACACGTCCTTGCTGCCCATGCCGAGATAGAGCATGTCGCGCGCCTGCAATTTGAAGGACTGGCCGCCGGCCTCGATGACACCGGCGCCACCGATGTTGACGGCGATCAGCTCGCGGCGGTCGAGAAAATCCTTGGTCCCGGTCGGCTTGATCGCCTCCAGCTGAAGTGGCGCGGCATTCGGCAGGGCGCCGCCGACGATCATGCGATCGTAGTGGGTGTAGGTCAGGCTGATACGGCCGGGCTGGAACAGGTCTTCGATGTGGAAATTGTGGCGCAGTTCGTCGGTTCCCATCGCTGCGGCGGCGACCGGGTCGATGGCAAAGCGCGATGTGTAGTCGGTATGGCTCTGGCTCATTGCTGTCCTGACTTGAGATGGGTCATTCGCCGCCAGCGGCCTTGACCGAACTGGCATAAAAAACCTGCCTTGCATGCAGGCGCTCGCGATAGCGCTGCTGGCTGGCGGTGAGATGCGCGCGCATCGCCTCGCGCGCGGCTTCGGCATCGCCTGATGTAATCGCGTTGAGGATCACCAGATGCTCGCGCTGCAGCCCGCGCTGGTAGCTGTCGGATTGCACCAGCTCGGTCGACCAGGGCGAGGTCACGTCGCATGGAATGGCGCGCCGGCCGAGCACGTCGAGCATCTCGACATAGAAGGGATTGTTGGTGGCGCTGGCGATGGCGCGATGGAAGGCGAGATCGGCAGGACCGGTCGGCTCTGAGGCGAGCAGCAGCCGTTCGAATTCGAAGAAGGCTTCCTGGATCGCCGCCTCCTGCGCGGCGTTGCGGCGGATGGCGGCGAGCCCGGCCGATTCGATCTCGATTGCCAGCCGTACTTCGAGCACGTTGAGCGCGATCGAATCCTTGCTGCCCATGTCGGCGGCAAGTGCGCCGAACATCGTCGAGATGCGCTCGGTGACGAAGACGCCGGCACCCTGGCGCGGCTCGACCAGGCCGTCGGCGGCAAGCTTGGCCAAAGCCTCGCGGATGACGGTGCGGCTGACGCCGAAGGTCTCGGTCAACTGGCCTTCGGTTGGCAGTTTGTGGCCGGGCAGGATCTCGCCCGCCTGAAGCTGCTTGCGGATCGCCGCGACGACGGTCTCCGACAGTTTTGGTTTTCTCTCGACCCTGAGGTCGGTTGCGGTATCCGATGCCATATCGCCCCCTATTTGAACACGCTCGGCAACCAGAGCGAGATGGCCGGAATATAGGTCACAAGCCCGAGAACCACGAGGCTCGCGCCGTAGAACGGCCAGATCGAGCGCATCGCTTCCCACACCGTGATCTTGCCGACCGCGCAAGCGACGAACTGCACCGTGCCGACCGGCGGCGTGTTCAGCCCGATGCCGAGGTTGAGGATGGTGATGACGCCGAAATGCACGGGGTCAACGCCATAATGCGTGACCAGCGGCAGGAAGATCGGCGTGCAGATGATGATCATCGGCCCCATGTCCATGAAGGTGCCGAGCAGCAGCATCAGAACGTTGAGCAGCAAGAGCACGACCAGCGGGTCGGTGGAGATGGCGTTCATGCCGGCGATCAGCAGCACCGGCACCTTGAGATAGGCCATCAGCCAGCTGAAGGAGGCCGCCGTGCCGATGATGAGCAGCACCATCGACGTCGTGCGCACGGCGCCCTTGGTGGCATGGACGAAATCGCCCCAGGCCATCGAGCGATAAACGAAGACGGTGACCAGCAAGGCGTAAAGGATGGCGATGCAGGAGCTTTCCGTCGCCGTGAAAATGCCCGAGCGGACACCGCCGAAGATGATGCCGATCAAAAGAAGTCCGGGAACGGCGATGACCGCCAGCTGGCCGACGCGCGCGAAGCCGGGGAACTGCTCGACCGGATAGCCGCGGCTGCGGGCGACGAAATAGGCGGTGACCATCAGTGAGGCGGCGAACAAAAGGCCGGGCAGGATGCCGGCGGTGAACAGGTCGGCGATCGAGATCTTGCCGCCGCCGGCGATCGAATAGATGATCATGTTCTGCGACGGCGGCAACAGAAGCGCGATCAACGCCGCCATCGAGGTGACGTTGACGGCGTAGTCCGCACCATAGCCGCGTGCCTTCATTTGCGGAATCATCAGCCCGCCGACGGCCGCCGCTTCCGCCACCGCCGAGCCGGAAATGCCGCCGAACAGCGTGGCGGCGATGATGTTGACCTGGCCGAGCCCGCCCCGGACATGGCCGACCAGTGAGCCGGCAAAGGAAACGATGCGTTGCGCGATGCCGCCGCGCACCATCAAATCGCCGGCGAAGATGAAGAACGGGATCGCCATCAGCGAAAACGCTGACATGCCCGACTTCAACTGCTGGAACACCACCAGCGGCGGCAGGCCGAGATAGAGCACCGTGCCGAAGGATGCGGCACCGAGGCAGAATGCGATCGGCGTGCCGGCAAACATCAGCAGCGTGAAGACGCCGAACAGGATCCAGAGTTCCATCTAGGCCTCCTGAACCGCCGGCATTTCCGGCACGTCTTCGAGATTGATATCCTTGTCGATATCCAAGCCTGACCAGCGCTGTGCAATGCGCTCCGCCGAGAACAGGCAGATCAGCACGCCGCCGGCGACCAGTGGCAGATAGTCGAAGCCACCGGGCAGTTCGAGCGCCGGAATGATGGTGTGCCAGGTCAGGCCGACCAGCTTGCAGCCGTACCAGACCATGCCGAAGCCGAAGCCGAGCGCGATCAGGTCGGAAAGCATGCGCAGCGCGCCTTTGCTGCCCTTCGGCAGGACATAGAGCAGCACGTCGAACCCCATATGGTAGTTC
This sequence comes from Mesorhizobium kowhaii, assembly GCF_042431665.1. Taxonomy (NCBI): domain Bacteria; kingdom Pseudomonadati; phylum Pseudomonadota; class Alphaproteobacteria; order Hyphomicrobiales; family Phyllobacteriaceae; genus Mesorhizobium; species Mesorhizobium kowhaii. The sequence goes on from NZ_JBHLYT010000033.1 coordinate 184,908, forward strand.
TCGCGCACGCCGACCGCCGCACCGAGGAAGATGAACCAGTTCATCAGCATGATGGCGCTGGTTTCGGTCCAGCTCGGTGACGAATTGAGCACGAAGCGGGAAAACACCTGGTAGGCGACGAGCGCGGTCATCGCGACCATGCCGATGCCCGCCAGATACAGCGCGCCGTCGCAAATCCTGGAAAGAACGGCGCTGACGCGCGCCATCGGCTGCGTCTCGCTTTTTACCGATCCTGTCGCCATCCGGTCCTCCCGATGCTTGCTAGGAACGGCGCGGGGCGGGGCGCAGAGCCCGACCCCGCAACCGGCCTACTTGGTTGCCTGGATTCGGGCGGCGAGGTCCTTCAGCTCGGGTGTCGACAGATACTTGTCATAGACCGGCTTCATGGCATCGATCAGCGGCTGCTTGTCGATCTCGCTGACCTTGACGCCGGCCTTCTCGACGAGATCGCGCGACTTCTTCTCCTGCGCGTCCCACAGTTCGCGCATCTTGACGACGCTGTCCTTGGCCGCTTGCCGGACGATCGCCTGGTCTTCCGGCGTAAGCTTGTCCCAGCTCGCCTTCGACATCACCAGCACTTCCGGAACGATCTGGTGTTGGTCGGTGGTGTAGTGCTTGGCGACCTCATAGTGCTTGGCGGATTCGAAGCTCGGCCAGTTGTTCTCGGCGCCGTCGATGACGCCGGTCTCGAGTGCCGAATAGACCTCGCCATAGGCCATCGGCGTGGCGTTGGCGCCCAGCGCATTGACCATGTCGACGAACACGTCCGACTGGATGACGCGGAACTTCATGCCCTTCAGGTCGGCGATCGAGGTGATGTCCTTCTTGGTGTTGTAGAAGGAGCGCGCCCCGGAATCGTAGAAGGCGAGGCCGACGAGGTCATGCGCCTCGAAGGCTTTCAGGATGTCGTCGCCGATCGGTCCGTCCATCACGTGGCGCATCTGCTCGACAGAACGGAACATGTAGGGCAGCGATGGCACCGCGGTTTCAGGCACGATGCCGTTGAACGGCCCCATCGAGACACGGTTGAGGTCGATGACGCCGGTCTGCGTCTGCTCGATCGTGTCCTTCTCCTCGCCGAGCTGCGCCGAATGATAGACCTCGACCGAATAGCGGCCATTGGTGCGCTGCTTGATCAGGTCGCCCATGTATTTGACCGCCTCGACCGTCGGATAGCCGTCCGGGTGCGTGTCAGCCGAGCGCAGCACGGTGTCGGCATTGGCAATGCCGACCAGCAGTGAGCCGAAGGCGAACGTGGCTGCGGTCAACTTAGAAAAATGCAACATGACTTCCTCCCTTTTATAAACCGAATCGCCCGGCTCAGAGCCGGTACGCCTTCTTCGCAAGCGTGTAGGCAAGCTCCCGCGCCAGCTCATGCGCCTCGTCCTCGCGCAGCCGATGCTCGGCGACGAGACGCGCCAGGAACGCGCAGTCGACCCGCCGCGCCACGTCGTGACGCGCCGGTATGGATGGAAAGGCGCGGGTGTCGTCGTTGAAGCCGACGGTGTTGTAGAAGCCGGCCGTTTCGGTGGTCATCTCGCGGAAGCGCCGCATGCCTTCCGGGCTGTCGTGGAACCACCAGGCCGGCCCGAGCTTCAGCGCCGGGTAGGTGCCGGCTAGCGGTGCCAGTTCGCGCGCATAGCTGGTCTCGTCGAGCGTGAAGAGGATGATCGTCAGGTCCCGTTCCAGGCCGACACAGTCGAGCAGCGGCTTCAGCGCCGTCACATAGTCGGTTCGGGTCGGGATATCGAAGCCCTTGTCGCGGCCGAACTTCTGGAAAATAGAAGGCGAATGATTGCGCCATGAACCGGGATGGATCTGCAGCACCAACCCGTCATCCCGGCTCATCTTGGCCATCTCGGTCAGCATCAGGGCGCGGAACAATTTTCGCTCGCGCTCGTCATCCGAGCCGCGACGGACACGATTGAACAGCTCCTCGGCCGCCGCATCCGAAAGATTGGCGGTCTCCGCCGTCGGATGGCCGTGATCGGACGAGGTCGCGCCAAAGCTTTTGAAGAAGGCGCGCCGCTGCCGGTGGGCGTCGAGATAGCCGGTCCAGTTGCCGGTGTCGCAGCCGGTGATCTCGCCAAGCCGGTCGAGATTGGCCGAAAAACCCTCGAAGTCCGGATCGACGACGGCGTCCGGCCGGTAGGCGGTGATGACCTTGCCCTCCCAGCCGCTGTCGCGGATCATCTGGTGCCATTTGAGATCGTCGAGCGCACCTTCCGTTGTCGCGATGACCTCGATGTTGAAGCGCTCGAACAGTGCGCGCGGGCGGAAATTCTCCCATTGCAGCACCGTCGCGATGGTGTCGTAGTGACGGTCGGCGGTCGCCATGTTGAGCGGTTCGTCGATGCCAAACAGATGCGACAGCACATGGTCGAACCACAGCCGGGTCGGCGTGCCGCGGAAGAGGAAATAGTTTTCGGCAAAGCGCCGCCAAATCGCCCTGCCGTCGGTCTCCACCGGTGCGCCGTCCAAGGTCGCCACGCCGAGGTCCTCGAGGCGAACGCCCTGGCTGAAAAGCATGCGGAAAATGTAATGGTCGGGCACGATGAGCAATTGCGCTGGATCCGGGAACGGCTCGTTCAGCGCATACCAGCGCGGATCGGTATGACCGTGCGGGCTAACGATGGGCAAATCCTTGATGCCGGCATAGAGATCGCGGGCGATGGAGCGCGGATGCGCCTCGGCGGGAAACAGCAAATCCGCATTGGTCAGTGCCACGACGATCCTCCCAGGGCCGCTATCGGTAGGGTCGGCAAGAAATAATGTCAACATACAAAAATTAGATTGTTGTATGATGACTTTCCGACCATTGCATGGCAAGAAATCGGATGTTACGCCGCTTGCCAACCATCCCCGAGGCGAGTTCATGCCGTCCGACCAGACCAGCCGAGCCACGACGACAAAACGCCTTTCCGGCGAGGCGGCACAAACATTGCCGGCTTCGGTCGCGACACCTTCGTATGATCGCAGCCGCGTCGTCCCGGGCATCGTGCATCTCGGCGTCGGCGCCTTCCATCGCGCCCATCAGGCCGCCTATGTCGACGACTGCCTGGCGGCTGGCGAGACCGGCTGGGGTATCGTCGGCGTCTCGCTGCGCAGCGCCGACACACGCGATGCGCTCTCGCCGCAGGACGGGCTCTACACGCTGGCGATCAGGAGCAGCGGCGAGGAGAAGCTTCGCATCATCGGCTCAATCGGTGCGCTGCTGGTGGCCCCGGAAGACCCGGACGCGGTGCTCACCGTGCTGACCGATCCCCGCACTCGCATCGTGACGCTGACGATCACCGAAAAGGCCTATCTAAGGTCGGCCAGCGGCGGTCTGGACACCGCTCATCCCGATATCGTCCACGATCTTGCAAATCCGCAAACGCCGAAGACAGCGCATGGTTTCCTGACCGAGGCGCTTGCGCGGCGAAAGGCCGCCGGCACGCCGCCTTTCACCGTGCTGTGCTGCGACAACCTGCCGGCCAACGGCGCCACGCTGCACCGGCTGCTGATCGAATTCGCCACGCTACGCGACAGCAGGCTCGCCAGTCACATCGCGGACCAGGTCGCGTTTCCCTCCAGCATGGTCGACCGCATCGTGCCGGCGACCACCGACGCCGACCGGGCGCGGATCGCTGTCGAACTCGGCGTCGAGGACGCCTGGCCGGTCATGACCGAGCCGTTCTGCCAATGGGTGATCGAAGACAATTTTCCGCAGGGACGGCCAGCCTGGGAACAGTTCGGCGTCACCATGGTCGACGATGTCCGGCCGTTCGAGGACATGAAGCTCAGGCTGCTCAACGGCTCGCATTCGGCCATCGCCTATCTCGGCCTGCTCAGCGGCCACGCCACCGTCGACCGCGCCTTCGCCGATCCGGCGATAAGAGCCTTTGTCGATGCGCTCTGGGCCGAGGCCATCCCGACGCTGCCCAAAAATGCCGGGCTGGATACAGCGAGCTATACGGCAGAGCTCGCAGAGCGCTTCTCAAACACAGCACTTGCCCACCGCACGGCACAGATAGCCAACGACGGCAGCCAGAAACTGCCGCAGCGCATCGTCGCCTCCGCTATCGAGCGCCTCCGTTCAGGCGCCTCGCCGGCGCATCTCATGTTGGTGGTAGCCGCCTGGATCGCCGCTTGCGAGGCGCGTGGCAAATCCTTGCCCGAGGCGCATTTCACCGATCCGCTCGACACATCGATGGCGACGATTCGGGACAGGCGCTTGTCGGCCACCGAAACAGTCAACGCGGTGTTCGATCTGGCCGGCTTTGCCAAAAGCGCGCCGGAGCGCCAAAGATTGATGGAGCTGACAATCGTCCACCTCGAACAGCTGCAGCGTGGCGGGCCAGCAGCAGCCTTCGCTGCATTGGACATCTAAACAAAAAAGCGAGGCAAGGCCCCGCTTTTCACTTAGTCATCTGAAGCGAATTCTACGCCGGCAGAATGGCGCCTTCCAGCGTGGTGAGCTGGCTAAGGAACTGCTCTGCCTTGCTCCGGACCTGGTCGTCCTTGGCGTCGGCGGCGTCTTCCCTGGCTTCCTGGATGCGGCGCGCGAGATCGGCGCGGTCGACGTCCTTCACGGCGACAGCCGATTCCGCCAGCAGCGTGCAGCCGGAAGGAACGATGTCGGCGAAGCCGCCGAACACCACATAGCGCTCTTCGCCACCCGACGCGGCCTTCACCGTGACGACGCCCGGCTTGATCGTGGTCATGACCGGCGCGTGATGCGCCAGCACGGTCATCTCGCCCTCGGCGCCGGGAATGACGACGGATTCGACCTGCTCGGAAACAAGCAGGCGCTCCGGCGAGACCAGTTCGAATTTGAAAGCTTCAGCCATGATCAATCTAGCGAATAGGGAATAGTGAGTAGCGAGTAGTGAAAAAACGCGCCCGGCTCATAAACCCCCATTCGCTACTCCCTATTCGCTATTCGCTTCTTATGCCGCTTCGGCCGCCAGGCGCTGTGCCTTCTCGACCGCTTCCTCGATGCCGCCGACCATGTAGAAGGCAGCTTCCGGAAGGTGGTCGTAGTCGCCGTTGCAGAGGCCCTTGAAGCCCTTGATGGTGTCGGCGAGGTCGACCAGCTTGCCCGGCGCGCCGGTGAACACTTCGGCGACGAAGAAGGGCTGCGACAGGAAGCGCTCGATCTTGCGGGCGCGGGCCACCGTCTGCTTGTCCTCTTCCGACAGCTCGTCCATGCCCAGGATGGCGATGATGTCCTGCAGCGACTTGTAGCGCTGAAGGATCGACTGCACCTGGCGCGCGACGCCGTAGTGCTCGTCGCCGACGACCAGCGGGTCGAGCATGCGCGAGGTCGAATCCAGCGGATCGACGGCCGGGTAGATGCCCTTCTCGGCGATGGCGCGGTTGAGCGTCGTGGTCGCGTCGAGGTGGGCGAACGAGGTCGCCGGCGCCGGGTCGGTCAGATCGTCGGCGGGCACGTAGATCGCCTGCACCGAGGTGATCGAACCCTTGGTGGTGGTGGTGATGCGTTCCTGCAGCGCACCCATGTCGGTGGCGAGCGTCGGCTGATAGCCGACGGCCGACGGGATACGGCCGAGCAGAGCCGACACTTCCGAACCCGCCTGCGTGAAGCGGAAGATGTTGTCGACGAAGAACAGCACGTCCTGGCCCTGGTCGCGGAAATATTCCGCAACCGTCAGGCCGGTCAGGCCGACGCGGGCGCGGGCGCCCGGCGGCTCGTTCATCTGGCCGTAGACGAGTGCGGCCTTGGAGCCTTCGCCGCCGCCCTTCTTGTTGACGCCGGATTCGATGAACTCGTGATAGAGATCGTTGCCTTCGCGGGTGCGCTCGCCGACGCCGGCGAACACCGAATAGCCGCCATGCGCCTTGGCGATATTGTTGATCAGTTCCTGGATCAGCACGGTCTTGCCGACGCCGGCGCCGCCAAACAGGCCGATCTTGCCGCCCTTGGCGTAGGGAGCCAGCAGGTCGAGCACCTTGATGCCGGTGATCAGGATCTGTGCTTCAGTCGACTGCTCGACATAGGTCGGAGCCGGCTGGTGGATGGAGCGCATTTCGGTTGCGTCGACCGGGCCTTCTTCGTCGACCGGCTCGCCGATGACGTTGATGATGCGGCCGAGCATGCCCGGGCCGACCGGTACGGTGATCGGCGCGCCGGTGTCGCGCACTTCCTGGCCGCGCACCAGACCTTCGGTCGAGTCCATGGCGATGCAGCGCACGGTGTTTTCACCCAGATGCTGGGCAACTTCGAGCACCAGGCGGTTGCCGACATTGGTCGTCTCGAGCGCGTTCAGGATCGCCGGCAGGTGATCGCCGAACTGCACGTCGACAACGGCGCCGATGACCTGGCGGACCTTGCCGACAACGCCGGTTGCCTTGGTGGCCACTGCCGGTGTCCTGGCCGCGGCGGCCTTTGCCGGTGCTGCCGCCGTCTTGGCCGGAGCCGCCTTCGCGGCTGCTGCCGGAGCCTTGGCCGCCTTCGCGGGGGCTGCGGTCTTCGCGGCTGCTGCCTTGGGGGCCGCCGTCTTGGGGGTCGCTGCTTTCGCCATCGTCTTTACCCTTTTTCGTCCTTTGTTTCTCACGCGGTCCGGTCGCGGGCCGATGACCCGCGAACCGCGCCTAGAGCGCCTCGGCGCCCGAAATGATTTCGATCAGTTCCTTGGTGATCTGCGCCTGCCGCTGGCGGTTGTAGGTGATCGACAGCTTGTTGATCATCTCGCCGGCGTTGCGCGTCGCATTGTCCATGGCGCTCATCTTGGCGCCCATTTCGCCGGCCGCGTTCTCGAGCAGCGCCCGGAAAACCTGCACGGAGATGTTGCGCGGAATGAGATCGGCGAGGATTTCGCCCGGCTCCGGTTCGTATTCATAGACGGCGCTGCCGCCATCCACCGCCTCGGCCGGAGCCGAAGCGAGACCGGCCGGAATGATCTGCTGCGCGGTCGGGATCTGGCTGATCACCGACTTGAACTGCGAATAGAACAGCGTGCAGATGTCGAAGCCGCCCTCGTTGAAGAGGTGGATGACCTTCTTGGCGATCGCGTCGGCATTGACGAAGCCGAGCGTTTTGACCTCGCGCAGGTCGACACGGTCGATGATCATCGATGCGTAGTCGCGGCGCAGGATATCGAAACCCTTCTTGCCGACGCAGATGATCTTGACCTGCTTGCCGTCGGCCAAAAGCCTGCGGATGTGGTCGCGGGCAAGGCGGGCGATCTGCGAATTGAAGCCGCCGCACAGGCCGCGCTCGGCGGTGCAGACGACAAGCAGATGCACGTCGTCCTTGCCGGTGCCGGTCATCAGCGCCGGGGCATCGCCACCGCCGCCGATTGCCTGTGTGATGTTGGCGAGCACCGAACCCATGCGCTCCGAATAGGGGCGCGCCGCTTCCGCGGCCTCTTGCGCACGGCGCAGCTTCGCCGCGGCGACCATCTGCATCGCCTTGGTGATCTTCTGCGTCGCCTTGACCGAGGCGATACGGTTACGAAGGTCTTTTAATGAAGGCATGCTTCAAACCTGATCCCGTCTTGCGCTTCGCTCAGGCGAAGGTCTTGGCGAAAGCGTCGATCTCGGCCTTCAGCTTGGCGCGCAGATCGTCCGACAGCGCCTTTTCCTTGCGGATGGCCTCGAGAACGTCCTTGCCGGCCGCACGCATGTGGCTGAGCAGGCCATGCTCGAACTTGCCGACCTGGTTGACCGGCAGCTTGTCGAGATAGCCGTTGACGCCGGCGAAGATCACCGCGACCTGCTCTTCCGTCTTCAGCGGCGAGAACTGCGGCTGCTTCAGGAGTTCGGTCAGGCGCGATCCACGGTTGAGCAGGCGCTGCGTGGCGGCATCGAGATCCGAGCCGAACTGCGCGAAGGCCGCCATTTCGCGGTACTGCGCGAGCTCGCCCTTGATCGAGCCGGCAACCTGCTTCATCGCCTTGATCTGCGCGGCCGAGCCGACGCGCGACACCGACAGGCCGACGTTAACGGCCGGACGGATGCCCTGGAAGAACAGGTTGGTTTCGAGGAAGATCTGGCCGTCGGTGATCGAGATCACGTTGGTCGGGATATAGGCCGACACGTCGTTGGCCTGCGTCTCGATGATCGGCAGGGCGGTCAGCGATCCACCGCCCAAATCGTCGTTGAGCTTGGCGGCGCGCTCGAGCAGGCGCGAGTGCAGGTAGAAGACGTCGCCCGGATAGGCTTCGCGGCCCGGCGGGCGGCGCAGCAACAGCGACATCTGGCGGTAGGCGACGGCCTGCTTCGACAGATCGTCGTAGCTGATCAGCGCATGCATGCCGTTGTCGCGGAAATATTCGCCCATGGTGCAGCCGGCGAACGGCGCCAGGAACTGCATCGGCGCCGGATCGGACGCGGTGGCGGCGATGATGATCGAGTATTCGAGCGCGCCGCGCTCTTCCAGCACCTTGACGAACTGCGCCACGGTCGAGCGCTTCTGGCCGACGGCGACATAGACGCAGTACAGCTTTTCCTTCTCGGGGCCGTTGTCGTGCACCGATTTCTGGTTGAGCATCGTGTCGAGGATGATGGCTGTCTTGCCGGTCTGGCGATCGCCGATGACTAGTTCGCGCTGGCCGCGGCCGACCGGGATCAGCGCATCGATGGCCTTGAGGCCGGTCGACATCGGCTCGTTCACCGATTTGCGCGGGATGATGCCGGGCGCCTTGACGTCGACGCGCTTGCGCTCGACTGCCTTGATCGGGCCCTTGCCGTCGATCGGGTTGCCGAGCGCGTCGACGACGCGGCCGAGCAGGCCGGGGCCGACCGGAACGTCGACGATGGCGCCGGTGCGCTTGACGATATCGCCTTCCTTGATGTCTCGGTCGGCGCCGAAGATGACGACGCCGACATTGTCAGCTTCGAGGTTGAGCGCCATGCCGCGGATGCCGCCGGGGAATTCGACCATCTCGCCGGCCTGGACATTGTCGAGGCCGTAGACGCGGGCGATACCGTCACCGACGGACAGTACCTGTCCGACTTCGGAGACCTCGGCCTCCTTGCCGAAATTCTTGATCTGGTCTTTCAGAATTGCGGAAATTTCCGCGGCGCGGATGTCCATCAGCCGACCTCTTTCAGTGCAAGCTTGAGCGAATTGAGTTTGGTTTTGAGCGACGTATCGATCTGGCGCGAGCCCATCTTGACCACCAGCCCGCCGAGCAACGACGGATCGACGGTGACGGAGATGGCCACGTCCTTGCCGGCAACGCTCTTCAGCGCCGCCTTGAGTTCGGTCTGCTGGGCAGCGGTCAGCTCATGCGCCGACGTCACTTCAGCAGCGGTCTCGCCACGATGTTCGGCGGCGATCTGGCGGAACGCCCTGATCATGCCGGGGATGGCGAACAGCCGGCGGTTGCGGGCGACGACGCGCAGGAAATTGCCGGTGAGGCCGGTAATCCCGGCCTTGTCGGCGATCGCCGCAATGGCCTTGGCCTGGTCCTCGCTGGAAAACACCGGGCTGTTGATCAGCCGGGTCAGGTCGGCGCTGCCCGCGAGCATCGCTTCGAAACTGCTGAGGTCTGCCTCGACCTTGGCGACCGAATTTGCCTGCAGGGCGAGTTCGAACAGCGAACCCGCATAGCGTTCTGCGACACCTGAGATTGGCGATGACGATTGGGCCACGGACCGTCTTTTCTCTTGTCTGACAGGCCGCAGATTGTTGGCGCGAGCAAAAACTCTGGCTAAATCTTTGACCTTACTGCATTTTTCCAAGCACGGAGACGCGGCTTCCGCTATCCCCGGCCGAAAGTCGATTGCCGTCTAGCACAGGCATTTTAAGACCGCAATGCGTCCTTCCGCATGGTTTTCAGGCACTATTGTCGCATCTGGCGAAAGAACCCCGTCTTCCGCCCCGGAAACCCCAAGGATTCAAGGCAGAAAGCCGAAGGCGAAGGCGAGCGGCAACGCCGCCAATGCCAATTCCACCACAATGGACACCCAATTGAAAGGCGTATTGGCGCCATCCGACATCATCGACAGCAGCCGGCCGAAGGCGGTGAACAGCCAGGAGAAGCCAAGCGTCATGTAGATCAGCGGCTGCGCGAGCAGGATGCAGCACAGGCCGACGCCCAGATAGAAGCCCGACATCCTGCCGCGCCCTTCGGCGATCGCCGCCACCTTCTCGGGCTTGACCTGCAGCCGCAGGATCCGGAAGGCCAGGCTAGGCGCCAGAAAAAACAAAAGGCCGAGCAGCACGGTGACGACGGCGCTCGACCAGGCCAGCCATTCGCCCTGGCTCATCGGCCACGGAAACGCAAAATCCATCTTGCCTCCCCTCACAGCAATTCTGGATGCATTGAATGTCGCCCGTGGAGGAAGTCAAGCGCGCAGCCGGAAAGTCGGGGTTCGGCAAGGCCGCACTGGAAATGTCATCGCGTGATATGGGCTGCCCGCTCGCAGCTTCGCGGCCGATTCGGCTGCTGCGCAAGCAAACCCCCGGACAAGAGGATCCGCGGCGCAATTTCTTCAACAGTATAGATTGCATGCCTTGCCGTAACGTAATGCAAGTATTATGCTTCGAATGTACCTTTCGCCGACTTCTTGTTTAGTTTAGCAAATTCACATGTTTCACGATCACTTGTGAAATCAGCGCGGACGGAGTGCGGCAGGCAGGATCTCGAAATTCGGAGACGATCATGCCGGATCTTTGTCGGGCGTTGCATCTGGCCAGCATCTGGGTCGTTGCGGCAGCCCTTGTCGGGATCACGCAGGGCGCACGCGCGGACTGCATCGCCGAACGGCCGACGGCCATGGCTCCCACCGATCCTTTGGTCTGCCAGCAGCTCGAGGCCACGATCAGGAAGCCCTCGGCGCTGTCCCTGGGAGACTACGAGAACAAGCTCAACCAATATCTGGGCAGTTACTGTTATCGCGACGAAGCTGCCGGATGGGTGCACGACAAATACGTGCGTCAGGCCGGGCCGCGCATCGCGACCCTGGTCAACGGCGCCTGGCAGGGCCTCGACCAGGGAACCCATGCGCCGGTGATGATCTGGTATTCGCCTGACATGATGGACTGGCTTCGCAAGAACCGCTCAGCCGACGGCGAGGTCGATCATCCACCGCCGGTTCCCGACGGCGCCATCATGGTGAAGGAGATGTTTTCGGAGCCGGCGTCGGATTGCCGGACGGTCGATCCTCTCAGACTTTTTCCAACCAGCGGCGCCGCGATCATGATCCGCGATGCCAGCGCCTCTTACGATGGCTGGTTCTGGGGCTGGTACGGCTTTGGCAGCCAGAGCGGCTGGACTCCGGATTGGCCAGCTCTCCCGGCCGACAACAACAGCCTGCCCAACATGGGCTTCGCCCAGTACTGCATGAACTGTCATGCCTCGGCGGCCGACAATCTGACCTTCGCATCTTCCAAGAACATCGCGGGTGAGCCAGGCAAGCCGCTCAACTATCTCGCACAGGATTTCTTCAAGGGAGCGCCGGCAACGACCTTGCACCAAGCCGTCGTTTTGCCGGTCAATGCCAACCCGCGTCTTGGCGAACCGCTCTACAGTCCGAACGCCGACGTGATCGCCGCGCTGCAGGCCTATGTCCGCGAGATGCCGACCTATGAGACCGTCTCGCGTATGCCTTCCGAAACTTACGACAACACCTGGGTCGGGGCCAAAGGTCCCGATGCGTCCGATACGTTCCTGACCTCGAGCCAGTGCCTCGGTTGTCATGATGCCGGCAGCACCGGGCTGCAGTTCGACATGACCAAGCCAAACCCGCATGGCGATGGCTTGATCAATCTGTCGCCGCTGGCGACCTGGCGAACCTCGCCGATGGGGCTGGGAGGCCGCGACCCGATATTTTTCGCGCAGCTGGCCAGTGAAACGCAAAGCTTTCACCCCAAAATGTCCGGTGTCGTGCAGGACGTTTGCCTTGGCTGCCACGGCATCGCCGGAGAACGGCAGTTTCACATCGACGAGAAGGCGCGCTCGGGCAAATGCGAACTGTTCTCGCGCGACATGGTCGATGCGACGCCCTGGCCCGCCGACAATCCAAGTGCCGCGCACGCCAATTACGGCATGCTTGCCCGCGACGGCATCACCTGCACGTCCTGTCACCGCATGGTGCTCAACAGCAAGGCCAGCGGACCGCTCGGCGATGAGCCGCAGAACGCCTGCGTCGACGAGCGGCAGGCACTGCTCAATCCGCACGCGACCGGTTTTGCCAAGACCTTCACCGGCAGCTTCATGGTCGGTTCGCCCGATACGCTCATCGGCCCCTTCGAGAAACCGGAAGTCGGGCCGATGCATACGGCGCTGGGCATCAAACCGGTCCACGACGCCACGATCATGAGCTCCGAGGTTTGCGGGACGTGCCACACGGTTCATTTGCCGGTTCTGCAGGGCACCAACACCTTGGCGCATATCTACGAGCAGACGACCTATCCGGAATGGGCGTTCAGCGCCTATCGAACCGGCAGCACGCCGGACGGACCGCTTCCGCTGGGCGCCGGCGCCACACCGCGGAGCTGCCAGGGTTGTCACATGCCATCGACGGAACAGGACGGGTCGCCGACGATGAGCAAGATCGCCAGCATCCAGGAAAATCTGAATTTCCCGCAGACCGAGTCCAGCAACGCACCGGATCTTTCGGTTCGCGCGGGATTTGCCCGCCACACGCTCGTCGGTCTCAACGTCTTCCTGGTCAAGATGGCGCAGCAGTTTCCCGATGTCTTCGGCATCAGGACTCGCGATCCGATGATGGGCAAGAAGGCTCTCGATCCTCTCGTCCTCACCGAGCAGGCGATGCTGGACCAGGCGTCACAGACAACCGCCACCGTCGCGATCAGCGACCTTGCGATGAGCGCCGACGCGCTCGATGCCAAGGTGACGGTGAAGAACCTGGCCGGTCACAAGTTTCCCTCCGGAGTGGGTTTCCGGCGTGCGTTTCTCACCTTCAGCGTGCTCGACCAGAACGGCGAGCAGCTTTGGGTCTCCGGTCGCACCAACGCCGCCGGCGTGATCGTCGACGCCGACGGCAAGCCACTCGATGGCGAGCTTTGGTGGAAGGATGATTGTTCCGGCCGCGTCCACCCTGGCGAACGGCCGCATCAGCCGCATTACCAGAAGATCACGCGGCAGGATCAGGTTCAGATCTATCAGGAACTGGTCTCCACGCCGCCCGCCAATACGCCCAATCCGGTCTGCAATGCCCATGCGAAGCCGGAAGGCGAACTGACGACCAGCTTCCTGTCGATCTGCACGGAGGTTAAGGACAACCGGATATTGCCGGCGGGCTTCCTGCCGGTCGAAAGCCGGCTCGAAATCGCCAAGGCATTGGGCGCCGATGAGGAACTCGCCGTCGATGTCGGCACGACCGCTGTCGAGGACGACCCCGACTACATATCGGGCGGCAGCGACACGCTGAGCTACTCGATACCGCTTGCCGATTTGCCGAAGGGCGCACGCCCTGCCAGCATCGAGGCTGATCTCTACTACCAGGCGACGCCTCCGTCCTATCTGCAGGATCGATTCTGCACCGCCAAGGGCCCCGATACCGATCGCCTGTATTTCCTGGCCGGGCATCTCAATCTCGCCGGCACGCAAGCAGACGGATGGAAGCTGAAAGTGGTCGGCAGCGGAAATGTCGCCGTCCAGCCCTGATCTCTGCTTTGACGCAATTCCCCAGGGAAAGCGCTACGCGCTTTTCCCGGGAAAACCGTTTTTCCTGGAATTGGTACAGGGCAGCATGAAGGCCACCGCTGCCTCGGCATGGATGCGCGTCGTGTCGAAGACCGGAATGTCGAAATCCGGCTGGCCGATCAGCATGGTGATCTCGGTGCAGCCCATGATGACGCTGTCGGCGGCCTCGTCGCGCCGCAGGCGTTCGGTCTCGGCGATATAGGCCGCTTTCGAGGCTTCGGTGACGACGCCCTGGCACAGTTCCTCGTAGATGACGCGGTGGACCATGTCGCGGCCGGCTGCATCGGGCACGACCGGCCGCAGACCATATTTGTCGGCAAGCCGGCCCTTGTAGAAATCCTGCTCCATCGTGAACCGCGTTGCCAGCAGCGCCGGGCGGTGCATGCCGGCGCGCTTGACGGCCGCCGCGGTAGCGTCGGCGATGTGGATCAGCGGGATCGACACCGATGCTTGCACCTGGTCGGCCAGCTTGTGCATGGTGTTGGTGCACAGAAGCAGGCCTTCCGCGCCGCCCGCCTCAAGTCTGCGCGCCGCTTCGACGAGAAGCACGCCGGCGCCGTCCCAGTCACCGTGATGCTGCCGCTCGGCGATCTCGGCGAAGTCGAACGACCACAGCAGCAGCTTCGCCGAATGCAGCCCGCCGAGACGCTCGCGCACGATCTCGTTGAGCAGGCGATAATAGATCGCTGTTGATTCCCAGCTCATGCCGCCCAGAAGGCCAAGGGTTTTCATATGATCTTCCTGTCTCGCCGGCTTTGAGGCAGCCTAGCGCTGAAATCGCGACCTTACAAAAAGCTCTGCGGATCGATGTCGACCTGTACCCTGACCGAGCCGCGCTGTTTCGGGCCATTGGCCAACATGGCGCGGATGAAGCCTTGCATGTCGGCGCGCCGCTCGCCCTGGATCAGCAGGCGAAAGCGGTGACGGCCGCCGAGCAATGACAACGGCGCCTCCGCTGGTCCCAGCACGAACAGATCGGTGGCCTCGGGCGCGGCACGGCGCAGGCCGCGCGCATGGCCCTCGGCTTCCGCCCGCGTCACGGCGCTGACGATGACGCCGGCGAGCCGGCCGAAGGGCGGCAAGGCTGCCCGTTCACGCTCGGCGATCTCGCGCTCGTAAAAAGCCTCGGCATCGCCGGAGACGATCGCCCGCATCACCGGATGGTCGGGCTGAAAAGTCTGCAGCAGGCCGAGGCTCTTCTTGCCGGTGCGGCCGGCGCGGCCGGTGACCTGGCTGAGCAGCTGGAAGGTGCGCTCGGCGGCGCGCGGATCGCCATTGGCGAGACCGAGATCGGCATCGACGACACCGACCAAGGTCATATTGGGGAAGTTATGCCCCTTGGCGACAAGCTGCGTGCCGATGACGATGTCGGCCTCGCCATTGGCGATCGCCTCCAGCTCCAGCCGCAACCGCCGCACGCCGCCCATCAGGTCGGATGACAAAACGATGGTGCGCGCATCCGGAAAATGCGCGACGACCTCTTCGGCGATGCGTTCGACGCCGGGTCCGCAAGCAACCAGATGGTCCAGCGTGCCGCATTCCGGGCAGGCTTCGGGGCGGCGCTCATTGTGTCCGCAATGATGGCAGACCAGCTGGCCGCGAAAGCGATGCTCGACCAGCCAGGCCGAGCACACCGGGCAGCCGAAGCGGTGGCCGCAGACCCGGCACAGCGTCAGCGGCGCATAGCCGCGCCGGTTGAGGAACAGCAGCGATTGCTCCTTCCTCTCCAGCGTCTGGCGCATTTGGTCGAGCAGCACCGGCGACAGGAAGCCGCCGCGCGCTGGTGACGCTCGCCGCATGTCGACTGCCTTGAGATGAGGAAGAGCCGCCTCGGCAAAGCGGGCGGAAAGCACGGCCCTGTTGTAGCGGCCCTGGCTGGCGTTGACCCGGCTTTCGACCGATGGCGTCGCCGACGCCAGCACCACCGGAAAGCTGCCGATATGGCCGCGCACCACCGCCATGTCGCGCGCATTGTAGAAGACGCGGTCTTCCTGCTTGTAGGCGGGGTCATGCTCCTCGTCGACGACGATCAGGCCAAGCTCCCTGAACGGCAGGAACAGCGCCGAGCGTGCGCCGGCGACGACGCGCACGCCGCCTTCCGCCACTTGCCGCCAGACCCGTTCCCGCATCCGTGGCGGCAGGTCCGAGTGCCATTCGCCCGGCTTGGCGCCGAAACGCTGTTGGAAGCGCTCGAGAAAGGCGTGCGTCAGCGCGATTTCCGGCAGCAGGATCAGCACCTGCTTGCCCTGGTCGAGCGCGGCCGCCACCGCCTCGAAATAGACTTCCGTCTTGCCCGACCCGGTGACGCCGTCGAGCAGCGCGACATTGAACACACCAGCCGCGACATTGGCGCGCAGCATCTGCGCCGCGTCATTCTGGTCCGGCATCAGTTCCGGTATCGCGTAGCTGGTGTCGGGCGCTGCCACCACCGGGCGCGGCGGGATCATCACCGTCTCGAACACGCCCTGTGCCCTCAGGCCGTCGATCACCGTCGACGACACGCCGGCCGCGTGCGCCAGGCCCGACCGCGTCCAGGCAAGCCCGCCTTCGGCTGTCTCCAGCACGCGCTCTCTGGCCCCCGTCATCCGGTCGGGCGTCAAGAGGGTGCGCTGCAGCCCCTCGATCCATGGTTCGGGGTCGAAAGCCTCCGGCGCCCTGAGCAGCATGCGCGCCACCATGCCGGGCGGCGACAGCGTGTACTGCGCCACCCAGTCGACGAAGCGGCGCATGGCGCGGTCGATCGGCGGGCAGTCGAAGACCTGCTCGATCGGGCGCAGCTTTTTCGCATCGACCTTCTCGACCGCGCCATCCCAGACGATGCCGGCGACCTGGCGCGGACCGAGCGGCACGCGCACGATCGAGCCCGGCACCACACGCATGCCGACCGGCACGGCATAGGTGTAGGGGCGTTCGGCGGGCATCGGCACCAGCACCGGTGCGGCTGCGACAAAGGGCGAATCTTCGATCATGAGGCGTGACCTTGCCCCGACTTTGGTCTAGATCAAAGCGCAACGCTGAACGTGCCTTTCCCAGCACGACGAAATCGTCAGGAGACCGCCATGAAATTTTTTGTCGACACCGCCGACGTCAAGGATATCCGTGAGCTGAACGATCTGGGCCTGCTTGACGGCGTCACCACCAACCCGTCGCTGATCCTGAAATCCGGCGGCAAGATCGCCGATGTCACCAAGCAGATCTGCGACATCGTCAAGGGTCCGGTCTCGGCCGAAGTCACCGCCACCGAATATTCGGAGATGATGCAGCAGGCCAAGGTTCTGGCCAAGATCGCCGACAATGTCTGCATCAAGGTGCCGCTGACGCTGGACGGCCTGAAGGCCTGCAAGACCATCCGCACCGAGATGAACCGCCTGGTCAACGTCACGCTGTGCTTCTCGGCCAACCAGGCGCTGCTGGCGGCCAAGGCCGGTGCGTCCTTCATCTCGCCCTTCGTCGGCCGCATCGACGACATCGGCATCGACGGCATGGAGCTGATCCAGGAGATCCGGCAGATCTACGACAATTACGATTTCCAGACCGAGATCCTCGTTGCTTCGGTTCGCACCGTGAACCATGTCAAGCAGGCGGCACTCATCGGCGCCGATGTTGTTACCGCGCCGCCGGCGACGCTGAAGGCACTGGTCAAGCATCCGCTGACCGACAAGGGCCTGGAACAGTTCCTCGCCGACTGGGCAAAGACCGGCCAATCTATCGGCTGAGATGGCGATCGGCTGAGGCCAATACCGTTTCAAATAAAAAAGGCCGAGCAATCGGCCTTTTTTGTTGATCCAGGTTTGGAAGGGGTCTAGCCCGCCGTCTTGCCGTGCCTGACCAGGTCCTGGGCGATGGACAGCTGCAGCGCTTCGGCCAGTTCGCGCGCGGCACGGTTCTCGGCGTCGATCTGCGCCCGGTATGAGGCGAATTCCTGACGCGGCCTGTCGAAGGACGAGGTGATCGAGCGCCTCCCGGACGCGATCTTCGCACCGGTCTTGGCATCGCTCAGCGTATAATTGGCGGTCAGCGTCACGGAACCGGCGGTCGGCTCGTCTTCGTCGGTTCCGACCTGCACGAGTGCCGAGGACTCGACGGCTTCGCCCACACCGAGAAAGAGCGAATAGACGGGCGAGGCCGGTTCGCCGGCGCCTCGTCCAAACCCAAAGATCAAATTGTTGCGCACCTGCTGGCCGAAACGCGTGTTGACCGGCTTGATGCCGATCGACGCCAGTTCGGCATTGGCGCTGACGGTCGAGCCGGTCGACAACGGCGCGTTCGAATAGAGCGGCCGCACCGTGCAGGCTGAAACCAGCGCAAGCGAGCCGACAAGGCCGGCAAGCGCCATGCGGCGCAGCAAGCGGTTCAGCTCTGTCTTTTCCCGATCAGGCAACGACATTGACGATCCTCTGCGGCACGATGATCACCTTGCGCGGAGCCTTACCTTCGAGCGCTTTCTGCACGAAGTCGAGAGCCAATACCGCTTTTTCGACCGCACCTTGGTCCGCGTCGCGGGCAATTGTCAAATCCCCCCGCTTCTTGCCGTTGACCTGTACCGGATAGATAACTTCGTTGTCGACGACCAGTGCCGGATCGAAGACCGGCCACGGCCGTTCGGCGACCAGATCGGTGCCACCGAGCGTTTCCCAGCACTCCTCGGCCAGATGCGGCATGACCGGCGCGATCAGATGCACGAGTATCTCCGCAGCCTGCCGGCAAGCGCCTTTCAGCGCCGCATCGGCCTTGCCTTCGGCCACTTCGTTGAGCGGCGTGGTCAGTGCGTTGGCCAGTTCGTAGATGCGAGCGATGGCGCGGTTGAAGGCGAGCTTCTCGATATCTTCGCCGACCGCTTTCAGGATCTTGTGCGCCGCCTTGGAGACCACTCCAGCTTCGCCGCCACCAGCCGCCACGGGCTCGACACCCACCAGCGTTTCGGCCGCCGTCGACACCAGGCGCCAGATGCGCTGCATGAAGCGATGCGCGCCGGCGGCGCCATCGTCGGTCCATTCAACATCGCGCTCGGGCGGCGAGTCCGACAGCATGAACCAGCGCGCCGTGTCGGCGCCGTAGCCGTCGGTGATGTCTTCCGGGCTCACCGTGTTCTTCTTCGACTTCGACATCTTTTCGAGCGGGCCGATCGTCACGGCTTCGCCGGTGGCGATGTCGATGGCCTGGCGCTTGCCGTCAACGTCCTCCAGCCGCACTTCGGTGGGCGCCAGCCAGCGGCCATTCGATGACGAGCCGACTCGGTAGGTTTCGTGCACCACCATGCCTTGCGTGAACAGGCCCTTGAACGGCTCGGCCAGGCCGACATGGCCGGTCTCGCGCATGGCGCGGGTGAAGAAGCGCGAATAGAGCAGGTGCAGGATCGCGTGCTCGATGCCGCCAATATACTGGTCGACCGCCAGCCACTCATTCGCTGCCTTGGGATCGGTCGGCTCATACGCCCAGGGCGCCGTGAAGCGGGCGAAATACCAGGACGAATCGACGAACGTGTCCATCGTGTCGGTTTCGCGCCGCGCGTCCTTGCCGCATTGCGGGCACTTCACATGCCGCCAGGTCGGATGGCGATCGAGCGGATTGCCCGGCCGGTCAAAATCGACATCGTCGGGCAGCCTGACCGGCAGGTCGGCCTTCGGCACCGGCACCACGCCGCAATCCTCGCAATGGATCATCGGGATCGGGCAGCCCCAGTAACGCTGGCGCGAAATGCCCCAGTCGCGCAGGCGGAAATTCACCTTGCGCTCGGCCATCGGCCGGTTGCCGATGGTCTTCTGCTCCAGCAGTTTCGCGACCTCGTCGAAGGCCTGGTCCGGCTTCATGCCGTCGAGGAAGCGCGAATTGATCATCACGCCGTCGCCGTCATAGGCTCCATCGATGATTTGGAAGCTCGCTGGATTCTCGCCTTCCGGCATCACCACCGGGATCACCGGCAGGCCGTATTTGTTGGCGAAGTCGAGGTCGCGCTGGTCGCCGGACGGACAGCCGAAGATGGCGCCGGTGCCGTATTCCATCAGCACGAAATTGGCGACATAGACGGGCAGCGTCCAGCTGTCGTCAAACGGATGAACGACGCGGATGCCGGTGTCAAAGCCCTTCTTCTCGGCCGTCTCCAGCGCCGCCACCGAAGTGCCCATATGGCGGACCTCGTCGATGAACTTGGCCAGCCCCGGATTGGTCTCCGCAGCCTTCCTGGCCAGCGGATGATCGGCGGCGACAGCCATGAAGGAGGCGCCGAAAATGGTGTCGGGCCTTGTCGTATAGACTTCCAGCTCATGCTCGCCGCCGATGGCGTCGGCCAGCGGCCAGCGGATCAGCAGGCCCTCGGAGCGGCCGATCCAGTTCTGCTGCATCAGCTTCACTTTTTCCGGCCATTCGTCGAGGCCGTCGAGCGAATCCAGCAGGTCCTGCGCGAAGTCGGTGATCCTGAAGAACCACTGCGTCAGTTCGCGCTGTTCGACCAACGCGCCCGAACGCCAGCCGCGCCCGTCGATGACCTGCTCGTTGGCGAGCACGGTCATGTCCTCCGGATCCCAGTTGACCTTGGAGGATTTGCGCGTCACCAGCCCCTTCTCGACGAAATCGAGGAACAGCATCTGCTGGCGGTGGTAATAGTCGACGTCGCAGGTGGCGAATTCACGCGCCCAGTCCAGCGACAGGCCCATGACCTTGAGCTGCTCGCGCATCGTGGCGATGTTCTGGTAGGTCCATTCCTTGGGATGGACCTTGTTCTGCATCGCCGCGTTCTCGGCCGGCATGCCGAAGGCGTCCCAGCCCATCGGATGCAGCACGTTGAAGCCCTTGGCTCGCTTGTAGCGCGCCACCACGTCGCCCATCGTGTAGTTGCGGGTGTGGCCGATATGGATGCGCCCCGACGGATAGGGGAACATCTCCAGCACGTAGTATTTCGGACGCGGATCGTCGTTGTGCGCTTCGAAAAGCTTCTTGGCGTCCCAGGCCTTTTGCCATTTGGGCTCTGACGCGCACGGATTGTATCGTTCGGTTGCCATGGGACGTTTTTCACTTAAAAGCATGCGGACTGCGGGCGACAGCTCGGCAGTTCATTGGATATGGTCCGGGTGTTCACCATGGTTTGGCAAACCCGTCAACCATATGGGTCTCGCGTCGATCAAAAACGCGGATCAAAACAGCGGGATTTGCATATGGGCGACGCAGTTCAGCAGTTTTTCGCGGTCAAGGCGAAGATCGCCGCCGCCGAGCGCGAGGCCGGTCGCCAAGCTGGCGCGGTGACTCTGGTCGCGGTTTCCAAGACCTTCGACGCCGCCGATATAAGCCCGGTCATCGAGGCCGGCCAGCGCATCTTCGGCGAAAACCGCGTGCAGGAGGCGCAAGGAAAATGGCCGGCGCTGAAGGAGGCTTTTCCCGACATCGAACTGCATCTGATCGGCCCGCTGCAGTCGAACAAGGCGAAGGAGGCGGTGGCGCTGTTTGACGTCATCGAGACGGTCGATCGCGACAAGATCGCCGTTGAACTCGCCAGGGAGATCGCCAGGCAGGGCCGCGCGCCAAAGCTCTATGTCCAGGTCAACACCGGCTCCGAGCCGCAAAAGGCCGGCATCGAACCGCGCGACGCGGTCGCCTTCGTCACCCGTTGCCGTGATGTCCATGGCCTCGCCATCGAAGGCCTGATGTGCATCCCGCCGGCCGACGAGAACCCTGGTCCTCACTTCGCCTTGCTGGAGAAGCTTGGGCATGAGGCCGGCGTCGCCAAACTGTCGATGGGCATGTCCGGCGACTACGAGACGGCCATCGCTTTCAGTGCCACCAGTGTCAGGGTCGGCTCGGCGATCTTCGGCAGCCGCTGACACGCCACGGCCTTTGGGCCAATTCGGCAGGCACGTTGTGCCAGCACTGGAAACGAAACGTTCCGTTCCTATTTGCTTGGTGTCATCACGATTCTCCTGGAGCCTCCACCCATGCGTTACAACCAGCTTGGAAATACGGGGATGTTCGTCTCCGAACTTTGCCTCGGCACCATGACCTTCGGCGCCGCCGGCGAAAATGCCCAATGGGGCCTGATCGCCAGCCTCGACCAGAAGGGCGTCAACGAGATCGTTGCGCGCTCGCTCGCCGCCGGCGTCAATTTCTTCGACACGGCCGACGTCTATTCGTTCGGCGAGTCCGAGCGGTTGCTCGGCCAGTCGCTGAGGGATCTCGGCGTCGACAGGCAGAAGGTGGTTATCGCCACCAAGGTGCATGGCGCCATGGGCGACGGTCCGAACCAGCGTGGCTCGTCACGCGGCCACATCATGGATTCGGTCGATGCCAGCCTCGAGCGGCTGCAACTCGATCATATCGATCTCTATCAGCTGCACGGCACCGACACGGTGACGCCGATCGACGAGACGCTGCGGGCTCTTGACGATCTGGTTGCCAGCGGCAAGGTCCGCTATGTCGGCGTTTCCAACTGGCAGGCATGGCGCATCGCCAAGGCACTCGGCATCGCCGACCGCAAGGGCTTTGCCCGTTTCGAGACCGTCCAGTCCTATTATTCGATCGCCGGCCGCGATCTCGAGCGTGAAATCGTGCCGTTGCTCAACGAGGAAAAGCTTGGCCTGATGGTGTGGTCGCCGATGGCCGGCGGTCTGCTCTCCGGTAAATATGGACCCGGCGCGCCCGGCAATGGCGAGGGCCGCCGTGCCTCCTTCAACTTCCCGCCGGTCAACGAGGAGCGCGCCTGGGCGGCCGTCGCCGTCATGCGCGAGATCGCCAGGAAGCACGATGTAAGCGTTGCCACGGTGGCGCTCGGCTATGTCCTGGCCAAGCCTTTCGTGATGAGCGTCATCATGGGCGCCAGCCGCATGGAGCAGCTGGAACAGAACCTTGCCGCCACCCAGCTGAAGCTCGACACCGACGATCTCGTCCGCCTCGATGAGGTCAGTGCCTTGCCGGCCGAATATCCCGGCTGGATGGTGGAGCGCCAGGCAGCCGGCCGCCGCCCGGCACCGTTCACGCCAAAAGCATAGAAGCTGCCAGCGCAGACATCTCGGGGAGCCGGTCGGCTCCCGAGAGCCCGCTCACCTCAAGTCAGCTCAGGTCAGCCGCACGCTCTCTCCCAGAAAATCGAGAAAGGCCCGCACCCGCGCCGGCAGATGCCGGCCCTGGCCGACATAGACGGCGTGGGTGGCTTCCTCGTCGCCCGGATTGAAATCCTCAAGCAACCGCACCAGCCGGCCGGCCGCGATATCGGCTGCCACGTGCCAGTGCGCCAGCCGGGCAATGCCTGCGCCCGCCAGCGCCATCAGCCGCATCGCCTCGCCGTCGCTGACCAGCGTGTTGCCGGTGATCGGAACCATGATGGGGTTGCCGGCCGCATCGAAGAACGGCCAGCCATCGAGATGCCGCACGAAGCCGAAGCCCATGCGGTTGTGCCTGTCGAGATCGGCCGGTGTCAGCAGCGTGTCATGCGTGCTGAGGTATGAGGGCGCGGCAACGACGACCACCGGGCTTTGCCCGAGCTTGCGCGCCACCAGCCGTGATTCGCCGAGCGGGCCGGCACGGATGGCGACATCTGCGCGTTCCGCCATCAGGTCGATGACGCTGTCGGTCAGCACCAGATCGACCGAGATCTCGGGGTAGCGTTCGAGGAAGCGTGGCAGAAGCGGGATCAGCCGGTGCACCCCGAAGGGAACGTAAGAGTTGACGCGCAGCCGTCCGCGTGGCGCCGCACCTGCCGCTGCCTCCTGTTCGGCCGCCGCCATGTCGGCCAGGATGCGCAGGCCGCTGTCGTAGAACGCGGTGCCTTCCGGCGTCAGTTGCAGTTTTCGCGTCGAACGGCTGACCAGCCGAGCGCCAAGCCGGGCCTCCAGCCGCGCGATCAGCTTGCTGACCGCCGACGGCGTCATGCGCAGTTCGCGCGCCGCCGCCGAAAAGCTGCCCGCCTCGACGACGCGTACGAACACTTCGATCTCGCCGGAGCGATTGATGTCGGGCCTGGCCATCTGTGAATCTATTTCACAGAAAATGTGCCCAAAGCAAGTCTGGTTCACAATGCATCGCAACACGATCTTTCGGGTCGGGGCGCGGGACGGCGCTCTTCCTCATCGAAGTGGAAATCGCCATGCCTCTTGCCCTCTACGCCCTCGCCGCCGGTGCCTTCGGCATCGGCGTCACCGAATTCGTCATCATGGGTTTGCTGCTCGATGTCAGCAAGGATCTCGGCGTCTCGATCTCGGCCGCCGGCCAGCTCATTTCAGCCTATGCGCTCGGCGTCGTCATCGGCGCGCCCCTGCTGACCATCGCCACCGGCAACTGGCCGCGCAAGACCGTGCTTCTGGCGCTGATGGCGATCTTCACGCTTGGCAATCTGGCCTGTGCGCTAGCGCCCGACTATTGGACGCTGATGGGCGCCCGCGTCATCACCGCCTTTGCCCATGGCACCTTCTTCGGCGTCGGTTCGGTGGTCGCCACCGGGCTGGTCGCGCCCAACAAGAAGGCATCGGCGATCGCGCTGATGTTCACCGGCCTGACCATCGCCAACATCCTCGGCGTGCCCTTCGGCACCTGGCTCGGCCAAGCCTTTGGCTGGCGGGCGACCTTCTGGGCGGTAACCGTGGTTGGCCTGGCGGCCTTCGCCGTCATCTTGGCTTTGGTGCCACGCAGCCAGACAGCGCCTGAAAAAAGCGACCTGCGCGCCGATCTCGCCGTGCTGCGCCGCACGCCCGTGCTGCTCGGCCTCGCCACCACCGTGCTCGGCTATGCCGGCGTCTTCGCCGTCTTCACCTACATCACCCCCCTGCTGACGCAAATCAGCGGCTTTAGCGAAGCCGCTGTGTCGCCGATCCTGCTCGTCTTCGGCGGCGGTCTCATCGCCGGCAATCTCGCCGGCGGCAAGGCCGCCGATCGCTGGCTGGTGCCGGCTGTGTTGGGCAGTCTCGTGGTGCTGGCACTGGTGCTCGCAACCATGACCTTCGCCATCCACAGCCAGGTGATGGCCGTGATCTATGTCGGCCTGCTGGGTGCCGCCGCCTTCGCCACCGTGGCGCCGCTGCAGATGTGGGTGCTGGAAAAGGCGCAAGGTGCGGGCCAGAGCCTCGCCTCGTCCTTCAACATCGCCGCCTTCAATCTCGGCAATGCGGCAGGCGCCTGGCTTGGCGGTGCGGTGATTGCCCATGGCCTTGGCCTCGGTGCGCTCACCTGGGTCGCCGCCCTGCTGCCGCTCGCAGCACTCGCCGTCGCAGGGCTGGCCTTGCGTCTCGATCGCACCCCTACGATCGGCGAGCCTGTCTCCGTCCGATCGTAACGCTCGCCGGGAAAACCGGATCGCTTTTTTGACATCCCTTCCACACCATCAGGAGCCAAGAAAATGGACTATCGACCTCTCGGTGCATCGGGCCTGAAAGTGCCCGCACTCTCATTCGGCGCGGGAACCTTTGGCGGCTCCGGCCCGCTGTTCGGCGCCTGGGGCAACAGCGACGCCAGGGAAGCGCGGCGGCTGATCGACATCTGCCTCGAAGCCGGCGTCAATTTGTTCGACACCGCCGACGTCTACTCGAACGGCGCGTCGGAAGAAGTGCTTGGCGAAGCCATGAAGGGCCGCCGCGATGCCGTGCTGATCTCGACCAAGACCTCGCTGCCGATGGGCGACGGCCCGGCCGATTACGGCTCGTCGCGTTCGCGGCTGATCAAATCCGTGGACGATGCGCTGAGGCGCCTCGGCACCGATTACATCGACCTGCTGCAGCTGCATGCCTTCGATGCCGGCACGCCGATCGAGGAGGTTCTGTCGACGCTGGACGGGCTCGTGCGCGCCGGCAAGCTTCGCTATGTCGGCGTCTCCAATTTCTCCGGCTGGCAAGTGATGAAGTCGCTGGCGCAAGCCGACAGCCGAGGCTATCCGCGTTATGTCGCGCACCAGGTCTATTATTCGCTGGTCGGCCGCGATTATGAGTGGGAACTGATGCCGCTTGGCCTTGACCAGGGCGTCGGCGCGCTGGTGTGGAGCCCGCTCGGTTGGGGCCGCCTGACCGGCAAGATCCGCCGTGGAGCAAAGCTGCCGGAAAAGAGCCGGCTGCACGACACCGCCAGCTTCGGCCCGCCAGTCGAGGACGAGCATCTCTACCGGGTCATGGATGCCCTTGACGCGGTGGCCGAAGAAACCGGCAAGACCGTGCCGCAGATCGCCATCAACTGGCTGCTGCAGCGCCCGACCGTGTCCTCGGTCATCATCGGCGCCCGCAACGAGGAACAGCTGCGCCAGAATCTCGGCGCCATCGGCTGGACCTTGATGCCGGAGCAGATCAGGAAACTCGACGCCGCGAGCGAAGTAACCGCGCCCTACCCCTATTTCCCCTATCGTCGCCAGGAAG
The DNA here is from genome assembly GCF_042431665.1 of Mesorhizobium kowhaii. Lineage (NCBI taxonomy): Bacteria > Pseudomonadati > Pseudomonadota > Alphaproteobacteria > Hyphomicrobiales > Phyllobacteriaceae > Mesorhizobium > Mesorhizobium kowhaii. The sequence goes on from NZ_JBHLYT010000033.1 coordinate 210,850, forward strand.
GTTTCGCCCGCCTCAACCCGCCGGCGGTCTGAGCGTCGTGACACATCAACCGTTCGGGATCAGGGAGATTCAGGTCAGGCCGAGTCGAGAATGGTGGCTTCCGAGAACCGGAGCGGAGCGTACTTAAAGTACGTGGGCACCGGAAGCGCAGGAACCCGCCATTCGCAGGCCGGCCTCACCTGAATATCGGCACGTCCTAATGCAGCACGAACTCGCCGTCGACCTTGCGCCATTCGTTCGGCGCGATCAGCTTCTGGTGCGTGTAAACAACCGAATGCAGCGGCCCGTCGAGCCTGGTCTTCCAGAATTCGATGAACCGGATCAGCACCGGAAATTCCGGCGCCAGATCATAATCCTGCCAGATGTAGCTCTGCAGCAGATGCGGATGGTCGGGAAAGTGATAGAGAATCTTGGCCGTGGTCAGGCCATAGCCCTTGAGCATCAGGTCCATTTCGGAATGGTCGCGCATTGCTATCCCCTTGGGCGGTCCTTGGTTGAGTCTCCTTTCCTCCCAACGTCAGAGTGTGCGCGCCGTTGCTTAACTGTCTATTGATTTTTCCTGATCGAAAACGGGTTTTCCGCGCGAAAACATGCAGTTAGCAGCGGTATCGCCCGAGTGCTGACAGCAGGCGCAAGCCTGTCTGCGGCATCCCGCCGCGCAAACCCAACGTCTAATATTGCCGTGACGGCGGAACTGGTAATAATGCCGCCGAATTCGCGGCCGCGTCGCCGCGATCCCGCCGGCGTTTCAAGCCCGCGGATTGGTTTGGGAGGAAAGTGAAGAAATGTACGAGGTTCATGTCCATCGCGTCCAGCCGGCGTGGAAGAAAAACGCGCTGATCGACAATGACACCTACCTGAAATGGTATGCCGACAGCGTCAAGAACCCGGACAAGTTCTGGGGCAAGCACGGCAAGCGCATCGACTGGTTCAAGCCTTTCAGCAAGGTCAAGAACACCTCCTTCGATGGCAAGGTCTCGATCAAATGGTTCGAGGATGGGCTGACCAACGTCTCTTACAATTGCATCGACCGGCACCTGAAGAAGCGCGGCAACCAGACCGCCATCATCTGGGAAGGCGACAACCCCTACGACGACAAGAAGATCACCTACAACGAGCTTTACGAGCATGTCTGCCGGCTCGCCAATGTGATGAAGAAGCACGGCGTCAAGAAAGGCGACCGCGTCACCATCTACATGCCGATGATTCCGGAAGCCGCCTATGCGATGCTGGCCTGCACGCGCATCGGCGCCATCCACTCGATCGTCTTCGGCGGCTTCTCGCCGGACGCGCTGGCCGGCCGCATCGATGACTGCAAGTCGACCTTCGTCATCACCGCCGACGAGGGCCTGCGTGGCGGCAAGCCGATCCCGCTGAAGGACAACACCGACAAGGCGATCGAGATCGCCGCCAAGGCCGGAACGAAAGTCGAAAAGGTGGTGGTCGTGCGCCGCACCGGCGGTAAGACCGGCTGGGTGGCCGGACGCGACGTCTGGTACCACGACGAGGTCGCGACGGTGAAGGCCGAATGCAAGCCGGAGAAGATGAAGGCCGAGGATCCGCTGTTCATCCTCTACACCTCGGGTTCGACCGGCAAGCCGAAGGGCGTGCTGCATACCACCGCCGGCTACCTCGTCTATGCCTCGATGACGCACCAATATGTCTTCGATTACCATGATGGCGACATCTACTGGTGCACCGCCGATGTCGGCTGGGTCACCGGCCACAGCTACATCGTCTACGGGCCGCTCGCCAACGGCGCCACCACGCTGATGTTCGAAGGCGTGCCGAACTATCCGTCGCAGTCGCGCTTCTGGGAAGTCATCGACAAGCACAAGGTCAACATCTTCTACACCGCGCCGACGGCATTGCGCGCGCTGATGGGCGCCGGCGATGCGCATGTCGCCAGGACGTCGCGCAAGTCGCTGCGCGTGCTGGGTTCGGTCGGTGAGCCGATCAATCCGGAAGCCTGGGAGTGGTATTACAACGTCGTCGGCAACGGCAAGGTGCCGATCGTCGACACCTGGTGGCAGACCGAGACCGGCGGCATCCTGATCACGCCGCTGCCCGGCGCCACCGACCTCAAGCCAGGTTCGGCGACCCGGCCGTTCTTCGGCGTCGAGCCACAACTGGTCGACGGCGAAGGCAAGGTGCTGGAGGGTGCCGCCGACGGCAATCTGTGCATCACCGATTCATGGCCCGGCCAGATGCGCACCGTCTATGGCGACCACGACCGCTTCGTGCAGACCTATTTCTCGACCTACAAGGGCAAGTACTTCACCGGCGACGGCTGCCGCCGCGACGCCGACGGCTATTACTGGATCACCGGCCGCGTCGACGACGTCATCAATGTCTCCGGCCATCGCATGGGCACGGCGGAAGTCGAATCGGCACTGGTCAGCCACGACAAGGTTTCGGAAGCCGCCGTCGTCGGCTACCCGCACGACATCAAGGGCCAGGGCATCTACTGCTACGTCACGCTGATGGCCGGTGAGCAGCCGAGCGAGGAATTGCGCAAGGAACTCGTCGCCCATGTCCGCAAGGAGATCGGTGCCATCGCTTCGCCCGACAAGATCCAGTTCGCGCCCGGCCTGCCCAAGACGCGCTCGGGCAAGATCATGCGGCGCATCCTGCGCAAGATCGCCGAGGACGATTTCGCAGCACTTGGCGACACCTCGACGCTGGCCGATCCAGCCGTTGTCGAGGACCTGATAGCCAACCGGCAGAACAAGAAGGGCTGATGCAGGGCGAGGCTTTGTTGGGCACTGTCAGCGACCTCTGGCGCTATCCGGCGAGTTCGCTTGCCGGCGAGCGCCTGGACGCGATTTTGGTGGATCAGGAAAGCATCGACGGCGACCGCATGTTCGGTCTCGTCGATGTTTCCGACAACGAAATCGCGCGGCCGGACCGCGACGTGAAATGGCACAGAGTGCCGCGCATCAAGACCCGGTTACCGCCAAACCGCGAATTGGAGGTTGCCGTTCCGGACGGCGACTGGCTGGCGGCGCCTGGGGCCGAAAGCGATCGCGCCGTTTCGGCCTATCTCGGCTTCGCAGCCGCGATCCGGCCGTTTCGGAGGGAAAACGCGGCGCCCGGCTATTCCGGACCGTTGACCGCAGAGCGTTACCGCAAGGCCCCGATCCACCTGCTGACTACGGCGTCACTGGCACGGCTGAAGGCATTGCACCCCGAAGGCGTCCCCGACCCGCGCCGCTTCCGCCCCAACATCGTCGTCGACATGGCGCCGATCGAAGGATCGTTCCCGGAGACGGAATGGATCGGCCGCAAGCTGGCGATCGGCGACCTACTGCTGACCATCTCCGAGCCATGCCGCCGCTGCGGCTTCACCATCATCGCCCAGGATGGTTTCGATCACGACCCGGCCATCCTGCGCAATCTGGTTCGTCACAACGCGCACAATCTCGGCGTCTACTGCACGGTCGACCAGCCCGCCCGCGTCGAAATCGGCGCAGCGATGCGATTCATCTGATCATCGGTAGAGATCAGCCCGCGTCGGCGGCAGGCCGCTCGGGCCGCGTGCCCGTCTGGTGACAACGGTCTGAAAAATCTGCGCCGAGGCGCGTTCGAAGGTGATCGAACAGCCGGTGAGATAAAGCAGCCACAGGCGTGCCTTGGCTTCGCCGACCTCGGCGATCGCCTCGTCGAAGCGGGCGTGCAGACGCTCCGCCCACAGCCTGCAGGTGCAGGCATAGTGCTCGCGCAGGTTCTCGACATCATAGACGAGGAAGCCATGCGCTTCGAAATTGCCGAGCGTCATGCCGATCGTGTCGAGTTCACCGCCGGGGAAGATGTATTTGATCAGCGCCTTGTATTCCGGTCCCTTGCGCAGGGTTTTCTTGATGTCGCCCTTGCTGCGCCTGGTAATGGCGTGATGCAGATAGACGCCGCCCGGTTTCAGCAACCGGTGGATGGTGGAGAAATAGGCGGCATGGTTGGCGAGCCCCAGATGCTCGAACATGCCGATCGACGATATCTTGTCGAAGCTACCGGAGAGCTCGGCGTAGGATTTTATTTCGATGGTGATCTTGTCCTCCAGCCCTTCGGTGCGGATGCGTTCGCGGGCAAGGTTGGTCTGTGCCTCTGACAGCGAGACACCGTGGCCGACAACACCATAGTTCTTCACGGCATGGATCAGCATCGCTCCCCAGCCGCAGCCTATGTCGAGCAGCCGCTCGCCGGGCTTCAGCCGCAGCTTGCGGCAGATATGGTCGAGCTTGTCGATTTGCGCCTGATCGATGCTATTGGCGAAATCCTTGAAGTATCCGCAGCTGTAGACCATGCGCTCGTCGAGGAAGAGCTGATAGAAGGCATTCGAGATGTCATAGTGATGCTGGATCGCTTCCTGGCTCGAACCGCTGACGAAGGGATTGCGCCCCGAAAGATCGGTCCGCGCCGTCATCTGTTTCCTTGAAAACAGCACGGCCGGCAGGTCACGCAGGATCGCCAGCTTTGGCAATGCCTTGAGTTTCGACCTGAGCTTGCCTTGCGAAGGCAGTGCGTAGAAATCAAACAGCGATCCGTCTTCGACATCGACCGCCTTGGAAATCCACATCTCGATCAGCGTCGAGAAGTTGGGTCGGCGAACCATCTGCCAGACAATGTCGGGGTCGTTGACGGTGAGCACGGGGCCGGTGGCGGGGCCAATCCGCTCGCCGGTCCAGAGCTTGACAGCAAAGCCCGGCTTCAACGTTTCAACAACCGTTCGAACGATCCGCGCGGCCTTGTCGGTGGCGTCCATGCTTCCTCCCAGAAGGCAGAGCGCCAATGTTGTCTGTTTGCCCCCGGACCGCAAGCCGCCCGTCTGGCCAGCCTGTCTGGAAAGACACACATCCGGCTTTTTGACGGAGCCGCCTTGCCATTTGCCAAATCAGACCCCATCATCTCGGTGTGTTCAACAAATCGAAAGGAGGTGATCCGATGTCGAGTGATTTCGTTTTCCAGAACGTGGCCTCAGCGGATTGCACTTTCGGGAAGCAGTCTTCCCGTTAAGGCGCGAGATGCGCGGCGGGTGACCTCACAGGTCGCCGCCATTGGCCGCGCCACGGACGGAAACACGGAAGGCCGCGGCTTCGAAGGAAGCGGCGGCCTTTTCCTTTTGGACCAAAATCACGCAGAACTGCCCGGCTTCTCAACGACTCATTTGGCGACGGTGATCTTCTCGATGTTCCGGACGATGTCGTCGAACGCCTGCTTCAATTCCGCGCCGGTGGCAGCCTCGTAATAGTGTTTCAGAGACGACGTGTCCGCCGTGGAGCAGTCCTGAAGCACGCTTTTTGCCTGGTCCCGTTCGGTCACCGTCATGGTCGGATCGTTCAAGTCGAAGCCGATCGTGAAGATCTCGATACCGTCGCGCTTCATCTCACCGCAAATGCCTTCGGCATTGCCGCGCGACATCTGGCCCGCATTCTGTGAATTTGGCGCACCGCGCCCGCCGGCGAAGGCTGTGTTGAACTGGCCGTCGGTCATCAGGATGGCGACCTTGGCGACTTTCCTCTTGTCGAAATTGGCGGGACCCGCACCGAGCCCGGCATTGACGATGGTCGAGCGCCACGAGGGTGAAAGCATGTAGTAGCCCCACTGCGCAGCGATGCCGCCGGCGGTCACGCCAGCCGCGCTGAAATCGTCGATTGTGTCGAGCAGCTTGTCCTCGTCGGCCGACAGCGGGATGAGTTCCGGCGTCGGGCAGGTTTTCATGTGATCGTCCCGATTGATTTTGGCCAGGTACTCTTTGCCATTGTTGTCCCACCGCGATGTGAAAGGCCCGTCGGACGAAGTGTCGGCATAGCCATCCTTGTCCTTGCGTTCGGTGGCACATTTGTCCGGCGCTGGTGTCACCGACACTGAAACCGGAGCATCCACAGGTGGCGGCAGATCCGGCCCGCCCTTCGTCTCGACGAAGACGCTGTCAGCAAGACCGCCAGTGTTCACTGCTTCGGCATAGGGAACAATCGCCACATGCACACGCGGATTTTTCGGATCGATGTTGTTGTCCAGCAGATCCTTGACAGCCCCAGACGCGGCGACTTTCAGGTCGCCGATCTTGTTGGTCTTGGCCCATACATTCGGCCCCATCGACCCGGTCACATCGAGCATCATCGCCACTTCGATGGTCTTGTCCGAGTAGAGCGCCGTTGTGGAAGCGGCGACGCGTTTCATGTCACCCATGTTGAAAATCGGGAAATACAGGGCGACATCGACATGGGCGTCCGCCTGGACCGTCTTGGCGGTCCTGTTGACAATCAGCCTGTCCATGACGATCTGGTCGGCCGGCAGGATGCCTGCCTGGCTGTTGGCGTCGAGAAAGGCCTGCACCGATGCGTTGGCATCGGCTTCCCTAGTGACGCCGGTCGTCAGGTCGCGCGCCGTCGACGTCACAGCGGCGTCGACCACGCCCTGCAGGCTCGATCTGGCATTGTAGAGCTGCGTTACATTGACGGAAAAGCCAATAGCTAGCGCCAAGACCGAGGCGGTAAGGCCGAACAGGACCGCGAAATTTCCACCGCGATGTCTGGCGAAGACGCCAACCGCGTGAACAAGACCCCCGTAATTCCGCATCCTACAGCCTCCACTCGCCTCGGCCTCGTCGCCGCGGGAAGGACAATGCAGGATTCCAGCCGGGTGACGCCGCCACGGGGCAGAAGACCAGCCGTGTGCCAACAACTTGTTGTTTTTGTTTGGTTTCGAGCTGCGTAAAGGTGAACGACTGGTAAACAGAAAAACGATCTTGCGGCTTCGTTTACGAGCCGCTTACCATGATCAGACCAAGGGATCCCGGAATGCACGATGACGTCCTGTTGCGGCACAGGACTTCTGTGCCGAAGCGGACCAGCTGTTCCTAAATCGCAGCTGTCCCGAAAACGAAGTGCAAAATGATGCGGCTGCCGGGACCTAGGGTGTGTTGCGATTGAGGTCAGGCCGGCTTCACCTGAATATCTGCACACCTTAGGCAAGCATTTGCGCGCTGACGGTCCTGTCGATGCCGTGATAGGGCGGGTTGAACAGATTGCCTTCCTGCTCATAGGTCCACACCTTGAACAGGCTCAGCCGGTGCGGGCCGAAGCTGTGCAGCAGCGGTACGTCGGTGGCATCGCGGCCGCGCGCGATGACGACGCGACCGATCCTCGGCGTGTTGTGGCGGGGATCGAACGTGTACCATTTGCCGTCGAGGAACACTTCCAGCCACGCCGAGAAATCCATCGGCGCCGGATCGATCGGCACGCCGATGTCGCCGAGATAGCCGTTCACATAGCGCGCCGGAATGTTCATGCAGCGGCAGAGCGTGATCGCCAGATGAGCAAAGTCGCGGCAGACGCCGACGCGTTCCTCATGCGCCTGGGCCGCGGTGCGGGTCGGACGCGCATAGCCATAGCCGAACGATAGCCGGTTGTGGACATAGTCGACGATCGCCCGCACCCGCGCCCAACCCGAGGGGACATGGCCGAAAAGCTGCCATGCTAGGGCGCTCAGATGATCGGTCTCGCAATAGCGGCTGCCGAGGAGATAACCGAGCACCTCGTCCGGCAGTTCCGCCACCGGCACTTCCCTGGCCAGTGTGTTGACTTCGTCGGTCTCGCCGCTGTCCTCGATGACTGCATCGTAAAGAATGCGAAAGCCGCCGGCGGGCGCGGTGAAGCGACGGCAGGCATTGCCATGCAGATCGTGGTAGAGCCTAGTCGGCACGGCAGGCGACGTCAGCACCCGCGTCTGCCGCTTGATGTCGGCCTGCCTGTCCTTGTGGATCTCGAGCAGTGAAATCACCGGGGTGGCCGCGGTGCATTCGATGGCGATTTCGTAGCCGAGCCGGATCAGCATCGCAGTCCCCCCTCGATTATCGCGGAAAACAGTTTTGTTGAAACGCGAGAGCCGGGCTGTGGTTCCCTGGAATCATCGAAAAGATGATCCCTCGCACCTTCCCATAAAGAGGCCGCAACGTTAGGTTCGGCGATCGCCGCAAGCGCTCCCCCCCAACTCAAGGAAAACCATGTTCGCAGGCAAAAAATTCGCGGCCTTCCTCTTCGATATGGACGGCACGCTGCTCAATTCGACCGCTGCCGCGGAACGCGTCTGGAGCAATTGGGCGATGGGGCACGGCCTCGACGTGGCGGCTTTCCTGCCAACGATGCATGGCAGGCGGGCGATCGAGACCGTCCGCCGGCTGGCGCTTCCCGGGGTCGACCCACAGCACGAGGCGAACGAGATTACGCGGGCCGAAATCGCCGATGTCGAAGGGGTCAATGCCATCGCCGGCGCCGCTGCTTTCCTGGCTTCGTTGCCGCCGCAGCGCTGGGCGATCGTCACCTCATCGCCGCTCGCGCTTGCGCTGGTGCGGATCGAAGCGGCGGGCATCCCGCGTCCGGCGACGATGGTCACGGCGGAAGACGTGGTTCACGGCAAGCCTGCCCCCGACTGCTTCCTGTTGGCGGCCGAACGGCTTGGCTTCGACGCTCACGACTGCGTGGTTTTCGAGGACGCAACGCCGGGCATCCAGGCGGGCGAGGCGGCCGGCGCTACGGTGGTGGTGATCACCGCGACACATCAGTACAAGATGGAAACGCCGCACGAAACCACTTTTGACTACAGCAACCTGACGGCAGTCACCGACGCCCAGGGCCGGCTTGGTCTGGAGCGTATCCAAAGCGCCGCGGCTTCCTGATGCAGGTCGCCCAAAGGCATGCCCACGGCCTGACCCGAGGGTGCGCAGCGGTTTTGGGACAGCGACATGCCTAAAAACAAGGCCTGGCAAACGCCTAGAAATCGCTGGTCAGGCCCTTGACCTCCCAGTCGCCGTAGCGGCCGGGTTCCTTGCCGCCACGGCCGCCGATTTCCTTCGGCGCCGCGGCTTCCTTCTCCAGATACTTCACCCGCCTTGCTTCGGCTTCCGCGAGGGCACGGCTGGCTTCCGGCGTCAGCGCCTTTGGCTGGACGTCATGGCCAAGGTCGGCATCGGTTTTACTGGTTTCGTCGTTCATGCGATATTTCCGGCGGATTGAAACGGGAACTGGCATTTCCCATCATATAGCGATGAGCCCACAGGGATCGAGCCCCCTTCACCAGCTGGACAGGAGCAGACGATGAACACACTTCGCACCGCCATGCTTCTTGCCGCGATGACGGCGCTGTTCATGGGAGTCGGCTTTTTGATCGGCGGATCGGGCGGCATGATGATCGCGCTGGTCATCGCCGCCGGCACCAATCTGTTCAGCTACTGGAACGCCGACAAGATGGTGCTGTCGATGAACCGCGCCGTCGAGGTCGACGAAAAGAACGCGCCCGAATATTACGCCATCGTTCAGTCACTGGCCCAACAGGCCGGCCTGCCGATGCCGAAGACCTATCTGATCGACAATCCGCAGCCGAACGCCTTCGCCACCGGCCGCAACCCGCAGAATGCGGCGGTTGCCGCCTCCACTGGCCTGCTGCAGCGGCTGAGCCATGAAGAAGTCGCTGCAGTGATGGCGCACGAGCTCGCCCATGTGCAGCACCGCGACACGCTGACCATGACGATCGTCGCCACCTTTGCCGGCGCCATCTCGATGCTCGGCAATTTCGCCTTCTTCCTCGGCGGCAACCGCGACAACAACAATCCGTTCGGCTTTGTCGGCGTGCTGGCGGCGATGATCGTGGCGCCCTTCGCGGCGATGATCGTGCAGATGGCGGTCAGCCGCACCCGCGAATACGAGGCCGACCGGCGCGGCGCCGAAATCTGTGGACACCCGCTCTGGCTGGCGTCCGCCCTTGACAAGATCGCCCGCGGCGCCGAACGCATTCCTAACCCCGATGCCGAGCGCAATCCGGCGATGGCGCATCTCTTCATCATCAATCCTCTTTCCGGCGAGCGCATGGACAGTCTGTTTTCCACCCACCCGAGCACCGAAAACCGCATCGCCGCGCTGCAAGCGATGGCGCGCGAGATGGAAGGCGGCGACACTCGGGTCGCACCGCGCCAGGCGCCGATGCCGCGGCAGGCGGACGAACAGCAGCCATCGGGCCCGTGGGACCAGGCAGCTCGGCCCGAGCAGCCGGCAGAACCGGCCGGGCCGAAGCCCAATCCGTGGGGGCGCAACCCGACCCGGCCCAAAGGCCGGTGGTCGTGAGCGTGGCGGACAGAGGACCTCGACGCACCGTTTCAGGCGATCCGGAACACAATGCCGGAGGCGACTTCGTTGCCGGTCTCGCCGCCCGCAAGGCGGCTGCACGCCTGCTTGCCGCTGTCATCGACGCCAGGACGCCACTCGACGGACTGACCGATCATGAAAACGGCCACCCGCAATACAAGGCCCTCGACCTGCGCGATCGCGGCCTGGTGCGCGCCATTCTGGTCACCGCACTGCGCTATCGCATGACCATCACCGGGCTGCTGGCGCGGCGCCTGGAAAAGCCGCTGCCGCCCAACGCCACCGCGCTGTCGCACATATTGCATGTGGCGGCCGCGCAGATCCTGTTCCTCGACATTCCCGACAGCGCCGCCGTCGACCTGGCCGTGACCCACGCCAAGTCCGACCCGCGCACGGTGCGCTTTTCCGGCCTGGTCAACGGCGTGCTGCGCACGCTCGCGCGGATCAAGGAAGCCGAACTTCCGACAACCCTTGCCGCTACCGACGAAGCGCCGAAATGGTTTTCCGACCGGCTGAAGGCTGCCTATGGCAATGAGAAGGCCACACAGATTCTCGCCGCCCATCGGCACGAGGCGCCGGTCGATTTCTCGGTCAAGGCCGATCCCGAAGTCTGGGCCGAACGGCTTGGCGGCATCGTCCTGCCGACCGGCACGGTGCGCGTGGAAAAGCTTGCCGGACCGGTCACCGAATTGCCCGGCTTTGCCGATGGCGCCTGGTGGGTCCAGGACACCGCGGCCAGCCTGCCAGCGCGGCTGTTCGGCGATGTCAGAGGGCTCCGCGTCGTCGATCTCTGTGCCGCCCCTGGCGGCAAGACCGCTCAGCTCATTCTCGCCGGCGCCAAGGTCACCGCCGTCGACACCTCGAAAAACCGGCTGGCGCGGCTGACGCAAAATCTCGAACGTCTCGGCCTGTCGGCCGACATCGTCCAGGCCGACCTGCTCAAGTACGAGCCGGAGGAATTGTTCGACGCCGTGCTCCTCGACGCGCCCTGCTCATCGACCGGCACGGTGCGGCGGCATCCCGACGTGCCGTGGACCAAGACGGCGGCCGATGTCGAGAAGCTCGCCGACCTGCAACGCAGGCTGCTCGCCCGCGCCGTCACGCTGGTAAAACCCGGCGGCAGGATCGTCTTTTCCAACTGTTCGCTCGACCCGATCGAGGGCGAGGACCTCTATCGCGCCTTTCTGGCCTGCACGGCTGAAACAGCCAACGATCCGCTGCAGCAAGGAGAGATCGCCGGCATCGATCCGTTCCTGACGCCGCAAGGCACGCTGCGCACCACGCCCGCCGATCTGGACCTCGGCGCGCCGGAACGCTCGGGCCTGGACGGCTTCTTCGCCGCCCGCATACGCCGAGCCGGCTAAGGATTTAACCACCCGGATTTACTGACTTTTTTAGGGAGGGTCGGGGGCAAAACCGGGTGACCGGCGCCGCCCGATGGAATTCGCCTTCGCACGAGTCGTGCAATCATGTAAACTTGCGCCGGGGTAGAGGACGATCAGGAGGGGATTTGGCACTTGCTGCCAGCAACACGACGCGTCTATGGACGCTTGTCGCGAAGGAGTTCTGGCGCAAAACGCGCCGGCGCCTGCGTGCCGGGCCGATGTATCGTTGGCGCTATTCCGGCCGCACGCCCGAACGTGTGCTGATCGCGCCGCCGGACCTGCGTCTGGCCGACCCCCAGATCGCGCTCGAGATCTACTACGGCCGTTATCCCTTGTCGGGGCATCTGGTCGAGACCGGCGGCAAGTCGCCCTTCCAGATCAACGTGCCCAACCATGGCTGGCAAAAGACGCTGCACGGCTTTCGCTGGCTGCGCCACATGCGTGCCGCCGGCACTGAGCTCGCCGCCGCCAATGCCCGCGCGCTGGTCTCCGACTGGATCACCATGCATGGCAGCCATATTTCCGGCATCGCCTGGGAGCCCGGCACGACGGCCAAGCGCATCATCGCCTGGCTGCAGCATTCCCCTGTCGTGCTGCAGGGCGCCGAATTCCCCTTCTACCGCGCCTTCCTGAAGTCGCTTGCCGTCCAGATCCGCTACCTCAGGTCGATGACGCGCGAAATGCCGGATGGCAAGGACAGGCTGCGCGCCCGCATCGCGCTGGCCTTCGCCGCCCTGTCCTTGCCGGCGCCGGCATCGGCGCTGCGCGGCGCCACCCGCAACCTTGCCGGGGAGCTCGACCGCCAAATCCTTGCCGACGGCGGCCACATTTCGCGCAATCCGATGGTCGTCCTGGAAATCCTCGCCGACCTTTTGCCGCTGCGTCAGACCTATGCCAACCAGGCCGAAACGCCGCCGCAGGCCCTCATCGGCGCCATCGACCGCATGCTGCCGGCGCTGCGCTTCTTCCGCCATCAGGACGGCAGTCTCGCCCGCTTCAACGGCATGGGCGCCACCATCCACGACCGGATCGCCACCATCCTGCGTCACGACGACACCGCCGGCTCGCCGCTGCTGCATGCGCCGCATTCCGGCTATGAGCGCCTGTCGATGGGCGGCGTCACGGTTATCGCCGACACCGGCCTGCCGCCGCCGGTCGACGTGTCCAATGCCGCGCATGCTGGCTGCCTCGCCTTCGAACTGTCTTCCGGCCGCCAGCACTACATCGTCAACGCCGGCATCGACACCTATGGCGTCGCCGAGTTCCGGCCGCTGGCACGCGCCACCGCCGCGCACTCGACCGCCACCATCAACGACACCTCGTCGGCACGCTTCACCCATTCGCTGCGCGTCAACGACCTGCTCGGCTCGCCGTTGATCGGCGGCCCGCAACATGTGCAATGCAAGCGCGTCGACCAGAAGGGCGTTCAGGGTTTCATCGCCCGTCATGACGGCTATGTCCCACGCTTCGGCTTCGTGCACGAGCGCGAGCTGAAATTGTCGTCGAACGGCAACGTGCTGACCGGTAGGGATCGCTTCCAGCGGCCCGGCAATGCCACGATCCGCAACAACGGCCGCGACTTCGTCACCGTCCGCTTCCACGTCCACCCCGACGTCAATCTGCTGCAGGACGAGCACGATCGACTGGTCCTGGCCGGCGATCAGGCCGACACCTGGGTGTTCACCTCCAGCGAAGTGGTGCCGGAGGTCGAGGAATCGATCTATTTCGCCGGTCTTGGCGGCCCGCGCCGCAGCCGCCAGATCGTGCTTGCCTTCAAGGCCTCGGAAGTCGCCGAAGTCCAGTGGCAACTGACGCGCACCAGCATCGCCGGTTACCCGGAAAACAACTGATCGTATCTGCCTCGCGCATGAGGCCGAAAAGTTGCAGACTTTTCGGATAAACATCATGCGGCAACAAGAGCCAGGCAGCGCTTCCGGTTTGATTTCCCGATATCCTGTGCTAGGGCGCGGGCACCCACCACACCAGCCGTGAAAGGCCGCCAGCCCATGGCCGTCGCCGCCAAGAACATTCCAGCACCCGACCTCGTTCCGGTCCGTCGCGCCCTGCTCTCCGTTTTCGACAAGACCGGACTGATCGATTTCGCCAAGGCGCTGGCGGCCGCCGGCGTCGAGCTGGTCTCGACCGGCGGCACGGCAAAGGCGATCGCCGAGGCCGGCCTGGCCGTGCGTGATGTCTCCGAGCTCACCGGTTTTCCCGAGATCATGGATGGCCGCGTCAAGACCTTGCATCCGTCGGTGCATGGCGCGCTGCTTGGCGTGCGCGACGACCCGGAGCATGCCGCGGCAATGCGCAAATACGGCATCGAGCCGATCGATCTCGTCGTCTCCAACCTCTATCCGTTCGAGGAAGTCCGCCGCTCCGGCGCCGACTATGCCGCGATTGTCGAGAACATCGACATTGGCGGCCCGGCGATGATCCGGGCCTCGGCCAAGAATCATGCCTATGTCGCCATCGTCACCGACCCCGGCGACTACGCCTCGGTGCTGAACGCGCTGGAGATGAACATCGGCTCGCTGTCGCTGGATTTCCGCAAGAAGCTGGCGGCCAAGGCGTTTGCCCGCACCGCCACCTATGACGCGGCGATCTCCGGCTGGTTCGCCGAGGCGCTGGAGATCGAGCATCCGATGTGGGGCGCCTTCGGCGGCAGGCTGGTCGAGGTAATGCGCTACGGCGAGAACCCGCACCAGAGCGCCGGCTTCTACGTCAATGGCGACAAGCGGCCGGGCGTCGCCACGGCACGCCAGCTGCAGGGCAAGCAGCTCTCCTACAACAACATCAACGACACCGACGCCGCCTTCGAACTGGCCGGCGAGTTCGACCCGAACCGCTCCGCCGCCGTCGCCATCATCAAGCACGCCAACCCGTGCGGGGTGGCCGAAGGCACGTCGCTGAAGGCCGCCTACGCCAAGGCGCTCGCCTGCGATCCGGTCTCGGCCTTCGGCGGCATCGTCGCCATGAATCGCACCCTCGACGCCGAAGCTGCCAAGGAGATCGTGAAAACCTTCACCGAGGTGATCATCGCGCCCGACGCAACCGACGAAGCAGCCGCAATCATCGCGGCGAAGAAGAACCTGCGCCTGCTGGTGACCGGTGGCCTGCCGGACCCGCGCACGCCTGGCATGACGGTCAAATCCGTCGCCGGCGGCATGCTCGTCCAGGGCAGGGACAATGCCGTGGTCGATGACCTCGAGCTGAAAGTGGTGACCAAGCGTGCACCGACACCGGCCGAAATGACCGACCTGAAATTCGCCTTCCGCATCGCCAAGCACGTCAAGTCCAACGCCATCGTCTACGTCAAAGACGGCGCCACCGTCGGCATCGGCGCCGGCCAGATGAGCCGGGTCGATTCCTCGCGCATCGCCGCGAGGAAGGCGCTCGACGCGGCCGAGGCGGCTGGCCTTGCCGAACCGCTGACCAAGGGCTCGGTCGTCGCCTCCGACGCTTTCTTCCCCTTCGCCGACGGATTGCTGTCAGCCATCGAAGCCGGCGCCACCGCCGTCATCCAGCCGGGCGGCTCAATGCGCGACGACGACGTCATCGCCGCCGCCGACGCGCACGGCATCGCCATGGTGTTTACTGGCGTGAGACACTTCCGGCATTAGTTCCGGCAAAGAGGCGTCCCGAGAATTCGCTCCGCTGAGTCGGATGGCGTGGGTTTCGAGAACCGGAGCGGAACGGACATTCAAGTCCGTGAGCACCGGAAGCGCAGAAAACCGCGTCAGGCGGCCAGCGGAGTAGAATTATCGAACGCCTCTACTCCACCGGCTGGTCCGCCGGATAGGGCGTCCTGATCAGGATCGCCATGCCTATGGCCAGGAACAGGATGATCACCGCCATGCCGAGCCGCGCCGAGTCGCTGACGGCGGTGATGGTTGCCACCAGGAACGGCGCCAGGAAACTGGTCGCCCGTCCGGCCAGCGCATAGATGCCGAAATAGCGGCCGGATTCCGCCGCCGTGACGCTGCGTGCCATGTAGGAGCGCGACGACGCCTGCACCGGCCCGAAGGCCAGCCCGATCAACAGGCCATACATGATGTAGGCTTTTTCAGCCGCGGTGCCGAACAGGCCGCCCGAATCGACCGTCGAGAGCTGTATCAGGCCGAGCAGCGTGAAGCCCGGACCGGTCGAGACGACGCCGATGGTGGCGATGGACAGCATGACCAGCGCAATCATCACCACCACCTTGGAGCCGAGTGCGGTGTCGAGGCGCGCCGCGACCCAGCAGCCAAGGATGGCGACGACATTGAGGATGATGCCGAACATGCCGATCTCGGTGATCGACCAGTGGAACATCGCCGCCGCAAAGGTGCCGCCCAGCGCCAGCAAGGCGTTGACGCCGTCCTGATAGATCATGCGGGCGACGAGGAAGCGGAAGATGCCGCCGCGCTGGCGCACCTCGGCCAGCGTCGATTTCAGCTCCGACAGGCCTTCGCGCACCGCGGGCCCGATCGGGATGCCCTTGATGGCATCCGGCGTGAAGAAGAACATCGGCAGGATGAACAGGAAGTACCAGCCGGCCGACAGCGGCCCGGTTGCGCGCGCGTCCTCACCGAGCTTCGGGTCGAGCCCGAACAGCGGGTCGATGCCGATGATCGTCTTGCCGGTCTCGGGCGAGCCGGCCATGCAGGTGACGACGAAGATCAGCGCGATCATGCCGCCGAGATAGCCGAGGCCCCAGGCGATGTTGGAAATGCGGCCGATTTCGCTTTTCGGCACCAGCCGCGGCATCATCGAGTCGTTGAACACGGTCGAGAATTCGGCCGCCACCGAGGCCAGCGAGAACAGGGCCACGACCAGGAACAGGTTGGAGCCGGGGGCCGCGAACCACAACAGGCAAAGACTGGTGATCTTGATCGCGGCGAAGAACCCGATCCACGGCTTGCGCGGTCCGGTCTGGTCGGCGATCGAGCCGAGGATCGGCGACAGCACGGCGATGACCAGCCCGGCCGCGGCAATGCCGTAGCCCCAGACCGCCTGGCCGGTATTGGGATCGCTCGCCATGCGCGAAACGAAATAGGGGCCGAAGATGAAGGTGGTGACGACGGTGAAGAACGGCTGCGCCGCCCAGTCGAAGAACATCCATCCCCAGATGCCACGCCCAGACGCACGCTGCACTGTTACCTCGGCCATATCCCCTCCTCAGCATCCGCTCCGCCCGCGTCGCGCGCCATGTCTGCATCTTTTTTCATGACGGCGCAAACGAACAAGCATGGCGCCGCCCCATATTGCCCTTGGGTTCCTCGCCCCCACGCAGTGGGGGGAGAGATGGCTCGGCGAAGCCGAGACGGAGAGGGGCAAATGCGCCATCCCATGTTTCAGGTAATCGTTCAAGGAAGGGCTTCACCCTAGGAAGCCCCCTCTCCGACCGCTTCGCGGCCACCTCTCCCCCGCTCTGGCGGGGCGAGGAACCCAAGCTTGCGAGGCCTCACATCCCCGTCAGATCGCTCATCAACCCGGACGCGACCGACAGCCGCGACACGGTGATGTCGCCGCCTTCGGTCAGTGCCTGCAGCCGCTCGCGGATGCGTGCCACCCGCTCGCCACCGGCTTCCAGCCAAGCCGCCACCGGATCCGCTGCCGTCGCATGGCCGGTGAGTGCCGCGACAGCAATGCCGCGCCGCGCCGCGCCGATCGTGTCGGTGGCGCGCGATAGCGCCAGCTGATCGTAGTAGTCCGAGGGCGTGATCGAGCGCGCCGCGTCCTCGACGCGCGGGATGCGGAAGGCATCGCTGACCGCGAAGAACGCCTTGGCCGCGGCGACGATATCGGCGCCGGCCGTACGCGCCGTCAGCGCGATGTCGGGGATGAGCTCCGCCACCTCGTTCAGCGCCAATTGCCCGGCCAGCTTTTCCGGCGCGCCGGCCTTGAACAGCCCGTGCCGCTTCTCCTCGATACGCTCGCGCGAGAAGGCCGGCAGCAGCGAAACGAGCTTGGGCTCCAGTGCCTTGCGCGCTTCCTGCAGCTCAGTGATGCGCTGGCCAAGCGGTGCGGTGCCGGCATCGTTCTTGAGATACCAGCCGCTGGTCACGTAGATCAGCCGGCTGACCGCCTGGTAGAGATCGAGCTGCACCTGGCCGTCGATGAGATTGTCGAGCGCGTCGATCTCGCGATAGAGCGCCGGCAAGGCAAAACCGTCGCGCACCACCGCGAAGGTGCGCACCACATCGGCCGCGGTGCGGCCGGTCGCTTCCTGCAGCCGGTTGACGAAGGACGGGCCGCCGCGATTGACCAGGTCGTTGGCGACGACGCGGGCAATGATCTCGCGGCGCAGCCGGTGACCATGGATTTCGGCGGCGTATTTCTTCGCCATCCGGTCCGGGAAATAGCCCATCAGGTCGCGATCGAAATGCGCGTCGTCCGGCACGTCGCTGGCGACGATGTCGGAAAACAGCACGATCTTGGCATAGGCGAGCAGCACGCCGAGCTCGGCCCTGGTCAGCGGTTCGCCGCGTGCTTCGCGCTCGGCAAGGGCTGCCGGCGACGGCAGCGTCTCGACGGCGCGATCGAGCAGGCCGCGTGCCTCCAGCGCCGTCATGAAACGGCTCTGATGCGCGATGTCGGCGAGGCCGCGCTTGCGAGCGATCGAAAGCGCCAGCGTCTGCTCGTAATTGTTGGACAGCACCAGTCCGCCAACCTCGTCGGTCATTTCGGCCAGCAGCTTGTTGCGTGCCGGACGCGTCAACGATCCCTTGCGCATGGCCGAAGCCAGCGCGATCTTGATGTTGACCTCGACGTCGGAGCAGTTGACGCCGCCCGAATTGTCGATGGCGTCGGAGTTGCAGCGGCCGCCATTCAGACCGAACTCGATGCGCGCCCGCTGCGTCACGCCGAGATTGGCGCCCTCGCCGATCACCTTGGCGCGCACGTCGAGCGCAGTGATGCGGACGGCATCATTGGCGCGGTCGCCGACCTCGGCGTTGGTTTCGCTGGATGCCCTGAGATACGTGCCGATGCCGCCGAACCACAAAAGGTCTACCGGCGCCTTGAGGATGGCGCCCATGATCTCAACCGGCGTGGCGGTGGTCTTGGTCAAGCCGATCGCCGCCGCCGCTGCCGCCGGCAAGGTGATCGACTTCTGGTTGCGCGAGACGATGATGCCGCCTTCCGACAGTTTGGTCTTGTCGTAGTCCTGCCAGCTCGAACGCGGCAGGGCGAACATGCGCTCGCGCTCGGCCATCGACGCCACCATATCGGGATCGGGATCGATGAAGATGTCGCGATGGTCGAAGGCGGCGATCAGCCTGGTCTTCGGCGACAGCAGCATGCCGTTGCCGAACACGTCGCCCGACATGTCGCCGACACCGACGACGGTAAAGGGCGAGGTCTGGATGTCGCGGTTCATCTCGCGGAAATGCCGCTTGACCGCTTCCCAGGCGCCCTTGGCGGTGATGCCCATCTTCTTGTGGTCGTAGCCGGCCGAACCGCCGCTGGCGAAGGCGTCGTCGAGCCAGAAGCCGTGCTTCTCGCTGATGGCGTTCGCGGTGTCGGAGAAGGTCGCCGTGCCCTTGTCGGCGGCAACGACGAAATAGGGATCGTCCGGGTCGCGGCGCACGACGCCGACTGGCGGGATGACCCCGTCGAGGCCGATATTGTCGGTGATCGACAACAGACTCGAGACAAAGTTCTTGTAGGCCGAGGTGCCGGCCTCGAAGATCGCGTCACGGCTGCCGCCCGCCGGCAGGCGCTTGGGGAAGAAACCGCCCTTGGCGCCAACCGGCACGATGACGGCGTTCTTGACCTGCTGTGCCTTGACCAGGCCGAGCACCTCGGTGCGGTAGTCCTGGGCGCGGTCCGACCAGCGCAGGCCGCCACGCGCCACCGGGCCGAAGCGCAGATGCAGGCCCTCGACCTCGGAACCGTAGACGAAGATCTCCCGCCACGGCCGCGGCGCCGGCAATCCCTCGACCGCATGCGAATCAAGCTTGATCGCCAGCGACTGGCCTTTCTCTTTCGTATCGGCAACGAAATGATTGGTGCGCAGCGAGGCTTCGATCAAATTGAGGTAGCGGCGGATGATGGTGTCGTCGTCGATGTTCGGCACATCTTCCAGCGCATCCTTGATCTTGGCCTTGAGGTGCTTTGCCGCCACCACGCCTTCGGTCTCGGCCGTCGGGCCAAGCCGGGCGATGAACAACGCATGCAGGCCGCGGGCGATGTCGGGATAGCGGTTGAGCGCGGCGGCGATGAAATCCTGGCTTTGCGGAATGCCGACCTGCTGCAGATAGCGGCCATAGGCACGCAGGATGGTGATCTCGCCCGACCACAGGCCGGCGGTCTGGGCGAGGCCGTTATAGCCGTCATTGTCGACGTCGCCGCGCCAGACGGACAGGAACGCGTCCTCGAACAGCGCGCCGCCATCGGCAAGGTCGATCGGCTTGCCGTAGCTGTTCTCCAACTCCATGTCGTGGATGAAGACCATGCCGGACTGGTCGTCGCCGACCTCGAACGTGCGCTCGCTGATGACGCGGAAGCCGATGTTTTCCAGCACCGGCACGCGCCGCGACAGCGCCACCGGGCTGCCGTGGTGATAGATCTTCAACGACGCCTGGTGCGGCTCCTGCTCGGCATCACGATAATAGTCGATGGCGATCGGATTGCCGGCGCTGATCCTGGCGATGCGCCCGGCATCGGCCAGCGCCACCGCCGCGCTGAACGAATCGCGGTAGCTTTCCGGCAGCCGCGCGGCAATTGCCTTCAACCCCTGGTCGCCGCCATTGGCGTCCGCCGCATCGGAAAGGGCATCCTCCCAGGTGCGCACGATGTCGCGGATCGCCGCCTCGATCGCCGCTTGCTCGACCTTTGGCGTCTTGCCGCCGGAGCGGCCGATGATGAAATGCACGCGTGCCAGCCCGCCTTCGGGGAAGGCTGGGTAATAGGCCGACAGCCGGCCTTCGAACACGGTCTTGAGATAGCTGCCGATCTTCTCGCGCACCACGCTGTCGTAGCGGTCGCGCGGCACGAAGACGAGGATCGAGACGAAGCGGTCGAACTGGTCGGCGCGCACCAGCGCCCGAACGCGCGGCCGCTCGACCAGGCCGAGAATGGCTGCGGCGTGCTTCCTCAGGATCGGCACCGGAACCTGGAACAACTCGTCGCGCGGATAGCTCTCCAGCACATTGATCAGCGCCTTGCCGGAGTGGTCGTGCCGGTCGAAGCCGGACTTGGCGATGATGGTTTCGGCCTTTGACCGGAGATAGGGGATCTTCATCACCGAGCGCGTGTAGGCGGTCGAGGTGAACAGGCCGACGATGCGCAATTCGCCCGCTAGCGTGCCCTTGGACGTGTAGGTCTTGACGCCGATGTAATCGAGATAGATGCGGCGGTGCACGGAAGACTTGGCATTGGCCTTGGTAACGATCAGCGGCTCCGGTCCATGCAGGAAGGCACGGATTTCCGGCGTTGTCGTCACGGCTTCCGTACCGCGCCTCAGCACCAGAACGTCGGGATCGGACAGGATGCCGAGACCGGGCTTGTCGGCGCGCTCCAGCGTGCCGCTTTCCTCGCCGCCGGTGTATTTGAATTCGCGCATGCCGAGGAAGGTGAAATTGTCGTCGCGCAGCCATTCCAGGAAGGCGATCGCCTCGGCAACGCTCTTCTTGTCGAGCGGTACCGCCGTATAACGGAACTCCGAGATCGCCTGGTCGAGGCGGGCCAGCATTGGCCGCCAGTCGTGGACGGCGGCGTGAACCTGGCTAAGCATCTTGCGCAGCCGCTCGTTCAATCCGGTCGCCTGCTCGGTGGTCAGCCGCGGGATGTGGACATGGATGACGCTCAGCCGGTCGTGATTGCCGTCGTCCTTGGCGAAATTGCCGTCGCCGAGGATTTCCTCGACGCCACCTTTGCCGTGGCGAACGGTGATGACCGGATGAGTGACCAGGGTCGGCTCGCCGGCGGTCTCAGTGACCTCGCCGAGAATGGAATCGAACAGGAACGGCATGTTGTCGTTGACGACGGTGATCACGGTCACCGGGCGGCCCTCGCGGGCAACGCCTGAATCGGCATCGACGGCAACGACGCACTCGCCCTTTTTGTGGCCGGCAACCGCCTGGCCGGCGAGTTCGGCGGCACGTTCGAGGTCGGCCGCTTGATAGGTTGCGATGTCTTCAGCCGGCGCGCGGGCGAGCAGATAATCGGCAAGCCTGGTCGGCCTTTCCTCCGTTTTCGCCGCTGACGTGGCCTTCTTCCTCGACTTGCTAGCGGATTTCACGCTGGCCATGATGCCATTCCCTCCCGTCGCATGCTTTTGTGACTATGGTAGCAGATGACCGCTGTTTGGCGACAAAGGTTTGACGGCTTGCCAAGAATTATCGGAATTCTGCGGCAATCCGTCGCCCACCGAGGAGAAATGACCCATGACCGGCAAGATCACCGCGCTTGACCTCGCTTCGGGAGAGCTGAGCGAAGCGACAAAAGCCTATTTCGCCAAATGCGAGGAGAAGCTCGGTCTCGTCCCCAACGTGCTGCGCGCCTATGCCTTCGACGACAAGAAGCTGCGCGCCTTCACGGACATGTACAACGACCTGATGCTGGGAGAGTCCGGCCTGTCGAAGCTGGAACGCGAGATGATCGCGGTCGCCGTCTCCTCGATCAACCATTGCTATTATTGCCTGACCGCGCATGGCGCGGCGGTGCGCCAGCTGTCAGGTGACCCGGCGCTCGGCGAGATGATGGTGATGAACTTCCGCGCCGCTGAGCTTTCGCCGAAGCAGGCCGCGATGCTCGAATTCGCCGTCAAACTGACCGAAGAGCCGGCTAAGATCGTCGAGGCTGACCGGGCCGCACTGCGCAAGGTCGGCTTCACCGACCGCGACATCTGGGACATCGCCTCGACCGCTTCGTTCTTCAACATGTCGAACCGGGTGGCGGCGGCAATCGACATGCGGCCGAACGACGAATACCACGCCATGGCGCGGTGAAGCACTGCGGTTGCGAGCCAACCACCCTGCATATTAGCTATGTCGCATTCTCGTTGCTTGTTTGCCGGTTTGGTCCGATGATCGGCGGGCGGCATGACCGCATGCCGGTTCCATGCCGCTGATCAAGGGAGGAGAACATGGCGAAGTTTCTCTACGTCTATCACGGCTCGGGCAAGATGCCGACCGAGGAGGCCGAGCGGAAAGCGGCAATGGACGCCTGGACGAACTGGTACGGCAAGCTCGGCTCGGCCGTGGTCGACGGAGGCAATCCGGTCGGCATGTCGAAGATGGTTCTGCCCGGCGGCAAGGTCGAGAACAACGGCGGCAGCAATCCAACCGCAGGCTATACAGTCGTCGAAGCAAAAGACATCGACGATGCCGTCGGCAAGGCCAAGGACTGTCCTATCCTGATGGACCCAGGTTTCAGCGTCGAGATCGCGCCTATCATTGAAATGATGTGACGCGGCGTCCTACCGAAGGTCAGCGTCGCAAAAAAACGGTTCCCGCTTTTCGCTGACGCGGTCTTCGGTTCGGGTACGTGCTCTATCACCGCGCCGCGATGGCCGCGGCGGCGCCGGCCATCGTCGTGGCGCTGACGCGGTTGGCGATTTTCATGGCGCGCTTGCTCTTCAACAGCTTGCGCGCCTGCGAGGCGGCGAGCACCCAGGCGAGATCGATGGCGACCAGCACCACGGCCATGGTCGCCGTCAATTCGACCCAGCCGACGAAGCTGACCGAAGCGAGGTCGATGATCGTCGGCAGCAGCGCCAGGTAAAACATCATGATCTTGGGATTGCCGAGCGTCACCGCCATGCCGGCGAAGAACAGTTTTGCGGGCGAATCCTCGCGCGGCATCTCGCCCTCCTTCGCGTCGACAGGGGCCGTCCACATCTTCCAGGCGAGGTAAGCGAGATAGGCGACGCCGACCCATTTCACCACGACGAAGGCGAAGTGAAAACTCTGCGCCACGACAGCCAGCCCGAACACCGCCAGCGACAGCCAGATGGCCTCGCCGATCCACATGGCGAGCAGGAACGGGAACACGTCGCGAAAACCCTTCGAGATGACGCGAGCGACGAGTGCCGCGATCGACGGGCCGGGCGAGCCGGCAGCAACGAACAAAGCGGCGGCGAAGATCAGGAGCGAGGTAAGGTGCATGGCAATGCCTTCGAGCGTTGGGGAGCGGACGATACCTGATCGGCGGCGATTTGCCACCCTGCGGCCTGCTGCGAAATTCATCCTCTGAAGAGGCGTTGGCGCTGCCCCTCATCTGGCTACCGCCATCTTCTCCCCGCGAACGGGGAGAAGGACGCTGTCATCGACGGTTTCGCCACCGTCAGCGGTGCAGAAGGAGTGCCGAGGCTTGGGGCGCGGGCTTCTCCCCGTTTACGGGAAGAAGGTGCCGGCAGGCGGATGAGGGCAGCGCCGACCTCGACGATTGCAGGCCTTGCCGTTCCCATCGGGTGCCGCTAGAAGAGCCGCCGCGAAACAATTTTGAGTTTCACTTTGCCTACGTAACCGCCGGTCTCGTCAACTCCCCCGACACACTGCATGGCGCCGCATTCGCGGTGCCTGTTTTCATTTTCATGTGTTCCTCTGGGCGGCGGTTCGAGACCGGTTTGGCACTGCTGAACCGCTGTCGCGCGCGACCGCCCGTGACACCTGATTTCCGATCGCCACAGCCTAATCGCCACGCCGCGCCCGCATGGGCATCTCGACAGAGCCGACCTGATGAACTTCCCGACGGGAAGGGCTTATCGGCATGTCTGGACTATCGCGTATCCGCTGGGCGATCGCGCCCAAGACCGCACCTCGACCGCTCATCAACTGCAACCGTTGCGGCACCGTGAAGGCCTATTGCTGCAGCGGGAAGTTCCGCGTCAACGCCAACGGCAAGCGCATCGACGTCTGGCTGATCTATCGCTGCATCGACTGCGACAATTCCTGGAATTTCGGCATACTGGAGCGCTGCAACCGCCGCGACATCGAACCGGAGCGGCTGGCGGCGCTCGAGAGCAACGATCCCGCACTCGCCCGGCGCCATGCTTTCGATGTCGTTGCCCTGCGCAGCAGGGTGGGACGTGTCGAGGAGTTTCCCGACGTCGCCGTCCACAAGCAGAGGCTTGGCGATACAAGGGAAAGCGCAACCGGGCTGGAACTCCAGCTCCGGCTCGAAATGCTGACATCGCTGCGGCTTGACCGGTTGCTCGCCGGCGAACTCGGCATTTCGCGATCACGGCTACAGGCGATGGAAGAGCGGCGATTGCTGGTCGTTGATCCGGAAGGCGCGAAAGCCTTGCGCAAACCGGTTCGGGATGGAGGGACGATCCTGATCGACCTTGGCGGTGAACCCGATCGGGAGGACATCATCCGGACTGCCGGTGGATGAATGGAAAAGAGGGGCGGAGCCAATGTATGCTCCGCCCCTCTCAACTGTTGGAAAATAGGGAAAGATTACGCCGCGCCGACTGCCTTGGCCGACTTCTCGAAGCGCTTGCGCTCGTTCGGGTCGAGATAGAGCTTGCGCAGGCGGATGGTCTTCGGCGTCACCTCGACCAGCTCGTCGTCCTGGATCCAGGCCAGCGCGCGTTCCAGCGTCATGCGGATCGGCGGGGTGAGCTTGACCGCCTCGTCCTTGCCGGCGGCACGGATGTTGGTGAGCTTCTTGCCCTTCAGCACGTTCACTTCGAGGTCGTTGTCACGGGAGTGGATGCCGATGATCATGCCCTGATAGACCTTGACGCCCGGGTCGATGACCATCGGGCCGCGGTCTTCCAGGTTCCACATGGCATAGGCCACCGCCTCGCCCTGCTCGTTGGAGATCAGCACGCCATTGGTGCGGCCCGGCAATTCGCCCTTGTAGGGCTCGTAGGCGTGGAACAGCCGGTTCATCACGGCCGTGCCGCGCGTGTCGGTCAACAGTTCCGACTGGTAGCCGATCAGGCCGCGCGTCGGCGCGTGGAAGACGATGCGCTGGCGGTTGCCGCCGGACGGGCGCAACTCGACCATCTCGGCCTTGCGCTCCGACATCTTCTGCACGACGATGCCGGCATGCTCCTCGTCGACGTCGATGACGACTTCCTCGACCGGCTCCAGCAATTCGCCGTTTTCGCCCTTCTGCATGACGACGCGCGGACGCGACACGGCGATCTCAAAACCTTCGCGGCGCATCGTCTCGATCAGCACGGCCAGCTGCAATTCGCCGCGGCCGGAGACGAAGAACGAATCCTTGTCGGGCGATTCCTCGATCTTCAGCGCGACATTGCCTTCGGCCTCGCGCAGGAGGCGGTCGCGAATGACGCGGCTCGTCACCTTGTCACCTTCGGTGCCGGCCAGCGGGCTGTCGTTGACCAGGAAGGACATGGTCACGGTCGGCGGATCGATCGGCTGCGCATGCAGCGGCTCGGTCACCGCCGGATCGCAGAACGTGTCGGCGACGGTGCCCTTCGACAGGCCGGCAATGGCGACGATGTCGCCCGCCTGGGCTTCTTCGATCGGCTGGCGCTCGAGGCCACGGAAAGCGAGGATCTTGGAAATACGGCCGGTCTCGACCAGCGTGCCGTCATGGTGCAGCACCTTGACCGGCTGGTTGGACTTCAGCGTGCCGCTCTCGATGCGCCCGGTGATGATGCGGCCAAGGAACGGATTGGCTTCCAGGATGGTGCCGATCATGCGGAACGGGCCGGGATGAACGGTCGGCGCCGGCACATGCTTGATGACGAGATCGAACAGCGGCGCCAGGCCCTGGTCCTTGGGACCTTCCGGATTTTCCGAAACCCAGCCGTCGCGGCCTGAACCGTAGAGGATCGGGAAGTCGAGCTGCTCGTCGGTGGCGTCGAGCGCCGCGAACAGGTCGAACACCTCGTTGACCACCTCGACATGGCGGGCGTCCGGACGGTCGATCTTGTTGATGACGACGATCGGCTTCAGGCCGACCTTGAGCGCCTTGCCGACGACGAACTTGGTCTGCGGCATCGGTCCCTCGGCGGCGTCGACCAGCACGATGGCCGAATCCACCATCGACAGGATGCGCTCGACCTCGCCACCGAAATCGGCGTGGCCGGGGGTGTCGACGATGTTGATGCGGGTGTCCTTCCAGTCGACCGAGGTCGCCTTGGCCAGGATGGTGATGCCGCGTTCCTTTTCGAGGTCGTTCGAATCCATGGCGCGCTCGGCGACGCGCTGATTGTCGCGGAAGGAGCCGGATTGCCGGAGCAATTGGTCGACGAGGGTGGTTTTTCCATGGTCGACGTGCGCGATGATCGCGATATTACGAATTTTCATGTTCTGGTCTCGGAAGCGTTGCGGGCAGCAGGCCAAAAGGCGCTGCCTCTTTCGGTTGCGCGGCTCATACAGGGTTTTTCGCAGTTGCGAAAGAGGCGGCGCGACACCAAATACTCATCAAATCTTAAGCATCTGCGTGTGAGATGATTTTGTTAACCAAGGCGGGAACCTTTCGGGGCCCGGGCAGTTCGAACGTCATGACCGATAAACTCAACCGATTTTGGCCGCTCATCGCGTCCATTGCCTTTGCCGCCCTACTGGCGGTTAACGCCGCGCAGTCGGCCGCGACGCAGAAGGAGGCGCGGCCTGCCTTGCCGACCAATGCGCCATCCGCCGAGCAGGTCTTCGCCGACGCGCCCGACGGCGTCGACCCGATGGTGACCGGCCCGGTTAGCGCCGCCTTCAAGCAAAGGCAGGACGCTGCCAACTGCGACAGCGCCGTCTGGCCCAACATTCCGATGGTCTGCTACCCCGACTGACGACCGCCGGCAGCGGTCGTCATCCCGGAGATGACGAAGTCGGCTTACGCCGACCGCACCGGGTCGAGCGTGACCTTGTAGAGCTCGTTGTCCTCGCGATCCATCAGCCGCACCGTCATCTGCTCGCTGGCGCCGTTGATATCGACCAGCCCGAAGAATTGCAGGCCGGCCGACGGCGGCAGGTTCTGGCCTTGCTCGGCGGTCGGCGCCTTGATGAATTTCAGCTCCGGACCGAACGTCATGTCGAAATCGTTCGGGCCGAACGTGCCGGCATGGATCGGGCCCGAGACGAATTCCCAGAACGGGTTGAAATCCTGGAACTGCGCCTTGTCGGGATTGTAGTAGTGCGCGGCGGTGTAATGCACGTCGGCGGTCAGCCAGACGGTGTTGCTGATGCCGGCATTCTTGATGAAGCGCAGCAGATCGGCGATCTCGAGTTCGCGTCCCTTGGCCGGGCCGTTGTCGCCGTTGCTGACCGCTTCGGCGCCGACCTTTTTGGCGCCATCGTCCCAGACCACGAGGCCGAGCGGCATGTCGGCGGCGATGATCTTCCAGGTCGCCTTCGAGTTTGCCAGTTCGCGCTTCAGCCATTTCGTCTGCTGTTCGCCGAGCATACGCGATTGCGGCGTCATCTCGTCCTGCATGTCCGGACCGTTGGGGCCGCGATACGAACGCATGTCGAGGAAGAACACGTCGAGCAGCGGTCCGTAGGCAATCTTGCGATAGACGCGGCCGGGCTCGGACGGTTCGTAGCGGATCGTCGTCATTTCATGGAAGGCGCGCGCCGCACGTGCCGCCAGAACATGGATGGATTTCTCCGTGTAGCGGTTGTCGGCGCTGAGATCCTTCGAATCCGACCAGTTGTTCAGCACTTCGTGGTCGTCCCACTGGTAGAAGGTCGGGCAGATAGCGCTGAGGCTCAGCACGTTCTTGTCCATCATGTTGTATTTCCACTGGTCCCGGTATTCCTCCAGTGTCTCGGCGACCTTGCGCTTGCCGTCGATCAGCACGACGTTCTTCCACTTGCCGCCGCCGGGCAGGTCGACCTCGTCCTTCATGGCGCCGTCGGCATAGATGGTGTCGCCCGAATGCAGGAAGAAATCGGGCGTGTGCTTGCCGATCGTGGCGTAGGTCTTCATGCCGGTCTCGTCGATGCCCCAGCCCTGGCCGGCGGTGTCGCCCGACCAGGCGAACTTGACGTCGCGCCTGGAAGCGGGCGCGGTGCGGAAACGGCCGATGATCGGCTCGGAGACGGCGTTGATGTCGGCGAGATCGGCGGCCGTCATGCGATAGAAGATGTCCTGGTCGGAAGCGAGGTCGGTGAGCAGACGCTTGACCGTGTAGTCGCTGGCCGGCGAGGTATCGAGCGGCGCCAGGCGGACGGCGTCGGTGAAACTTTCGGTCGAAGACACTTCGAACATGACGCGCGACGGTCGGTCGGTGCGCGTCCACACCATGCCGCTGGTGGCGTCGACATCGCCTGACTGGACCCCATGGGTGAAGGCCGGGCGCTGGTTGGCGCGCGAATAGTATGGCAGCGCCAGGCTGGAGACGCCGACCAGGCCAACGGCGCTGGCGGAAGTGACGAAAGCACGGCGGGTCATCGAGAGCTTGTTCATGGCTGTCTCCTGGATGGCTTGAAAATTGCCGCCAAGGTCAAGCGTCAATGTTTCAGGCACATCTCGAAACCATGAAGGTTTTCTGACGATCAACAGGCGAACTGCTGATCTCCCCCACGAGAGGGGAGGTTGGCAGCTTGGCCGGCAGCCCCTCTTCTTACGCCGCCTGCGGTTCCGGATCGAACACCGGCCGGCTGGTGTTGATCAACAGCGAGATACAGGCGGCGGCGATCGCCGTCATGCCGGCGATCAGGAAGGCCAACTCGTAATTGCCCTGCAGCTCGCGCATTGTGCCGCCGAAGGCTGCGGCCGCGGCAGCACCAATCTGATGGCCGGCGACGATCCAGCCAAACACGATCGGGCCGCTGCGGTCGCCGAACGCCTCGTTGGCGAGCCTCAGCGTCGGCGGCACGGTGGCGATCCAGTCGAGGCCGTAGAGGACCGCGAAGATGATCAGGCTGGTCGCCGAGAAGCCGGAATAGGGCAGGTAGATCAGCGACAGGCCACGGATGGCATAATAGACGCCGAGCAGCTTGCGCGGGTCGTAGCGGTCGGTGAGCCAGCCTGACAGCGTCGTGCCGATCAGGTCGAAAATGCCCATCATCGACAACAGGCCGGCCGCCTGCACCTCGCCGATGCCCATATCGCCGCAGAAGGCGATCAGATGCGTGCCGACCAGCCCGTTGGTGGTGAAGCCGCAGACGAAGAAGGTGGCGAACAGGTACCAGAACACGCGCGTGCCGGCGGCACGGCGCAGCGTCGAGAACGTGTGCGCGAGGAAATTGCCCTGTGAAGCAGGCGGCGCCGGCGGCACGTCGTCGGCCTCGGCGCCATATCGCACCATGCCGATCGAAGCCGGCCGCTCCGGCACCAGCAGCCAGACCAGCGGCACGAGAGCCGCGGTGGCGATCGCAACCGCGATGACGACCGGCTGCCAGCCACCCGACTGCGCCAGCGCGGCGATCAGCGGCAGAAACACCAGCATGCCGGTGGCGCTGGAGGCCGACATCAGTCCCATGACAAGGCCGCGATTGGTCTTGAACCAGCGGTTGACGATGGTGGCGCCGAGCACGCTGGCAACGGCGCCGGAACCGATGCCCGAGAACACACCCCAGGTGATGAACAGATGCCAGGGCTTGGTCATCAGCAGGCTGAGCGCGGTCGAGCCCGACATCACCACCAGCGAGGCAAGCAGCGTGCGGCGCAGCCCGATCCGCTCCATCAAGGCCGCCGCAAATGGACCGGTCAGGCCGTAGAGCAGGATGCCGACACCGGCGGCCAGCGAAACGACGTCGCGGCGCCAGCCGAAACTGTTCTCCAGCGGCAGCATCATGACGGCGGGCGCGGACCGCAGCCCAGCCGCGATCAGCAAACAGAAAAAGATGACGCCGACCACGACGAAAGCGTAGCGCTGGCCAAACGGGCGGGATTGAGTTATCATGTTACTGACCGGTACGTTGCAGATGGAGGTAAGGTATACGTACCGATCGGTAACATTGTCAATCGAGTTCCATGATGCCAACGGACAAAAATATTGAACTGACCATCAACGACGGTCATGCATCGGCGCCACCGAAGGCTGCCAAGAAAATCCTCGACGTGGCGTACGACCTGTTCTACCGGCGCGGCATCAGGGCGATCGGCGTCGACGAGATCGTCAAGCGCGCCGGCGTCACCAAGCCCAGCCTCTATCGCAGCTTTCCCTCCAAGGACGAATTGGCGGCCTCCTATCTCAGGCAGTACGATCAGGAGTACTGGGAGCGTTTCGATGAGGCGGTCGCCGCTCATCCCGGCGACCCGCGCGCGCAGATCAAGGCGTTCCTGACCCGCATCGGCAAGCGCACGCAGATGGCTGAATATCGCGGCTGCGGCATGACCAATGCGGCGGTCGAATATCCCGAACACGGCCATCCGGCCCGCGTGGTCAGCGAAGCCAACAAGCACGAACTGCGCCGCCGCCTGCGCGCCATGGCGGTTGCGATGGGCGCGCAAGACGCCGACACTTTGGGCGACGGCCTGCTGCTCCTGATCGAAGGCGCCTATATCAGCGGCCAGCTGTTCGGGCTCGGCGGCCCGGCGCAAACGGTCGCCCGCAATGCCGACCTGCTGATTGAGGCGAGCTTGAAGAAATAGCGTTTGGCGCTACGCTGCGCTGGCTTGCAACGGAGATTGTCGGCCATGCGCGCTCTTCTGATCCCGTTCGTCTTCGCCGGTTTCTGCCAAGCCGCGCAGGCCAGCGACATATCAAGCGCCTATACCGATCTCGATTGGAAGAAGGACTGCGTGACCTACGCGCAGGCCGAGGAAGGCGACGGCGACTGGGCCGATCTCGCCTGTTCGGGCTATCGCGGCTACCCCGTGCTGATCGCCTATGACGACGCTCGTGAATCGCTGTTTTATGGTTTTCCGCCCGGCAGCGACATGACATCGGTCTGGGAGAGTTTTTCCGGCTTCAATTCGTCCGGAGCCAAGATCGAGTGGCGCATCGAGACCACGGGCGACAAGGCCGTGCCCTTTGCCGTGATCCACCGCCGCTCGATCAGCAACCCGGACGACCAGAACAGGCCGACCGAGGTGCTGCTCGTCGCCAAGGTCGGCCAGATGGACGCCCGCGACGGCTGCACCGTCGGCCTGGTGCTGGCCACGGGCAATCCCGCCGCCAACGATCAGGCGCGCAAACTCGCTGACGAGAAAGCGCGGACATTCGCCTGCGGCAAGGACAGGCACACGGTCATCGGCAACGTGCCGGCTTTCGGCCGCGTCGATAACTAATGCAAGTCGCCCAAAAGTGGTCCCGGTTTTTGGGGCAACGGCATGCATAAAAACAAAGACTTAAAGCGCGTCACCTGAATCTGTTTCAACGCGACGCGCTTTATCGGGCTACTTGCCCGCCTTGGCCCGCGCGATCGCGTCGAGGATCATCTTCTTGGCATATTTGGAATCGTGCCAGCCTTCGATCTTGACCCATTTGCCGGGCTCGAGATCCTTGTAGTGCTCGAAGAAGTGCTGCACCTGCTGGCGCGTGATGTCGGGCAGCTGGGTGTATTCGGTGACGTTCTCGTAGCGCAGCGTCAGCTTGGGCGACGGCACGGCGATGATCTTCTCGTCCTGGCCGGCATTGTCTTCCATGATCAGCACGCCGATCGGCCTGACATTGATGACGCAACCCGGCACCAGGGCGCGCGTGTTGCAGACCAGCACGTCGATCGGATCGCCGTCGCCCGACAGCGTGTGCGGCACGAAGCCGTAATTGCCGGGGTAGCGCATCGAGGTGTGCAGGAAGCGGTCGACGAACAGCGTGCCGGCCTCCTTGTCCATCTCGTACTTGATCGGCTCGCCGCCGATCGGCACCTCGATGATGACGTTGACGTCCTCAGGCGGATTCTTTCCGGTGGCTATGGCTTCAATGCGCATGGTTTTGTCCCTCTTTTGATGAGAGATCGATAGCGGGCGCTGCCGCGCGGCGCAATGCGGCGAATGGTGCTGGGCACGATCGGAAGGCGTAATGGCAGAAAGGGCCGGGCCGTCACTCCCAGACGAAGGCGACCTTTTTCAGCGCCTTCTGCTCGAAGATCTCGACACCTTCGGCGACGTCGCGGCCGCCAGCGCCGGCATAGAAGGCGAGCGCGTTCTGGTTGTCCTCAAGCGCCCACACCACCATGCCCTTCAGCCCGTGATCGGCCAGCCGCGCCCTGGCTGCCGCGAACAGGCGGCTGCCGAGCCCGATGCCCTGATATTCCGGGCGCAGGTACAATTCGTAGATTTCGCCTTGCTGCTTGAGTTCCCGGGCGCGGTTCTTGCCGATCGTGGCATAGCCGGCGATCTTGCCGCCTATCTCGACCACCAGCACGGTGGCGGCGCGGCGGATGGCATTCGCCCACCAGTCGGCACCACGGCGGTTGATCATCGATGTCAGCGTGCGGTGCGGAATGATGCCGGAATAGGCGCCGCGCCAGGCCTGCAGGTGCACCTCGGCTATGGCACCAGCGTCGCTCGGTTCGGCCTTCCGGATGTCGATCGTCAGCGTATTCATGATTTGTTAACCATAAACCCGCATTGCCCGATTGCAAGAGTCAGCGCGGCCCGCCGACCGCTTTCTCACAGGCGATCATCGCATCAGCGAAGTGGCTTCGATGCCTTCTCGGAAAGGCTCAAATCTCGACGAGATGGTCGTCGAGCTCGTTGGTGTCGCCTGATGTGACCGGGAAATGCTCGGCCAGCACCGCGCCCACCGATTCGATCGCCTTGACGAAGCCGTCGGCAAGCCGGTCGTCGCCGGCATGCGCGGTCAAGTCGCGCACGACACCATCCCAGACATGCTGGCCGACCTTGGCATCGATGCCCGAATCGGCGACCACCTCGGCGTAGCGCTCGGCGATCGAGACGAAGACCAGAACGCCGGTGCGCGCCGTGGTGCGGTGGACGTTGCGGGCGAGGAACTGCTTGATCGCATTGGCGTGCGCCGCCTGATAACGCATCCGCCTCGGCACCAGATGGATGCGCAGGCCGGGTAGCGCCCACAGCAAGACCAGCACGCAAACCAGCGCCAGCAGCTGGGCGATGACGAAATGCGGCAGCCGGATCGACAGCCACCAGGCTTCCAGCCCGTAGCCGACGGCGAGACTGACGATCAGCATGCCTGCTGTCGCCATGAAGGCCGCCGGGAAGAAATAGCCGTCGCTGGCATGCGCCACGACGCAGTAGATCTCACCATCGGTCCTGGTTTCGGCGGCGCGGATCGCAGCGGCGACGCGCTCATGATCTTCCGGGCTGATCGGTCGTGTTGCCATGATCTTGTCTCACCAGCTTCCTGAAGAACCGCCACCACCGGACGAACCGCCGCCACCGGAAAACCCGCCGCCGCTGCTTGAGCCGGACGACCACCCGCCACCGGAACTTCCCGACGACCAGCCGCTGCCCGACGACGAACCCGTTGTCCAGCTGCTGCGCGAGGATCCGCTCGGTCCGCGGCCGTAACGAAACGTCATGCCCAGCCATTTGTACACGCCCGGCGACAGCTTTGTGCCCAACATCGGCGGCAGGAACGCCATTGCCAGCCCGCCAAAGAACATCGTCGCCCACAGGATCAGGAACACCGCGACGATGGGGTCGATGGAGCTGGCGTGGGGCGGGTTGCGGGCGCCGCGCGCTTCCAGCTCCTCCGGACTACCTTCCAGCACCATGACCATGTCGTCGACGGCCTTGCTGATGCCGCCAGAGAAATCGCCGGCACGGAAGGCCGGCACCATGTCGTTTTCGATGATCAGCTTGGTGTGCAGGTCGGTCAGCGTGCCTTCCAGCCCATAGCCGACCTCGATGCGCATCTTGTGGTCGTTCTTGGCCACGAGCAAAAGCGCGCCATTGTTCTCGCCGGCCTGTCCGAGTTTCCAGAAGCGGAACAGGCGGTTGGCGTAAGGTTCGATCTCCTCGCCATCGAGGCTATTGATCGTCGCGACGACGATCTGGTCGGAGCCCTTTGTCTCGAAATCGGCAAGCTTCTGCGTCAGCGCCGCCCTGGTGGCGGCATCGATGATGCCGGCATTGTCGACGACACGCCCCGTCAGCGCCGGCAACTCGGCGGCGAAGGCCGTGACCCCGAAAAACAGCGCCGCCACAGCTACCAGGACTGCCGTGCCGAAGCGGCCGGGTCTCAACAGGCTGATGTTGCGTGTTGCCATGCCGTCACCAGCTTCCCGAAGAGCCGCCGCCGCCGGACGAACCGCCGCCGCCAGAAAAGCCGCCGCCGCCACCGCCCGAGGACCAGCCGCCGCCGGAACTTCCCGACGACCAGCCGCCACCCGAAGACCGCCGGTGTGGCTCGAAGGTCATGCCGAGCCAGCGATAGCGGCCGGGACCAAGCTTCTGGCCAAAGATCGGCGGCAGGACGGAGACCGCGATGCTGCCGAAGAAGATGATCGCCCAGATGCTGATGAAGACGGCGAAGAACAAGTCGTCGGAATTGAAGGGCGCCTGCTGGTTGCGCTCGCCACGCGCCACCAGCTCCTCCGGATTGCCTTCCAGCACCATGATCATGTCGTCGACGGCCTTGCTGATGCCGCCGGAGAAATCACCGGCGCGGAAAGCCGGCACCATGTCGTTTTCGATGATCAGCTTGGTGTGAAGGTCGGTCAGCGTCCCCTCAAGACCATAGCCGACCTCGATGCGCATCTTGTGGTCGTCCCTGGCCACCAGCAGCAGGACGCCATTGTTTTCCTTCGCCTGGCCGAGCTTCCAGAAGCGGAACAGCTGGTTGGCGTAAGGTTCGATCTCCTCGCCGTCGAGACTGTTGATGGTGGCAACGACGATCTGGTCGGAACCTTTTGTCTCCAAATCGGCGAGTTTTTGCGTCAACGCTGCCTTGGTCGCGGCATCGATGATGCCTGCATTGTCGACGACACGGCCCGTCAGGGCGGGTAGATCGGCGGCGAAGGCAGTAAGGGGAAGGAAGTGGAGACTTGGAATGGCATACAGCAAGGCAAGGTTAGCGATCCTTCGCGCCCCCCTCTGTCCTGCCGGACATCTCCCGCTCAAGGGGGGAGATTGGCTGTCATCGCTGACAGCAACTCGTCTGCAACGTAGAAAATTGGCGAAAGCGGAAAAACTGCCAATCTCCCCCCTTGAGGGGGGTGAGGCGTGGTCCGCGTAGCGGACGGAAAGCCAATTGCTTGGCTTTCCGAGCGACGAACGCCCGGAGCGACAGCGAAGGGCCGGGTCCGGCAGGACAGAGCGGGGTGGGACGGAGCACAAGGCCGACAAAAACCAGCCTCACCAGGCGTTCTTCACCCGCCCTGCTTGGTGCCGAAATCGACCTTCGGCGTCTGCAGCTTGTCGTCGTCGATGGTGAAGTTGGCAAAGGGCTGGTTGCTGCGGAACCAGAACGTTGCCCACAGCACCGAGGGGAAGGTCCTCAGCGTCAGATTGTAGTCCCGCACCGCCTGGATGTAGTCGCGCCGCGCCACCGCGATGCGGTTTTCGGTGCCTTCGAGCTGCGCCTGCAGCGCCAGGAAATTCTGGTTGGCCTTGAGGTCGGGATAGTTCTCCACCACCGCCAACAGCCGCGACAATGCGCTGGTCAGGCCGGCCTGGCTGTCCTGGAATTTCTTGAAGGCTTCGGGGTCGTTCAGCGTTTCAGGCGTCACCGTTATCTGCGTCGCCTTGGCGCGGGCCTCGACCACGGCGTCGAGCGTGTCCTTTTCATGCGAGGCGTAGCCCTTGACCGTCTCGACCAGGTTGGGGATGAGGTCGGCGCGGCGCTGATACTGGTTCAGCACCTCGCTCCATGCCGCCTTGGCGTTTTCCTCCGCCGTCGGGATGGTGTTGTAGCCGCAGCCGGCAAGCAGCGGCAGCACGATCGCCATCATCAGGAAGGCGGGCAGCGCGCGGAACATCGACGGTGGTGCAAGACGCTGGGCAAACATGATGGGGTCCCTCGGTAGAAGTTGCATGCGAAGCATTACCACAATCAGCGCGCAAGAAAACCGCCCGACCGGCAGCCGCTTGCCTGGCACGCCTGGTGGCGTTGCAAGGCTCTGTGATTGGCCGCGCGAACGCGATAAGGTCTGAGCAAAACGGGACATCATCATGGCGCAACGCCAGGACAGCGAGAGGGAATCGCGCCGTATCCTCGAGCGCATCGCGCGCGAGACGGATCCGGCCGGCAATTCGTTTGTGGCGCGCAGCACGAAAGGCATGCGCGACCACGTCACCGCGGCCGATGCCGACCGTGCCGACCCGATCGAAGTCTGGGGCACGCGCATTGGCCGGACAATCGGCCTGCTCCTGACACTGGGCCTGATGGTCTGGCTTGTGCTTTACGTCATCCGGGGCAGCTAGGAATCAAAGAACAATGAGCGCCGAAAAAACCGACGCGCCGCGTGCGGTCATCGTCATCTCCAGCCATGTCGCGCGCGGCTCGGTCGGCAACCGCGCCGCAGTCTTTGCGCTGGAGACGCTGGGCTTTCCAGTCTGGGCGGTGCCGACAATCATCCTGCCCTGGCACCCCGGCCATGGGCGGGCGACACGGATCGTGCCGCCGCTCGATCAGTTCAAGGCGCTGATGGCCGATCTCGAGCGCGCGCCATGGCTGGGCGAAGTCGGCGCCGTGCTGTCCGGCTATCTCGGCGAGCCAGGCCAGGCCGAGGCCGTTGCCTCTCTGGTTGCCGCCGTGAAGGCCAGGACGCCTGACGCCGTCTATATCTGCGATCCGGTGATGGGCGATTCGGGTGGCCTGTACGTGCCGGAACCGACTGCCGCTGTCATGCGCGATCGGCTGATGCCAATCGCCGACATAGCCACCCCCAATCGCTACGAACTGGAATGGATGGCCGGCGCCCCGTTGCCCGACCTGAAATCGGTGATCGCGGCCGCCCTTCACGCCGGCCCATCGACCATGCTGGTCACCTCGGCGCCGTCGATGATGACCGGCGGCACCGGCAACCTTCTGCTCGACGGCAACCAGGTGCTGCTGGCCGAGCACCGCCTGATCGACAAGCCGCCGAATGGACTGGGCGACCTGACGGCGGCCGTCTACCTAGCGCGCATCCTGTCCGGCCAGCCGGCGATCAAGGCGCTGCAGTCGACCACGGCGGCGGTCTACGAGATCCTGGCGCGCACCGCCAAGCGCGGCGGCGACGAATTGCAGCTCGAAACCGATGCACAGAGCCTGTCGCACCCGATGGCGATGGTGCAGCTTCGCCACCTCACGCATCCGGGGCGGGACCGCAGGGCGTGACTCCAGCCACGACCGCCGTGCTTGTCGGCGTCGACGGCTGCAAGGCCGGTTGGATCGCCGTACGGCACGATCTCGGTTCGACACCTCGTAACCCCGGTTCGACACCTTCCGTCGCTGTCTTTGCAAGCTTCGCCTCCCTGCTTGCAGCACTCCCCGCTGACGCGATCGTCGCTGTCGATATGCCTATCGGTCTGCCCGAGTTTTCGAGCAAAGGCGGGCGCGGACCGGAAGCGCTGGTGCGGCCACTGCTCGGGCAGCGCCAATCCAGCGTCTTTTCGATCCCGTCCCGCGCCGCGCTCTATGCCGACACGGGCGACTTCACCACAGTCGAAGCCTGGTACGCCGCGCATCGCCGGGCAAGCGAGGTGGCCATGACCACATCCGACCCGCCGCGCGGTGTTTCGATCCAGGCGTTTGGTATCTTTTCGAAGATCCGCGAGATCGACGCCCTGCTCATCGCCCGGCCCGAATTGCGCAGCCGCGTCTTCGAATCGCATCCGGAAGTCGCCTTCTGCCGGCTGAACGGCGATCAGGCCATGCAGCTGCCGAAGAAGATAAAGGGCAGCATCAATCCGGCCGGCATGGCGGAACGCAAGGCGCTGCTAAGCCGCCATGGCTATGAGATGAGCTTTCTCGACGAGCCGCCGCCGCGCGGTGCCGCCGCCGATGATTTTCTCGATGCAGCCGCGATGATGCTGATTGCCGGTCGCATCGCCAGCGGCGAGGCACGGCCATTTCCCGACCCGCCGGGCCGTGACAGTTTGGGCATCCCCGTCGCGATCTGGGCGTGAGCCCCAAGCAATTCCAGGAAAAATGCGAAACAGTTTCCGTCCGCAATTGCGTTGAAACAAAGAGATAGCTCGAGCCATGCACCTTGCATGGCGATTGCCGGGCAGCCATCTGCAATTCGGCATTGCCCGCAACAGGCTTTTGCCGTTAGAGCCTCTTTAGAGCAATTCCAGGAAAAGTGTGAAACCGTTTTCCGTCCGGAATTGCGTCAAAACAAACAGAGACCCGCAACGAGCTGCCGCATCCAACCCGGAAAGGCTCCAGACGCCGCCCATGTCCCATCTCCCTGACCATCTTCTCGCCGGCTACCGCAATTTCATGACCGGCCGCTATCTCACCGAGAGCGGACGCTATCGCGAGCTTGCCCGCGAAGGCCAGGCACCGGAAACGATGATCGTCGCCTGCTGCGACTCCCGCGCGGCCCCCGAAGCGATCTTCGACGCCGGCCCCGGCGAACTCTTCGTGCTGCGCAATGTCGGCAATCTGGTGCCGCCCTACGCGCCGGACGGCGAGTTTCATTCGACCTCTGCCGCGCTCGAATTCGCGGTGCAGAGCCTCAAGGTGAAGAACATCGTCGTCATGGGCCATGGTCGCTGCGGCGGCATCCGCGCCGCGCTCGACACCAATTCCGCACCGCTGTCGCCCGGCGACTTCATCGGCAAATGGATGAGCCTCATCGCGCCGGCGGCCGAGACCGTGTCCTCCAGCACCTTCATGACGGCGTCGGAACGCCAGACCGCGCTGGAGCGTATTTCGATCCGCTATTCCATCGCCAATCTCAGGACCTTTCCTTGCGTCTCGATCCTCGAAGGCAAGGGGAGGCTGTCGCTGCATGGCGCCTGGTTCGACATTTCGACCGGCGAACTCTGGGTGATGAACAAGGAGACCGGCGATTTCGAACGGCCGGAGATGGCGTAGACCATGATCCCGAACCGAAGGATCGCGCCGGCGAAAGTCGCAACCGGTTTTCGGGTAGACTCATGGTCGAACAGGAAGCCGGTGGCAGCACATGATGGGAGATCGCCGTTCGATCACTTTCGTCGCGGCAGCGTTGCTGTTTTCGATCATTCCTGTTCGCGCCGACGATGGCGCCATCATCAGCCGCTGGTATTCGGCACTGCTGGTGGCCGATCGCGCCGAACTGTCCGACCTGCTCGCCGATGACGTCCGCATAAAGCTTGAAGACCTCGGCATCGTGCAAAGCAAGCAGGAATTCATCGCCTCGATTGACGAATGGCAAGGCGCCGTCGCGGGTGCGGAGATCCGGCACCGGATCGAGAAGAGCGAAGGCGGCGTCACCACGGTGATCGCCTGCTATGATTTTCCCAACAACGACATGCTGATGCAGGAAACCTTCGCGGTGACCGACAACCGCATCACCGCCAGCTCGCAAGCGGCGATCGCCGAAAACTGCGACGGTTACTGACGAAAACCTGACCGGCAGCCCTGTTGCGTGCGGCGAACCTGCGCCCTACATCGGGGGTGAACCGCCCTTCCCTTCGTCTGCCAACATTCGAAAGATTGTCCATGCCTTCCACGAAAGCCGTCGACCTCGCCGCCCATCCGCTGACCGCGTGGCAAGGGCCGCTCGGCCTGCCCGATTTCACCCGCATTGGTGACGACGACTTTTCCCCGGCCTTCGATGCGGCGCTGAAGGCGCATGAGGCGGAGATCGAGGCGATCGCCGGCAACCAGGATGCGCCGACCATCGAGAACACGCTGCAAGCGTTGGAACTCGGTGGTGAGGCACTCGACCGTGTCTCGTCCATCTTCTGGTGCCGCGCCGGCGCCTACACCAACGAGACGATCCAGGCACTGGAGCGCGACATCTCGCCAAAAATGTCCAGGCATTTCTCGGCGATCTCGATGAACGAGAGGCTGTTCGCCCGCATCGACGATCTCTACCAGCGCCGCGAGAGCCTGAAGCTCGATGCCGAGACGCTGCGGGTGCTGGAGAAGACCTGGAAAGGGTTTGTCCGCTCTGGCGCCAAGCTCGACGCCGACGGCAAGAAGCGGCTGGCAAATATCAACGAGGAATTGTCTTCGCTTGGCACCAGTTTCGGCCAGAATGTGCTTGCCGATGAGCGCGACTGGGCGCTGTTCCTCGACGAGGCCGACCTTGCCGGCCTGCCGGATTTTTTGAAGAGCCCGATGGCCGAAGCCGCAGAAATGCGCGGCCAGAAGGGCCGCTATGCCATCACTTTGTCGCGCTCGATCTACGAGCCGTTCACGACCTTCTCCGAACGCCGCGACCTGCGCGAGATCGCCTTCCGCGCCTTCACCATGCGTGGCCAGAATGGCGGCGCCACCGACAACACCACTGTGGTGCGCGACATGCTGAAGCTGCGCGCCGAAAAGGCAAAGCTGCTCGGCTACGGCTCGTTTGCCGCACTGAAGCTCGACGACACCATGGCCAAGACGCCGAGGGCAGTGCATGCGCTGCTCGACCCGGTCTGGGAGAAGGCACTGGAAAAGGCCGCGGCCGACCAGAGCGAATTGCAGCGGCTGGCGACCGAAGCCGGCAGCAACGAAACATTCGCCGCCTGGGACTGGCGCTTCTACCAGGAGAAGCTGCGCGCCGAAAAGTTCGCCTTCGACGAGGCGGAACTAAAACCCTATCTACAGCTCGACCGCGTCATCGACGCCTGCTTCGACGTGGCGACACGGCTGTTCGGCATCACCTTCGAGGAAAAGCAAGGCATTGCCGTATGGCATCCCGACGCGCGCGTCTTCGTGGTGAAAAATGCCGACGGCAGCGAGCGCGGCCTGTTCCTCGCCGACTATTTCGCGCGGCCGTCAAAGCGCTCCGGCGCGTGGATGAGCGCGCTCAAGTCCGGCTACAAGCTTGGCCACGGGTCGAAACCGGTGATCTACAACATCATGAACTTCGCCAAGCCTCCGGCGGGCGAGCCGGCTCTGCTGTCGGTCGACGAGGCGAAAACGCTGTTCCATGAGTTCGGCCACGCGCTGCACGGCATGCTGACCGATGTCACCTGGCCGTCGGTTTCCGGCACCTCGGTCAGCCGCGATTTCGTCGAACTGCCCTCGCAGCTCTACGAACACTGGCTGACCGTGCCGGCGGTTCTGGAAAAGCATGCGCTGCATGTGAAGACCGGCAAGCCGATGCCCAAGGCACTGCTCGACAAGATGCTGGCGGCGCGCACCTTTGGCGCCGGCTTCGCCACGGTCGAATTCACCGCTTCGGCGCTGATCGACATGGCCTATCACGCGCGGCCGGATGCGCCAGAAGCGCCGCTTCGTTTCGAAACCGAAACGCTTGAAAAGCTCGACATGCCGGACACCATCGCCATGCGCCATCGCACTCCGCATTTCGGCCATGTGTTTTCCGGCGACGGCTATTCGGCCGGCTATTACTCCTACATGTGGTCGGAAGTGCTCGACGCCGACGCCTTCGCCGCCTTCGAGGAGACGGGCGACCCGTTCAACCCGGCGCTCGCCGAGCGGCTGCGTAAGAACATCTACGCCGCCGGCGGC
Source organism: Mesorhizobium kowhaii (assembly GCF_042431665.1). NCBI lineage: Bacteria > Pseudomonadati > Pseudomonadota > Alphaproteobacteria > Hyphomicrobiales > Phyllobacteriaceae > Mesorhizobium > Mesorhizobium kowhaii. The sequence goes on from NZ_JBHLYT010000033.1 coordinate 252,705, forward strand.
TCGAAGGACCCCGAAGAACTCTACACTGCCTTCCGTGGCAAGATGCCGTCGCCTGAAGCGATGATGGCCAAGCGCGGGCTGGTGTAATCCAACCCTCACACCTTCCACGGATCGGCCAGCCGCGGCCAGATCGGCCGCGTCAGCTTGGTGTAGTTGGTCACCGCCGGATTGCTCGGATACGAACTCGGCGCCGAGACATAGATGATCTCGGCGGCGATCGGCTCGAAGCCGGCATAGAAATGATTGGTCGACTTGATCAGCAGGATGTCCTTGGCCAGCGGATCGACGCCGATGTTGACGAAGATATCCGGCTCGAAGGTCTGCGTGCGATTGGTGTTGAGGATGATGTCGACCTCGGTGCCTTCGATGCGCACCAGCGCCGTCGGCCCCAGCGTCACCCGGCTCGGCCCGAAACTCTGCCAGCCCTCTGGAACCGCTTTCAGCACCCGCACACGCGCGTCGATCGGCTCGCCGGCCTGAGGCCCGGCCTTGCCGCCGAAACGCAGGTCGATGACGGCGCCCTCGCCTGCGGCCAAACAGAAGGTCACCGCGACCGGATCCCAGATCGTCGCGACGCCGACATTGTTCAGGCCGCGCGCCAGCATCTGGCGCAGCACGAAGGTGCCGTCGCCGGGCACACCGCCGCCGGGATTGTCCCAGATATCGGCGATGACCACGGGCTTGCCCGGGTTTTCAGCGCGCACGGCCAGCGCCCGATCGATGCCGTCGGCGGCGCTGAGCATGGTCATCGTCGTCTTTTCGCGCAGCGCGTAGAGTTCCAGCCCCAGCCGTTCCGCCAGCGCATCGCCCTTGGCCTTGTCATTGTCGGTGACGACCAGGATGCGCGTGCCCATTTCGGCCACGTCGGCCGCCATGAAGCCGTGGATGACGGAGACCGACAGCACGCCGTCCTTGCCGTGCAGCGCCTTGATGCGGTCAACGAAGGAGCGCATCGGCTCACGGCTGGTCGGCAGCACCTGAATCATGCGGCAGTCGAAGGTCGAGATGACGGGCTTGATCTCACCGCGCGCCGCGGCGAGCCCAAGCGCCACGACATGTTCGCCGCGCTCGTAGAAATCGGTGTGGGGGAACTCGAGGAAGTAGGCCATGATGTCTGATGCCGCGACACGCTTCGGTGTCAAATGGCTGTGCGGATCGAACTCCGAGGCGATCACCACCTTCGGACCGACCATCTCGCGGATGCGCCCGAGCAGATCGCCTTCGCAGTCGTCATAGCCTTGCGCCACCATGGCGCCATGCAGGCCGAGAATGACGGCATCGACCGGCAGCGCTGCGTTGAGCTGGCCGAGAATCTCGTCGCGCAGCGCCTCATAGGTCTGCCGCTGCACCAGGCCGCCGGGCTCCGCCCAGGTGGCGGTGCCCTCGATGACGGTTAGCCCTTCGGCCGCCGCGCGCCGGCGCAGAGCGACCATCGGCGAGGAACACAGCGTCGGCGTCTCCGGATGCTTGCCGGGCCCGGCATAGAAGGCCATCTCGAACGAAGCCCTGTCGGTCGGCACCGGCGAGAAGGTGTTGGTTTCCGTCGCCAGCGAGGCGGTGAAGATGCGCATGAGAACTCCGTGGTGGATGGTAGTCTAGCAGGCTATTTGACCGCCCCGAGCGCCAGCCCCCTTACGAGGTAGCGCTGCAGCCAGATGAACAGGATCGCCACCGGCAAGGTCGCCAGCAGCGTCGCCGCCATGACGTGGTGCCATTCGATGGTGTAGCGGCCGGCGACCAGCGAAAACACCTGGATCGGCAAGGTGTAGCTTTCCTGGCTGCGCAGCATGGTGAGCGCCACGACGAATTCGTTCCAGGCATTGATGAAGGTGAAGATCGCGGTCACTGCGATCGCCGGCAGGCAGAGCGGCAGGAACACCTTGCGCAAGGTCAGCCAGCGGCCGGCACCCTCCATCCAGGCCGCTTCCTCGAGATCGCGCGGAATGGTGTCGAAATAGCTTTGTAGCATCCACACGGTGAAGGCGACGTTGAAGGCCATGTAGATGAGGCCGAGCGCCGTCGTGCTCTCGACCAGGCCCCAGGCCGCCATCAACCGGAACAGGCCGAGCACCAGCACGATCGGTGAGATCATCTGCGAGATCAGCAGGAACTGCCGCAAGGCGCCGTAGCCGGCAAAGCGGAAGCGCGACATGGCGTAGGCGGCCGGAACCGAAATCAGGATGGCGCCCACGGTGGCGATGATCGATACGTAAAGCGAATTGAGCAGCGCCCGGCCGAAGCCGGTCGCCACCCACATGTCGGAAAAATTCGACCAGCGGAATTCACTTGGCCACCAGGTCGGCGACAGCACTTCCTGTCTTGGCTTGACCGCGGTCAAGAACATCACCGCGAAGGGGAAGATCGTCACCACGATCAGCGGCGCCAGCAGCAGCCACGCGATGATGGAGCGCTTCAGCTTGCCCGTCATGAGCTTATTGGTCATGCGCGTTGCTCCCGCATCGCCAGCCGCACATAGATCATGGTGAAGACCAGCAATATGGCGAACATCACCAGCGACACCGCCGATGCTTCGCCCAGTTTGCCGATGCGGAAGGCCAGCTTGTAGAGATGGGTGACCAGGATATCGGTCGAGTTGGCCGGCCCGCCTTGCGTCATCACCCAGATGATCGGGAAGGAATTGAAGACGTAGATGGTGTTGAGCACGATGGCGATGTTGATGAACGGTTTCAGCAGCGGAAAGGTGATCTCGCGGAACTGCTGCAGCGGCGTCGCCCCTTCGAGCGCCGCCGCCTCGTAGAGGTCGTCCGGGATCGACGACAGGCCGCCGAGGAAAATTGTCGTCGTGAATGGCACCGTCACCAGGATGCCGATCAGCACCTGCATCGGAAAAGCGGTCTCCGCGCTCGCCAGCCATTGGATGTTGTGGTCGATGAGGCCGAGGTCGATCAGCGCCGAATTCAGCATGCCGCTTTCGCCGCTCAGCGCCCAGCGCCAGACCACCGCGGTCATGGTCAGCGACACTGCCCAGGGCAGCATGATGAGGACTCGGGCGATGCCGCGGCCGTAGAAATCGGTGTTGAGGATCATCGCCACCGGGATCGACAGCAGCAACGCGCCGCCAACGACCAGCACGGTCCACTGGCCGGTGCGCCAGAGCGCGGCCATGAAATCGGGATCGGCAACCAGCGCCGCGAAATTGGCGAAGTCGTTGAATTCGCGAAGCTGGCCGAAGCGGCTGACTTCATGCGTCGAGATCTGGATCAGGTCCCACACCGGCCAGAAGATGACGACAGCCGCCAGGAACAGGCTGGGCAAGGTCAGGAGATAGGGCAAGAAGCGATTTTGCATCGGCCGGGCTGTACCGTGTTTGCGGTGGACATCAGTGGCGCTGGCTTGCCAGCTTAGCTCAATCTCGCCTCGTTCTTCCCAAGGACATCGCTTCAGGATTTGAACTTCCTGCGGCGTTTGCGCTGCCCCTCACCGCCCTGCCGGCATCCTCTCCCCGTATAGCGACGGGGAGAGGGCTCGCTCTCATTGACGCTTTCGCCAATCTCCAAAGTGGCAAGAACGAAGACCGGGAAAGGTGTGGCGCGCCCCGCCTGAGTGGGGCGCGCCACGGGCGCAGGGAGATACGCCCTATTTCTTGAGCACGGCGTTGGCCTTGGCTGCCGCGTCCTTCAATCCTGCCTCGGGGTCGCCGCCGAGGTATATCTTCTGCATGGCGTCCGAGGTGATCTGGGCGACCTCCTCCCAGCCGGGGATGATCGGCGCGAAGCGGGCGTCGGGCAGCAGCGCCGTGAACGCCGCCAGGTCGGCGTTGTTGACGTAGTAGTCCATCTTGGCTTCTTCCTTGTTCACCGGCAGGAAGCCTTCGCCCTGCGTGAACTTGGCGCGCTGTTCCGTGGTGAACAGGAAATCGAGCAGCTTCCAGGCCTCGTCCTTGTTCTTGGAGTTCTTGAACATGATGATCGAGTCGGTGACGCCATAGGTGCCGCGCACGCCGGTCGGTCCGGCCGGAATGGCCGCCACGCCGTATTTCAGGTTCGGCGCCTCGTCCTTGATCTGGTTGGACAGGAAGGGTGCCGTGATCATCATGCCGACCTTGCCCTGCTTGAACAGGTTCTGCACATCCTCGCGGTTGTTGGAGGTGACGCCCGGCTCGGTCAGGCCTTCGTCGATCATCGACTTGTAGAGCTTGGCGGCTTCAAGCGCACCCGGCGTGCCGAGGCCGGAAGTGCCGTCCTTGTTGAGGATTTCGGTGCCCTGGGACCACATCGCATAGTAGTAATAGACGTCGGTCTCGATCTCCTTGCCTTGCAAGCCGAAACCGAAGGTGCCGGAACCGAGCGCCTTGATCTTGCGCGCGTCTTCCTGCAGCTCGGTCCAGTTGGCCGGCGGATTGGCGATGCCGGCTTTCTCGAACAGCTCCTTGTTGTAGTACATGGCGCGCGCCGAGGCCGCGATCGGCAGGCCGTAGGTCTTGCCGTCCATGATCGACGGCGACAGGAAGGTGTCGATGAAGCGGTCCTTGAAGTCGGGCTTGATGTAGCTGTCGAGCGGCTCGGCGACATCCTGCTGGACGAAGTCGATCAGCCAGCGCGTGCCGATGATCGACAGATCGGCATTGGTGCCGGCGGTGATGTCGGTGGTCAGCTTCTGCAGCAGCACCTCCCACGGCACCACTTCGAACTTAACGGTGATGCCGGGGTTGGCCGCCTCGAATTCCTTCTTGACGCTGTCGAAATAAGGGCCAGTCTTGGCGCTGTACTCGGCGACGGTGACGCGCACCTCGCCCGCATTCGCCTGCGCCGCAAATGCCAGCATGCTCATTCCGGCCATCAGGCCGACAGTCCATTTTGCAAGGCTCATTTGATGTCTCCCATTTTGATTTTGCGCCTGCGCGCCTCTTCGCGACCGGCGCAGAAGATTTATGTGACTTTCCTACATTATCGATGATTTGAAGGCTTGCAAGCAGATTATTCTGTTGCTTAATTACATTTCGTGGACTAGGCCTGACAGGATTGTCAGAACTCCCTAAGGGATGACGCACGGTGGTTTCGCAAGCCGAATTCGAAGGCAAGACGGTCGTGGTGACCGGCGCTGGCGGCGGCCTCGGCACGGCCATCGTGGCGCTGATGGCGCAAAGAGGCGCCAGGGTCATCGGCTGCGACCAGTCCAGCGAAGCGTTGAAGAGCCCGCATTTTGCCTCCCGCCACGTCTTCGACCTTCTCGACCGGGCTTCGATAGAAGCGGCGATAGGAGCGATCCTCGACAGGGATGGCGTGCCGGACATTCTCATCAACAATGCCGGCTGGACGCGCGCCGAGACGCTTTCCGCCCTCAATCCTGACAAGATCGAGCAGGAACTCGACCTCAACCTGACCGGCGTGATGACTTTCGCCGATCCGCTGGTCAGGGCGATGGCCGGCCGCGGTTCGGGCAGCGTCGTCTTCATCTCCTCGGTCAATGCCATTGCGCATTTCGGCAATCCCGCCTATGCGGCGGCCAAGGCCGGCATCAACGCCTACGCCAAGGCGATCGCCGTCGAGCTCGGCCGCAGCGGCCTGCGCGCCAATGTCGTTTGCCCCGGATCGATCCGCACCGCCGCCTGGGATCACCGCCTTGCCAAGGATCCCGAAATCCTCGGCAAGCTGCAGCAGCTTTATCCGCTCGGCCGCATCGTCAACGCTTCGGAAGTGGCCGAAGCGGTGGCCTTCCTTGCCTCCGATCGCGCATCGGGCGTAACAGGCGTGGTGATGCCGGTGGACGCTGGCCTGACAGCCGGTTGCCTGCCATTCATCGACGACATTTTGGGAGCGTGACCATGACCGACGTCGAGTTTCGCGACCTGTCGAAATCGTTTGGACAGCACAAGATCCTCGAAAACATCAGCCTCGACATCAAGAGCGGCGAGTTCGTCGTGCTGGTCGGGCCATCCGGCTGCGGCAAATCGACCTTGCTGCGCATGCTGGCCGGGCTGGAGACGATCACCTCCGGCGACCTGTTGATCGGCGGCGTGCGCGCCAACGCACTGCCGCCGCAGCAGCGCAACATCGCCATGGTGTTCCAATCCTATGCGCTGTTTCCGCATCTGAAGGCCTCGGACAATATCGGCTTTGGCCCGAAAATCCGCGGCGAAGCGCGCGCCACGGTCGACGCAAAGGTCAGGAAAGCGTCGGGCGTCCTCAATCTCTTCTCCTATCTCGACCGCTACCCCCGCCAGCTGTCGGGCGGCCAGCGTCAGCGCGTCGCCATGGGCCGCGCCATCGTGCGCGAGCCGTCGGTGTTCCTGTTCGACGAGCCCTTGTCCAACCTCGACGCGCAATTGCGCGTGCAGATGCGCGTCGAGATCAAGGCGCTGCACCAGCGGCTGAAATCGACGATCGTCTATGTAACCCATGACCAGATCGAAGCCATGACCATGGCCGACCGCATCGTGGTGATGGACCGCGGCAGGATCCAGCAGGTCGGCGCGCCGCTGGAGCTCTATGACCGGCCGGCCAACAAGTTCGTCGCCAGCTTCCTCGGCTCGCCGTCGATGAGTTTTGTCTCCGGTTCTCTCAAGGCATCGCCTGAGAAAACCTGGTTCGAGTCGACCGGTGGCGGGCGGCTTGCGCTTGCCGGCAAACAGGTGCCGGCGGGCAGCGCCGTGGAGGCCGGCATCCGGCCCGAACATTTTGTCATCGGCGAGGCTGTCGACGCGATGACGATCAAGGTGGATGTCGTCGAGCCGACCGGCTCCGAAACCCATGTCTATGGCGCCATTGGCACCGACGCGGTGCGCGCCGTGTTCCGCGACAGGGTGCCGGTCAGGCCGGGCGACGTGCTGCCGGTGAGCGTCGATCCCGGCAACATCCATCTGTTCGACAAGGCGACGGGCCTGCCCGTATGAAAACACAGATATGAAAACGCCGGCCGACATCATCACGCGCCTGCAACTGATGTCGCAGGACGGCACGAAGTCGGATCGCAAGCTGGCAGCCTTCGTGCTCGCCGACCTCGATCTCGTCTCCAAGGCGGCGATTTCGGAAATCGCCGCCCGCGTCGGCGTCAGCGAGCCGACGGTGACCCGGTTCTGCCGCAACCTCGGTTGCGAGGGCCTGCGCGACTTCAAATTCTATCTGGCGCAAGCCATCGCCATCGGCGGCCAGTATCTGTCGCCGGAACCGTTGAGCCGCGACGCCCGCGAACAGCGCATCGCTTCCGCCATCACCGAAGCCGCGATTGCCGCCATCCAGCGCGCCAGCGAAAACCTCGACATGACGACGCTGGTCGCCGTCGCCGCGCGCATCGCCGTCTCCGGCAATGTGCTGTGCATCGGGTCGGGCGGCATTTCGTCGATGATGGCGACCGAGATGCAGAACCGGCTGTTCAGGCTGGGTGTGTCGGTGCTGGCGCAGATCGACGGGCAGCTGCAGCGCATGTACGCCGCCGTTGCCACGCCCGACACCACGCTGGTCGCCTTTTCGGTTTCCGGCTATGCGCGATCGGTCATCGATGCGGTGCAGGTCGCCCAGCAATATGGCGCCACCACCATCGCCATCACCCCGCCGGACTCGGCACTCGCCAAAGTCGCAGACACGGTCATCCATTTCCAGTCGTTGGAAGACGGCAACATCTACAAGCCGACATCGTCGCGTTATGCACTGCTGTCGATCGTCGACATGATCGTCACTTCGGTCGCCGAGACGCGCGGACCAAGGGTTTTGGAAAACCTGCGCCGCATCAAGCAGAGCGTGAACACGCTAAAGGTCGACGATCCCCGTCTGCCGCTGGGAGATTGAACGTCCCATCGAAGGACATCAGGACTGCTGGCCGAGCGCCTCGATATTTTTCACCAGCATCGCCGGGTCGCCTGAAATACGCAGGGTCTTCAGCCGGGCGGTGCCGCCGGCGACAACGGAGACGGCGGACGCCGGCACGCCCAGCGCCTTGGCGATCAACTTTTCGAGTGCTTTGTTGGCGGCACCGTTTTCCGGCACGGCGCGGACGCGAGCCTTGAGATGGCTTCGCCCGTCTGCCGCGGTTTCGACGCTTTCAAGCCTGTCCAGTGCCGCCTTCGGCGTCAGCCGGACAAACAGCTCGACACCGTCGTCGCGCAGGCGAAAGAATAAACTGGCGGCAGAGCTCACATCGGACCGATGCCGAACATCGGCTGAACGGTGTAGTTCAAAAACACGCTGATAAATGTCAGCGCCAACAGCAGGACAATCGGCGAGATATCGACGCCACCGAGGTCGGGTAGGAGGCGGCGGATCGGCCGTAACGCCGGCTCGGTCAGTCGATAGAGCATGGTGCCAATCGAATTGACGACTTGGTTGCGCGAATTGACAACGTTGAAGGCGTAGAGCCAGGAGAAGATAGCCGCGCCGATTATGATCCACCAATAGATATTGATTGCGGTATGCAGCGTATAGAAGACTGCGATCATCAGTTGCTCCTTGCGAATGCGCGACATGTAGCCATTGCGGGGGAAACCGGCAAGGGCCGCCTTCTCCCGCACGCCGGCCTGACGCCTGGCGGCCACGGATTTCGGCAAAACGCCGCCTTGACAGGAAAGCGTGGCGCCCGATAAATGCGCCCATCCGCTGGACGGGGCTGTAGCTCAGCTGGGAGAGCGCGTCGTTCGCAATGACGAGGTCAGGAGTTCGATCCTCCTCAGCTCCACCAGCGGAATTTAGAGGGCATATCTCCCAGTAAAATCAATAAGATAGTCGAAATGGCCTTTTTCGTTTGGCCCACGCGTTTGGCCCACGTTTCAGGCCATCTCCGGTGCCATCGTCGCCGGTGTGTGCCCTTCGCCTTGGTTCCAATCACTCCGAACGACCGAGTTCGACCCTTTGCAGACCGGAACCAAACGTGATTATTGCGAGAGTAGTCGAGACATATCATGTCACCCGAAACAAAAATCATGACCGACACCACGGCCAGCGTGCTTTTGCTCATTATCCTGTCATGGGCCGCTTACTATTGGATGAAGTCAGGAACGCGTGATCTTATGGCCGCATATAAGCTTGGATATATCGAGACGAGAATTGGTCCTGTTACTCGCGACAGAAATCCGCTGCATTTTTGGGGACTTATTGCCCTTTATGTTTTCGCTGCGGCGACACTGTTTCTTTGCTTTACTGCGCTCATTTTTACGCTGCTACAAGGTTCTGGCCTCACCGCTAACCGAGTTTTGGCCCCAGGAATAGCCATTTTATATTTGACGCTTTTGGCGAGCTTAGGCGCTCGGCTTAGAAGATAGAGGAAGCGGAACGCGGCACCAGCGGGGAAACCTCAGCGCCACTCAGCGCAGCCTCTGCGGGCCCACGAAACGGCAACCCGCCCCTCGCCTACCCCGCTTCAACGAACCTGACGGGCAACGTTGCGGCGATCTCCTCAGCCATCCGCGGCAACAGCCGTTCAAGGGCCTGACGGGTCCGGCAATAGGACTGAGGTCGCCATGACGGGTGACCACCCCGCGTTCCTGACCTGTGCTGAATGATCCATTGGATTTGGTTGCGGCACTCGATGATCCGGGTCGCCTTGGCCTCGCTGAAGTCCCACCTCAGGATCACGCGGGAATAGTTGTCTGCTTCCTCGCAACCCGGGTTAAGGGCACGGCGCCCGCCCTGGCTCGCGGGCGGGCGATATTTGTTGTGCCAGCGCGCCTTCGAGGCCGCGACGTAATACTGCGCCCTTGTCTCGCGATATCAGGCAAAACGGCTGTCAATTGGACTTATAGAGGAAGGGGCCCTTGGATTGCTTCCGTTTTCTTTGGAAGCTGCCCCATTAGATTGACGTCAGCAAATCAGTTTTTCTGTGTGTTACGACAAGGGCGTTTCGGCGGGGGCGACCGAAGACGCTATATGGATTTTCGAATCGAAATGAAGAAGCCGCCTGCGGAAGCAAACACGTGTCAATTCGCGAGAATCTCGCTGCAAACCTTAGACGCCTCTGCAAGGACCATGCCTCCGTAAGCGCGGTATGCCGTGAGCTGGGCATCAACCGCACGCAGTTCGAACGCTACCTGCAAGCACAGACCGTTCCGAACAAGGCCACCGCCAAGCTGATATGCGACTATTTCCGGATCGACGAAGCCGAACTGTACCGGACCCCGGTGTCCCCGAACCCAGGGGCGTGGCCTGCCGCCGATTTCCGCGAGCCTGTTCACCCAGATGATCCGTCCTCCCAGTCCATCGATCGCGGGAGGCACCTATTTCACCTATTTTTCGATTCCTCACCGCCCCGACCTGTTGATGCGATCGGTGACCTTCGTGCGGCGCGAAGCCGAACTGGTCACCTTCAGAAGGGTTACCGGATGGTCGGAACGGCAGGGGATCGACATGGGCGCGGGCGCGCGGCAACCACAATGGGGTGGCGATCTCGCGTCTGAGCTGGATCTATTTCAGCGGCATCAATCGCCGCCAGACTGGCGAGCCGTCGCTGATCTCCGTGCAATGGGCCCCCATCTCCGAACCGGTGCTAACGGGCAGGGCATGCTTCTGACCGACGCCGGGCCGGCATTCGTGTCCGTGATCATGCGGCGCGACACTGCCAACATCCGCCCGAGGCACGCCATCAGCATGGTACATGTCGTCAGGCCCAACGATTCGAGCGTCGACTACCTGGTGGTCAGCATCACCCGGCACGGGCTGGGCTAGGCCCTCCCGGCCACGCCGTTTACGCTAAATAAGAATAAGAATGCACCAAAAGAGCGCATACCAACGATTGTCAACTCTGTATCTGAACAAAATCGATATTTTACACTTAAACCTCAGGAAAGATAAGTCACACGACCGCCTTTTGCGCGCTGCTTTACTACAATTTTAACAGACCATTAACTCTTCCGACCTTACCTTTCTTGTCGTGGATCCCCGTTTTTAGGGTCTTTCAACGGGTCCCCATGAGGGTCAAGAAGGGATGAAAATGGCCAAGAAAGTGACCCCCGCTCCGAAGCTGACGATTGCCGCCGGCACGCAGACTGTCTTCTTTTCGCAGGCCGGTCACATCGGCCAGAACATCATGCTAGCGGCGACCAATCATGGCCTGTCGGCATGCCCCACCGCCGCGCTCGGTCATTCAGCGATCAAGCGCCTGCTTGGCCTCGATCGCCTCACCGATGCGCCGATCTATGCCTTGACCATCTCGACCCCGCAAACATGCCCGTCTTCAGCGGGCCAAGCTATCAATTAGTCGGCTTAGTATGTTCCGTAACGCGTTCCTTGAGTTCCATCAGATAACAGGAGCTGCACGTGCCAAATCAATCCTTACGTCAGTCGGAGATCGATAGTCTTCAATATATTTCGTCGATGACCAATGAGCTCGTGCAGATGGCCGAAGCAAGCCGTTTTCCCATGATCTCCTATTTGCTGGGCATGGCCTATGCCGAAGCCTTCGACGTTCTTCGCGGCGCACGACCCGCCAGGCATGCGCAGCTCAGCGGCAACCCGCTGCACCCCAAGGCGCAGGCGAAAGACAATCGCGCTCATGCGAGGCGAGCGTAGCGGCATGCAATCGTCAGCCGCATGCGCGGCGGCAGGCTCGATCTTCCGGCCAAATCGCTGGGAAACACTGTGCGCGTTGCAAAGCCTGCTGCCGCTGCTGAAAAAGGCCGCCACGGATCTTGGCCGCGCCGACATGGTCTACTGGTTCGAACAGGCCGATGCCGAGGTCGCCAACATCATCAGGGGCAGGCCGTCCGATGCGACCGCCATTCCAGCCTTGATCGCATCCCGCCCGCAGAACCGCCATCCGGTCGCGCAGGCCTAGGGCGGTTCGGCGTTTGATTGAATCGCCGAACCCGCTCTAACCTTTTGTTTTCACGCAATTCCGGCGGAAAACCGCCACACGCTTTCCGGCAATTGCTCCAGGGACCTTGCAATGAACATGATTGTCAACATCAAGAGCATCGACACAAGGGACAGCATTTTCAGCCGGCTCGACGCCCTGATCGCAAGCCGATCGCCATCGCCTGTCGCCGCACGGATCGAATCGCGCCAGCTCTTCTCGATGGCAATTGCCGACGGCTGCCAGGCCGACAGTCTCTGGGGCGCGGTGGACGCCTTCCACGCCCATTTCGATTTCATGATGCAGACCATCGAGATCAACGGCGCCGATGACCCGAACCTCAGGATCCTGCGCACGAAATGCCGCTTCTATCTCGAACAGGTCGAGGCTCTGTGCAAGTCGCTGAGCTATTGATGGACGGAGCCTGCTCTGAGATTCAGGTCAGCCCGCCTGAGTACCGGAAGCGCAGGTATCAGTCGTTCGCAGGCCGGCCTCACCTGAATATCAACAGACCTTAGTTGCGGAGGCTGAACACGAATGGTGCCGTGCGGCTTTGGCGCGTGCCGAGTTCCGGCGGCGGTGCCGGCACGGTGGCCCCTTGCAGCACGGCGAGCGCCGCACGGTCCAGATCGGCATCCCCGGAGGAACGGGTGAGCCTGGCAGACAGGACCCGGCCGGACGAGTCGACCGTGAAGGCGACATACGGCTTGCCTTCCACGCCTCGGGCCTTGGCTGAACTGGGATAGCGCGTGTGTCGCTTGATCCAGGCGCCCAGACGGGAGTCCCATTTGCTGGAATCGCCGGATCGCGATGTCGATTCCGCCGACTTCGGCGCGGCTGTCCTGCTCGCTGGCCTCGCATCGGCGCTGGCGACGCTTGCCGTCTTCGGCGGTGCCGCCTTCTCCTTCTTCGGCCGCGGTTTTGGCTTGTCGACGGGTTTTTTCGCCTTGGCCTCGACCGGTCTCTTGTCCTTGGACGCCTCGACCGGCTTCGGCTGCGGCAATGGAATGACCACGTCGGGTGTGACAGCCTCGACAATATCCGGGACGACCTCGTCCGGCGGCAGCTGGTCGACCTGCTCAGCCATCTCGGTCTGGGTGAGTTCGGTCTCGTCGGGCGGAACCGCTTGCGGCTGTTCGACAACCGGCTCCACCTTCTCGACCGGGTCTTCGGGCGTCGGCTCGGTCTGATCTGATGTCACCGCGTCCAGCGCGGCAACCTGTTCCTCGACAGCCGGCATCACCACCATCGGCGCCATCTCGATCACCTGGGCCGGTGGCGGGCCACCGTCTGCTTCGTTGATCATGCTGAAGGTCTGCACGGCATAGGCGACCGCGACATGAGCTCCAAGGACCAGTACGGCTGCACCCGCCCACAAGCCAAGGTCGCGCCGGCTGAAGCGCGACAACTCGACTGAGGGCAAGGCGGCCGCTTGCATCATGGCACTGCTGTGCCGGTGGTGCTGGGCGCCTGGGCATCGGCGGGAGCCGTCTCCAGGCCGACCAGCGCGATCTTCAGATAGCCCGCACCGCGCAGCAGGTTCATCGCCTTCATCAGGTCGCCATAGGCGACCGCCTTGTCGGCGCGCAGGAAGATGCGCGTCTGCTTGTCGCCCTTTGTCCTGCTGTCCAGCGTGGCGGCGAAAGCCGGGCGTGGCACGCTGTCGTTGCCGATCGCCAGCGTCAGATCGTCCTTCAGCGTCAGGAACAGCGGTGTTTCCGGCCGCGGCGCGGGCGTTGCGGTCGAGCCCGGAAGATCGACATTGACATCCACCGTCGCCAGCGGTGCGGCGACCATGAAGATGATCAGCAGCACCAGGATGACATCGATGAACGGGGTGACGTTGATCTCGTGGCTTTCCTCGAGATCGTCGTCCATGGTCTGTCGGATTCTGCTTGCCATGGCCTTGCTCCGCTAGTCCGCCGCCATCATTCCGAAGCCATCGCCGTTGCCGGCGCGACGATGCGGAAGTCGAGGTCACGGCTGACCAGCCGTTCGACGCCCGCCGAGGCATCGGCGAGGATCTGCCGGTAGCCGGCTATCGAGCGGGCAAAGACGTTGTAGATGACGACAGCCGGTATCGCCGCGACAAGGCCCATCGCCGTGGCCAGCAGCGCTTCGGCGATGCCAGGCGCGACCACGGCGAGATTGGTGGTCTGCGCCTGTGAGATGCCGATGAAGGCGTTCATGATGCCCCAGACGGTGCCGAACAGGCCGACGAAAGGGGCGGTCGAGCCGATCGTCGCCAGCAGGCCGGTGCCACGCGACATGCGCCGCGACGCCGCCGCCTCGATGCGCGACAGGCGCGAGGTGACCCGTTCCTTCAGCCCATCGCCCGAGACATGGTCGAGCGCTCCGGCCGAAAGCGCGGTCTCCTCCTCGGCCGCCCGCACCAGAAGCGCGCCGGGGCCGCCGCTGCGGCCGAGCGCACGGCTGGCCTGCTTCAGCGTGGCGGCATCGCCGATCGCCCGGACGGCGCGACGGATGCGCAGCTTGCCGCCGAAGATTTCCAGCGATTTGGCCAGCCATATCGTCCAGGTGACGAGGGAGGCAAAGGCCAGTCCGATCATCACCGCCTTGACGATGATATCGGCCGCCATGAACATGCCCCATGGCGACAGATCATGCGGCAAGGTCAGTTCCATCGCCGTCGAAGGCCCTGTCTCGGCCGGCGTGTTCGGCTGGGCGCCTGGCTGCTGTTGCGCAGGCGCCACCGTGGCCGGCGGCGCGACTGCCGGCGCGGCAGGCGCCTCGATCGCGGGGGCGGCGCCGGCCGGTTGCTCCTGGGCCGTCGCACAGCCGGCCGACAGGATCACGGATGCGACCAACGCCGCCAACAAACCATTTCTCGACAACAGCTTCTTCCTTGTTCTCACAGCGGCCAGCCGCCACCACAGGCACGTCTCGTCACTGCACATAGCCGACCGGTTGGCCGGTGACGGGGTGCGCGAACACGCCCATCTCCACGCCGAAAATGCCTTTCAGCACATCGCTGCGCATGATTTCGCCGGGTGTGCCGCGTGTCAGCAGCTTGCCGTCCTTCAGCGCGATCAGCTCGTCGCAATAGCGCGCCGCCATGTTGGGATCGTGCAGCACGACGACGACGCAAAGGTCGCGTTTGCGACTGAGATCCCTGACCAGCCCAAGCACCTCGACCTGATGGGCGATGTCGAGCGCTGAGATCGGCTCGTCGAGCAGCATGACGCCGGCATTCTGCGCCACCAGCATAGCGAGCCAGGCGCGCTGGCGTTCGCCGCCGGACAATTCGTCCACCAGCCGCTCAGCGAAACCTTCCATGTCGGTCAGGGCCAGCGCCTCGTCGACATGCTGCCTGTCTTCCACGCGGAAACGGCCCAGCGCACCATGCCAGGGATAGCGCCCGAGCGTCGCCAGTTCGCGCACCGTAAGACCGGTCGCCGCCGGCGTCGTCTGCGGCAGATAGGCTAGCGCGCGGGCGAGTTCGCGGGCACCCCATTGCAGCAGCGGGCGCTTGGCGAAGGTGATGGCGCCTGAGCTTGCCGGCTGCTGGCGCGCGATGAGCTTGATCAGCGTCGACTTGCCCGACCCGTTATGGCCGATCAGCCCGTAGACACGCGAGCGCTCCAGTTCGAACGAAACCGGACCGAGCAGCGTCCGCCCGCCGACAGCAAAGCGCACCGCGTCGATATGGAAGGCAGTCTGGGCATCAATTCCAGCCACGGTCATGGCTTCTCTCCAGCGCGACCGCCCGCATCTCCAGATTCTGGTTTCGGCAGGCCGATGCCCGATTGACTATGAAACATGACCTTACTAGTCAACATTGAAGATGACTGCAACGATCAACAATTCGTCGCGACCGTCAATATCGGCGCGAAATTCGGATCCGCACCGCCGGCATCTGCCGCCGGCTGCATGACGCCCGGCATCTGTTGTCGTCGCGTTGATGCAAAGTGGCTGGAGCAATTCCAGGAAAAGTGTGAAACGGTTTTCCGTCCGGAATTGCGTCAAGGCAAACTCGAGTGCCGTTCGAAAACTGGGAGCCAAAGATGATCAAGGCGACACCCTTCGACTTCCCCTATGATGGCAGGCTGGTGGCCGAAAACACCGCGCTTGTTGTCATCGACCTGCAGCAGGATTTCCTGTCAACGACTGGCTATTTCGCCAGGCAGGGATATGACCCCTCGCCGCTAAGGGCGATCCTGCCGACCGTGAACCGGCTGATTGCTGCCGGCCGCAAGGCCGGTGTCCGGATCATCCACACAAGGCAGGGCTATCGGGCCGACATGGCCGACATGACGCCTTACGAGAAATGGCGCCGCAAGCGCGCCGGGCTCGAAGGCACCGAAATCCTGCTTCGCTCGGGACCGGGGTTTCAGATCGTTCCGGAGATCGATGTCGCGCCGCAGGACATCATCGTCGACAAGACCTGCAACAGCGCCTTCACCTATACGGATTTCGAGCTTGTGCTGCGCGCGCAAGGCATCACGCATCTGATGTTTTCCGGCTGCACGACGGATGTCTGCGTCCACACCACGCTGCGCGAGGCCTGCGACCGCAATTTTCAGTGCCTGACGATCTCGGACGCTTGCGCCAGCGGCGACCAGAAGGCGCATGAGGCGGCGCTTCACATGGTGACAGTCGAGGACGGCGTCTTCGGCGCGCTGGCCGTGTCCGCCGCCGTCATCGAAGGCCTAGCGCGGCTGAGTGGCGCGACAGGTTAATTTCAAGGGCGCCTGCTCAGCCCGCTGCACGCGCCACTTGCGGCACGCGCGGCGCATATGCCCCAGGCTGCGGCACCTCCGCCTCGCGACGCGCCAGCGAATTGCGCAGCAGGGCGATCGTTTCGCGGCCGACCGTTGCGATCTCGCGCGGCGTGTCGACGCCGACAATCATGAATTCATCGATCCCGAGAGCCGCATAGGCAAGCAACGACAGGGCGGCCTGGGCTGGCGGCCCGGCAACATCGACCGCCTTGTGGCCGGTGGCGGCAGCGCCCTGGTGAATCCTGACCGGAAGCGCAAAGCGCAGCTTGCCGGCCCGGCCATGTTCGGCGGCGGCGCCGCGCACCCGCTCCATCAGCTGCCGGACCTCGTCGATCGAGCCTGGCGCCAGTTCGAAGACATCGGCGTGCCGGCCGGCCACCTTGAGCGCCGTTCCGGACTGCCCGCCCATGCGGATGACCAGGTCGGCGCCGTGCGGACCCTTGCGCGGCACATAGCCGCCCTTGACGCTGTAGAACGCGCCTTCATGGTCGAACGGCCGGTCGTTCGACCACAGCCGTTTCAGCAGGACCAGATATTCGTCGATGCGCTGCCAGATGACGGTGTGCCCGACCGGCCGCGTTTCGGCATCGTCGTCGTTCAGCGGCTCGCTGATCATCCTGAGCGCCAGCCGTCCGCCGCTTTTCCTGTCGATCGACGCCAGCTGGCGGGCCGCCACCGTCGGTTCGACCACGCCCGCCCAGTGGGTGAGTACGACTTCCAGCGACGACGTCCGGTCGAGCACCTGTCCAGCGAGATCCATATTGGTCAGCAACCCGGCCGAATCGTCGACGACGATCTTCCGGAAGCCGCCGTCCTCGATCAGCCCGAGCTTGGTCGCGGTCTCGGCAAAGTCGTAGAAAAAGGGAGCGGCGGTACCAGTGGGATGAGTCTTTCCGGGAACATGCGTGAACTCGATCGGCATTGCCATCTCCTCCATCTCTGGAATCACTGATGCGGTGAAATTCGAATCCCAGCCGCGCGAAAGCGCACCGAGGACCCGGTTCATTCAACTCCGATTACCTGAAAGCGGCGGGCAGCTAACCCCGGTCGATCTGACGACTCAGGGAATGAGACCCAGAACAACGGCCCCGGTGAACACGAACGCAAGGGCAAAGACGAGATAGGCGAAGGCACCGGCATAGGCCGGGCGAAAGGCCCGAGCATTGGCCAGCCTCTGGCCGCTGCGATCCGTCTGGGCGTTCTGGATATAGGACATATCGACCTCCGTCTCGCTGGTTAATCTATAAAACTTGTAGACTTTGTCGATTGCTATTTTTTGACGATAGGCAGAAAGATTTTCTCATATCGAGCCGAAAATTGGCAACGGCTTGCTGAGAGGACGTGCTTGGGGCCACTGCTCAACATGGCCGCCCGCATTGCTCTGGGTCCTGGATGGGCCGAAGTCCTTGTCTCCGCCGCACCCAATTCGTGCATTGGCCGCCCGGAGCGGGCGGGATAGCATCGCCCACTCGGCAAACACGAAATCGTCCAACAGGGGAGCAGAAAAATGGGCGCAAGACTGGCCGGCAAGGTCGCCATCATTTCGGGTGGCGCAACGGGAATGGGCGGCGCGGCCTCGGAGCTTGTTTGCTGCGGAAGGCGCCAAGGTGGCGATCATCGACCGCAATGGCGAGGCCGCCGCTGCAACCGCGGCGGCGATACGCGCGCGGGGGCACATAGCCGAACACTGGGTCGCCGACGTGTCCGATGAAGCCCAGGTCGAGGCCGCCGTGAAAGGCGCGACCGAAAAACTCGGCCCGGTCACCGTGCTGTTCAACCATGCCGGCACCATCGTCATCAAACCCTTCCTGGAGACGACCGTGCAGGAATGGGACTGGCTGCATGCCGTCAATGTGCGCTCGATGTTCCTGATGACACGCGCCGTGCTGCCCGGCATGATTGCCGCAGGCGGCGGTTCGATCGTCTGCACCTCGTCGATCTCGGCGGTGGCGGCAACGCCGATGGAAGTGCTCTATGACACCACCAAGGGCGCCTGCCACATGTTCGCGCGTGCCATCGCCGTCGAGTTCCGCGACCGCAACATCCGCTGCAACGCGGTCTGCCCCGGCTTCATCCGCACGCCGCACGGCCTGCGCGAGGTTGCTGATCTCGGCCGGCTCGGCGTCGACGTCTCCGACGCAGCACTGGCAGCGCAGCAGGGCCGGATCGGCGAGCCGGAAGAGGTGGCGAAGGCCGCGCTTTACCTGGCCAGCGACGAGGCCAGCTTCGTCACCGGTGCGCATCTGTTCGTCGACAACGGCTTTACCGCGATGTGACCAACGGAACGCTGACAGCCCCTGGCCGTCAGCGCTCCTCGCGACGAAACGGCTTGAGCAGGGCCGACGGCGCCACCGCGTTGCGCGACATCACAGCCATGGCGACAATGGTGAAGATGAAAGGCAGCATCAGGAACGCCTCATAGGGGATATGCCCGAGCCCGCTCGCCTGCATGCGCAACTGCAAGGCATCGACAAAGGCGAACAGCAGCGCCGCCCCTGCCGAGCGCCACGGATCCCAGCGGCCGAAGACGACCAGCGCGATTGCCACCCAGCCGCGGCCGGATACCACGCCGAAGGTGAAGGCGTTGAACTGCGCCATCGACAGGAAGGCGCCGGCCAGCCCCATCAGCGCACCGCCGAGGATAACCGCCTGGAAGCGCGTCGCGATGACGCTGACACCGGCCGAGTCGGCGGCGCGCGGATTTTCGCCGACCATGCGCACCGACAGGCCCCATGGCGTGCGGTAGAGCACGAAGGCGGCCAGCGGGATGGCCAGGATCGCCATGTAGACCAGTGCAAACTGGTTGAAAACCGCCGGCCCAAGCACCGGAATGCTGGAGAGGACCGGGATCGGCAGTGTCTCGAACCCCTTGATGCTGGGCGGCACCGATTGCTGACCGAAGATCAGCCGGTAGAGGAAATAGGCGAGGCCCGACGAGAACAGTGTCACGCCAATGCCGCAGACATGCTGGCTCAAGCCCAGCGCCACGGTGAACAGCGCATGCAGCGCGCCCATCAGCATGCCGGTCAGCACCGCAGCCAATACGCCGAGCCAAAGGCTGCCGCTGAGGCTGGTCGCGGTAAAACCCGTCATCGCCGACAGCAGCATGATGCCTTCGATGCCGAGGTTGAGCACGCCGGCGCGCTCGGAGAACATTTCGCCGAGCGTGGCAAACGCCAGCGGCGTGGCGATGCGAATGATGGCGGCCAGGAAGCCGACCTGAAAAATCTGTTCGAACACGGCGCTCATCGGGCGGCTCCGACGCGGCGGATGCGGTAGGCGGTGAACAGCAGCGCCACCAGCATGGCGAGTAGCGCCGTGCCCTGGATGACATCGCTGAGGAAGGCCGGCACGCCGGTCGCCCGCGACATCGCTTCGGCGCCGGTCATCACCGCGGCCAGGAAGATCGCCGCCGGCACCACGCCAAGCGGATTGAGCCGCGCCAGCATGGCAACGACGATGCCGGAATAGCCGTAGCCCGGCGAGATGTCGCTCATCACCTGGAAATGCACGCCGCCGACTTCGCCGACACCGGCCAGCCCGGCAAGCGCGCCGGACAGCAGCGCGGTCGAGATCAGCACCCGCTCGACATGGATGCCGCCATAGCGCGCGGCTTCCGGATTCTCGCCGGTGACCCTGATCCTGAAGCCGAGCGTCGTGCGCACGATCAGGAACCAGATGACCGGTGCCGCGATCAGCGCCACGACAACGCCGAGATGCAGCCGCGTGCCTTCGAGCAGCACCGGAAAATTCGCCGAATCCTCGATCGGTGGCGAGATCGGATAGCCGCTGAAACTGTCCTTCCACGGCCCCTCGATCAGCGCCATCAGCGCATAGTAGATGACCGAGTTGAGCAGCAGCGAACTGACCACGTCATCGACCTTGAATTTGACCCGCAGCGTCGCCGGCACCAGGGCGACAGTGGCACCGGCCGCGGCACCGGCCACCGCCATCAACAGCATGGCGAGCGGCCCCGGCATCGGGATCGCGCCGACAAAGCAGCTGGCGACAGCGCCGGCCAGCAATTGCCCCTCGGCGCCGATGTTCCAGAATTTTGCCCGGAAGGCGACCGCCACCGCCAACCCGGTGAAGATCATCGGCGCGGCACGCACCATCGTTTCGGTGATCGCGTAGCTGTCGCCAAGCGAGGCGGTGAACATTACGCCATAGGCTTCGACGACGCCGGCCCCGGCCAGCGCGATCAGGCCGCTGCACAGGACAAGCGTGGCTGCGATCGCCAGCAGCGGCAAAGCCAGATTGAACCAGGCCGGCGTCGAGGTGCGGACTTCCAGGCGAAACATCAGCTGTGGCCCTCCGCGCCCGTCATCATCAGCCCGAGCCGTGCCACCGTCGCATCGGCGCTGTCGAGCGTGCCGGCGATGCGGCCCTCATACATCACCGCGATGCGGTCGCAGAGCACCAGCAGCTCTTCCAGATCCTCGCCGATGACGATGATGCCGCAGCCCTTGGCGCGCATATCGAGGAACTTTTCGTGGATGAAGCGTGCAGCGCCGATGTCGAGGCCGCGCGTCGGCTGCGAGACAACAAGCACCTTCGGATCGAAAGCGAGTTCGCGCGCCAGCAGCGCCTTCTGCAGATTGCCGCCGGACAGCGCCCCGGCGCGGGTCATCGGCCCGGGGCAGCGTATGTCATAGGCCTTGATCTGCGCCTCGGCGAAGGCGCGGATCGCATCCGGTTTGAGCAGGCCCCTGCTGCTGAACGCTGCCGTGCCGATGCGCGGCAGCACCATCGAATCGGCGAGCGGCAGATTGGTGACCAGCCCGGTCGTCATGCGGTCTTCCGGGATGCGACCGAGGCCAAGCGCCTGCACCTCGCGCGGCGAAAACCCAGACACTTTTTGGCCGGCGATGGTCATCCGACCGGCATCCGGCGCACGCGTGCCCGAGATCACCTCCGCAAGCGCCTGCTGGCCATTGCCCGAGACACCGGCAATGCCGAGGATCTCGCCAGCGCGGACGGAAAGCGATACGTCGCGTAGCGCCGTGCCCGAATGCTGCGATGTGGAAATTCCGTCGAGCGTCAGCACCGCCGCACCGGGCGTCGATGGCCCCCTCGCCGGCGGCACGATCTCGTGGCCGCACATCAGTTGCGCCATTGCGGCCGACGTCGTGTTGGCCGGGTCATCGACACGGCCGGCGACGCGGCCATGCCGCAGCACCGTGCAGCGATGCGTCAGCGCCCGCACCTCGTTGAGCTTGTGCGAAATGAAGATGATGCCGAGGCCCTGCGCCGCCATCGAGCGCAGCGCCGAGAACAGCCCGTCGACCTCCGCTGGCGCCAGCACCGCCGTCGGCTCGTCGAGGATCAGCAGTTTGGCGCCGCGAAACAGCGCCTTGACGATCTCGAGCCGCTGCTGCTCGCCGACCGACAGCGCCGAGACCGGAAGGTCGGGATCGAGCGTCAGCCCATGCTGGCGGCCGATCTCGGCCAGCCGCGCCAACCCACCGGCGCGGTCGATCCGCCCCGATCTGCCGGGAATGCCGATGAGCAGATTTTCCAGCACCGTTAGTCGTGGTGCCAGATGGAAATGCTGGTGCACCATGCCGATACCGGCGGCCAGCGCATCGGCCGAACTGGTGATCCGCACCGGCTGGCCCTGGATGAAGATCTCGCCGGCGTCGGGCGCATAGGCGCCGAACAGCACGTTCATCAGCGTCGTCTTGCCGGCGCCGTTTTCGCCCAGCAGACCGAGGATCTCGCCCGGCGCGACGCTGAGGTCGACGGCCTCGTTCGCCTTGACGGCGCCAAAGCTCTTGGTGATGCCGCGCATTTCGATGAGTGGGGCGGGCGTCGGCAAGGATACTCCTGATCGGAACTGGCTTTACGATTCAGCTTTGAGGGATGTGCTGCACCCCTCTGGCCTGCCGGCCATCTCCCCTCAAGGGGGGGAGATCGAATGTCACTTCGGCTTTCGCCAATTTTCCGCGTCAGATCAGAGCGCTACCAGTGAAACTGCCAATCTCCCCCCTTGAGGGGGAGATGTCCGGCAGGACAGAGGGGGTGTTCAAGCACCAGCCCCTGAAGATGAACTATCAATCCGAAACCGGCGTGTTCTCGTCGACGTCGACGCGGAAATTGCCTTCGAGGATTTCGGTCTTCTTCTTCTCGACCAGATCCTTGACGTCGGCGGGCAGCGTCTTGTCGAAATTATGGTAGGGCGCGAGATGCGAGCCGCCCTTGGCCATGCGCGAGAAATCGCCATAGTCCTGCGCCGTGAAGACGCCGGCCTTGACCAGCTTGATCGCCTGCTCGACTGTCGGATACATGTCCCAGACCGGGCCGGTGATGACCGTATCGGGGCCGAGGCTGGACTGGTCGGACATGTTGGAGATGGCAAAGATCTTCTTGTCCACTGCCGCTTCGATGACGCCGAAACGCTCGGCATAGATGACGTCGACACCGGCGTCGATTTGCGCGACAGCCGCTTCCTTGGCCTTCGGCGGATCGAAGAAGGAGCCGATGAAGGCGACCTTCTTCTTGATGTTGGGATTGACCTCCTTGGCGCCGGCAAAGAAGGCGTTGACCAGCCGGTTCACTTCCGGAATGCCCATCGCCGCCACGGCGCCGATCGTGCCCGACTTCGACATCTTGCCGGCGATCATGCCGGAGAGATAGGCCGGCTCGTGGATCCAGTTGTCGAAGACGCCGAAATTCGGTTCCGCCGGACCGGCGCCGGAGCCGAACAGGAAGGCGGTCTTCGGGAACTGCTTGGCGGTGCGGCGCGATTCACGCTCGGCAGCGAAGGCATCGCCCAGCACCAGCTGATAGCCGCCCTGCGCATATTCGCGCATGACGCGGCTGAAATCGGCGGTCTGCACCTTTTCCGACCATTTGTATTCGATGCCGAGTTCCTTCTCGGCCTTCTGCAGGGCGACATGGATCTGGTTGTCCCATGGCTCCTCGATCGGCGTGGCGAAGATCGCCGCCACTTTCAGCTTCTTGTCCTTGGCGAAGGCGGCGCCCGGCAGCATGGCCGCAGCCAGGCCAAGCGCGCCCAGCTCGAGCACGTTGCGTCGCGAAAGTCCTTCGCGTGATGAATGAGATTTGTTCTTCCGGTTTTCCATTGCATGCCCCTCTGTTCGACAGCCGTGTCGAGCCGGCTGTTCCAAAAATCAGACGGGGAACTATGGAACGGGTCCGGACTTTTGTCCACATGGTCAAATTTGGCGGCGCCCGATCCAGCCTCGATCTTAGCCGGCCAAGAGGGGCTGCTGGTCAGGCCCGTTCGAGCGCGATCGCTATGCCCTGGCCGACGCCGATGCACATGGTCGCCAGCGCATGGCGGCCGCCACGTTCGCGAAGCTCCAGCGCCGCCGTGCCGGATATGCGGGCGCCCGACATGCCCAAGGGATGGCCGAGCGCGATGGCTCCGCCATTCGGATTGACGTGCTCCGCATCCTCGGCGATGCCAAGCTGGCGCAGCACCGCAATGCCTTGCGAGGCAAAAGCTTCGTTGAGCTCGACGACATCGAACTGTTTTGGCGTCAGGCCGAGCCGCGCGCACAGTTTTTGCGTCGCCGGCGCCGGGCCGATGCCCATGATGCGCGGTGCCACTCCGGCAGCAGCACCGCCAAGGATGCGGGCGACCGGAGTCAGGCCATATTTCTTCACCGCCGCTTCGGAAGCAACGATCAACGCCGCCGCCCCGTCATTGACGCCGGAGGCATTGCCGGCCGTCACCGTGCCGCCTTGCCGGAATGGCGTCGGCAATTTGGCCAGCGCCTCGACCGTGGTGCCGGCGCGGGGATGCTCATCCTTCGAGACGACCAGCGGGTCGCCCTTGCGCTGCGGGATCGTCACCGGGGTGATTTCTTTCGCCAGCCGGCCATTGGCCTGTGCGGCGACAGCCTTGTCCTGGCTGCGCACGGCAAAGGCATCCTGGTCGGCGCGCGACACCGAAAAATCCTCGGCGACGTTCTCGCCGGTCTCCGGCATCGGATCGACGCCATATTGCTTCTTCATCAGCGGATTGACGAAACGCCAGCCGATGGTGGTGTCGTAAATCTCGGCGTTGCGCGAAAACGCCGCGTCGGCCTTGGGCATGACGAAGGGCGCGCGGCTCATCGATTCGACGCCGCCTGATATCATCAGCTCCGCTTCACCAGCCTTGATGGCCCGCGCCGCGATGGTCAGCGCATCCATGCCCGAACCGCACAGGCGATTGACCGTCGAGCCCGGGATCTCCTTCGGCAGACCAGCCAGCAGCAGCGCCATGCGCGCCACGTTGCGGTTGTCCTCGCCGGCCTGGTTGGCGCAGCCGTAGACGACGTCGTCGACCGCTTGCCAGTCGACGCCGGGATTGCGCTCGACCAGTGCCCTCAGAGGTATCGCGCCGAGATCATCGGCGCGCACCGAGGACAGGGAACCGCCGAAACGGCCGATCGGCGTGCGGATGTAGTCGCAGATATAGGCCTCGGCCATGTCATGCAGCCTTTACTTTTCCGCTTCCCTCATGCGCCGCCTTGGTGCGGGCCTGCAGGTCGCGCAATGTCGTCAGTTCGAGTTCGCTTGGCGCCGGTGTTTCGTCAAGCACCTCCGCGAACTTTACGATCCAGCCACAGGTCTCCTGCACCTGCTGGCGCGTGACGCCGGGATGCAGCGACACGACCGTGAATTCCTTGGTCGCCGGGTCCGGTTTCCAGATGGCGAGATCGGTGATCAGCAAGGTCGGGCCAGCGGTGTCGATGCCGAGACGCTTTCGATGATCGCCGCCCTCGCCATGGCCGAAGGAGGTGAAGAAGTCGATCTTTTCGACCATGCCGCGCTTGGTCTGCGCCATGGTGATGTAGATCTCCTTCGACGACGTCGCGATCTCCGGTGCGCCGCCGCCGCCGGGCAGCCGGGTCTTGGGGTGGAAATAGTCGCCGATGACGGTGGTGTTGATGTTACCGAACTTGTCGAGCTGGGCAGCACCCAAAAAACCGATCGAGATGCGGCCGCCCTGCAGCCAGTAGCGGAACATCTCCGGCACCGCGACGGTGGTGACCGCGGTTTCGCACAATTCGCCATCGCCGATCGACAGCGGCAGCACGTCTGGCGCAGTGCCGATCGTGCCGCTCTCATAGATCAAGATGATGTCAGGCGCATGCGTCAGCCGTGCCACATTGCAGGCGGCGGACGGCGCGCCGATGCCGACGAAGCAGACATCGTCATTCCCCAGCGCGCGGCTGGCGGCGATCGTCATCATCTCGTTGGGGGTGAAGTCCGGATTGTCGCTCATGCCGCTTTCCTCAGATGCTCGACACGGGCCGCGAAATCGTCGGCACTCTTCTCGATGACGTTCGCCTGCATCCAGGCCTGGAATTTCTCCCGGTCGGCGGCGATCTCGTCCCATTCCAGATAGGCCGCATTGTCACGCGCGTAATAGCCATGCGCGTAGGACGGGTGCGAGCCGCCGGGCACGACGGAGATCGCCGCGATCGTCCAGCGCGGCAGCACGGTCAAATTGGGGTGCAGGTCGTCGAAATTGTCGACCACTTCCTCCACGGTCACCACCGCTCGGCTAGCCGCCAGCACCGCTTCCTTCTGGATGCCGATGATGCCTTCGACCAGCACATTGCCTTTCCGGTCGGCCTTCTGCGCGTGGATGAAGGTGACATCAGGCCGGATCGAAGGGACAGCCGCCAGCACCTCGCCGGTGAACGGACAGGTGACCGACTTGATGTTCGGATTGACCGCTGCCAGCCCAGCGCCGCGATAGCCGCGAAACACCGCGCAGGGCAGGCCGGCAGCACCCGCCTCATAGGCGTTGGCCATGCCGGCGTGGCTGTGTTCCTCGACCTCGATCGACCGGGGAAAACCGTTCTCGATGGCGTCGCGAGCGCGCCGCAGCAGGCCGACGCCGGGATTGCCGACATAGGAGAAGACGATCTTCTTCGCCATGCCCATGCCGATCATCTGGTCGTAGATCAGGTCCGGCGTCATGCGGATCAATGTCAGGTCGCGAAATCTCTGGCGGATCGCCTCATGCGCCGCCGCCGTCGGGATCAGATGGGTGAAGCCCTCGAAGGCGACCGCGTCACCATCATTCAAGTTCTCGGCCACGGCCTGTTTGAGCGGCAGGAACTTGACCATCGCATCGGCTCCGGGTCCTAAAAAGTTCGTATTGCGAACATATGTTTTGTATGCGATACTTTCTAGCTGAGTAATAGCATTGAGTCAATCCGGGCGACGATGCCGTTCTGAGGAGGTGAGATGGACGAAGAGGCCGCTTCCCGTGACCATGTCGGCTCGCTCGAGCGCGGCCTTGCCGTCATGGAAATCCTGGCACGGCACCCTTCGGGGATGACACTGACCGAAATGGCCGAGGAGGCCGGACTGACCCGCGCCGGCGCCCGCCGTTTTCTACTGACGCTTGTCGCCACCGGCTACGCCACCCAGGCCGGCCGCGTGTTCTCGCTGTCGCCGCGCCTGCTGACCGTCGCCCGCACCTGGCTCGGCGGCGCCTCGCTGTGGAGCTTCGCCGCCCCCATCATGCGGGCCGTTGCGGCGCAGCTGAACGAGGCCTGCTCGGCGGCCATCCTGTCGGGCCAGGATGTCGTCTACGTCGCCCGCATTCCCGGCCGCCGCATCCTCAGCGTGTCGCTCGATGTCGGCACCAGGCTGCCGGCCTATTGCACCTCGATGGGGCGGATCCTGCTTGCCGGCCTGACGCCCGGAGAATTGGACGCATTTCTCGGCCAGGCGACGGTCGAGAAACGGACGCCGAAGACCATCACCGACACACGGCTGCTGGCCGACGCCATCGGCAAGGCGAAGGCGGACGGCTTTGCCGTCGTCGATGAGGAGCTGGAGCTCGGGCTGCGCTCGATCGCCGTGCCGATCCGCGACCGCGCGCAACGCACGGTCGCGGCCATCAACGTCTCGACCCAGTCCGCGCGTTTCTCGGTCGCGGAAATGGAACGGGAAATCCTGCCGGCGCTGCTCGAGGCCAGGCAGCGCATCGAGGATTTCTTCGTCGTCTAATTCATCGGGGTTGCATCTCGCACCCTCAATGCTTGATGCGGTCGCGCATCGCGTACCACAGCATGCCGAGCACATAGAGCGGACCGCGCAGCGCCGTGCCGCCGGGGAACGGCATGGGCGTGAGCGTCGAGAACAGGTCGAGCCGCGAAGCATCGCCAGTGATCGCCTCGGCCAAAAGCTTGCCCGACAGCGTCGACAGGATGACGCCCTTGCCGGAATAGCCATGCGCGAAATAGACCTCGCCATAGTGCCCGACATGCGGCAGCCGCGACGTCGTCACCGACACCAGCCCGCCCCAGGCGTGATCGATGCGGCAGCCGGTGAGTTGCGGAAAGGTCTTTTCCATGTGCGGCCGCACAAAGCCGGCAATGTCGGCCGGCGGCGACGGCGTGTAGCGCTCACCGCCGCCGAACAACAGGCGTCCGTCCGCCGACATGCGGTAATAGTTGACGACGAAGCGGGTGTCTGACACCGCGACATTCGCCGGGATGACATTGCGTTTGCCCTCCAGCGGCTCGGTGGCGACGATGTAGTTGCCGACCGGCATAATGCGGCTGTTGACGCGCGGCTCCAGCCCATTGAGCAGCGCATCGCCCGCCAACACGACATGCTTGGCCCGGACCGACCCCTTGGCCGTCGAGACCCGGATCGAAGGCTCGCGCTCCAGCCGCACTGCAACTGAGTTTTCGTGAATGATGACGCCGGCCGCCGCCGCGGCGCGGGCAAGGCCGAGCGTGTAGTTCAGCGGATGCATGTGGCCGCCAAGCGGCTCGTACATCGCGCCATGATAGGGCGTGTCGACCTTGCCGCGCGCTTCCGCCGCCGACAGGATTTCGGCATGCGGAAACTTCATCACCGTGGCCAGGCACTTGGCCTCTTCCTCAAGGTCTTTGAGATCGGAGCCATTGACCGCGCCGACCAGATGGCCGGTCAGCCTGAGGTCGCAATCGATGACGTGGCGCTCGATGATGTCGAGCACCAGCCCGCGCGCCTCGAAGGCGAGGTCGAACAGCGCCTTCGCCCGCTCGGGGCCGTAGAGCTTGACCAGGCCCTTGGCGCCTTTGCGCAGACCGGGGATCATCTGGCCGCCATTGCGCCCCGACGCGCCCCAGCCGATCTTGCCGCCTTCGAGCAGCACCACCTTCAACCCGCGTTCGGCGGCGTGAAGGGCGGCGGACAGGCCGGTACAGCCGCCGCCGACCACCACCAGGTCGGCATTGACGTCGCCTTGCAGGGCAGGATGGTCCGGCGACGGATTCGCCGTCGAGACATAGTAGGATTTGCCGATATCCAAACCGGAATTGAAACCCTCGGAATTGAAGCCCATCATTACACCTTCAACAGCAGGTGGTCTCGTTCCCAGCTCGTCACCACGCCCTGGAACAGGTCGAGTTCGACGCTCTTGACGCGCAGATAGGTCTGGAAGAAGTCCTCGCCGAGCAGTTGCCGCACCGGGTCGCAAGCGGTGAAACGATCCAGCGCCTCCTCCATGGTTTTCGGCAAAGTGCTCTTGTTCTTGTAGGCATTGCCAGACGCCTCGGCCGACCGCGCCAGCTTCTGCTCGACGCCGAGATAGCCTGCCAGGAG
Source organism: Mesorhizobium kowhaii (assembly GCF_042431665.1). Lineage (NCBI taxonomy): Bacteria > Pseudomonadati > Pseudomonadota > Alphaproteobacteria > Hyphomicrobiales > Phyllobacteriaceae > Mesorhizobium > Mesorhizobium kowhaii. Next base: position 281,756 of record NZ_JBHLYT010000033.1, read on the forward strand.
CGAACCGGCGATCGCCAGATAGGGATTGGAATCGGCACCCGGCAAGCGGTTCTCCACCCGACGTGCGGCGCGGCCACCGGCCGGCACGCGCAGGCCGCAAGAACGGTTGTCATGCGACCATTCGATGTTGGCCGGCGCGCTGTGGTTCGGCCGGATGCGGCGGAACGAGTTCACGTTCGGGGCAAACAGCGGCATGATTTCCGGGACATATTTTTGCAGGCCGCCGATGAAATGGCCGAACATTTCCGTGTCGGCATCGTCAGTGCCGGCAAACAGCGTCTTGCCGGCCTCGTCGATGACCGACATGTGCAGATGCATCGAGCTCCCCGCCTGTGCCGCGATCGGCTTGGCCATGAAGGTGGCATGCATGCCGCTCTGCTGCGCGGCCTGGCGCGTCAGCCGCTTGAACAGCAGCACCTTGTCGGCCAAGGGCAGCGCGTCGCCATGCAGGAAGTTGATCTCCAGCTGTGCCGTGCCCGATTCATGGATCAGCGTGTCGAGCGGCAATCCGGCCGCTGCCGCATAATCATAGATGCGGCGGATCACCGGCTCGAACTCCTCCAGTGCAGCCATGTCGTAGGGATGCTGCACGGTCTCGGCTCGGCCATTGCCGCCGACCGGTGCGGTCAGCGGCCGGTCGGGGTCGGGATTGGGCGCGGTCAGATAGAATTCGAGCTCCGGCGCCACCACTGCCCGCCAGCCTCGCTGGCGATAGAGATCGAGCACGGCTCTCAGCACATGGCGCGGCGACGCCATCCATGGCCGGTCGTCCATGTGGAACGCATCGGCAAACACGTAGGCCTTGCCAGCCCCGGCGCCGGGCGCCAGGCAGAGCGTCGAGACGTCAGGCACCATCCGCATATCCGGGTCCGAATAAGCAAAACCCTCGTCGATCGAACCGGAATAGCGGCCGTCGATGCTGACCAGAAAAGCGCTGCTCGGCAGATAAAGCGCGCGGTCTTCCAGTGCCTTGACGAATTTGGCCGTCGGCAAGGCCTTGCCGCGCAGGACGCCGTTCATGTCGGGCACCAGGCACTCGATCTCGTTGATGCCGTGCTGGGCTAGCCAGGTCCTGGGATCGTTGCCGCTGGAGAGCAAGGTATTCGCGTTTTTATCAAGCATTTCGTTCATGTCCGTACCAGAGAGAGTATGGCTTGCGCGGCCACGTCCGTTCCAGGGGTCAGCGCCATATGGGCTGCATTGTCCCTGAGGCGGGCGCGCATGGCGTCATCGGCCAGCAGGCCGAGAATGGCTCCCTCCAATACTCCTTCGGTCCAGCCGTCACGGCCGATATGGCTGCCGACGCCGGTCTCCTCGGCGCGCCGCGCATTGTCATGCCCGTCCCAGCAATAGGGCATGATCAGCGACGGCACGCCGAAGCGCAGCGCTTCGCAAAAGCTGTTGTTGCCGCCGTGATGGATGAACAGGTCGGATTTCGCCACCACCGAGGGCTGCGGAAACCAGGCGTCGAGATAGACATTGTCCGGCACCGCGCGGTACGTGTCGCGCAGGCCGCCGGCATTGACGATGAACCGCGCCGGCAGTCTGTCGAACACAGCCAGCATGCGCTCGATCAGGCCGACATTCATGGCGCCGAGACTGCCGAAGCTGAGATAGACCAGCGGCCCGCCATTGCGCGGAAACACCGGCACCTCGAACGGTCCTTCCGAGCGCACGCAGCCTTCGAGATAGACGAAGCGGGCCGGGTCGAGCGGCTCGGCGCGCTCGCGGCGCACGATCGTCGGCGTCAGCAGCAGGTTGAGATCGGGGGAGACTTCAAGGAACAGGCCCTTCGGCAGCGGCGCCAGGCCGGCATCGGTCCGGAAACGGTTGAAGCGGTCATGCGCCGGCGCCGACGCCTTGAGATAGCGGGCCTCGAACGCTGCGCGTTGCGGGTCGTCAGTGCCAAGCCCTGACAGATAGGGCGGCACCTGCACGTCCGGAAGCTCGGTCTCGGCGCAGGAAACGACACGCACCCATGGGCAGCCGGCGGCAGCGATCGCCGGGAACATGATGACATTGTCGAGCACCACCGCGTCCGGTTTCAGCCGCGCCAGCAATTGGCGCAGCGGCGCTTCGGCGTTGACCGCGGTGTCGACGATCGCTTGCCAGGTCGGCGCGACATAGGTTTCGAGCTGGTCGATCGGGCTCAGCCTGAAATGCGGCAGATGCCTGCGCACGAAGGCCTGCCAGTAGCTCTGGCGCTCGCTGTCGCTCAGTGGCTCGTCGGTGGGCAGCTGGTATTCCTGAAAACCATAGTCGGCAAAGACGCCGGAGAAGCCGGCATGGCAGATGAAGACCGGTCGGGCGCCTTTCGCACGCAATGCTTGTGCGATGCCAACGCAATTCAACGCCGCGCCGAAACTCGCTTCGGGAAACAGCGCGATGGTCGGGCTGGCTTTACGCGTCAATTAATCCTCGTCATTCCGGCCGGCTGATCATGCCGAACAGGGCGGGCGCCCCGCGACTGGCCGCTTGCGGTCGCTGGTTGCGGGAGAGCCGCAGGTGAATGCGAAGCAGATCGGCAGCCACCTCATACTGCCGGCTTTCAAGATGGTCGAGTATATTCAGGTGCTCGCGCAGCGATTGCCGCAGCCGGAAGACGTTGACGCCGGCATAGATGCCCGGCAGCCGGCGCAGCCTGAGGTGATCGGCCAGCGCATCGGCAATGAACCGGTTGGCAGAACCTTCGGCGAGCATGCCGTGAAAATCGATGTCCAGCCGCTGGAACTCGCGGGCGTCGAATGCGGCGTCCGGCAGTGCCAACAGCGCTTCCATGCCCTGGCGCAAGGCCGCGGCGCGTGCGTCGTCCAGCCGGAAGCCGGGCGTCAGGATGGCTGCGGGCTCCAGTAGCAAGCGGTACTCATAGCTTTCGCCTTGTGCCTCCGGATCGTCCGGCGCGCGGCGAAACAGCCAGGATTGGCCGGGCGCACGGTCGAGCAGATTCTCTTCCGTCAGTTTGTTGAGAGCTTTTAGTACCGTCTTTCGCTCGGCGCTGTACCGCCGCATCAATCCCGCGGCGGTCACCGTCTGGTCCAGTCGCCGCGCCGACCGGTCGCGCAGGATCGCCTCGGCAAGCTCGTCCTCCTCGGTAAGAGGCAATTCAGCCGCAATAGCCGGCTGAGTCGTGAGGTCGATGGCCAGGTGATAACCGGAATCAGCCTCCCAACGCACAACGCCCTGTTCCGCGAGCAGGCTAAGCGCCGCCCGTACCGGCGTGCGCGACACATTGCATAGCGAGGCGATCTGCTGTTCGGGCAGCCGCGCGCCGGGCTCGAACCCGCGCTGCCGCGCTACATCCAGGATGCGCTGCGCCAGGTCGAGGTGGTTGGTGCGGGGTCGTCGGGCGGCAGCTTGCATGACAATGCTCGTGAACGGACGTGACCTATATGCTTTGACCGATCGGCCTCGCGGACGCAATCGGCCAGATTCCTCGGTCGCTTGGCAAATTATGGATTGACGTACTTTTTTCTGCAATAGTACTGTCAGGACAATCGGCACAAAAAAGACCGAGGGAACGGGATCGAGGCGGCGGCATGGGTCGCAGGCGTTGGTCCGGCGAATGAAATTCGACGATCAACCAGAATGGGGAACCTGTCATGACCGCCACGACCTTCTTGCGGCACCGTTCGCTGAAGATGCCGTCAATCGCACTCGGCCTGGCCTTGGCGCTGTCGGTGCCGGCGGCCGCCGCCGATCTCGTCATTTCCAACTGGGACGGCTACATGGCGCCCGACGCCATGGCCACCTTCAAGACCGCGACCGGGGTTTCCGGCGAAGTGGTTGTTCATGCCACCAATGAGGAGATCATGGGCAAGCTTATCGCCGCCGGCGGCAAGGGCTATGACGTGGTCTTCGTCTCCTCGCCCTTCGCCGAGGTGCTGAACAAGCTCGGCCTGACCGAGCCGATCGACCACACCAAGGTCCCCAACCTCGCCAACCTCTATCCGGAAGCGACCAAGCTGCCGCACGATGTCGGCAACAATTTCTCGGTGCCTTACACCTGGGGCACGACAGGCCTCTGCTACCGCTCTGACCTGGTGAAGGTCGCGCCGACGAGCTGGAGCGATCTGCTTGCCCCCTCCGACGACCTCAAGGGCAAGACCACCATGCTGGCGACCGATCGCTGGCTGCTGGCGGCCGGCCAGCTCGACAAGGGCTTTTCGGTCAACGAGACCGACCCGGCCAAGATGGCCGAGGTCAAGGACCTGCTGATCTCGGCCAAGAAGACCCTGCTCGCCTATGACGACACCACCTTCTATTCGAAGCTGGTTTCCGGCGAAGCGCTGATGGTGCAGGCATGGGACGGCTGGTGCAATTACGGCATCGCCGAAAAACCCGAGATCAAGTACGTCATCCCCAAGGAAGGTTCCGACCTGTGGGTCGACACGATGGTGGTGATGAAGGCCTCCGCCAACAAGGACGCCGCCTTCCAGTTCATCAACTTCATGCTCGACGCCAAGAACCACGCCTGGGCGGCGCAGAACATCGACTACAAGGTGCCGAACAAGCCGGCTATGGAAAGCCTGCCCGCCGACTTCCTGGCAAAATTCCCCAACATGGCGATGCCGGTGGCCGACCTCGTCAAGTTCGAGCAGCTGCGCGACGTCGGCGACGCCCAGCGCGACTATTCGAAGATCGTCAGCGAGATCAAGGCCGCGCAGTAAGCGGCGTCAAACCAGATATCACGGCCGGCAGCGCTACTGCCGCCGGCCTTGAGCGGTACCCGAAAATTGTCCCAGACCCGACTTCGCTCCTCCTTGCTAATGGCCCCGGCGCTGGTCTGGCTGACCGCGCTGATGGTGGTGCCGTGCGCACTGGTGCTGGCGCTCGCCTTCTTCCGGCGCGGCATCTATGGCGGCATCGAATACACCTTCACGCTGGAGAATTTCGGGCTGGTGTTCGACCCGCTCTATGCCGGTATCTTCATCAACTCGGCGCGTATCGCCGGCACGGCGACGCTGATCGCCGTGGTCATCGGCTATGCCGCCGCCTACGCGATTTCAGCCGCACCACGCCGGCTGCAGCCGGTGTTCCTGTTCTTCGCCGTGCTGCCGTTCTGGTCCAACTATCTGATCCGCACCTATGCCTGGATCGTGCTGCTCAATCGCGAAGGCCTCATCACCCAGCTGTTGCGTTGGTTCGGCTACGCCGGCGAGCCGCCGTCGATGCTGTACACCGAAGGCGCCGTCATTGCCGGCCTGGTCTACAACTACCTGCCCTTCGTCATCCTCGCCTGCTACGCGCCGCTGTCGCGGCTCAATCCGGAACTCGCCGAAGCCTCGCGCGACCTCGGCGCTTCGGCCCTCACCACCTTTCGCCGCGTCATCCTGCCGCTGACCGTGCCCGGCATCGCCGCCGGCGCCGTGTTCGTCTTCGTGCTGTCGATCGGCAATTTCGTCACCCCTGCCCTGCTCGGCGGCGGCCGCTTCCAGATGATCGGCAATCTCGTCTACGACCAGTTCCTGACCGCCAACGACTGGCCCTTCGGCGCGGCCTTGGCAATGGCGCTGATCGCCATCATGCTGCTGGTGCTGATGGCGCAGGCCCTGGCTGCGGATCGTGCCTCCGGGCGTGCGGCCGAGGCCAAGGGTGACGCCGATGGCTGAGCGCTTCTTCCTTCCCTTCTCCTCGTTCACGGGGAGAAGGTACCCCGAAGGGGCGGATGAGGGGCGGCGCAAGCTCCTGCAATATCGGGCGCTGCCCCTCATCTGCCTGCCGGCATCTTCTCCCCGTGAACGGGGAGAAGGACGCTGGTCGCTCGCTTGCCTCCAGACTACCGGAGGGCGACCATGACTTCATCGCCTGCCCGCACTTTCGGCATGCGGACGATCCTCATCCTCGTCTTCGCCTTCCTCTACATCCCGATCGCCGTGCTGGTGGCGCTGTCCTTCAATGAAGGCGGGCTGCCGACGGCATGGTCGGGTTTTTCGCTGAAATGGTATGTCTCGCTGGCCGGCAATTCCGCGATCCTCTCCGCCACGCTCAACACGCTGATCGTGGCGCTGGTCTCGACGGCAATCGCCACGCTGCTCGGCACGCTGCTGGCGATCGGCGTCGAGATGCGCCGGCACTATGGCAAGGGCCTCGAAGCACTGATCTTCGCGCCGATGATCATCCCCGACATCGTGCTGGCGATCGCGCTGCTGTCGTTCTTCTCCATGCTCAACCTGACCATGGGCCTGCACACCATCATCCTTGCCCATGTCGTCTTCAACCTCGCCTTCGTCTGTTCGGTAGTGCGTGCCCGGCTGAAGAGTTTCGACTGGTCGATCGTCGAGGCGTCCGCTGACCTTGGCGCTTCAGCTATCACCACCTTCCGGCGGGTGACATTGCCGGTCATCCTGCCGGCCGTGGTCGCCGGCGCGCTGCTTGCCTTCACGCTGTCCGTCGACGAGTTCATCATCGCTTTCTTCACCGCCGGCGCCGGCCGCGCCTCGACGACGCTGCCGATGCAGATCTATGCGATGATCCGTTTCGGCATCACGCCGGAGATCAACGCGCTGGCAACCATCGTCATGGCGGTCAGCATCACCGCGCTGACCCTGTCGCAGCGGCTCAATCGTGGGATTATCGGCCAATGAGCGAACCGCGCACGCTGCTGGCCATCGATCATGTGTCGAAGAACTTCGGTCGGGTGACCGCTGTCGACGGCATCTCGCTCGACATCCGTGAGAACGAGTTCTTCGCCCTGCTTGGCCCTTCCGGCTGCGGCAAGACCACGCTGCTGCGCATGCTGGCCGGTTTCGAGACGCCAAGCGACGGGCGCATCCTGCTCGACGGCCGCGACATCGCCAGGACCCCGCCCAACAAACGGCCGGTCAATTTGATGTTCCAGTCCTACGCGCTGTTTCCGCATATGAGTGTCCGGGCCAATGTGTCCTATGGGCTGGAGATGGAGCGTTTGCCGGCTAGCGAAATCCGCTCCCGCGTCGATGCCATCCTGGCGACGACCGAACTCGTCGCCTTCGCCGACCGCAAGCCGGAGCAATTGTCGGGCGGCCAGAAGCAGCGCGTCGCACTGGCCCGGGCGCTGGTCAAGCGGCCCCGGCTGCTGCTGCTCGACGAACCGCTCGGCGCGCTCGACAAGAAACTGCGCGGCGCCATGCAATTGGAATTAAAGCGCCTGCAGCACGAGGTCGGCATCACCTTCGTCATCGTCACCCACGACCAGGAAGAATCGCTTGTGATGGCCGACCGCATGGCGGTGTTGAAGGACGGCAGGCTGCTGCAATGCGACACGCCGCATACGATCTACGAACATCCTGCCGACCGCTTCGTTGCCGATTTCATCGGCGTGATGAATTTCGTGCCGGGCAAGGCCGCCACCGATGGTGTCATGGCAGGCAATGGCACTCGGATCGCCGGCAAGGTTCCCGCCTCGCTTTCGCCCGGTGCGTCCGCTGTCGCGTCGGTGCGGCCCGAGCGCATCCGGCTGTTCCCGTCGGATGAGACCGCCAACCGCACCACCGGTAGGGTCGAGGCACTTGCCTATCACGGTCTCGACCTGCAGCTGCATGTCCGCACCGCTCTGTCGCCAAAACCGTTCCTGGTGCGTGTCACCGCCGATGCCGCCGACCGCCGGCCGGTGTCGTCAGGCGACCAGGTCGAACTCGGCTGGGACGCCGCCGATGTCAGAATTTTCGCAGAGTGAAGGAGACGCCTGATGGCGCAGAAGACGATCGCGTTTTTTCCCGAAGCGGCCTACGGCCCGGCGCTCAATTCCGTCGGCATCGCCCAGGCGGTCGAGGCGCGTGGACACAGAGCGGTGTTCCTGTCCGATCCCGGCTTCGTCGATGTCTACAAGGGTTACGGCTTCGAGGCCCATCCGGTGAACCTGTCCGAGCCGATGCCGCCGGAGCAGATGGCCAAGTTCTGGGAGGATTTCATCAACGGCCACATCCCGAACTTCCGCAAATCGCCCTACGACCAGATCGACAATTACGTGAAGGATTGCTGGACGGCGATCGTCGACAGCGCCAAATGGGCGCAGAAGGATCTGCCACGCGTACTCGCGGCCATCAAGCCGGACGTGATCTGCGTCGACAACGTCATCCTGTTCCCTGCGATCAAACAGTTCGGCAAGCCGTGGGTGCGCGTCATCTCCTGCTCGGAAAACGAGATCGAGGACGACGACATCCCGCCGCATCTCTCCGGCTGCGGCGAGAACGACCATGCCGGGCACCAGCGCTACCGCGACCATTTCAACGCCGTGATCAAGCCGATCCACGACGACTTCAACGCCTTCCTCACCACCAACAACGAGGCGCCCTATCCGATCGGTCAGTTCTTCGAGGCCTCGCCCTACCTCAACCTGCTGCTCTACCCCGAGGCGGCAAAGTTCAAGCGCCGCCATCCGCTCGATCCGGCAAAATTCCAGTATCTCGAAGGCTGCGTGCGGCAGGAAAAACCCTACACGGTGCCGACCTTCACTGAGAATAATGACTGCCCGCTACTCTATGTTTCCTTCGGCAGCCTGGGTGCCGGCGATGTCGACCTGTTGAAGCGCATCATCGCGACGCTGGGCAAGACGCGCTACCGCGCGCTGGTCAATGTCGGCGGCTACAAGGACCAGTACGCGGATGTTCCCGGCAACGTCATCGTCGAGAGCTGGTTCCCGCAGCCTTCGGTCATTCCGCAGGTCGAAGCTGTCATCCACCATGGCGGCAACAACTCGTTCACCGAGTGCCTCTATTTCGGCAAGCCGGCGATCATCATGCCCTATGTCTGGGACGGCCACGACAACGCCACCCGTGTCGAGGAAACCGGCCACGGCTCCGGCATGCCACGCTACGACTGGAACGACGCCGAACTGGTCGCCAAGATCGAAGCCTGCCTGACCGATCCAGCCATGAAAGCCAAGCTGGCGAAGACGTCGGCGCAGATGCATGCGCAGAACGGTCCGGAGAAGGCGGCTGGGTTGTTGGAGAGATTGCTGTGAGCTCCTCCGCCCCACACCTCCACCAAGCCACGACTCGCACCGACCTCGTCGACTGGGGGGCGCAGCCGGATGCCTTGGACGGCGCTTCCCACTCCACCGGCCGGCTGGTGTACAAGGGGCCGAACAACCAGCCGGAATCCGGCATCTGGGTCTGCACGCCCGGCCGCTGGCGCCTGGCGATCCCGCGCGATGAATTGTGCCATTTCGTCGCCGGCCGCGCGACCTACCGGTCGGATGTCGGCGAAGTGATAGAAGTCACCGCTGGAACCGTGGTCATGTTCCCGGCCGGCTGGGCGGGCGAATGCACCGTGCATGAGACCATGCGCAACGTCTACATGCTGGCTTGAAAGCATGATCCCGAAAAGTGGGAACCGGTTTTCTCGGACAAACGGAAACCGTTTGTCCAGAGATCATGCTCAAGCAAAGGTACACGGAGTTTGATGACATGCCGACACCGCATTGGCCGAAGGCCTCGACCGTGGACCTGGAAGACTGGGGCGCGGGCAGCAACACGCTCGCCGGCTCGCCGCGTGCGTCGGGCAAGATCCTGTCGCAGAACCCGGACGGATCGAGCGAATGCGGCCTGTGGTCGTGCACATCAGGCACGCGAAAAGTCACCTTCCCTGCCGACGAGTTCTGCCATTTCCTGTCGGGGCGCGGCACCTACATCCACGACAATGGCGAACAGATTCCGGTCGAGGCCGGCACGCTTGTGTTCTTCCCCGCCGGCTGGACCGGCATCTCCATCATCACCGAAACGCTGACCAAGGCCTTCATGTGCCGGTGAGCACCAAGGCCATTCTAGGGAAATCGATATGACAACGCCGATCATGAAATCGCCGCTCGCCATCACCGATCTCGTCGACTGGGGCGCCATCCCGACGATGATCGAGGGCGAGTCCCACACTTCGGGCAAGCTTCTGTACAAGGGGCCGGAGGGTCGTTCCGAGTGCGGCCTCTGGGTCTGCACGCCTGGCAAATGGCACTGCCACGTCACCCGCGACGAGTTCTGCCACTTCCTCGAGGGCCGCTGCACCTATGTCCATGAATCCGGCGAAGTGATCGAGATCGAGCCGGACACGGCGGCCTTCTTTCCGCAGGACTGGAAAGGCGTCTGCACCGTCCATGAGACGATCAAGAAGGTCTACATGATCCGCTGAGCGGATCTGAGAGGATGTCCATGCATTGCTCCCCTGACCGGCCGGCTTTCTTCGTCAACCCGGATTACCGGCCGATGGCCGGCGCCACGAAACCGGTGATCGATCCGGCGACGCTGGAAACGGTCGGCGCGATCGCCGCTGTGACAGATGGCGAGATCGATGCAGCGCTGATTGCCGCCACCAAGGCGCAGGCCGTCTGGAAAAAGCTCGACGCCAAGAGCCGCGCCAAGCATCTGCATGCCGTCGCCAATGCCATCGAGGCGGCCGACTTCACGCGCTGCGCCGAGCTGATGGTGCGCGAGATGGGCAAGCCCTATCCGGAAGCCATCGGCGAGATCGCCAATTGCGCGCCGATCTTCCGCTACTACGCCGAGATGGCGCGCGACGATGCCGGCAAGATCGCCGGCACGACGCAGGCCGGTTCGTTCCAGTATGCGCGTTACGAGCCCTACGGCGTGTCGGTGCACATCATGCCTTACAACTTCCCGATCCTGCTGATGTGCTGGACCGTCGCCGCTTCGCTCGCCGCCGGCAATGCCTGCATCATCAAGCCGGCCGAAGCGACGACGCTGTCGACGCTCGACTACATGACCGTGTTCCGCTCCTTGCCGGAAGGGCTGGTCTCCTGCCTGCCCGGTGGCGCGGCAACCGCGCAGGCGCTGATCGCCTCGGAGCGCACCCATGCCGTCGCCTTCACCGGCTCGGTCGCCGCCGGCAAGGCGGTCGCTGTGGCCTGCGCCGAGCGCATGAAGCCGTGTGTCATCGAAGCCGGCGGTAGCGATCCGCTGATCATCAGCCAACACGCCCCGCTCGAGGTCGCCGCGGCCGGCAGCGTCACCGCTGCCTTCCACCTCACCGGCCAGGTCTGCACCTCGGCCGAGCGCTTCTTCGTCGTCGACGCCGTGCATGACCGCTTCGTCGAACTGTTTGCCGAAAGGACACGCGCACTGCGCATCGGCAACGGACTGGACAAGACCGAGATCGGCCCGCTGGTCAGCGAAGGCGCGCGGGCCAAGGTGATGCGCTTGGTGGACGACGCTATCGCCAACGGCGCCGTTGCGGTCACCGGCGGCCGCATTCCGCCAGCGCACAACACAGGCTGGTTCTACGAGCCGACCATCCTGACCGGCGTCACATCAGACATGGCGATCGTGCGCGAAGAGTGCTTCGGCCCGGTCGCAGCGATCTGCCGGGTCAAGGATTTCGACGAAGCGATCCGGCTTGCCAATGACAGCCCGTTCGGGCTTGGCGCCTCGGTGTTCACCACCGATCTGGCCGAAGCGCATGACGCCGCCGAGCGGCTCGAGGCTGGCATGGTCTGGGTCAACAACCCGCTGATCGACAATGACGCCTTGCCCTTCGGCGGCTGGAAGGCGTCAGGCCTCGGCCGCGAGCTTGGACGCCAGGGGCTGGACGCCTTCCGCCGCTCTAAGATGGTCATCATCGACCACAGACCGGCGATCCAGGACTGGTGGTACCCCTACCCCGACAGCTGGTTCCGAGAGACCGGCGGCCGCAAGCACATATAGGTCGAAAAGTCCGCGGGATATCCGCGTTATGAAGACAACCCTATCGAATCTGCCTTGCGACTTGCTGGATCACCCGCCGCGAATACGGCGCTCGCCTCGCTGACGATGGAAACGTGGTCCCGTGCCGCCTTGCCGGCGGCAGCGCCATCGCCGCGCATGATCGCGGTGACGATGGCGTCATGCTCCTGCCAGGATTTGGCCAGGCGGCCCGGCAGCATGAACTGGGCGCGACGGAACGGCGCCAGCCGGCTGCGCGTCATTACGGTCAGCTCGTAGATATGGGTGCTGTGGGCACCGCGATAGAGCCGGGTGTGGAACTCGGTGTTGAAATATTCATAGTCCTCCTCGGCGCCCAATCGCACCAGGCGGGCCGAGGCCTGATGCTCAACCTCCAGCGCGCGGCGCTCGCCAGCGGTCATGCGTTCGGCGCAGAAGCGCGCGCAAATACCTTCAAGCTCGGCCATGCTTTCGAACATCGAGGCGAGATGCTCCTGCGTGACCACCGCGACGATGGCACCGCGGTTTGGCCGCCTTTCCACCAGGCCCATGGCACTGAGCTGACCGAGCGCCTCCCTGACCGGCGTGCGTGATACGTCGAAGCGGGCGGCCAGCGACGCCTCGTCGAGTTTTTCACCGGGGCGCAGGAAACCGGTGACGATGCGGTCGCCAATCGCCCTCACCATTTGATCGACGGTCGTACCCGACCTGATCAAGTTGCGCTTTCCCGACACGTCTCCTCCGTCCAGTCTTTTCGTGGCCGCGAATCGCATGGCTCGCGGACCAGCTTCGACTCGGGCATTCCCTCTATGCCTGTATTTTAATCTACATGTCAAACTGTCTATTTTAAGAGCAAAAAGTGTATGCAATTGCCCGTCGCTTGTGCAGGCGTCATTGGAACAATTGTTGATTTAATTGGATAAATTTCATTGTTTGAACTGGCACGCTGATTGCATGCACTTTCATGAGAAGGTTAACCGACTCGAAGAGGGTCTTACAGGGGAGCATTCACATGACCGACAGATTCATGCTTAACCGTCGCCAGTTGCTCAAGACCTCCGCCGCCGGAGCCGCACTTGGTCTTGCCTCAGCATCGTTTCCCATCAGCAGAGCCTTTGCCGCCGCTGCAACGGTCGGCTTCATCTATGTCGGTCCGAAGGACGACTTTGGTTACAACCAGGCGCATGCCGAGGGCGCCGCGGCACTGAAAGGCATCGAGGGGATCACCGTCGTCGAGGAGGAGAATGTGCCGGAGACGGTCGATGTCCAGAAGACCATGGAATCCATGATCAATCTCGACGGGGCCTCGCTGATCTTCCCGACCTCCTTCGGCTATTTCGACCCCCATATGCTGGCCATGTGCGCGAAATTCCCTGACGTGCAGTTCCGCCATTGTGGCGGCATGTGGAACAAGGACAAGCATCCGATGAACGCCGGCTCTTATTTCGGCTATATCGGCATGGGCCAATACCTCAATGGCGTCGTCGCCGGCCACACCTCGAAGGCCAAGAAACTCGGCTTTGTCGCGGCCAAGCCGATCCCGCAGGTGCTGCTCAACATCAACTCCTTCCTGCTCGGTGCGCGCTCGGTCGACCCGACCATCACCTGCCAAGTGATCTTCACCGGCGAGTGGTCGCTAGCGGTCAAGGAGGCGGAAGCCACCAACGCGCTGGTCGACCAGGGCGCCGACGTCATCACCTGCCACGTCGATAGCCCGAAAGTGGTGGTCGAGACGGCGGCCGGTCGCGGTGCCTTCGTTTGCGGCTATCACGCCAACCAAAGCCCGCTGGCACCCGAAAAATACCTCACCGGCGCCGAGTGGAACTGGGCCAAAGTCTACAAGATGTTCGTCGACGACCTGGTAGCCGGCACGCCGCTGCCCAACTTCACCCGCGGCGGCCTGGCCGACGGTTTCGTCAAGATGAGCCCGCTCGGCCTCGCCGTCGGCGAGGCCGCGCACAAGCAGTTCGACGCCACGCTGGCCGAAATGATGAAGGGCGGTTTCTCCGTCATCAAGGGCCCGCTCAAGAGCAACAAGGGCGTTGTCGTCGCCACCGAGGGCCAGGCCTTCGTCGAGACCGCCATCGAGCTCGAAAGCATGGATTATCTCGTTGAGGGCGTCGTCGGCTCGACCGCCTAAGGCTGAGCGCGGAGACGGGACCATGACAGATACGACCAGCAGTGCGGAGGCGCCGGCCATCCTCGGCGCCAGGGGCTATCCGGCGGCGCTCGAATGGATCGCCAGGCGAGCGGAAGCCTTCGTCATTCCGCTCGCCGCGCTGGTCGTCGGCATGGTCCTGTTCAGCCTGTTCATCTTGGCTGTCGGCAAGTCGCCGGTCCTGCTCTACGAAACCATGTGGCGCGGCGGCTTCGGCTCATGGTTCTCGGTGCAGAACTCGCTGTCGCGGGCCGCACCCTTGCTGCTTGCGGCGCTCTGCGTGGCGCTGCCGGCGCGGCTCGGCCTCGTCGTCATCGGCGGCGAGGGCGCCATCGTGCTCGGCGGTGTCGGTGCCGCGGCCATCGGTGTCGCGTTGAGCGGCGCGCCTTCCTTCATCGTCATTCTTGCCATGGGCGTGGCGGGCATGGCCGCCGGCGGCATCTGGATCGGTGCCGTCGGCGCGCTACGCCACTACCGTGCCGTCAACGAAACCATCTCCAGCCTGCTGATGGCCTACATCGCTATCGCCCTGATGAACCAGCTGGTGGAAGGACCGCTGCGCGATCCCGCCTCGCTCAACAAGCCCTCGACGCAGCCGCTGGCCGACATCTATCGCATCGGCAACATTCCGGGCATGGATGTGCATTGGGGGCTGGTCGCCGGTGTCGTTGCCTGCATCGTGTCCTGGGTGCTCATTGAAAAGACCCGCTGGGGTTTCGCCGCGCGCATCGCCGGCGGCAACGTGCGCGCGGCACAGGTGCAGGGCCTGGCCGTCGGGCCGCTCATCGTCGGTTTTACCGCGCTGGCCGGCGGCTTTGCCGGGCTCGCCGGCATGTTGGAAGTCGCGGCCGTCCAGGGCAGCGCCAATGCTTCGCTCGCCGCCGGTTATGGCTACACCGGCATCCTCGTCGCCTTCCTGGCCCGCCACAACCCGCTGGCCATCATCCCGGTCGCCATCCTGCTTGGCGGCATCGACGCGTCCGGCGGGCTGATCCAGCGCCGCATGGACCTGCCCGACGCCACCGTACTGGTGCTCCAAGGCATGCTGTTCATCGTCATCCTGTTCAGCGAAACCTTGTACGGCCGCTTCAAGGCCTTCAATCCCGATTTGTGGCAGAGGGCCTCCTGATGGACGCGACCGAGATCGGCCTCTGGGGCGTGCCGCTGGCCATTCTGGGCGGCGCCATCCGCGTGTCGACGCCCTTCATCTTCGTCTCGCTGGGCGAAGCCATCACCGAGCGTTCCGGCCGCATCAATCTGGGGCTCGAAGGCACGCTCGTGTTCGGCGCCATGACCGCCTATGCGGTTGCGGTGATGACCAACTCGCCATGGCTCGGCCTGCTCGCCGCAGCCTTCGCCGGCCTGTGCTTCGGCCTGTTCCACGGCTGGATCTGCAAATTTCCGAAGGTCAACGACATCGCCATCGGCATCGCGCTGATGCTGTTCGGCTCGGGGCTCGCCTTCTTCTTCGGCAAGCCGTTCATCAAGCCGAAGGCGCCCAACCTGCCGGCCATTCCTTTCGGCGGCTGGTCCGATATTCCGCAGGTACAGGCCGCGCTCGACGTCAACGTCCTGTTCCTGATCGGAGCGGCACTTTCGGTCGTCCTGTGGTGGGCCTTCCGCAACACCCGCGCCGGCCTCATCGTGCGCGTTGTCGGCGACAGTTCGGACGCCGCGCGCGCCATGGGTCTCAATCCCGACACGGTACGCCTGCTCGCCACCGGCGTCGGCGGCGCGCTGGCCGGCATCGGCGGCGCCTATCTGTCGCTCTACTATCCCGGCAGCTGGACCGAACGCATCTCGTCGGGCCAAGGGCTGATGGCGGTGGCGCTGGTCATCTTCGCGCGCTGGAACCCGCTTGGCTGCTTTGCCGCCGCCCTTCTGTTCGGTGGGGCCGGCGCTCTTGGACCGGCGCTGCAGTCGGTCGGCGTCACCCAAGGCTACTACCTCTTCTACGCCGCGCCCTACATCCTCACCCTGATCATCATGATCGCCACCTCGTCGCCGACCCGTTCGCTCGCCGGTGCACCGGGCGAATTGTCGATCACCAAATAACTGGAGTTTTTGCCATGAACGCCAGAGCCGAGATCACCCAGCGCTACATCGACGCCGACCCCTATCCATGGCCCTACAACGGCGAACTTCGCCCCGACAATACGGCACTGATCATCATCGACATGCAGACCGATTTCTGCGGACCGGGCGGCTATGTCGACCATATGGGCTATGACCTGTCGCTGGTGCGCGCGCCCATCGAGCCGATCAAGTCGGTGCTCTCGGTGATGCGCGCCAAGGGCTACACCATCATCCACACGCGCGAGGGCCACCGGCCCGATCTCGCCGACCTGCCGGCCAACAAGCGCTGGCGCTCGCGCCGCATCAATGCCGGCATCGGCGATCCCGGCCCTTGCGGGCGCATCCTGGTGCGCGGCGAGCCGGGCTGGGACATCATCCCCGACCTCTATCCGGCCGAAGGCGAGCCGATCATCGACAAGCCCGGCAAGGGTTCGTTCTGCGCCACCGACCTCGAGCTGATCCTCAACCAGCGCGGCATCGAAAACATCGTGCTGACCGGTATCACCACCGATGTCTGCGTGCACACCACCATGCGCGAGGCCAACGACCGCGGCTATGAATGCGTGATGCTGGAGGATTGCTGTGGGGCGACCGACTACGGCAACCATCTGGCGGCCATCAAGATGATCAAGATGCAGGGCGGCGTCTTCGGCGCGGTGTCGAACTCGGCGTCCTTCGTCGCCCAATTGCCGTGAGGTTCGACCATGCATGAAGGCAGCAGAAAAGCCGTCGGCGTCGAGACCATTGGCATGACCATGCGCTTCGGCGCCTTCACGGCGCTGGGCGATGTCTCGATCAAGGTGCCGGCGGGATCATTCCATGCGCTGCTCGGCGAAAACGGCGCCGGCAAGTCGACCCTGGTCAAATGCATGATGGGGTTCTACCACCCGACCTCCGGCGACATCCTCGTAGATGACCGCGAGGTCGTGGTCGCCAGCCCCCGCGACGCCTCTGCGCTCGGGCTGGGCATGGTCTACCAGCATTTCACGCTGGTGCCCTCGCTGACGGGGGCGGAAAACCTCGTCATCTCGCGCGAGAGGGTGCCGGGCATCATCGACTGGCGCAAGGAGCGCGCCGACCTTGCCGTGTTCATGGAGCGCATGCCGTTCAAGCTGCCGCTCGACGTCAAGGTGGCGGAGCTCGCAGCCGGCGAGAAGCAGAAACTCGAGATCGTCAAGCAGCTCTATCTCGGCCGCTCCTTCCTGGTGCTGGACGAGCCGACCTCGGTGCTGACGCCCGGCGAGGCGCAGGAGGTGCTGGGGCTGGTGCGCGACATGACCAAGGCCGGCGACCTCACCGTGCTGATGATCTCGCACAAATTCCATGAGGTGACGGCCTTCGCCGATGATGCCAGCGTGCTGCGCAAGGGCAAGCTGACGGGAACGGGCCGCGTCGCCGACCTCGACCACAAGACGATGGCAGCGATGATGATCGGCGACCAACCGATCGCTGCGCTCGACAGCCGTGCAACGCCGAAGCCCGATGCCGAGACGGTGCTCAAGGTCAGTTCGCTGAAGGCGCCTGACCGAACCGGGTTGAAATCGATCAGCATCGACGATCTCGGCGTGCGCTCGGGCGAGATCGTCGGCATCGCCGGCATTTCCGGCAATGGCCAGAAAGAGTTTCTGGAAGTGCTGGCCGGCCAGCGTCCGCGCCACGCGGGCGACGTGCTGGTGCGCGGGTCCGCCTATGGGGCGACACGCGCCGAGGCGCGCGCGTTCAATGTGCGGCTCATCCCCGAAGAGCCGCTGAAGAATGCCTGCGCCCCGAAAATGACCGTGGCCGAGAACATCTCCTTCCGCACCTTCGACGTGGACGGCAACGGCAAACCGGTGAGCTGGATCAGCACCAGTGCCATCCGCGCGTTCAGCGCCAGGCTGGTCGAGCAGTTCAAGGTCAAGACCGCATCGCTGTCGTCGCCCATCGCCTCGCTGTCGGGCGGCAATGTGCAGCGCGCAGTGCTGGCGCGCGAACTGACCGGCGAGGTCGACTTGCTCATTGTCTCCAATCCCTGCTTCGGTCTCGACTTCTCGGCGGTGGCCGAAATCCGCGCCCGCATCATGAAGGCGCGCAATGCGGGTGCTGCCGTGCTTTTGTTGTCGGAGGACCTCGACGAGTTGCTGGAACTGTCGGACCGCATCTTCGTCATGTCGGACGGTGCGCTGGTCTACGAAACGCCGATCGCGCAGGCGAGCGTGCAGACCATCGGCGAGCATATGGCGGGACACCATTGATGGCTGAAATCGATGCGCAGCCGTTTGCCTTTGCATTCAAGCCGGAGACGACGGCGCTGGTCGTCATCGACATGCAGCGCGACTTCGCCGAGCCGGGCGGCTTCGGCGCCAGCCTCGGCAACGATGTCAGCCGCATCACGGCCATTGTGCCGACGGTGAAGCGGCTGATCGATGGGTTCCGCGCGGCCGGCCTGCCGGTGATTCACACGATGGAGTGCCACCGGGCCGACCTGTCCGACCTGCCGCCGTCCAAGCGCAACCGCGGCAATCCGTCGATCCGCATCGGCGATGTTGGGCCGATGGGCCGCGTGCTGATCGTTGGCGAGTCGGGCACAGCGATCCTCGACGAACTCGCGCCACTGCCCGGCGAGATTGTCATCGAGAAGCCTGGCAAGGGAGCTTTCTACGCAACCAGCTTCGGCGAAGATCTGAAACGACTCGGCGCACTGCAGTTGGTCTTTGCCGGCGTCACCACCGAGGTCTGCGTACAGACGACGATGCGCGAGGCCAATGATCGGGGCTATGAGTGCCTGCTCGCCGAAGACGCAACGGAGAGCTATTTTCCGGAGTTCAAGGCGGCCGCCATCGCAATGATCAGAGCGCAAGGCGCCATCGTCGGCTGGACGGCGACGACCGACCAGGTGCTTCGGGGAATTGCCAATGGCTAATCTGAGTTTTGCCGGCGTCCTCGGCGGCGGCTGGCGCGATCTGGCGTTCGAACATTTTCGCGAGGGCATCGCGGTGCACTGGCTGCTGAAGGGCGAACCGGTCGAACCGTCGGTGGCAATCCTCAACTACCGGCCCGGCGCCGGCGTGCCGCGCCATCGACATGTCGGGCTGGAAACCATCGTCGTGCTCGAGGGGACACAAAGCGACGAGAATGGCGATTATCCGGCCGGCAGCGTGGTCCTGAACCCGGTCGGGACCGAGCATTCGGTGTGGACGAAGGAGGGCTGCGTCGTGCTGATCCAATGGGACCTGCCGGTGATCATTCTGGGGGAGACCAAATGAGCGAGATCCGCTTCGACATCGGCAGTTTGCATGCGGCCTATCGGGCCGGCGTCGGTGTCGCCGCCATGATCGATGCCGTCCATGCCCGCATCGCGGCGGCTGACGATCCGGGCATCTTCATTCATCTCGCCGCCAAGGCGGACATGCTGGCGCAGGCGCAAACGCTCGGGCCGTTCGATCCGGTAACCAAGCCGCTGTGGGGCGTGCCCTTCGCCGTCAAGGACAACATCGACGTCGCCGGCATGCCGACCACCGCGGCCTGCGCCGAATATGCCTACATGCCCCAGGTGGACGCCACCGTGGTGGCCCGGCTCAAGGTTGCCGGCGCGCTGGTGGTCGGCAAGACCAATCTGGATCAGTTCGCCACCGGCCTTGTCGGCGTGCGCACGCCGTACCCGATCCCGAAGAACGCCATCGATGCCAGTCTGGTGCCCGGCGGCTCCTCGTCGGGGTCCGCCGTTGCGACGGCGCGCGGCATCGTCTCCTTCGCGCTCGGCACTGACACGGCAGGCTCCGGCCGCATACCGGCCGGCCTCAACAATATTGTCGGCCTGAAACCGACCGTCGGGGCGCTGTCGGCCGCCGGCGTCGTACCGGCCTGCCGCACACTCGACTGTATCTCCGTGTTCGCGCTGACCGTTGACGATGCCTACGCGGTGTTCGGTGTGGCCGCAGCCAAGGATCCAGCCGATGCCTATTCGCGCGCGGTCAAGGTGCCGGCCCTCACGGCGCGGCCGCCGGTGCTAAGTGTCGGCGTGCCGGCGAAGCAGGATCTCAAATTCTTCGGCGACACGGCAATGGCAGAGGGTTTCGACGCGGCGCTAGACATGCTGCGCGGGCTCGGCTGCCGGCTGGTGGAAATCCCGTTCGGCGATTTCTACGCCACCGCCAACCTTCTCTATGAAGGCGCCTGGGTGGCCGAACGGTACGCGGCGATCGCCGGTTTCATGGAGGCCAACGAGGCGGCCATGCATCCGGTGACACGGAAAATCATCGGCGGCGCGCGCAGCCTCTCCGCGGCCGATGCCTTCAGGGGCCTCTATGCGCTTCAGGCCTACAGGGCGAAGCTCGCACCGGTCCTCGCTTCGGTCGACCTGTTCTGCGTACCGACCGCGCCGACGCATTACGCTCTCGATGCGGTTCTAGCGGACCCTATCGTCACCAACAGCCGTCTCGGCACCTTCACCAATTTCGTCAACCTGCTCGACATGTGCGGCGTCGCCGTGCCGAGCGGCCGGCGCGACGATGGCTTGCCGATGAGCGTGACCTTGCTGGCGATGGCGGGCAAGGACTGGCTGACGGCCGGTCTCGCTCGCGACATCCACGCGGCCAGCGGCCTTCCGCTTGGCGCGACCGGCTGGGCGCAGCCGGGCAGCGCGCCGCCTGGCGAGCGCGCGCCGGACGAGATGATCGATCTGGTGGTCGTCGGCGCGCATCTGTCGGGCATGCCGCTCAATGGCCAGTTGCGAGATCTCGGCGCCCAGTTCTCGAGAACGACGAGAACAGCGCCTGCCTACCGGCTTTACGCTCTCGCCAGCCAGTCCGTACCCAAGCCTGGACTCGTCCGGGTCGCCGGAGATGGAATGCGGATAGATGTCGAGGTCTGGCGGCTTGATCCGGGCGCCTTCGGACGCTTCGTCGCCGCTATTCCGGCCCCGCTCGGCATTGGCACGATCGAACTCGACGATGGCACAACGGCGAAGGGGTTCGTGGCCGAGACAGCCGGCTTGTCGGCGGCGATTGACATCTCGGCCCATGGTGGGTGGCGCAGCTTCGTCGCGAGCTCGCACGAACCGCAACGCCGCCTGGAGGAAGCACCTGACCATCCAACACGAATAGCGGTTTTGTGACGTTCTGCCTTTGGTGAGGGACCGAAACTCAAGAAGCCTGTCGCGCCCTCAGCAATGGCGCGACAGGGTCTGCGCCGCTAAAACGTCTAAGCCTCGATCGCTTCGACCAATGCCCGTGAGACAGAGGCAATGACGGCGTTGCGTTTGGCCAGGCTCTGTTTCGTTCCCGTCAGATAGATCGACATCAAAATCGGGTTGCTGGAAGTCGGCCAGATGACGGCCGCGTCATTGGTGCTGCCGCGCGCGCCGGTTCCGGTCTTGTCGCCGCATGTCCAGCCTTTCGGCAGTGCCGCCCTTATGCGCTCGTCGCCGGTCTTGTTCGCCACCAGCCAATCGACAAGCTGCGCCCGGCCCTTCCCCGACAGGCTGTTGCCGATCGTCAGCCGTTCGAAATTGTTGACCATGGCCAGCGGCGAGGTCGTGTCGCGCGCGTCCCCCGGCAGCGACTCGTTCAGCTCCGGCTCGATCCGGTCCAGCCTGGTCACCTTGTCGCCAATCGAACGCAGATAGGCCGTCAGCTGCGCAGGTCCGCCAAAGGACTCCAGCAACAGATTGGCTGCCCCATTGTCGCTGACTGTCACCGCGGCTTCGCAAAGCTGCGCCACCGTCATCTCGCCGCCGGCATGTTTCTTGGTCGTTGGAGAGTTCGCGATAATGGCGTCGTGCGGGATCTTGATGCTGCGGTCGAGCTGCTCGATGCCGCCGTCGACACGATGCAACACGAACGCCGCCGCGAGTGCCTTGAAGGTGCTGCACATTGGGAACGGCTTGTCCTCACGATAGCCGAATTGCGCAGTCGTTCCCGAGATCCGGCAGGCGACGCCGAGCCGGCCGCCGCTTTTCGCCTCGATCCGCCTTATTTTCGGCAAGACCCCATCAAATTTTGTCGGGCTTATTGCCGCCTTCGCGATGGCGCCAACCGGGGCCGTCAAAACCACCGCGAGACCACTGATGAAACTGCGCCTGCTTGTCATGTCCACACTCTCTGTTGCCCCGCGCGGCAGAACTGGACCGGATCCGGCCCCATCGCAAACGAGTAAACATCGCCCCCGCCATAAGAAAAATTAGGGCTGGGATGATGAAGCGATCGCACCTCCCGCTGAACGGCTTGCGCGCCTTCGAGGCCTCTGCAAGGCATCTCAGTTTCACCGGCGCCGGCCTCGAACTGCGCGTCACCCAGGCCGCCGTCAGCCATCAGATCAAGGGCCTTGAAGAAGTCCTTGGTATCAGGCTTTTTCGCCGATTGCCGCACGGCCTCGCTTTGAGCGAGGAGGGCGAGGCACTGTTGCCCGTACTGAGCGATGCCTTCAACAGGATCAGCGTCACGCTCGACCGCTTCGAGGGCGGTCGCTTCAACGACATCGTCACAGTCGGTGTCGTCGGCACTTTCGCCTCGGGCTGGCTGATTCCCAGATTGCCGGCATTTCACCAGGCCTATCCGGACATCGAGCTGCGCATCTCAACCAACAACAACCGGGTCAATCTCGCCGCCGACGGTCTCGATTTTGCCATTCGCTTCGGCGACGGCTCCTGGCAGGGAACCGAGAACACGCCGCTGCTGCCCGGCGCCTTCTCGCCGGCCTGCACGCCCGGCATCGCGGCGCGCCTGCGCGACCCGTCCGATCTCGCGCGCGAAACGCTGCTATGCTCCTACCGGGAAGACGAATGGTTGCGCTGGTTCGAGACGGCAGGGCGCCATTGCCCGCCGATCAAAGGCATCGTCTTCGACTCATCGGTCACCATGGCGAACGCTGCCGTCCAGGGTGCCGGCGTGGCATTGCTGCCGGTTTCGATGTTCAGCCGCGAGCTCTGTTCGGCCCAGTTGGTGCAGCCTTTCGACTGCACGGTCGATGTCGGCCGATACTGGCTGTCGGCACGGCGCAGGCGCCAGAACTCGCAGGCAATGACGATCTTCGCCGACTGGTTGAAGGCCGAGACGGAGTGCAATTCCAGGAAAAGTGTGTAGCGGTCTTCCCGGGAAAAGCGCTTTCCCTCAGGGAATTGCGTCAAAACAAAGAGAATAGAGCGGTTCGGCGTTTCCGTGAAACGATGAACCGCTCTACTCCCCGGCTTCCCAGGAGCCGGTTTCGGCCATTCGCTTGAGCAACGGCGCCGGTTTGAAGACTTGCCTTCCGGTGCGCTGATGCCAGTACTCGAGCCGCTCGATGATCTTGGCCGCCCCTTCAAGTCCGGCCCAGAACATCGGGCCGCCCTTGCCGACGGGAAAGCCGTAGCCGTTGACCCAGACGACATCGATGTCTGACGCGCGGGCCGCGATCCCCTCCTCCAGAATCCTGGCGCCCTCATTGACCAGGGGATAGAGCGTGCGTTCGATGATTTCTTCCGCGCCGACCGCCCTCGGTGCGATGCCCTTTTCGGCCGCCTTGTCGCGGATCAGCGCCTCGACCTCGGGATCGGGCACTGCGGTGCGTGCGCCGGCCTCGTAGAGATAGTAACCGCGGCCGGTCTTCTGGCCGAAACGTCCTTGTTCGCACAGCGTGTCTGCGATCACGGCCGTCTGGCCGCGCGCCTTGCGGTTGCGCCAGCCGATGTCGAGGCCGGCGAGATCGCCCATTTGGAACGGTCCCATCGGCCAGCCGAAATCGGTGAACGCCTGGTCGACCTGGCGCGGGGTTGCGCCCTCGAGCAGAAGCGCTTCGGATTCGGCGCCACGCGCCGCCAGCATGCGGTTACCGACAAAACCGTGGCAGACGCCGACGACGACAGCCACCTTGCCGATCCGCCGCGCCAGGTCGACGACGGCAGCCAGCGCATCGGGCGCGGTCTTCTCGGCCCGCACGATCTCCAAGAGCTTCATGACATTGGCCGGCGAGAAGAAATGCAGGCCGAGCACATCCTGCGGGCGCGAGGTCGAGGCGGAGATCTCGTTGATGTCGAGATAGGAGGTGTTGGTGGCGAGGATCGCACCCGGCTTGGCTGCCGCTTCGAGCCTGCCAAAAACCTCCTTCTTGACCGTCATGTCCTCGAACACCGCCTCGACGATCAGGTCGCAATCGGCGAGATCGGCATAGTCGGTGGATCCCGTGAACCGGGCGAGCCGCTGCCGCTTGGCGTCTTCGGTCAATGAGCCGCGTGTGACGGAAACGGCATAGTTCTTGTCGATGGTCGCCAGTCCGCGCAGCAAGGCCTCCTGGCTGGTCTCCAGCAAGGTGACGGGATAGCCGCCATTGGCGAAGGCCATGGCGATGCCGCCGCCCATCGTGCCGGCGCCGATGACGCCGACGCGGGCAATCCTGCGCTTGATGAAATCTTTGCCGGGAATCTTTGCCGCCTCACGTTCGGCGAAGAACAGATGCCGTTGCGCGCGCGACTGGTCGCTGGCGACAAGCTTCACGAACAGCGCACGTTCCGCCGCCAGCGCTTCGTCGAAGTGCAGCGTGACGGCATTGCGCACCGCCTGCGCGCAGGCGATCGGCGCCTCGAGGCCGCGCGCCTTCTTGGCAAGGTCCGCTGCCTCGGTGTCGAAGGCGGCCAGGTCAGTTGCCTTGAGCCCTTCATCGCGATCGCGCACCGGCGTGAAGGGACCACCCTTGCGGGCTATTTCCCTGGCGAAGTTCACGACATGCGTGGTCAGATCGCCTTCGAAGACGGCATCGACCAGACCGGTGGCATGCGCCTCTTCAGCACCGATCGGCGCCCCGGAAACGATCATCTTCAGCGCCTTCACCGCGCCGACAAGGCGCGGCAGCCGCACCGTGCCGCCGCCGCCCGGCAAAAGGCCGAGCTTTACTTCCGGCAGGCCGAGCTTGGCGCCGGCATCAGTGACACGGAAATGGCAGCCGAGCGCCAGCTCCAGGCCGCCACCAAGCGCGGTGCCGTGAATGGCGGCGATTGTCGGCTTGGCGATGATCTCCAGCGTCGCCACGATGGCGCGCAGTTCGGGCTGCTGCACCGGTTTGCCGAATTCAGTGATGTCGGCGCCGGCAACGAAAGTTCGGTCGGCACAGGCGATGACGATGGCCGCGACGGAGGGATCATCCCGCAACTCAACGAGAGCCTGCATTAGCGGTTCGCGAACGTGGAAGCTCAGCGCATTGACCGGCGGATTGTCGATGATGACGATGGCGACATCGCCGTCGCGGCTGACCTTCAGGAAATCGGACACGCAAAACCTCCCAGCGATGGTGAGCGGCCGTGGCCGCGCGGACCGGATTTACAGCGCCATGACGCCGATGGGAACCCGATGCCGGCCTGGCACAATGAATCCCAGCCTTTAATACTTCAACGGCCCGACATCAGCTCGGGGAAGAGCGCGCGCCTGAGAGCATCTGCACGCCGGCGTGGGTCGAGGCGTCTGCGGTTTTCGGAGGTGTGTTGAGATTCAGGTCAGGCCGAGCCGAAAACGGTGGGTTCCGAGAACCGGAGCGGAGCGTACATTCGGGTACGTGAGCACCGGAAGCGCAGAAACCCGCCGTTTGCAGGCCGGCATCACCTGAATATCAACACACCTCAACGCAGCGCCTTCTGCCCACCCGCGGCCGTGATCACCCCGACAATGATCAGCCCCGTCAGCAGCAGCCGCACGCCGGCGCTGACGCCGAACGTGTTGAGCATGGTCAACAGCAGCACCAGGAACAGGGCCGCGCCCCAGACGCCCGGCACGTTGGCCTTGCCGCCAGCCACCGATGTGCCGCCGATGACGACGACGGCGATCGAGGCCAGCAGATACTCGTTGCCGATGTCGACATTGGCGCCCCGGAAATAGCCAGCGAGCAGCGCCCCGTCGATGCCGCCGAGCGCACCCGACAGCGTGTAGGTGAGGAAGCGGATGCGGCCGACATTGACGCCGGCGAGCCATGCGGCACGGATGTTCTGGCCGATCGCCAGCACCGAGCGGCCATAGATCATGCGCTGCAGCGCGATCGCCGCACCGATGGTGAACAGCACGGTGAGGATCGCCAGCGCCGGAATGCCCAGCACCTGCCAGTTGGCGAAATCCGCGAAGCCCGGCGGCGGCTTGATCTGCAGCCCGCGCCCATAGCTGATGTCGATCGACTGGATGATGAAGCTGGCCGACAGCGTGGCGATGATCGGCGGGATGCGCAACGCCCAGATCAGCAAATAGTTGGCGGCGCCGATCGCAGCCCCCGTGGCGAGCGCCGCCAAAAGCCCGACCACGATCATGGAGTCGTTGCCGTCCATCACCTTCATGGCGACGGCACTGGCGAGGCCGATATTGGCCGGCAGCGACAGGTCGACATTGCCCGGCCCGAGCGTGATGACGAACATCTGGCCGACACCGACGATGACGGTGAACACCGCAAGCGACAGCGCCGCCGTAACCATGCCGCCGGCGCCATAGCCACCGGTGAAGACGATCGTCGCCAGCCACACCAGCAAGGCGCCGAGGAACGACCAGATCCAGGGTTTGGCAAGCAGTGGTTTCAACACGGCCATGGCTACCTCTCCCTGCGGCTGATCAGGACGCGGGCCGCCAGCACGATGATAAGGATGGCGCCATTGGCGGCCACCTGCCAGTCGGGCGGAATGTGCATGAAGGTGAGCAGAGGCGAGGCGGCGAGCGCCAGTGTCAGCGCGCCGATCACCGCGCCGATCGGCGACACCCGGCCGCCGACGAACTCGCCGCCGCCGAGGATGACGCCGGCGATCGCCAGCAGCGTATAGCCATTGCCGATATTGGCATCGGCCGAGGTGGTAATGCCGATCAGCGCCATGCCCGACAGCACGCCGAACAGGCCGGCCAGCGAAAACAGCACGATCTTGGTCTTGAGCAGCGACCAGCCGGCGCGGCCGAGGGCTGCCGGATTGCCGCCGGAGCCGCGCAGGATCACGCCGTAGGAAGTGCGCATCAGGCCGAAGTGAACGATGAGGCCGATCAGCAGCGCGGCGATGATCGGGAATGGCACGAAAGGCGGCTTGAATGCCATGAACGCCAGCAGCCAGTCCGGCGCCTTGCCGCCGGGTTTGGGCAGGACGAGAATGGCCAGCCCCTGCCAGACGAAACTCATGCCGAGCGTCACCACGATCGAGGGCAGGTTGCGCAGATGGATCAGCGCCCCGAGCAGCGCATAGACGCCAATCGAGCCGAGCAGGATGACAACACCGATGAGCGGCGCGTCCTTCAGCCAGGTCGCGGTGACACAGCCAACGAAACCGACGAAGGTGCCGATCGATAGGTCCAGCTCGTTGCCGGCGATGACGAACATCTGCGCGATCGTCGCCAGGGCGATCGGGATCGCCAGGTTCAGCATCAGGCTGAAGCCGAAATAGCTGATGGCGCGCGGGTTGAGCCAGGCGATGGCGAGCAGCACCAGCGCCAGCGACAGCGCCGGCAGCAGCCCGCGCAGCAGGCGGGCCCGGGCCAGCGCGCCACGCTCGGCGGAAGTCTTGGCGGTGGTGTCGAGGCTGGCGGCCGTCATCTCAGGCCGCATCGCCGAACGAGGACTGGATGATCTTCTCTTCGGTCAGTTCGTCGCGACGCAGATTGGCGACGATGCGGCCGTTCTTGAAGACATAAATGTGGTCGCAATTGTCGAGCTCTTCGGTTTCCGTAGTGTACCACAGGAAGGTGCGGCCACGGCGGGCCTCTTCCTGTACGAGGTCATAGACCTCCAGTTTGGTGCCGATATCGACGCCGCGCATCGGATCGTCCATCAGCACGATCTGTGCGTCCGAGCCAAGCGCCCGGGCAAACAGCGCCTTCTGCTGGTTGCCGCCCGACAGCGAGAAGATGTTGTTGTTCATGTCCGGCGTGCGGATGCCGATCTTCTTTTGCCAGATTGCGGCCAGTTCGGCCTCGCGCTGCGGCGAGATCAACAGCCCGTTGCGCAAACGCGCCAGCGAGCGGATGCCGATATTCTGCGCAATCGACCATTGCGGGAAGATGCCATCCGACTGGCGGTCGCCGGCCACCAGCGCCACCGGCGCGGTGACCTCGATGCCGGCCTTGGCGCGCGATGCAGCAGCAAAGATCGCCAGCAACAGGTCGGTCTGGCCGTGGCCAGCCAGACCGGCAAGGCCGATGATCTCGCCGGCACGAGCGACAAGGTCGGTGCCGTCCTTCTGCACGGCGGGTCGCGCCCGCACCCGCAGCGCGCTGGTCCCTGGTTTGGCGTCGGCGACCTGCGCCGCGATCTTCTGGCGCGCTTCCGCTCCGCCCATCGCCGTCACCAGCCGGTCGCGGTCGAACGCACCAGCGGCGTCGGCGACAACCACCTTGCCGTCGCGCATCACCACGATGCGATCGGCATTCCGCAACACCTCGCCCAGCACATGCGAGATCAGGATGCAGCTTTTACCGCCGGCGACGAAGCGGCGCACGAAGGCCAGCAGCTGGCCGGCCGTATGGGCGTCGAGCGACGATGTCGGCTCGTCGAGGATGACGAGGTCGAGCCGGTCCTGGGTGACGGTAAAGGCGCGCGCCACCTCGACCATCTGGCGCCGGCCGATCGACAGGTCGCCGACAATGTCCGACGCCGAGATGCTGTGGCCCGGAAAGATCTCGTCGAGCTTGGCGGCGATCAGTTCGGCTGCCTTGCGCCGCCAGCCGAAGCCGCGCAGCGACGCGTGGTTGATGCGCGTGTTCTCGGCGACGCTGAGATTGGGGCACAGCGACAATTCCTGGAAGACGCAGCGTATGCCGAGCTGCTGCGCCCGCGACACCGAGTAATTGTCCTCGATGCCGCCATGCACCCCGATCTGGCCGCTGTCGGGCATCAGCGTGCCCGCCACCATGTGCATCAGCGTCGACTTGCCGGCGCCATTGTGGCCGACGAGGCCGACGCATTCGCCGGGGCCAACGTGGAAATCCACGCCGCCCAGCGCGCGAACGGCGCCGAAATGTTTTTCGGCGCCGTTCAGTCTGATGATGTCAGCGTTCCCTGCAACCATGCTCAACGATATCCGTTCGACGATACGGACGGCAACGCTTCTCCTACACTCACTTGATGTTGGCTTTGATCGCCGCGATCGCGTCCTCTTGCGTGTATTCGTGGCTGGCGACGCCACCCTTGACGATCTTCGGCAGCTCGGCTTCGAAATCGTCCTGGGTGAAGGCAAGGTACGGCACCAGCAGATCGTGCGGGATGTCGGTGCGACCGTCGAGCACCTGCTGCGCCACCCAGAAGGCCAGCGACGACACGCCCGGCGCGATCGACGCCGACCAGGTCTTGTAGCCGTCCTTGTCCTTCTGTTCCTTCCACCACTGCAATTCGTCCTGGCGGTTGCCCATAATGATGGTCGGGCGCGGCTTGCCGGCGGCGGCAAAGGCCTGCGCCGCGCCATAGCCGTCACCGCCCTGGTCGACGATGCCGACGACGTCCGGCAGCGACGGCAGGATGGTCGCAACTGCCTTCTGTGCCGTCGTCTGGTCCCAGTCGCCGGTCACCGAACCGACGATCTTGAACTCGGGATGGGCGGCCACACCTTCGAGGATGCCGGCATGGATGGCATCATCGATCGAGGTGCCGGCAAGGCCACGGATTTCCAGCAGATTGCCGCCCTTGGGCTGGAACTTGGCCATCTGCTCGACTTCCTGCTTGCCCATGTCCTTGAAGTCGACGACGACGCGATAGGCGCAAGGCTCGGTCACGGTGCCGTCGAAGGAAACGACGGTGATGCCGGCGTCACACGCCTGCTTGATGGCGCCGTTGAGTGCATCCGGCGAAGCGGCGTTGATGACGATCGCGTCATAGCCCTGCAGGATCAGGTTCTGCACCTGGGCCGCCTGCGTCGGCACTTCCTTGTCGGCGGTGGTGAAGATATCGGCTGCGCCGACGACCTTGTCCGCGACCGCCTTCTTGGTGACGATGCCATAGCTGTCCAGCATAGCCTGCCGCCAGGAATTGCCGGCATAGTTGTTGGAGAAGGCGATCTTCTTGCCACTGGTGTCGGCCAGTGCGGTGCCCGAGGCGAGCATTGCCGCCAAGGCGCCCAAGACGAACAGTTTCTTCATGTCGTAATCCTCCCAGATGATGTTTACTGCTGCAGTTCCCGCCGGTTTTGACCCCGGCCTCACTCCCAATCTGATTTGAGCACGGACGGTCCCGAACTCAAAACAGTCTCAATCCCGGCACGCGCACCCGGAGCCGGTACAGCGACGTCGATGCGGCGATGTAGAGGCTCCTCAGGTCGTCGTCGCCGAAGGTGAAATTCGCGCAGTCTTCCGGCGTCCGGATGACACCCAGAATGGCGCCCGAGCCGTCGAAGACATGGATGCCGCCGGGGCCGGTGCAATAGACGTTGCCGCGGCTGTCGATCTTCATGCCGTCTGGCGCTCCCGGCCCGTCGCCCTCGGTCACCGCCCACACCGCACCGCCGTTGAGATCGCCGTCCGCCTCGACGCCGAACACCCTGATGTGTCCGCGTTCGGTGTCGTTGATGAACAGCCGCGACTCGTCCAGCGAAAAACAAAGCCCGTTCGGCTGCACGAAATCATCGGCCAGCAATGTCAGCCGGGTGCCGTCGCCATCGATGCGGTAGACACCCTGGAAGGACAACTCCTGCGGCCGCGGCACGCCGTAGAACTCCACCCTGCCATAGCCCGGATCGGTGAAGTAGATTGATCCGCCGGTGGCAACGACGATGTCGTTCGGGCTGTTGAGCTGCTTGTCCTGGTGGTGTGTGGCAAGCACGGTCACGCTGCCGTTGGGCTCGGCGCGGGTCACCCGGCTCGTCGCGTGCTCGCAGGTCACCAGCCGCCCCTGCCGGTCCAGCGTGTTGCCATTGGCCTTGTGGCTGGGCTCACGGAACAGCTCGATCTCGCCCGCGGCGCTGCGCCGGTACATGCGGCTTTCCGGAATGTCGGAAAAGACCAGCCACTTCTCGTAGGGATGCCACACCGGCCCTTCGAGGAAACCGAAGCCACTCGCCAGCGTTTCGATCGTCGCATCGCCGACGACGTCGTCGAAGCCGGGATGGCGGGCTCGCGCCGACGCCGACATCACTGGCTCCCGGCGGCGTGAGCAGCCGTGCGAATCCGCATGGTGACGAATGGCATGAGCGCTTCCCCGATATGTTTTCTTATTGGGGATCGAAGGTAGTTGCGGCACCGGCGTGGCGATACGGGTCAAAGCGCAGGGACGACTGTGCATTTGCACAGTCGCGCTGGCTAGAATTAGTGCTCGGGCGGCGCCTGCGCCAGCCAGGCATCGAGCCGGTCCTGCTCGCGGCGCAGCGCGTCGATGTTGATCAGGCCGCGCGCCATCGCGAGATAGATCGCCCGCGTCCGCGAGTTGAACACGGAAGCATCGCTGGCGCCGTCCTCCGCCGGCACGATGCCGAGCTTGTCATAGACATGCTTGATGCGGCTCTGCGCGCCGCGGATCGACAGGCCGCGGCGCGCCGCAATCGCCCGGTCGGTCAGGCCGAGCGCGATGTCGATCAGGCTTTCATACTCGCCGTCGGTGATGCCCTCGAACTTGTCCTGGACGCGGTGCTGGATGCCGCGGATCTCGCGGTCGATGATGCAGTGGCCTTCGCGGAAAACGCCGCGCAGGGCCGAGCGCATGCCTTCCTCCGTCGCCGATTTGAGCACATAGCCATAGACCGAGCCGGGCGGCACGATGCGCGCCACGCCGCGCACATAGGCCTCGTCGGCGAAATTCGACCAGAACAGGATGTGCGTGCCGGCGCGGCGGTTCCAGATCGCCCTGGCAACCTCGATCCCCGTTGCCTTCGGCATCTGCAGATCGAGCACGACATGCGGCGGCTCGCGCTCGGCCGCTAGGTTGATGGCGTCTTCGCCGTCGCTCGCTTCGATCACCTCGACGTCGCCGGGCCACAATTGCTCGACGGTGCGACGCGCGAATGTGCGGTGCAACCCGTCATTTTCGGCGATCATCACAAGCATCACATGGCCTCCGACACGGCGAGCTGACCGGGCACCGTTGCGGCCGCCGCAACCGGCAATTCCCGCGACGGCTGGCGGTCGATCTCGACGACGACACGGGTGCCGCCGCTCTTGCGGCCGGCCTGCCCGATGCGCAGCCGCGCGCCGATAAGGGCTGCCCGCGTGTGCATGTGGCCAATACCGCCATGGGCGGCCGGATCGACGGTGCCGCAGCCCTGGCCGTCATCGGTGACGATCACCCGCAGGACGCTCGCGGTCGACGCCAGCAAAACATCGATGCGGCGCGGCGCGGCGTGACGAACGGCATTGTTGATCGCTTCCTGGACGATCCGGTAGAGCGCGGTGCGGACGGGCTCCGGCAGGCTGTCGGCGCCGCCGTCACTGGTGTCGGCGATGCGCACGGCGATCGGCGGCTTGGCTCTGGCGACGCTGCGGTTGAGATGCGCTTCGACCGCGTCGCGCAGGCCGAACAGTTCGAGCACGCTCGGCCGCATGTCGTCGACGATGTGGCGCAGTTCCGTCAGGCAGCCGGCGACCTCCAGCTCGAGGTCGGCAAGCTGCGCCGCCCGCGCCACGCCCTGGCCGCGCAAGGCCGAAAGCTGGCGGGCGATGCGGGCGAGGTCGGCAAGCGTCTGGTCATGCAAATCCATGGCCATGCGCCGGCGTTCGCGCTCCATGCCTTCGGTCAGCTGAGAGGCGCCGACGCGCAGCAATTCGACACGATTGCGCGCCTCGCTCTCGGCAAGCATGGCGCGGCGCGCCTCCTCGGTCTGGATCAGCGCGAAGATATAGGGCGCGATCAGATCGGCGCATTGCTGGGCGACCGCGACATCGGCAAGCGTGTAGCAGCCGACCTCGTGCCGGCTGATGTTAAGGGCGCCGATGATGCCGCCGCGTGCCCTGAGCGGCACGACGATGCGGCTGCGCAGCCTGGCGGCGAAGATCGGCCCGTCGATGGCCGTGGCGAAATGGAAGCGCTGGTCGCGCAGCGCGTCGTCGGCAAGCAGGTAGGGCACCTCGCCCCACAGCACCGAGCGGATCGGGCTGACTTCGGTCGGCAGCGGATGCTGGGCAAGCTCGCTCCAGCTGGTGTGGAAGCCGGCTTCATAACAGGCGTGCCTGCGCCCGTCATGCGACAGCACCGCCAGATCCATGTGATCGTGCGGAATGAGCGTGCCGATCTCGATGGCCGTCGCGCGAAACGCCGTGCCGGGATCGATATGGCCGGCAAGCGCCCGCGAAATCGCCAGCAACCGGTCGATCAGGACCAGGGACACCTCCGGCATGGCTTCGCGATCCTCCCGTGCCGGGAATAGTGGACGCTACGCGGCGCCGCTGTCAACGAGGGCGCCATTGGCGGTGGCGATCACTTTGCGGTGCAATGATTGAAAAGG
The DNA here is from genome assembly GCF_042431665.1 of Mesorhizobium kowhaii. Lineage (NCBI taxonomy): Bacteria > Pseudomonadati > Pseudomonadota > Alphaproteobacteria > Hyphomicrobiales > Phyllobacteriaceae > Mesorhizobium > Mesorhizobium kowhaii. Next base: position 314,937 of record NZ_JBHLYT010000033.1, read on the forward strand.
GTTCGCGTCCTGGTCTAGGGAAGGGTCAGGAGACCGCGATAGAATGCCAGTGACGCCAACCGTTGCTCCGGGCGCCCCGGGAATTCCGGCCCGCTGGACGTCAAGCGCCAAGAGTGGCGTCGGAACGTCCCTTTCGCCGGCCGGCCAGATCTGGTTCACGATCAGCCATGGCATCCTCAACGAGATCTACTATCCGCGCCTCGACAGCGCCTGCACGCGCGATTTCGGCCTGATCGTCACCGGCCCCGACGGCTATTTCTCCGAAGAGAAGCGCGATGCCGCGCACGCCATCGAACCATTCGAGGACGGCGTGCCGGCCTACAGGCTGGTCAACACCGCCGCCGACGGCGCCTATCGGATCGAAAAGAGCATCCTCGCCGACCCGGCCCGGCCCGCTTTGCTGCAGGAGATCGTTTTCACGCCGCTCAAGGGTGCCGCCGGCGACTACCGCGTCTACGCCTTGCTGGCGCCGCATCTGATCAATGCCGGCATGGGAAACACCGCCTGGGTCGGCGACCACAAGGGAAAGCCTGTGCTGTTCGCCTCGGGGCGTGGCACCTGCCTGGCGCTGGCCTCGTCGCTGCCCTGGCGAAGCTGCTCGGCCGGCTATGTCGGCGCCTCCGACGGCTGGCAGCAGCTCCACAACACCGGCAAACTCGATCCGACTTGCCGGCGGGCCGAGGACGGCAATGTCGCGCTGACCGGCGAGATCGGTTTTTCTACTGGCAAATCAAAAGCGTTGCTGGCGTTGGGTTTTGGCGCGACGCCCGACGAGGCTGCTGAAAATGCCTTCGCCAGCTTGAAACGAGGCTTTGAGCCCGCCGCAAAATCCTACGTCGAGAAATGGCGCAAATGGCAAAAGGGCCTGCTGCCGCTGGACCGGCATGGCGAATCCGGGATCAACTTCTATCGCGTCTCGACCGCTGTCCTGGCGACGCACCGGTCGATCGCCGTGCCGGGTGCGGCGGTCGCCAGCCTTTCGATTCCGTGGGGCTTCAACAAGGGCGACGACGATCTCGGCGGCTATCATCTGGTCTGGCCGCGCGATCTGGTCGAAACGGCAGGTGGCTTTCTCGCTGCCGGCGACGCCGCGTCGGCCCTGCAAATCCTTGACTATCTGCACTCCATCCAGCAGCCGGACGGACGCTGGCCGCAGAACGCCTGGCTCGATGGATCGGCCTATTGGCCAGGCATCCAGATGGACGAATGCGCCTTCCCGCTGCTGCTGGCCGATGCGCTGCATCGCGCAGGACACCTGCCGCGTGCCAGGCTCGCAGCCTTCCTGCCAATGATCGAGCGCGCCGCCAGCTATGTCGTGCGCAACGGACCCGTCACCGGCGAGGATCGCTGGGAGGAGGATGCCGGCTACAGCCCGTTCACGCTGGCCATCGAGATCGCCGCACTGCTCGCCGCAGCGGACCTGCTCGACGCCTGCGGCAAGCAGAGCGCGGCGGCCTATCTGCGCGAGACCGCCGATGTCTGGAACGACCAGGTCGAGCGCTGGACCTATGTCACCGGCACGGCACTCTGCCGGCAAGCCGGCGTCGACGGCTACTACGTCCGCATCGCACCGCCCGACAGCGCCGAGGCCGGTTCGCCGAAGGACGGCTATGTCCCGATCAAGAACCGGCCGCCCGGCGATACCGACCGTCCAGCCGAGGCAATCGTCAGCCCGGACGCGCTGGCGCTCGTCCGGTTTGGCCTGAGGGCAGCGGATGATCCGCGCATCGTCGACACGGTCAAGGTCATCGATGCGCAATTGCGCTGCGACCTGCCGCAGGGACCGCTCTGGTACCGCTACAATGGCGATGGCTATGGCGAACACGAGGATGGAGCGCCGTTCGACGGCACCGGCCAGGGCCGGCCCTGGCCGTTGCTGGCCGGCGAACGCGCCCATTACGAGCTGGCGGCGGGGCGCAAGGACAAGGCGGCGAGCCTGCTGGCCGCGCTGGAAGGTTCGGCCGGACCGGGCGGCCTGTTGCCCGAACAGGTCTGGGACGGCGCCGACCTGGCCGAGCGCGAACTGCTGCACGGTCGTCCCTCGGGCAGCGCCATGCCGCTGGTCTGGGCGCATTCGGAGTATATCAAGCTGTTGCGCTCGCTGCGCGACGGCGCGGTCTTCGACATGCCGCCGCAAGGCGTCAAGCGCTACATCGAGGACAAGACTGTATCGCCGCTCAGGACATGGCGGTTCAACAACAAGATCCGCACGATCCCGGCCGGCAAGACGCTGCGCGTCGAGCTGCTGGCCCCGGCGACGGTTCGCTGGAGCACCGACAATTGGGCAACCGCCGTCGACAGTCAGACGACAGAGAACGCTTTCGGCATCCATCTTGCCGATCTGCCCACGGCCAACCTCCCCAGCGGAAGCACGCTGATCTTCACTTTTTTCTGGTCCGGAGCCGGTGATTGGGAGAATGTCGACTTCTCCGTCATATCAGGCGAGCAGGATAGCCAGTCGATCCTTCCTCGACAAACCCCGTAAATCTCCAGGAAACAGGGACGAAACCATGCAGATCGGAATGATGGGACTGGGCCGGATGGGCGCCAACATGGTCCGGCGCCTGATGCGCGACGGCCACCAATGCGTCGTCTATGACATCAACCCGGCCAGCGTCGCCGCGCTCGTAACCGACGGTGCGTCGGGAGCGGCATCCCTTGCGGAATTCGTCGGCAAGCTGGCCAAGCCGCGCTGCGTCTGGCTGATGCTGCCGGCTGCAATCACCGGCAAGATCGTCGATCAGGTCGCCGCCCTGATGGAACCCGGCGACATTATCATCGACGGCGGCAATTCCTACTACCATGACGACGTCGACCGGGCGGCGAAGCTCAGGGACAAGGGCATCAGCTATGTCGATGTCGGCACCAGTGGCGGCGTCTGGGGCCTCGATCGCGGCTACTGCCTGATGATCGGCGGGCCTGACGAGGCGGTCCAGCATCTCGATTCGATCTTTGCCACGCTGGCGCCCGGCGCCGATGCCGGCGCGCCCGCTCCCGACAAGGCCGCCGCCGGCACGGCACCCTTCGGCTATCTGCATTGCGGCCCGAGCGGTGCTGGCCATTTCGTCAAGATGATCCACAACGGCATCGAATACGGCGTCATGGCCGCCTATGCCGAGGGCATGAACATCCTCAAGGCCGGCAATGCCGGCAAGGTCAAGCGCGCCGCCGACGCCGAGACCAGCCCACTGCAGAACCCGGAATATTATCAGTTCGACATCGACCTCGCCAACGTCGCCGAGGTCTGGCGGCATGGCAGCGTCATCGGCTCCTGGCTGCTCGACCTGACCGCCGGCGCGCTCAAGTCAGACGCCTCGCTGGCGAGTTTCGGCGGCCGCGTCTCGGATTCCGGCGAGGGACGCTGGACGCTGAAGGCGGCGATCGACACCGGCGTGCCGGCGCCAGTTCTGTCCTCGGCGCTGTTCGACCGCTTCTCCTCGCAAGGCGAATCCGAATTCGCCGACAAGCTTCTGTCCGCCATGCGCTATGCGTTTGGCGGCCATGTCGAAAAGCCGAAGTCCGGCTCGTGACGGCCGGCAGGGGAGACAATTTGATGAGCCAGGAACGGTCCGATACGCTGGTGCTCTTCGGAGCGACCGGCGACCTCGCCCACAAGAAAATATTTCCAGCGCTTTACCAGATGGTCGCCAAGGGCACGCTGACCGAACCGGTGATCGGCGTCGCGTTCGACGCCTGGGACCTCAAGCAATTGCAGGCGCGCGCCCGCGACGGCATCGTCGATGCGCTCGGCAAGATCGACGAAAAGGTGTTCGCCAAGTTCGCGTCGCTGCTGCGCTACGTCAGCGGCGACTACCGCGATCCGGCGACGTTCGAGAAACTGAAAAACGCGCTCGGCACCGCCCAGCGGCCGCTGCATTACATGGCCGTGCCGCCGACCATGTTCGAGACCGTCGTCCAGGGGCTCGAGCAATCGGGCACGGCGCATGGCGCGCGGCTGATGGTGGAAAAGCCCTTCGGCCACGACCTGCAATCGGCGCGCTGGCTAAACCGGGTCCTGCATCTGGTGTTCGACGAACAGTCGATCTTCCGCATCGACCATTATCTCGGCAAGGAAGCGATCCAGAACCTGCTCTATTTCCGCTTCGCCAATTCCTTCCTCGAGCCGATCTGGAACCGCAACTTCGTCGAGAGCGTGCAGATCACCATGGCCGAGGATTTCGGCGTCGAGGGGCGTGGCCGCTTCTATGACGATGTCGGCTGCATCAGGGATGTCATCGAGAACCATCTGCTCAACATCCTGTTGCTGCTCGCCATGGAGCCGCCCGTCGGCCGGTCAGCCGACGATTTGATCGACGAGAAGGTGCAGGTGCTGCGCGCGATCCGGACGCTGACGAAGGACGATGTCGTGCGCGGCCAGTTCACCGGCTATCTCGCCGAACCCGGCGTGGCGCCGAACTCACCGGTCGAGACCTTTGCGGCGGTGCGTTTCTTCGTCGACACCTGGCGCTGGCAGGATGTGCCGTTCTTCATCCGCGCCGGCAAGAACATGCCCGTGCATGTCACCGAGGTGGTGGTGCGGCTGAAGCGGCCGCCGCTCGACGTCTTCGACCCGATCAAGCCCGCCGACCAGAACTACGTCCGCTTCCGCATCGATCCGCAAGTGGTGATCGCCATCGGCGCCCAGCGCAAGGCGCCGGGCGACGACATGATCGGCGAACAGGTCGAACTGACGGCGCTTGACGACAGCAAGAGCGACATGCCGCCCTATGAGCGGCTGATCGGCGATGCCATGAACGGCAACGGCCAGCTGTTCACCCGCCAGGACGCCAGCGAGCTGGCCTGGCGCATCGTCGGCCCGGTGCTTGGCGACACCACGCCGCCGCACCTCTATGAACCGCTCACATGGGGTCCGGCGGACGTGATGGCCGGGTTCGGGCCGCCCAATGGCTGGATCGATCCGGTAAAGTGAGTGGAGGTGGCACAATGGCCAAGGCGATGAAGCAGCCTGCATTGGACGCTGAGAAGATCGTGCTTTCGATCGATATTGGCGGCTCGCACGTCAAGATCCTCTCGAGCGCCGGCGGTGCGGAGCGCCGCGCCGACTCGGGACCTGGCCTGACGCCGCAGCAGATGACCGATGCGGTCAAGAAGCTCGCCGAAGGCCTGTCCTACGACGTCATCTCGATGGGCTATCCCGGCCCGGTCAACCACAACAGGCCGCTCACCGATCCTGCCAATCTCGGCAAGGGTTGGGCCGGCTACGATTTCGCCGCGCAGTTCGGCAAGCCGGTGAAGGTGGTCAACGACGCGCTGATGCAGGCCATCGGCAGCTATGAGGGCGGCCGCATGCTGTTCATCGGACTGGGAACCGGCCTCGGCGCGGCGATGATCGTCGACAATGTCGCCCAGCCGATGGAACTCGCCCACCTTCCCTACAAGAAGGGCAGGAGTTTCGAGGACTATGTCGGCGAACGCGGGCTGGAAAAGCGCGGCAAGAAGAGATGGCGCAAATATGTGTTCGACGTCGTCGACCGGCTCCGCGCCGCCATGCAGCCTGACTATGTCGTCATTGGCGGCGGCAATGTCGACAAGCTCGATGAATTGCCCACCGACTCGAGGCGCGGCGACAACACACGCGCCTTCGAAGGCGGCTTTCGTTTGTGGCGCGACAAGGCGCTGATAGTCTGATATTATTATTGTTTAATATAGTTGTTCAAAATAACGTGTGCCGCGGCATCAAGTCATTGCGCTGCGCAGATTTGCCGACTAGGAATTTCGCGCCACAACAACGCCGCCCGTCCCGTGGATGCACAAAGGACGCCGCAGCATTTTGATTTTGCGCATGATCCTTTCCGGGAATCGAATCCGATTTTCAGGTCATGCGCTTTAGACGGAGAAATAGATTGACCGACGATAGCAACAGCGCCCGTAAAGACATCGACCTGCTCGAGCTGACCGCTCACATCGTGTCCGCTTATGTCGAGAAGAACCGCTTGCCCGTTTCAGGTCTCGCCGATCTCATCGCCAGCGTCAGCGCTTCGATAAGCGGGCTCGGCCAGCCGGTGGTGCCGGTGGCGGCGCCGCTGGTCCCGGCGGTCAACCCCAAGAAATCGGTGACACCGGACTTCATCATCTGCCTGGAAGACGGCAAGAAGTTCAAATCCCTGAAGCGTCACCTCGGCGTGCATTTCGGCCTGACGCCGGATGCCTATCGCGCCAAATGGGGCTTGCCGTCGGATTATCCGATGGTCGCTCCCAATTATGCCGCTTCGCGTTCGCTGCTGGCGAAGTCGATCGGGCTCGGCCGCAAGGCCGCCCCGAAGCCGGTCGTCAAGGGCAGGAAAGCCAAGGCTTCGGCCTGAGGCAATTCCGCACAGAGCCAATAGGCTGAGCCAATGGATTGATTGGAGCCTGCCGGCGAATCCGCCTTGGCAGGCTTCATGTTTTTGTGGCTTGGATGAATCGGACGGATTCTTTTGGGGGAGAGCCATGAACTACGCCAGGATGGTGATCGAGAAAGAGGCGCCGGAAGAGTACGGCTATGACCGGATCCGCTACAATCTTTCCGAAAGTTCGATCGCCGACCAGAAACTCTCCGACATCGGCCTGTCCTTGCCCGATCTCACGCTTTTCTACGGCGAGCATCGCGGCGACAAGGAGTTGCGCGCGCTGATCGCGGCGCAGGATGCCGGCATCTCGCCCGATGATGTCCTTGTCACCGCCGGCGCTGCCGGCGCGCTGTTCATCATCTCGACCTCGCTTTTGTCGGCTAGCGCTCATCTCGTCGTCATCAGGCCCAACTACGCCACCAACATCGAGACCCCAAGGGCGATCGGCTGCGCTATCAGCTTTGTCGACCTGGCCTTCGAGGACGGCTTCGCTATCGATGTCAGCCAAGTCGCGGCGGCGATACGGCCGAACACCAGGCTGATCAGCGTCACCTGCCCGCACAACCCGACCGGCACGATGATGGACCGGGCCGAACTCGATGCGCTGGTCGCCCTCGCTGAGCACCACAACTGCCATTTGCTGGTCGACGAAACCTACCGCGACCTCTCCTATGGCAAGCGCCTGCCGTCGGCGGCATCGCTGAGCCCGAAGGCGATCAGCGTCTCGTCGCTGTCCAAGGCCTTCGGCATTCCCGGCATCCGCATCGGCTGGCTGATCACCAGGGATGCGGACCTTCAGGAGAAGTTCCTCGCCGCCAACGAGCAGATCGGCATCTGCGGCAGCGTCATCGATGAAGGCATCGCGCGTGGCATGCTGCAGCGCCGGGACGCCTTCCTGGCGACGCTGCTGCCCGAAATGGCCAGGCGCCGCGACATCGTCCAGGCCTGGATCGACCGCGAGCCGCTGGTCGACTGGGTGCGGCCCGAAGGCGGTGTCGTCGGCTTCCCGCGCCTGAATGTCGATCCCGGCTTCGATCTCGACCGGTTCTACGTGAACCTGCTGGAAAACCATGGCACCTATGTTGGACCCGGCCACTGGTTCGAAATGGAAAAACGCTTCTTCCGTGTCGGCTTCGGTTGGCCGACCGCGGCCGAATTAAGCGGCGGCCTCGACGCCATCTCCGCCGCGCTGCGGCAGTAACGTCCTCGTGCAATCAAAGGAACAGGGTGAAAATTTCTTGATCCAGTGCTGATTCTGGCGCACATCGCGCTGCGAACTTTGTTAGAAGTTCCCTTGGCCGGAACAGCGCCCATCCGGGAAGTGCCCCGCCGGCTATCGCATCGGCTCGAAAATCGGTTCCGATTTTCGGAAAAGCACGATGCGACAACCAAGAAGTGTTGGAGCGTACTTTGTGCGTCCAATTGGACGCACGTCGCTCCAATACCATCGCAACGGGGCCTCGATCCATGACTGCCGCACAAACCTCGCCGGACCAGCGCTATGCCGCGTTCCGCCACCGCTCCTTCCTGAGCTATTGGGCGGCGCGTTTCCTCACCACATTCGCCACCATGATCGTGTCGGTCGCTGTCGGTTGGCAGATGTATGACCTGACCCGCGATCCGCTCGATCTCGGCCTTGTCGGCATCGTCCAGTTCCTGCCGTCGCTGTTGCTGGTGCTGGTCACCGGCGTCGTCGCCGACCGCTTCGGCCGCCGCCTGATCATGGCGCTGGCGGTGGTGGTGGAGTCGATCTGCGCGCTGACGCTGCTGTTTCTGACGCTGCACGGCATCAGCGGACCGCTGCCGATCTTCGCCGTGCTCGCCATGTTCGGCGTCGCCCGCGCCTTCTTCGGCCCGGCCTCGGCCTCGCTGTTCGCCAATCTGGTGCCGCCTGAGGATTTCGCCAACGCCATTGCCTGGAATTCGTCGGCCTGGCAGACCGCGACCATTGTTGGCCCTGTCGCCGGCGGCCTGCTCTATGGCGTGTCGGCGCAAGTGGCCTATGGCACCGCTGCCGTCCTGATGCTGGCCTCCGGGCTGCTGATCTTCACCATCCCGAAGCCATCGCAACGCACAGAGACCGAAAAGCCGACGCTGCAGAATCTGTTCGGTGGGTTCAGCTATATCTGGAGCGAGAAGATCGTGCTGGGCGCCATCTCGCTCGATCTGTTCGCCGTGCTTCTGTCGGGCGCCTCGGCGCTGCTGCCGATCTACGCGCGCGACATCCTCCAGCTCGGCCCCTGGGGGCTCGGCCTGCTGCGCTCGGCGCCCAGCGTCGGCGCCATCTGCGTCGCGATCTGGCTGGCCGGGCATCCGCTCCGCAACCACGCGGGCATGATCATGCTAGCCTCCGCTGCTTCGTTCGGTGCCTTCACCGTGCTGTTCGGCCTGTCGACGATCACCTGGCTGTCGATCGTCGCCCTTGCCTTCCTCGGCGCCACCGACATGTTCAGCGTCTACATCAGGGAAACCTTGATCCAGCTGTGGACACCCGACCATGTGCGTGGCCGTGTCAACGCCGTCAACCAGGTCTTCGTCGGCGCCTCCAACGAGGTCGGCGAATTCCGCGCCGGCACGATGGCGGCGTTGATCGGCACGGTGCCGGCCGTCGTCGTCGGCGGCATCGGCGCGATCGCCGTTGCCGGGCTGTGGATGGTGCTGTTCCCGCAACTGCGCAAGGTGCGCCACCTCAACGGGCGAAACTGACGCGCGCCGTCGTTGCCCTATCGCACCGCCGGCTTGCCGAAGATCATCCGCAGGAATTCGTCCAGCCAGCGCTTGAGATGCATATCCCAGATCAGCCGGCCGCCGAGATGATCGCGGCCGGGTTGCGCGCCCGGCAACTCAAAGCGATGCGCGCCGCGCACCACCCAGCGCTGCATCATCGCCCTGGTCAGCTCGCCATGGAACTGGATGCCCCAGGCATTGTCGCCATAGCGAAAGGCCTGGTTGGGGTAGGTCTCGGCCGTCGCCAGCAGCGTCGCGTCCCTGGGCAGCGAAAAGCCCTCGCGGTGGAACTGGTAGACCATTTCAGGCCAGTGCATCAGGTTCTTGCCGGCTTCGGTCGCCTTCAGCGGATACCAGCCGATCTCGACCAGCCCATCGCCGTGACCCTCGACCTTGCCGCCGAGATGGTTGGCCAGCATCTGCGCACCGAGGCAGATGCCGAGGAACGGCCGGTTCTCCCTGAGCGGTATTTCCAGCCAGGCGGTCTCGCGGCGAACGAATTCGTCCTCGTCATTGGCGCTCATCGGCCCGCCAAACACCACAGTGCCGGCGTGGCCGTCCAGCGTTTCTGGCAAGGTATCGCCGAGCGGCGGACGACGAATGTCGAGCTCGAAGCCTTCTTCCAGGAGCATGTGGCCGACGCGTCCGGGGCTCGAATTCTCCTGATGCAGCACGATCAGGATCTTTGGCTTCGAACTCGTTTGGCGCGGCATGGGCAGGCGAAATCCCGTCTATTCGTCGCTCGATGTTCCGGTGGCGCCGGGTGCTTTCGCCGCCGCCTTGCGGCGCGCCTCGACGCGGTCGCGGCGTTCGACGCCGATCAACTCGGCCACGCGCCAGACCGTGTTGTCCTCCAGCTCGTGCAACTCGCCATCGGCATAGACGATCTCCCACATCAGGCCGATGAAGGCCTTGCGCGCATCGGCATCGAGGTGGCGCTTCAAGACACTGGTGAAGGCATAGAGATCAATCGCTTCATTGTCGGCCCGCTCGCCCGCAGCGGCGAGCGCTTCGAGTTCGGCGCCGCTGATCGAGTAGCTCTCGGCCAGCACCGCCTTGAACCGTTCCCACTCGACATCCTGGCGCACACCATCGGCATTCATGACGTGATAGAGGAGCGCCGAAGCCGCAACGCGCGGATCATCAGTGCTGGCATGCGTACCAGCGCCGGCCGGCAAATCCCTGAGAAATGACAGAACGCGTTCAAACATAAATCCAATCCCCAACGGCCTGACAGCCGGCCCAATTCAAAACAGCCGGAACCGGCGCGGCGATTTTTCCGCTTCCTCGTCCGGATCGACGCCGGGATCGTCCGGCAGCCGCGCAAGCTCCTCGGCCGGCTCGACGGCTTCCGCATTGGACGGCACCTCAGCGAAGGCGGCGGCTGTGATCGGCCGGACATCATCCTCGTGGGTCTCGGCGTCCTTGCCTGCGGGCGCGCCTGGGCCAGCGTCATCGATCACCTCGACAGGCCTTTCGCTCACCGGCTTTGCCAGCGCTTCGATGACCGGCGCGGCCGAGGCCGATGCATCGTCATGGCTGTCGATCAGCTGGCCGAGCCGCTCCATGGGCGCACGCCACTCGAAGGCGTCGAGCCGGCCGGTGACCGGCGATACCGGCGCCCAGCGCTCGGAAACGACGCCATCGGCGACCCAGGCCGGATCGCGCGGCGCCCGCACCGCCCTCGACAGCAGCTGCCGCACCTTGCCCTGGTCGCCGGTATCGGCCTCCTCGATGTCGGCCAAAAGCAGATAGGCGCCCTCGCGGCGGTCCATCCGGATCGCTGCCTCGGCCTCGCGGCGGGCGGTCGAAAAATCCAGCGCGTCAAGTGCGGCGCGCGCCACCGTCATCGACGACTCGGCGTGGTTCTTCTTCATCTCCTGCAGCTTCTTCGCCCGGTTGAGGCGGTCGAGCACGGCGTCGCCCTGCCTTGCATGGGTGTAGAGCTCGGCGATCTCCGGATGCGGCTCGGCCTTCCATGCCGCCTCGAGGATTTTCGAGCCCTTGCGCACATCGTTCTGCTTGAACAGCGCAGCAGCAGCAGCAACAGCGGCCGGCGCGAAGTCCGGCCGCAGCCGGTTGGCCTCGATCGCCGCGGTTCTGGCGGCAGTCGGATCGCTGTCGGCAAGTGCCTGCGCCTTGGCCGTCAACAATACGGCGCGACGTCGGTTGGCGGCATCGCGTTCGATCTGCCGTGTCGACTTCTGCGCGTCGACGAGTTTCAAGGCACCGTCCCAGTCGCCGCGCGCGGTCAATTCTTCCAGCGTCGATTCGGCCGCCCAGGCCAGTTGCGGCGCCATCACGGCGGCACGGCCGGCGTAATGTCTGGCGGCGTTGCGGTCGCCGAGCCGTTCGGCTTCGAGATAGAGCCCGCGCAGGCCGAGCAGCCGCATTTCGGGGTCGTCGAGCATGCTCTCGAACTTCTGCCGCGCGCCTTCATGATCGCCTTCGAGCAGCGACGCCTGCGCCTCGAGCAGATGGATCAGCGGCTCCTGGTCGGAGCGGATCAGCTTTGCCGCTTCCTTGGTTTTCTTGCGGGCCAGTGCTCCGTCACCGGCGCCGGCGGCGATCATGCCGGTCGACAGTGCCTGATAGCCACGGTCGCGGCGGCGCACGCGGAAATAGCGCGAAATGGTGTAGGGGCTGTTCCACAGCGACTTGATCAGCCACCAGAAGATCATCACCGCGGCAACGACGGCAACAACGGCCACTGCCGCCACCATCAGGCTGACCTGGTACTGGTAGCCGCTGAAGGTGACGACCATGTCGCCCGGCCGGTCGGCCAGCCAGGCGAAACCCAGCCCGAGCGCGAAAACGACGATGAGGAAGGCCAAGAGGCGGATCATGGTGTTGCCCTCATGCCTTCATCGCGCCGGAGATCAGCGCGTCGACCTGCGTTTCGACCTCGATGCGTGCTTTCAGTTTGCCGGCAAAGTCGGCACCGGCCGCCCTCACGGCTTCGGGCAGCGTGTCATATTCGCTGAGCGCCTTGGCATAGTCGCCCTGGTTGACCGCCACCTCGATGCGCGCGACGGTTTCCGGCGCGCCGGCACCTTCGACGGCGCCGATCGGCCGAACCTTGACCAGCGATTCGGCGCTCGACATAAGATTCTGCAGGAAGCCGGCATTCTCATCGACAGGCGTCGCGGCAGCAACCATGGCGTTGGCGGCGGCATCCGCTTGCGATGCGATCTCGGCACGGGTGGGCACGCCTTTTTCGGCATAGGCGCGCAGTGTCGCAAGCTGCGGCGCATCCGGCGAAATCGCGGCAAAGGTCTCGAGTTCGGCCGAGAATGGCGCGCCGCGGTCGAGCGCCGCCTTGAGCGCCGACGCGGCGATGGCGAGCGCGATCTTCGGCTGTCCTGCCGCCGCCTCGACCTTGCCGGAAAGCTGCGACACCGACTGCTCCAGTGCGGTGAGCCGGCCATCCTGCGCCGTCGTCGCCTCGCCGGCTGACTTCACCTGCGCGTCGAGGCCAGCCAGTTTTTCGTTGAGCGGGCCGAGATCGACCGGTGCCGTGCCGCCAGCCTTGCCAAGGGAGGCGACCGCCGTTTCGATCTGCTTGACCTTGTCGCCAAGCGCTGCGAGCCCGGCATTGTCGCCCGCTCCACCGGATTCGACCGCCGATTTCAGCGCCGCGACATCCGTCTTGACCTGATCCAGCGCCGACGACAGCCCGTCGACCTTCGCCGACGCGTCGGCGTTGCCGCCCGTTTCTTTCAAGCCGGCGATTTCGCTCTTCAGCGCGGCGATCTCGCTGTTGACGCCGTCGAGCGAAACGCCGGAACCGGATCCCGGCGCGCCGAGCAGGCCGGCGAATTGCAGGCCACCGGCGCCGACCAGCGCGATGACACCGCCAATGATGCCGGCGGCGATGCCATTGAGGCCGCTACGCTTTGCCGGGGGTGTTGGCGCCATTCTTTCGTCCGGTGTCCCGGTTTTTGCCTTGCCGTCGTCGGTCTGGGTGCGCTTGGCCGATGCATCCTCGAAATTGTAGTCGAAGGCTTTGGTTTTGCTGGCCGGCGCATCGGACGGTCCGGGATAGGCAGGTTCGCTGCCATCCTTGGCTGCCGCCGCTGTCTGCTCCGATTCGGCGTGGGCGTCGGAATGCTCCCACGGCTCGAGATCGGTTTGGTCGGCATGCACCGGTTCTTCGGGGACCTCGGCTTGCGAGGCTACCTCCTCAGGTGCCGCTTCAGCGCCGGCCTGCGGCTTGGCGGCATCCTCGTCGGCGATGCGCGAGACCGCGCCGGGCTCGAGATCGATGGTCACCGGCTCGCGGCGGCCTTTCGAGTGTCGCATCTTCGGCGTCTTGACCATGCCTGGGCTCCGCACAATTCGCTTCGTCTCAACGCCTGGCGGCGCATGATGGTTCAGAAAGGGTCTAGCACATCACCAAGCGGTGAAAAGGGGCGGTGTGATGACGCGGCTCAGAGCCGCGCCCGCAAAAGCCCCAGCAGCGTATCCTCATCGGGCTGCGCGGCAATGCGGATTCTTTCATCGGTGGTATCGTCAAGCGCTGCCGCGATGCGCGCGGAAAGAACGAAAAACCTTGTTCTTTCAAATAGTTCCTGCAAAGCGGGCCGCCTGGTCAGGATCTGCATCGCGGCGGCGGCTTTTGCTGAGTAAAGCAGCACCACATCGGCGGATTGGCCAGACAGACGCTCGAGGATGGCTTCGTCAGAATAACCCACCGTGAGCGTGTCATATGTTTCGACGGCGTGGACCTGGACGCCTGCTGCCTTCAGCCTCTGTTCGAACACCGCAAAGCGCACGCGTCCGCAGAGATAGACGATGGTCTTCCCCGAGAGATAACCAGCAAGACTGTCGGCAAGCGCTTCGGCATTGCCTGGGCCTTCGCTGGCCGACAAGAACCCCGCTTTGCGCGCGGCTTCCGCCGTCCTTGTTCCCACGGCATGGCAAGGCAAGGCGGCGAGCGCCGCGATGAGCTCCTTGGAAGCATGGCGCACGGCATTGGCGCTGGTGACGGCAACGGCGACCGCATCGCCTGGAAGCAGTCCGGCATCGACCGGCAAGGCCGCCGTTTCGGTCAAGGGCAGAAGGATCGGCTGGAACCCTGTGTCCTGAAGCTGCCGCGCCGTGCGCGAGGCGCCCGGTTCCGGTCTCGTTACCAGGACGCGAAGCATTTTCAGAGCCAGCCGTCGAAGAACTTTTCGCCGGCCTTGGCCCGTACCGTCCGGGCCGCTTCCTGGCCGATGCGGGCAGCATCCTGCGCCGATCCCTGCAGCTCGACCGTGTGCGACTGCGTGCCGTCAGGCGAGATGATCAACCCGGCAAAGGAAAGCTTTTCGGCCTCGATCGACGCGTAGCCGGCGATCGGTGTGCGGCAGGAGCCATCGAGCGCCGCCAGAAAGGCGCGCTCGCAGGCGAGCGCCTGTCCGGTCGGCACATCATGGATGGCGGCCAGCATTTTTTCGACGTCGCGATCGCCGATGCGGGTCTCGATGCAGATCGCGCCTTGTCCCGGCGCCGGCGGGAAGATGTCGAGCGGGATCAGGTCGGTGACGACATGCTCGAGTCCCAGCCGCTTCAGCCCGGCATAGGCAAGGATGGTGCCGGCGGCGGCCCCTTCGTCCAGCTTGCGCAGGCGCGTCTGCACATTGCCGCGGAACATCACCACGTCGAGATCCGGCCGCATTCGGCGGATCAGCGCCTGCCGCCGCAGCGACGATGAGCCGATTTTCGCCCCGCGCGGCAGGTCGGCGATCGTCTTCGCCGCCTTGCCGACAAAGGCATCGCGCGCGTCCTCGCGCGGCAGGAAGGCGCTGAGTTCCAGACCGCCGGGCAGTTGCGTCGGCATGTCCTTCGACGAATGCACGGCGATGTCGATCCGGCCCGCCAGCAGCGCCTCCTCGATCTCCTTGGTGAACAGGCCCTTGCCGCCAGCCTCCGACAGCGGCCGGTCCTGGATGCGATCGCCGCTGGTCGAGATGACGACGACCTCGAACGCCTCCGCCGGCATCCCAAGCGCGGCCATCAGCCGCGCCTGCGTTTCATGCGCCTGTGCCAGCGCCAGCGGGCTGCCGCGTGTTCCGATTCTCAAGATTGTTTGCATGGCATGCAGTCCGTGATAACCCCCGGCCAGCGAGGTTTTTCCGGGCTTTCTCCTAAAGCGGAAAGTCCTGACATACAATCTATTGGGACAGCGACGAATTGATCCGCGTTCTGGGCATTGAGACGAGTTGTGACGAGACCGCCGCCAGCGTCGTGGCGGTCGACGGCGATGGCGCGCCAAGAATCCTGTCCAACATCGTGCTCAGCCAGATCGAGGAGCATGCCGCATTCGGCGGCGTTGTGCCGGAGATCGCGGCGCGTGCCCATGTCGAGGCGCTGGACGGCATCGTCGAGGCAGCCCTTGCCGATTCGGGCGTGGCACTAGCCGATATCGATGCGATCGCCGCCACCGCCGGCCCCGGCCTGGTCGGCGGGCTGATTGTCGGGCTGATGACCGCCAAGGCGATCGCCGCGGCTGCAAACAAGCCGCTGATCGCCATCAACCACCTCGAAGGCCATGCCCTGACCGCCCGGCTGACCGATGGGCTCGATTTTCCCTATCTGCTGCTGCTGGTCTCCGGCGGCCACACGCAGATCCTGGCCGTGCGCGGCGTCGGCGACTATCAGCGCTGGGCAACCACCATCGACGACGCGCTCGGCGAGGCCTTCGACAAGACCGCCAAGATGCTCGGCCTGCCCTATCCCGGTGGACCGAATGTCGAGAAGGCGGCACAAACCGGCAATGCGTCGCGTTTTGCCTTTCCGCGTCCGATGAAGGGCTCGGCCCAGCCCGATTTTTCCTTCTCCGGTTTGAAGACCGCCGTGCGCCAGGCCGCAACCGCCATTGCGCCGCTGAGCGACCAGGATGTCGCCGACATCTGCGCCTCGTTCCAGGCAGCGGTGGCCGATGCGCTGGCCGACCGTGTCGCGCGTGCGCTGGCGCGCTTCCGCGAGACATTTCCCGGCACCAGAAATCCGGCGCTGGTCGTGGCCGGCGGTGTCGCCGCCAACCGCACCATCAAGGCGACGCTGGAACGGCAGTGCGACGAGGCCGGTTTCACCTTCGTCGCGCCACCGCTCAAACTTTGCACCGACAATGCGGCGATGATCGCCTGGGCCGGCATCGAACGGCTGCGCGAAGGCATGGCGCAAGAGAACGGCTTCGATTTCGTGCCGCGCTCGCGCTGGCCGCTGGACAGCATCTCGACGCCGATGGTCGGCTCCGGCCGGCGCGGAGCCAAGGCATGAATGGCCGGAACATGAACGGCCCGGGCAAAAGCGGCTGGCGCGTCAGCGTGCTTGGCGGCGGCGCCTGGGGCACGGCGCTGGCGCTGGCCATGCTACGCGCCGGCCATTCGGTGCGGCTGTTCGCACGCGACCCGGAAACCGTCGCCTCGATCGGCCAAGGCCAGAACCCGCGCTATCTGCCCGGTATCGCCATCGCGCCCGGCATCGAGGCGACGAGCGACATCAAGGCGGCACTCGCTGGCGCCGATTGCGTGCTGGCGGTGACGCCGGCGCAATCGCTGCGGGCAACGCTGGCGGTCGCGAAAGGCCATATGCCACCCGGCATTCCGCTTGTTCTCTGCGCCAAGGGCATCGAGCGCGACACCGGCGCCTTGCTGTCGGCGATCGTCGAGGAGATCCTGCCGCAAAACCCCGTCGCCGCTTTGTCGGGTCCAAGCTTCGCCACCGATGTCGCCCGCGGCCTGCCGACAGCCGTGGTGGTCGCCGCCCGCGACGAGGCCCTGGCCGCAGACCTCGCCGCCCGCTTTTCGGCGGAGAATCTGCGCTGCTATTCGAGCGATGACCTCATCGGCGTCGAGATCGGCGGCGCCTTGAAGAACGTCTTCGCCATTGCCGCCGGCGCGGTCACCGGCGCCGGGCTCGGCGCCAGTGCCCAGGCCGCCATGGTGACGCGCGGCTTTGTCGAACTGCGGCGCATCGGTGCCGCCTTCGGCGCCAGGCCCGAAACGCTGATGGGGCTTTCCGGCCTTGGCGACCTGCTGCTCACCTGTTCGTCGACCCAGTCGCGCAATTTCGCCTATGGGCTGGCGCTCGGGCAAGGCAAGCCGCTTGCCGGATTGCCGCTGGCCGAGGGCGTGCCGACGGCGGCGATCGCTGCCCGCATCGCCACCGAGCGCAACATCGATGCGCCGATCATCGCTGCCGTCGCGGCGATACTGGACGGCACCATCACCATCCGGCAGGCTGTGACGGCCTTGATGACCCGGCCGCTGAAGACCGAAACCAACGATTGATCCCCACAACATTGATCCCAAGGCCAGGAGAAAAGACCATGCTGTTTGCTTTGATTTGCAAGGACAAGCCCGCAAGCCTGCAGGTGCGCCTCGACACGCGGCCAGAGCATATCGCCTTTCTCGAAGGGTTGAATGGCGACAAGAAGCTGGCTTTCGCCGGTCCGTTCCTTGACGCCGAAGGCAAGCCCAATGGCAGCCTCGTCGTTGTCGAGGCACCGGACCTAGCGGGGGCACAGGCCTTGTCGGCCGCCGACCCGTACGCCAAGGCCGGGCTGTTCGAAAGCGTCGAAATCCGCCAGTGGAACTGGACGTTCAACAAGCCGGCGGCTAGTTAATCCTGGTCGCTGGCGAGCGAGCGCAAGGAGGAGCACAAGAATGAACTACTGGCTGTTCAAATCCGAACCCTCGGTCTTCTCCTTCGAGGCGCTGAAGGCGAAGGGCAAGGCCGGCACGCAATGGGATGGCGTGCGCAACTATGCCGCGCGCAACAACATGAAGGCGATGCAGATCGGCGATCTCGGCTTCTTCTACCATTCCAACGAAGGGCTGAACGTGGTCGGCATTGCCGAAGTCTGCGCGCTTGCCCATCCCGACACCACGACGGACGATCCACGCTGGGAATGCGTCGACATCCGTGCCTATGGGGATGTGCCGAACCCGCCGACGCTGGAAGAGGTCAAGGCCAATCCCAAGCTTGCCGACATGGCGCTGGTGCGGCTCGGGCGGCTTTCCGTGCAGCCGGTGACGCCGGCCGAATGGAAGGAAGTCTGCCGCATGGGCGGCCTGACACCAGCTCCGTGACGGCGCTCACGCCACACAGCGCAAAGCAATTCATCCTCGACAACACGGCGCTGATGGCGCCGCCGCACGTGCCGGAAATCCTGCTTCATCTTGCCGATGAAGCACATGATTTGTGGCAGCGGACGGAGGATGAGCTGGTCGAGATCGGCCTGCCGCCGCCCTTCTGGGCCTTTGCCTGGGCCGGCGGTCAGGGCCTTGCCCGCTATATCATCGACAATCCCGGCACCGTGCGGGGAAAGCGCGTGCTCGACTTCGCTTCCGGCTCCGGCCTTGTCGCCATTGCCGCGGCCAAGGCCGGCGCGGCCAGGGTGATCGCAACCGACATCGATCCTTTCTGTGTGACCGCGATCCGCCTCAATGCGCAAGCCAACGATGTCGGGATCGACTTCCTCGGCACGGATTGCATCGGCACCGATGCGGGCTGGAACGTGATCCTGGCCGGCGATGTTTTCTACGACAGATCCTTCGCCGACCGGCTGATGCCGTGGTTCGCAACGCTGAAGGGGCGCGGCGCCGAGATCCTCGTCGGTGATCCCGGCCGGTCGTATATGCCGAAGGCGGGGCTGGAACCGCTCGCGGTCTATGACGTGGCCGTCACCCGGGCACTGGAGGATTCACTGGTCAAGCGCACCACGGTCTGGCGGTTTGCTTGACGCAATCGCCGAACAGGCGTTCCATCAGATCTGTATCGGAGGGGGATCTCATGGATTTTGAAGCAGTGAACTGGCTGGCGGTGATCGCCGCCGCCGTCGTGGCATGGTTGTTCGGCGCCGCCTGGTATATGGGCCTGAGCAAGCCGTGGCTGAAGGCCGCCAAGCTTGATCCCGCAACCATGAAAAAATCGCCGCTGCCGTTCGTCATCAGCTTCATCGCCGAACTGATCATGGCCTACATAATGGCCCTGGTCGTCGGCGCGATGACCGGCGGCGAGCCGACACTGCTCGCCGGACTTGTCTTCGGCTTCGTGCTTTGGCTGGGCTTCGTCGCCACAACGCTCTCGGCCAACCATCGTTACCAGAATTTCGGCTGGGACCTGACCCTCATCGACGGCGGCCACTGGCTTGGCGTGCTGCTGATCATCGGCGTGGTCATCGGCTGGTTCGGCGCGGCGGCAACCTGATCAAAAGGGAGTAGGGCAGTAAGGCAGTAGGGGAATGGGGGCCGAAGGCAGCATCGACGCCCATCCCTACTGCCCTACTGCCCTACTGCCCTACTGCCCTACTGCCCTACTGCCCTACTGCCCTTTGTCCGTGGTTTGCGTCCTGGCGACTTCCTCGAGAATCCACTCGCGAAAAGCGACGATACGCGGATCGTCGGCGGTGCTCTCGGGATAGACCAGGAAATAGGCGAACTCGGCCCCCACCCGCAGGCCGAGTTCAAAAGGCTGCACCAGCCTGCCTTCGGAAAGGTCGTTTGCCACCATGGCGAAATCGGCGAGCGCGACGGCATTGCCCTCGATCGCCGCCTGAACAGCGTCGGTGGAGTTTCTGAACACGATGGTCCGGCTGTCGTCGAAATCGTTGATGCCGGCCGCCGCCATCCACATCCGCCAGTTCGGCCATGTCACGCCTTGTCGCGCCCATTCGATATGGGCAAGCGTGTGATTGAAGAGGTCACGCGGCTCGCGCAGCGGCGGACCGGACGTCAGCAGGCCCGGGCTGCACACCGGAATGATGATGTTGTCGAACAGGCGATGGGCGCGAAGGCCCGGGTATTTCCCGACGCCGAACCGGATGCCGACATCGACGTCGTCGAGGTCGAAATCCCGCACTTCGTAGGCGATGTCGAACCTGAGTTCGATATTGGGCTGACGCCTGCGAAAATCGTCGACGCGCCGCATCAGCCATTTTGACGCGAACTGGGCGTCGAGCGTTACCTTCAGCAATGCCGTGCCGCGCGTCAGCTTGCGCGCACGCGAGACGGCCCGGCCAAGCAGGTCGAGCGCATCGATCGAGGCCTCGAACAGCACCGTGCCCGCCGCCGTCAACCGGATGGTGCGGCTGGTGCGCGTGAACAGCACGATGCCCAGCTGATCCTCGATTTCCTTGATCTGATGGCTGACCGCAGCCGGCGTCAGGCCGAGCTCGTCGGCGGCACGAGTGAAGTTGAGGTGCCGGGCGGCGGCTTCCAGCGTCCTCAGCGCTCGCGTTCCAGGCAGCAGGCGGGACATACCATCCTCAAATAAAACTTGACGATCTTGAAAGAACTACTCGTTTCTCATTTAAATTTCAATGCGGCATGCTGCATTCATCGACACACCATCAAACCGGATTTGACATCCGGATGAAACGGATCACGCCATGTCCCACATCGTTTTGAACTCACCAGCGTCCACGCCGGCCTGGCTACGCGCGGTGCTTGACTGGTTTCGCCATGCCAGGGTCGCCATACGCCTCGCCCGCCACGATATCGCCCACCAAAACGTCGAGGACCTCCCCGATCGCCAGCTACGCGACATCGGCGCCGAGCGCCGTGACGTCGCCCGTGCCATGGACAGGGAAATGGGTCGGTTAGGCCTTCTCGACATCGGCTGGCAAAAGCCTGGCCGGAAGGGAATTGGGGAGTAGGGCAGTATGTAATAGGAAGCTACGGCGCCGACGCTGATCCCTACTCCCTACTCCCTTACTTACCGCACCACCTTCATCACCGTCCTGTCCGACAGCAACGGCAGCAGCCGCGCCATAGTGCGCGCCGTCACCGCCACGCACCCTTGAGTCGGCGTGAAGCCGGGGCGCGCCAGGTGGAAGAAGATGGCGCTGCCGCGCCCACGCCGGCGTGGCGCCAGGTTCCAGTCGAGCACCAGGCAGGCGTCGTAGAGACGGTCGTCGCGCCGCATGCGTTCGTGGCTGGCGCCGTAGGGAATCTTGACCGGCCTGTTATAGTTGCGGTCGTCAGGCACTTCGCACCAGCCCAGATCAGGCCCGATCGGCGCCATCGCCAAACGCGTCTTGCGGCCGCTGGAGAACTGATCTCCCCGGAAATAGCCCGACAGGATCCGCATGTGGCCAAGCGGCGTGGCGCCGTCGCCTTCGCGCTTGCCGGCCGAGATGCCGCCCCGTCCCAGAGCACAGGCAAACACAGTTCCGCCGGCCTGCAGCAGGCCCTGGCTCGGGTTGCCGGGCCTCGCCCGCACGGTCAGCACGCGCAGCCCTTTTCGCAAAATTGCGCCGGCTGCATTGCGATCGCGTTTTTTCTTGTATGATCGTGCCACGGAACAAATCACTGTGATCGGCTGTTGTGCTGGTCAGCTTCCGCATAAACAGGCAGCGGTCAACTGAATTTTCTTTTCAAAACAACGGATTGATCCATGACTTCACGCACCATTCTAATCGTCGACGACGATGACGACCTGCGCGGCACTCTGGTCGAGCAATTGTCCCTCTACGAGGAATTCGACGTGCTGCAGGAATCGACTGCGGCAAAAGGCGTCGCCACGGCGCGCGGAGGCCTCATCGATCTGCTCATCATGGATGTCGGCCTGCCCGACATGGATGGCCGCGAAGCGGTGAAGATCCTGCGCAAGGGCGGCTACAAGGCGCCCATCATCATGCTGACCGGCCACGACACCGATTCCGATACGATCCTCGGTCTCGAGGCCGGCGCCAACGACTATGTGACGAAGCCGTTCCGCTTCGCTGTGCTGCTGGCGCGCATCCGTGCGCAATTGCGCCAGCATGAGCAGAGCGAGGACGCCACCTTCTCGGTCGGGCCCTACACCTTCAAGCCCAGCCAGAAACTGCTGATCGACCCGCGTGGCGGCAAGGTGCGGCTGACGGAGAAGGAGGCCTCGATCATCAAATATCTCTATCGCGCCGACCAGAAGGTGGTGACGCGCGACGTGCTGCTCGAGGAAGTGTGGGGCTACAATTCCGGCGTCACCACGCACACGTTGGAAACCCACGTCTACCGGCTACGCCAGAAGATCGAGCGCGATCCTTCCAATGCGGAAATTCTTGTGACAGAAAGCGGCGGCTACAAGCTGGTTCCTTAAACATTTCATTATCCAATGAGCGGCCGGGGCGGGGCTGCATTCGGGTACGATCCTGTTGGAGGGGGTTCTGGATCGTATCGCAGTGGAGGGATTGGACTGACCGTTCGGGGACACAGCTAGATGGCGTTGGATGACGACATTCGCATCCTGTCCGCCGTGAGGCTCTTCGAGGGCTTCACGCAGGAACAGTTGCGTCTGCTCGCCTTCGGCGCCGAGAACACAATACTGCAAGCCAACCATAAGCTTTATCGCGAGGATGACGAGGCCGATTCGGCCTATGTCGTGGTCAGCGGGCGCATCGTGCTCTATCGAGAGCAGAATGGCGAACGCATCCCGATAGGCACGGCGGGGCCCGGCACGATCCTGAGTGAACTGGCGTTGATCGCCGACAGCAACCGGCTGACCAGCGCGTCGGCCGAAATCGATTCGGAAGTGATCCGGCTCAGCCGCAAGATGTTCCGCCGCATCCTCGAAGAATATCCGGAAATCGCAGTGAATCTGCACCAGCGCATCTCCGAGGAATTCCAGGCATTGATCCGCCGCATCGAGGAACTGGCGCCTCGTTTCGAGGGCTGAGCTGCAGCGACGCGTTGGTTATCCCGCTGCCCGGCCCAGAGGGGCGAGGTTTCGTTGACAGGCAAGAGGTGAAATCCTACAGAACCCCGAAAGGCGGGCGGCGTAGCAGCCACCGCCACCACCAAGCTCCTGGGGGAGCGCGGCATGTCGCCAGCTCGGTACGAGACGATCATCCTGTATTCCCGGAATGACGCGTTTGGCGACGGGTTGGTCCGGGTCTCGGCTTTGCGGGCCGCCAGAACGGCATTCCCCGATAGTTTCATCGTCTACGGAACCACCGCATCATCGACCCTGGAACATGTCCTCAATCGCCATGTCGACCACCTGGTCGATGCGATCAATGTGCGCACGCCGCTGGCGCGTTTGGTGGCCAGCCACCGCAAGGGCAAGGAGCGGGTAGCCATTGTCGATTTTCGTATGGTGGCGCCCTGGCTGATTCAGACCTAGGCCTCGCTGCTCGGACGCGAGATTGCCTATGAAGCGAACTTTCCGGCTTTCGCGCTCTCCTCGCCCCCCGGCCAAAAACCCGAAGCTCGCCCCGAGCACAATGCCTGGCGCTACCACCGCCTTGTCGAGCGTCTTGCGCTGAGACGGCTCCCTTTTGACCATCGGCTGGAGCCGACCCCGGCCGCGCGCGCGGTGGCCAGGCGGCTGGCGGACGGCAAGCATGGCCCATTGATCGTTATCGCGGCGCATGGTGACGGCGACAAACGAATGACAACGGATCAGGTTGTCGCAATGTCCGACAGCATGATCGCCGACGGAGCAAACCTTATCTATGTGAAGACGCCCGGCGACGGCCCCGACGTCGCTGAACTGGTTCGGCGTGTGCCGAAGTTGCAGTCTATCGATTCCGGCACGGTGGAGGATGTCGCCGTCAGCGATATTCTGCTGGCGCTCGGAGAGTTTGCCGATCTTTACATTGGCGCCGAAGGCGGTACGGCACATCTGATGGCTACGGTGATGACGCCGATGGTTATCGTCAGCGGCGGTGCCAACATGAGCCGTTGGCGGCCGCTTTCGAACAGCGTCGACATGATTGAGGCACGCCATGCAAGTCCAACTGGGCTGGTCGCCAATGTCCCGGCGCCGAAAATCATCGAAGCGGCTCGCAGGATGTTGGCCGCGCGCCGCCGCGACCATCCCTATCTGCTGGGGCACACGGACAAGACAGCACGCCAGTCCACGCAGCAGTCTTTGGACAACGACACCCACAAAGCCAAAGACCTGAAGCCCGTCGTTTGAACCCGTCTGGCTGCGACGCGCTCTAAGGTGTTTTGAGATTCAGGTCAGGCCGAGCCGGAGTCGAAGACGGGCGCGAAGCGACCAAACTAGGCCGCTTCCGAGAACCGGAGCGGAGCGTGCTTTTTGGTACGTGAGCACCGGCAGCGCAGGAAGTCGCCATTTGCAGGCCGGCATCACCTGAATCTCAATACACCTCAATCGAGATCGAAGCGCGCGATGACCGGCACATGGTCCGACGGGCGCTCCCAGCCGCGCGCCAGGCGCAGGATCTCGTAGCCGGCAAAGTCCGGCACCAGGTTTGGCGACGACCAGACATGATCGAGCCGCCGGCCACGGTCCGAGGCTTGCCAGTCCTGCGCGCGATAGCTCCACCAGGTGTAAAGCTTCTGCTCGTGCGGAATATTGAGCCGCATCAGGTCGACCCAGTTGCCGGCGAGCCGCATCGCCTCGAAATTTTCCGTCTCGACCGGCGTGTGGCTGACGACGTTGAGCAGCTGTTTGTGTGACCAGACGTCGTGTTCGAGCGGGGCGATGTTGAGGTCGCCGACCAGGACAGAGCCCGACACCTCGTCATGCTCGGCACGGATGGCATTCATCTCGGCGACGAAATCGAGCTTGTGCTTGAACTTCCTGTTGATGACAGGATCCGGTTCGTCGCCGCCCGCCGGAACGTAGAAATTGTGCAGCAGGATCGCCTTGCCGCCGGCCCGTACCGTCACCGACAGGTGCCGGCTGTCCTCGATTTCGCAGAAGCGGCGCTTCTCGACCACCTCGATCGGCCGCCGCGCCACCGTCGCGACGCCGTGGTAGCCCTTCTGGCCGTGGAAGGCGATGTGCTCGTAGCCGAGCTTGCGGAACGCCTTTTCGGGAAACAGCTCGTCCGGAACTTTCGTCTCCTGCAGGCAGAGCACGTCAGGCGCATGCTCGACAAGCAGGCGTTCGACGATCGGCATGCGCAGGCGAACGGAATTGATGTTCCAGGTGGCGATGGAAAAGGGCATTTGGCAATCCAGGACAGCGTATGGCCAGCCAGAACCGACGGGCCCTGACGGGGCAGACGCCTTTTGACGGAGTCAGTCCGGGAAATTGCCAGCCGCAAGCCGCAAAGACAAGCCGGGCCACGCCCGGCGAGGCGCGACCCAGTGCTTTCCTCAGCTATCGAAGCAATGCCCTAATGCATGTCGCCCAAAAGTGGCCCCGGTTTGGGGCAACGACATGCATGAAAACCAAAGACCTAAAGCGCGTCGCCTGAATCCATTCAAACGCGACGCGCTTTAGCGCGTCTTGGTGTTGAGTTCGCGATTCGCGGTGTAGTCGATGGCGAAGGTGTCGGCGGCGAAGCTGACGCCTTCCTTGACGTTGAAGATCATCACCGTCGTGTCCTTGCCCTGTGCGTCGGTGATCGTCCACTGACGCAGCTCGTAGGATTTGGGATCGAACATCATCGTGATCTTCGAATTGCCGAACACCGCTTTGTCGGCGAGCTGGATGGTGGTGAGGTCATCTTCCTGCTTGACGCTTTTGACGCGGTCGCCGGAGAGATCGATCCTGTCGTCGAGCAGCAACTTCAGCGGCGTCTTCGACAGCGGATAGAGATCGGACGTGTTCAGCCTCTTGTTCAGGATGGCCACCGACTTGCCGTCTGAAATCACCCGGAAATTTGACGCGCCGTCATAGTTGAAGCGGATCTTGCCCGGCCGTTCGAGGAAGAACTTGCCGCCGGTCTGCTCGCCCTTGGGGCCGAACTGCACGAATTCGCCGCTCATCGATTTGACCGAGGAAAAATGATCGGCGATCTTCTGTGCGGCCGGCGGCACGCCCGCTTGCGCCGAAGCCAGCAACTGGAAGCCGGGCATCACGTTGAAGGCTGTCGCCCCTGCAAAAGCGAGGCCAAGCCCGAGCAACTGGCGCCGGGTGGGAGCAAAACTGCTGAGCGCTGAAGGATCGTTTTTCATGTCGGTCACTCTCATCTGATTTCTGAGTTGCTCTAGTGCTTGGACCCCCAGTTGGGCTGAAGTTTGGCGGGTCAGGCCGCACCCTCAGTCGCTTCAACGCCTTGAACGGCTCAAGGTTGCCAGACAGGAGCTGTCACAAGGGTCTCCGGTCAGAACTTGTCCTCTTCGGTCGGCACCAGGATCTCGCGCTTGCCGGCGTGGTTGGCCGGGCCGACGATCCCTTCCTTCTCCATCTTCTCGATGATCGAGGCGGCGCGGTTGTAGCCGATGCCCAGCCGGCGCTGGATGTAGCTGGTGGAAGCCTTGCCGTCGCGCAGCACCACGGAAACCGCCTGATCGTAGGGATCGTCGGAATCCTCGAAATTGCTGTTGCCGCCACCACCGCCGGAACCGCCCTTGCCCGACGGCTCGTCGTCGTCCTCGCCGTCGTCCTCGGTGATGGCGTCGAGATATTCCGGCACGCCCTGCAGCTTCAGGTGCGCGACGATCTTCTCGACCTCTTCATCGGCGACGAACGGGCCGTGCACGCGCTGGATACGGCCACCGCCGGCCATGTAGAGCATGTCGCCCATGCCGAGCAGCTGCTCGGCGCCCTGCTCGCCCAGAATGGTGCGGCTGTCGATCTTCGACGTCACCTGGAAGGAGATGCGGGTCGGGAAATTGGCCTTGATGGTGCCGGTGATGACGTCGACCGACGGGCGCTGTGTCGCCATGATGACATGGATGCCGGCGGCACGCGCCATCTGCGCCAGGCGTTGCACGGCACCTTCGATGTCCTTGCCGGCGACCATCATCAGGTCGGCCATCTCGTCGATGATGACGACGATATAGGGCATCGGCTCGAGATCGAGATTCTCGGTCTCGTAGATCGCCTCGCCCGTCTGGCGGTCGAAGCCGGTCTGCACGGTGCGCGAGATCTTTTCGCCCTTCTTGTCGGCTTGCTGCACACGGGCGTTGAACCCGTCGATGTTGCGCACGCCGACCTTCGACATCTTGCGGTAGCGGTCCTCCATCTCGCGCACGGTCCATTTCAGCGCCACCACCGCCTTCTTCGGATCGGTGACCACCGGCGTGAGCAGATGCGGGATGCCGTCATAGACCGACAGTTCCAGCATTTTCGGATCGATCATGATCAGCCGGCAATCCTGCGGGGTCAGCCGGTAGAGCAGCGACAGGATCATGGTATTGATGGCGACCGACTTGCCCGAGCCGGTGGTGCCGGCGACCAGCACGTGCGGCATCTTGGCGATGTCGACGATGACCGCCTCGCCATTGATGGTCTTGCCCAGCGCCAGCGCCAGCTTGGCTTTCGTCGTTTCGAAGTCACGGCTGGCCAGGATCTCCCGGAGATAGACGGTTTCGCGCTTGGCGTTCGGCAGCTCGATGCCGATGGCGTTGCGGCCGGGCACCACGGCGACGCGGCAGGCGATGGCGCTCATCGAACGGGCGATGTCGTCGGACAGGCCGATGACGCGCGACGATTTGATGCCGGGCGCCGGCTCGAGCTCATAGAGCGTGACGACGGGACCGGGGCGGACGGCGATGATCTCGCCCTTGACGCCGAAATCCTCCAGCACGCCCTCGAGCAGGCGGGCATTCTGTTCCAGCGCGTCCTTGGACAGGCTGGCGTCGCGCACCACGTTTTTCGGTTCGGACAGGAAATGCAGCGACGGCATTTCGAATTTTTCCGAGCCGATCAGCGATGTCTGTGCCTCGCGCTGGACGCGGGCACCCGGAGCCGGACGCGGCGCCGGCGCCTCGACGCGCGTGGCGGCATCGGAGCGGAACTGCTGGACCCTGGCCGTCGGCGCCGACCGGCGTTGCACGACAGGCTCATCGTCGAAATCGGCATCTTCGCCGCCATTGTCGAAGCGATCGTCGAAGACATCGTCATCAGCCGGATCGACCGAAACGCTGCGGTCATTGACCATGGCGGCGAAGAATTCCGGTTCGACGCGGGCGCGGCCATCCAGGCTCATCCGCGATTCGGCGAATTCGGCCGATTCGACCCGTTCGGCGGCCCGCCGCCAGGCACTGGCGCGCGGCTCCATCTCCGGCTCGTACTCCTCCCGCTCCTGCCTGCGGCGCACGGCGCGGCGGTGCATCCAGGCGCGCAGCGACAGCCACCAATGGGTAATGGCGCCAAGCGCCAGAATGCCTTCGTCGCCTTCATCCTCGTCATTGTCGAACAAAAGGTCGTCGTCACGCGGATCGGCGGCAGGCTCGTCCTCCATCACGGCGAAGCCATTCTTGCGTCCGATCAGCGCCGAACCGTGGGCAAAGAGCCACAGCGCCGGTGCGGCCAGCAATATGGCGATGATGCTGGCGAACAGCCCGGTCGGATAGCCGCCGATGACAACGCCAGGGATTTTCAGCACCATGTCGCCGAACACGCCGCCGAGGCCGGTGGGCAGCGGCCACGTCTTGGGCGGCACCACGCAGCCGGCCATGGCCGCGGCCAGCAGGCCGAAGCCGAACCAGGACAACCCGCGCCTGGGCAGCCTGTCGACGCCGCGCGCGGAAAACAGCAGAAAACCCCAGATGACAGTTGGAACCAGGGCGGCAACGGCGGCGAGGCCGAAGAACTGCATGGCCAGATCGGAGAACACCGCACCGGCATAGCCCATGGCGTTGGTGACGGTGTTGTTCGTGGCGTGCGAGAAGCTCGGATCAGCGACGTTCCAGGTGGCAAGGCTGGCGACCCCGAAGGCGGCCAGCACGAACAGTCCGGCACCGACCAGCCGCCCGACCTGACGCCGCGCGAACGCCTGGATGCCGTGCCCCGTATTGGGCAGCGCGAGCGGTGCTGAAGCCCCTGAACGCATGCTCTTCCCCGTCTGTCATTGCTTGGTGCGGGTGCGTGGCGCACTCCGGCAGATTCGGGTCTCAGACTATCGGCGGGAAGGTTAAGGGCGCATTAACTATAAGAGGTTGAGGTGATCAAACCTCGTTACCGCCGGTTGAGCCGCCTGCCGCCCGAGGAAAGCGACCCAAGAGCGGTGCCGTGACTTTGCCGCAGGGCCACCAACCGTGGATAGAGGCATGCAATCCGTCGTCCTTCGCGTAGCGGTTCTGGGCTGGGCAGGGATCAGTCTCCTGCTTGCCCTGCACTGGTTTGTCGAACTCGGCATGGTGGGCTTCCCGGATGGCTACGTGACGCCCTTTGCCAGAGCGACCGGCCCGCTCCTGCACATCCTCGCCACAGCCTGTCTGATGCAAGGCCTGTATTTTCTGTACAGGGGTCTTTTCGGCAAGGGATTTGGAGTGCTGGGGCTCGGCCTGCAGATTCTGATCGCGGCTGTCCTGACGGTCGCGCCTGTGATGATTGTCAGGAATTGCCCGCATTCCCAGACATGCAGCAGGGCCAACGAGGCGCTGACAAACACCATGATGGACGACGGAGCCGGCGGATAAAGCTGCCGCCGGAACGGGTTATCGCGAGATCCTGCGGAAGCCCTTTCGACGAGCACCAGCCTGGCCAAACGGGACAATGGCGGGCACAAGGCACGCCATTGTTCGTTTCGCGAAATAGATCGGACCTCGGCCCGATCAAGACGTCTGTCAGTTGGCGCCGCCAAGCGCCTGCAGGTTCGCACAGAACTCGGCGTGCGGCTTGCTCATGGCCGCGTCCTGGCATTCCTTCATCATGGCGCCCTGCTTGTCCTTCGCCATCGCATCCCAGGCGGCCTTGAATTCGGCCTTGGGCTTCATGGTTTTCATGCTGGCATCGGTGAAGAACGGCGCCATGTTGTCCGGTTCATCCAGAGCGCCGGCAAATGCCGTGCCGCTGACCATGGCAAGCGCGAGCGCTCCGAGGCAGATGTTCTTGAAGTTCATGAGATGGTTCCTCCCTGTTGTTCGCAACGAGCGCCGGAATGGCGGTCGTTCCCCACAGTTCGGAACCGATGCGGCCGATGTTTCTTCCCAAAGGCCCATCACGAGAACGTGATTGCGCGAACCATGGGTATTGTCGGAAAATTTTACCAAAAAAAAGAGGCCCGGATACAATCCGGGCCTCAATGCGTGAGCTCCTTTCGGGAGCGTCACGACGGGATCTTTTCAAAACAATTCCAGGAAAAGTGCGCAGCGGTTTTCCGTTCGGAATTGCGTAAGCAGATTAGGGGCCGGCGGGAGGAGGGTTCCGCCGGCCCCGTTGGCTAAGCTGGCCTTACGGCACCACTTCGCCATGCTGGGAGATGTCGAGGCCTTCGACCTCTTCCTGGGTCGTCGGACGCAGGCCGACCAGCGCCTTGACGATGTAGAGGATCACGAAGGTGGCGACGGCCGTCCACACGATGGTGACGGCGACGCCGTAGATCTGCTTGCCGAGCGAAGCACCCGACGACAGGCTGTTGATCGCCGGATCGGCCAGCACGCCGGTGAGCAGGGCGCCGATGACGCCGCCGACGCCGTGCACGCCGAACGCATCGAGCGAGTCGTCATAGCCGAACATGTGCTTGACCTTGACCGCCGAGAGATAGCAGACGACGCCGGCAACGATGCCGACGATGAAGGCGCCGGTCGGGTTGACGAAGCCGGAAGCCGGCGTCACCGCCACCAGGCCGGCGACGGCACCCGAGATGATGCCGAGCACGGAGGGCTTCTTGGCGACGATCCATTCGGCGAACATCCAGGCCAGCGCCGCCGCTGCGGTGGCGACCTGGGTGTTGAGCATGGCAGCGCCGGCAAGACCGTCGGCAGCCAGTTCCGAACCGGCGTTGAAGCCGAACCAGCCGACCCACAGCAGCGAAGCGCCGATCACC
Source organism: Mesorhizobium kowhaii (assembly GCF_042431665.1). Classification (NCBI taxonomy): domain Bacteria; kingdom Pseudomonadati; phylum Pseudomonadota; class Alphaproteobacteria; order Hyphomicrobiales; family Phyllobacteriaceae; genus Mesorhizobium; species Mesorhizobium kowhaii. Next base: position 345,621 of record NZ_JBHLYT010000033.1, read on the forward strand.
GAATAGACCAGGTTGTGCGGCGCCATGTTGGCGGTGCCGTAGCCTTCGCGCTTGCCGAGAACCAGCGCGCAGACCAGACCGGCGACACCGGCGTTGATGTGGACGACCGTGCCGCCGGCGAAGTCGAGCACGCCAGCCGTGCCGAGGAAGCCGCCACCCCAGACCCAATGCGCGATCGGCACGTAGACGACAAGCAGCCACAGCGCCATGAAGATCAGCAGCGCCGAGAATTTGAAGCGTTCGGCGAAGGCGCCGGCAATCAGCGCCGGGGTGATGATGGCGAAGGTCATCTGGAACATCGAGAAGACGAATTCAGGAATGTTCGCGACGCCCGGCAGCCACAGCGAGGCAGTGGTGATGCCGTGATGGAAGAATTTCGAGGTGCCGCCGAGATAGGCATTCATGCCGCCGCCGTCGGAGAAGGCCAGCGAATAGCCGAACATGAACCACAGCACCGTTACCAGACAGGTGATGGCAAAGCTTTGCATGATGGTGGCGAGCACGTTCTTCTTGCGCACCATGCCGCCGTAAAACAGCGCCAGGCCCGGAATGGTCATCATCAGCACGAGCGCCGTCGAGGTCAGCATCCAGGCGGTGTTGCCGGTGTCGAGCACCGGGGTGGGGGCGGCAGCCGGTGCAGCCGCGGCCGCGGCGGGAGCCGCTTCCTGCGCGAAGGCGGCGACCGTGCCCAATGCTGCGAGAGCGAGCGACCCCAAAAGGGCGGCGCGTCCCGTCGTCTTCAAGGTGGAAGGTATATTCATTGAACTCTCCATTGGAATACGTGTTCGCCGCTCAGAGCGCGTCGGTGTCTGTTTCGCCGGTGCGGATGCGCACCGCCTGATCGATGCCGAAAACGAAGATCTTGCCGTCGCCGATCTGGCCGGTCTTGGCGGCCGCGGTGATGGCTTCGACGGCCTTGTCGACCATGTCGGCACTGACCGCGACTTCGATCTTGATCTTCGGCAGGAAACTGACCGCGTATTCCGCACCGCGATAGATTTCCGTATGCCCCTTCTGACGCCCGTAGCCTTTGACTTCGGTGACGGTCAGGCCCTGGATGCCGACGGCGGTAAGCGCTTCGCGTACCTCGTCGAGCTTGAACGGCTTGATGATTGCCATCACGATTTTCATAAGGTTCACCCTTTGCTGTTGCGGTCCCCCGCGTTTGCACGACTTCACCGATCCCAAAGAGCCGGAGAGTGCCCACGAGGATTCAAGCTCCGTGCCAATTGCCGAAGCAGGGTGTTAACCTGTTGTAAACAAAGGAATTGAAGCGACTAACGCGGCGACGTGCACGCAACGCCGGCAACATGCCTGCTTAAAAATTAGGCAATTTTTTAAAAATGCCTACTCTGCAGGCGATCGCTTGAGCCGGATCAGCCCTTCCTGCGCAACCGAGGCGATCAGCGTGCCGTCGCGGGCAAACAGCGAGCCGCGCGTAAAGCCGCGCGACCCTTGTGTCGACGGGCTGTCTTGCGTGTAGAGCATCCAGTCGTCGAGCGGATGGCTGCGATGGAACCACATGGCGTGATCGAGGCTCGCCGCCTGGATATCGCGATCGAAAATGGCCCGGCCATGCGCGAAGGTCGACGTGTCGAGCAGCGTCATGTCGGAAAGATAGGCGAGCACCGCCGCCTGCATGGCGCGGTCCGCCGGCACCGGACCGGTCGTGCGGATCCAGATGTTCTGCTTCGGCTCCAGCTTTTCGCGGCTGGTGTAGTGCTTCAGCATCACCGGCTTCATCTCGATCGGCCGGTCGCGCTCCCAGTAGCGCTTGATGCCTTCGGGCACCGCCTCGCCGAACTTGCCCAGCAACTCGCGCTGCGACAGCAAGGTGTCTGGCCCCGGGACGTCCTGCGGCATCGGCACCTGGTGTTCGAGGCCGACCTCATCCTGCTGGAACGAGGCTTCCAGCGAAAAGATCGCCTGGCCGTGCTGGATCGCCACCACGCGGCGTGTGGTGAAGGAGCCGCCATCGCGGATCCGGTCGACCTCGTAGACGATCGGCACCTTGGTGTCGCCGGGCCGCATGAAATAGCCGTGCAGCGAATGCACGTGGCGATCGGGGTCGACGGTTCGCTGTGCCGCCACCAGCGCCTGGGCGATAGTCTGGCCGCCGAAGACGCGCTGCCAGTCGAGCAAGGGGCTGCGACCACGATACAGATTGTGTTCCAGCTTCTCGAGGTCGAGAATGCCGAGAAGCTCGTCCATGGCAGCCGTCATATTTTCGCGCCCTTGCCGCAGAAGTGTTATGGCGGTTTCCGACAGGACGGACAGGCAGTCAAGGGCGCAAGACCCGGTCGGCGTGCAAGGAGCGAAGAAGATGGAACGCAAGACCGACGCGAAAACCAGGCCAAGCGCGAAAACAAGGTTTGGGCTCGACGTTCTGGTCGCCGGCGCCGGCTATGTCGGCCTTGCCGCGGCCGTCTCGCTGAAGCAGGCGCGTCCGGGCCTTGCCGTCGCCCTTGTCGATGCCGCGCCCGCCGGCGCCTGGCAAAGGGATGGGCGCGCATCGGCCATTGCCGCCGCCGCCTGCCGCATGCTCGACCAGCTCGGCGTGTGGGCCGAGATCGCGCCGCAGGCCCAGGCGATCACCGAGATGATCATCACCGATTCGCGTACCTCCGATCCGGTGCGCCCGGTCTTCCTGACCTTCGACGGCGAGATCGCGCCGGGCGAGCCCTTTGCGCATATGGTGGCCAACCGGGCGCTGAACGGCGCCTTGCGGGCCAGCGCCGAGAAACTCGGCATCGACATCATCGAGGGCGTCGCCGTGCAGGGTTTTGAGACCAACGGCGCCGGCATCACCGTGCATCTTGCCGACGGCGCGACGCTGAAGACCCGGCTGCTGGTCGCCGCCGACGGCGTCAACTCGAAGCTGCGCGACATGGCCGGCATCAAGACGGTGAAGTGGGAATATGGCCAGTCCGGCATCGTCTGCACGGTGGCGCATGAACGCCCGCACAATGGCCGTGCGGAAGAACATTTCCTGCCGGCCGGCCCGTTTGCCACGCTGCCGCTCAAGCCCGGCGAGGACGGCACCAACCGCTCGTCGATCGTCTGGGTCGAGCGCACGCAGGATGCCGAGAAGTTGGTTGCCGGTGACGATCTCGTCTTCGAGCACGAACTCGAACAGCGTTTCAGCCTGAAGCTTGGCGAAATCCGCGTCGCCGACAAGCCGCGCGCCTGGCCGCTCGGCCTGACCATCGCGCGCGCCTTCGTCGCGCCGCGCATCGCGCTCGCCGGCGACGCCGCCCACGGCATCCACCCGATCGCCGGCCAGGGCCTCAATCTCGGCTTCAAGGATGTCGCCGCTTTGGCCGAAGTGATCGTCGAGGCCGACCGCCTCGGCCAGGACATCGGCGCGCTTGACGTGCTCGAACGCTACCAGCAGTGGCGGCGCTTCGACACCGTGCAGATGGGCGTCACGACAGACGTCCTGAACCGGCTGTTTTCCAACGACATCGGCCCGCTGCGCACCGTCCGTGACATCGGGCTCGGCTTGGTCGAACGCATGCCGCGGCTGAAGGAGTTTTTTATCCGCCAGGCGTCCGGGCTTTCCGCCGGCACGCCAAGATTGTTGAAAGGCGAGGCGATCTGAGCCGTCTCACGGACATGCCAGGTGTGTTGAGATTCAGGCCAGGCCGGCCCGACCTGAACATCAGCGCAACCTAGTTGACCTCGAAACCCAGCTTCTGCCGCAGCCGCAATATGCGCTGGTCGGATATTTCGAGGCGTTTCTCGCCGCCTTGTGCGGCGCGGTTGACCATCTGCAGCAGATCGTTTCGCTCGGCCACGTCGAGCCGTTCGCGCAGGAACGGCGCCAGCTTGTCGATGACGATCGTGGTGTCGTCGATCTGTGATGCTGCCCATTTGGCGTAGATCACCGCTTCGTCGGTCTTCTTCTTGTCGGCGATCTCGGAAATCACCGCGCGAATGACAGCCTCGCGCTGCGGCAGCACAGGCCCGTCCTCGGAGACGATGGCGGTGATCAGCGTCGCCGCCGCCACCACCGGATCGTCGATCGCCGTCAATGGCGACAGGGCCGCCTGCTTGCGCAGCTTCTTGCGGCGCACGGAGCCCTGGACCCGGCCGATGACATCGGCAACGTCACGCGCCGCCTCGTTCATCGCCTTCATCCGGTACCACCAGAACGCCGCCGCGCCCAACACGCCAAGGATAGCAATCAGGAAAGGCATGTCGAATCCCCCAAAATCCCCGGCGACGATAGGAGAACTCTTGCGTTGCTTCAACACGCAATAGTTGCGCCGGAAATCGGACGTTCGCTCGACCGAACGCCCCAGGTTTCCAAATGACCGCAACGCATGGCAGGATCTATGATCCCGGCACGGTGTAGATCGCGCGCACCTCGATGGTGCCGATTTCAGCCAGAGGGATCTCGCCGGCGATTTCCAGCGCCTCGTCGAGATCTTTCGCCTCGATCATGACGAAACCGAGCAACTGCTCCTTGGTCTCGGCGAACGGGCCGTCGGTGATCAGCCTCTTGCCCTTGCGCCTGCGAACGGTTTTCGAGGTTTTCACCGGTTGCAGCGCCTGCGCGATAATCAGCATCCCACGTTGGTCCAATGACCGGTCATAGGCCAGCGAATCGGCGTCGAGCTTGGCCAGACGCTCTGTCGTCATGGCATGGAGATCTTTTTCCTCACCGAAGACCAGGCAAACATATTGCATGTCCATCTCCCTTATCGTGACGAATCATAGGATGAGGCGATCAAGCTGTCAGCCGGGCCTTTGCCCGCCGCGTGATCGAGAAAGCACACCCCGACCCCGATGATGGCGACCGCCGCAAGCAGCCGGCCGAAGCCGGACGCGGGCTGCTGCAACCAGTCGATTTCTTGTTCACCAGCCTTGCGGCCGGTGCTTGTCCAGTGAGCAGAAAACAGATCGTTCATGTGAACCTCCATCCGCCACGAAATCCGTGGCCGCCCGCAGGACGGCCGGGGCAGATGGAAGTCGACATTTTTGCACGCACATTTTTTCAGAAAAATTTCATTGCGCCGCCGGCATTGCACCCGCGCCGAAACAGCGCGGTGGCCTTCCGGCGTGCCCGCGCTATAGTTGAGAGCAACGCTGGCGCCGGGCCGGCGCAATCGAAACACTCAAGGAGGAATTCATGGACCGCACCGCAAACGCCGTCTGGAAAGGCAATCTCAAAGAGGGCAAAGGCACGCTCGACACGCAGAGCGGCACCCTGAAGGGCACCCCCTATTCGTTCAAGGCGCGCTTCGAGGATGAGAGCGGCAAATCCGGCACCAATCCGGAAGAGTTGATCGCCGCGGCCCACGCCGGCTGTTACGCCATGCAGTTCTCGCACTTCCTGGCCGAGAACGGCACACCCGCCACCGAGCTCGACGCCAAGGCGGTGGTGACGCTGGTTCCCGGCACCGGCATCACCGGCAGCGCCATCACGGTGGTCGGCAAGGTTCCGGGCATCGACGCGGCGAAATTCAAGGAGCTGGCCGAAAAGGCCAAGGCTGAATGCCCGGTCTCGAAGGCACTCGGCGCCATCAAGGTATCACTCGACGCCAGGCTTGGGTGAACAACATCGCAGAACCTGCAGGCGTTTGCGCTGCCCCTCACCTGCCTGCCGGCATCCTCTCCCCGTATTATGACGGGGAGAGGGGCGCTCTCATCCACGGTTTCGCCAATCATCAGCGTTGCAAAAAGGACGCCGGCAGGGCGATGAGGGGCGGCGCCAACTTCCGCAATGATCGTCTGAAACGAGCCCGGGTCGAATGGTCGTTAGCTTCCTTCGCCGGTCAGCGCCTCGATTCGGGCGCGCAGCCTCGCAACCTCATCCTCGAGGGCGCTGACGCGCTCTTCGAGGCCGGAGGCCGCTGAGGCGGCCAGCGGGGCCTGGTGCATGGCGATGGCCGCGATCTGCGGTGTCCCGCTCAAAAGATGCATGAAGCGCTCCTCGCGCTGGCCGGGACCGCGCTCGATCAGCATCACCAGCGGCGGCCGGCGGCCGATCAGCAGGTCGAGATCGGTGCGCAGCACGTCGATCGACGAAAACCGCGCCATGCGCTCGGCCCGCACCAGCAATTCATGCGCCGTCTGCGCGCCGCGCAACAGCATCAGGCCGATCAGCGCGATCTGCGCCGAAGTGAGCGAGAAACGCTGCGCCACCAGATGCTCGTAGCGCTCGACGCGCGACGCGAAGACCTGCCGGACCAGGCCCTTCTGCTCCAGCTGGCTCAGCGCCCGCCTGACCTCGACAAGCTCGACCGACATCACCGGCTCGCGCGCCGTCTTCTGGTTGGCCGCGGCATGCGCGCCATTGAGCGTCAGCGGATAGACGTCCGGCGTCAGCTCCTTCTTCTCGATCAGGCAGCCGAGCACGCGGGCTTCGATGGGGGAGAGAATGGGAAGGTCGTCGCTCATTTGATTGACTATTTTCTATCGATTCTTGGGCAGCATGATTTTGACAGACATCCGAGCTGCGCGACAGAGCAGAACTCTTGACGTCGGCGGGACAGCGCCCCCCTCTGTCCTGCCGGACATCTCCCCCACTTGGGGGGAGATTGGCAGCTTCGGCACCCAGCGCTCTCCTTAGGCGTTGAAGGACGCTTCCTGCATCGCAAGCGATTGGCGAAAACGGCGATGATAGCCAATCTCCCCCCAAGTGGGGGAGATGTCCGGCAGGACAGAGGGGGGCGCGAAGGATCGCAACGGATGAGGCGAGCCCCCCCATCGAAATTACACCCTTCTCTCCACCATCATCTTCTTGATCTCGGCGATCGCCTTGGCCGGGTTGAGGCCCTTGGGGCAGGTCTGCGCGCAGTTCATGATGGTGTGGCAGCGATAGAGCCGGAACGGGTCTTCGAGATTGTCGAGCCGCTCGCCCTTGGCCTCGTCGCGGGAATCGATCAGCCAGCGATAGGCCTGCAGCAGGGTTGCCGGACCGAGATAGCGGTCGCCGTTCCACCAGTAGCTCGGACACGAGGTCGAGCAGCAGGCGCACAATATGCACTCGTAGAGGCCATCCAGCTTTTCGCGGTCCTCGTGGCTCTGCAGCCATTCCTTGGCCGGCTCCGGCGACACCGTCTTCAGCCAGGGCTGGATCGAGGCGTGCTGGGCATAGAAATTGGTGAGGTCGGGCACCAGATCCTTGACCACTTGCATATGCGGCAGCGGGTAGACCTTGACGGCGCCGGAAATGTCGTCGCAGCCCTTGGTGCAGGCCAGCGTGTTGGAGCCGTCGATGTTCATGGCGCAGGAGCCGCAAATGCCCTCGCGGCAGGAGCGGCGCAAGGTCAGCGTCGGGTCGATCTTGTTCTTGATCCAGAGCAGCGCGTCGAGCACCATCGGTCCGCAATCGTCCATGTCGACGAAATAGGTGTCGATGCGCGGATTCTCGTCATCGTCCGGCGACCAGCGGTAAATGCGATACTCGCGCAAATTGGTGGCGCCTTCCGGCTTCGGCCAGGTCTTGCCCTGCTTGATCTGCGAGTTCTTGGGGAGCGTCAGTTCGACCATTACCTGCGGTCCTTTCGGATGACGAGCTTCAGCCCGGACCAGATTTCATTGACGGCAGCGACTTTCACATCGACCAGGTCGCGCTTCAGCGCCTCGGCGCGAACAACGCCCTCGGTGACGTCGGTGGCCACCTTCGATGCCTTCTTCGGCCAGGACACCCAGACCATGCCGTCGCGCTTGATCGCCGCCTCGACATCGCCGAGGCGATCCTCGATCTCGGCACGCTGCCGGGTGAAGGCATGAACGGCATCGTATTTCAGGATCGCTCCCGAAATGTCAGACCATTCGGCCAGCCGGTCGACCGAAGAGAAACGCACGGCATCTGTGAGATCGTCTAGGTCGTGGGGCAGCGCGATAAAGGCGGCGGTCATCCCGTCCTTCAGGCCGAGCTTGGCCGGAAGGGGCGTACCGGAATATCCCACTGCCGCCGGCGCCATCGTCAGTACACCCTGGCCTTGGGCGCGATCTTGGCGAGGCTGATGCCGCCGTCCTTTTCCGCCAGCAGCGGCTCGGTGTGCACCGGCCGATAGGACAGCGTCACCTTGCCGTCTTCGCTGAGCCGGGCCAGCGTGTGCTTGCGCCAGACCTTGTCGTCGCGGGCCGAAAAGTCCTCCCGCGCATGCGCGCCGCGGCTCTCCTTGCGCGCCTCGGCGCCATAGACCGTGGTGATGGCGTTGGCCATCAGGTTTTCCAGCTCCAGCGTTTCGACCAGGTCGGAGTTCCAGATCATCGAGCGGTCGAACACCTTGATGTCCTTCAGTTCGGTCCAGATTTCCGAAATGCGCTTGCAGCCATTCTCCAGCGATTCCTGCGTGCGGAACACCGCCGCGTCTTCCTGCATCGCCTTCTGCATCTTCTCGCGCAACACCGCCGTCGGCGTCGAGCCATTGGCGTGGCGCAGCCGATCGAAGCGATCCATGATCTTCTCGACCGAGGCTTCATTGGGCGCGGGGATCGCCGACTTGCGGTCGATGACCTGGCCGGCCCGGATCGCCGCCGCGCGCCCGAACACCACCAGGTCGATCAACGAGTTCGAACCCAGCCGGTTGGCGCCGTGCACCGAGGCGCAGCCCGCCTCGCCGACCGCCATCAGGCCGGGCGACACCTTGTCCGGGCTCCTCGGCGTCGGATTGAGCACCTCGCCCCAGTAATTGGTCGGCACGCCGCCCATATTGTAGTGCACCGTCGGCAACACCGGGATCGGCTCCTTGGTCAGGTCGACGCCGGCAAAGATTTTCGCCGATTCCGAAATGCCGGGCAGCCTCTCGTGCAGCACGGCCGGATCGAGATGGTCGAGGTGCAGGAAGATGTGGTCCTTCTTCTTGCCGACGCCACGGCCTTCGCGGATCTCCAGCGTCATGCAGCGCGAGACGACGTCGCGCGAGGCAAGGTCCTTGGCCGACGGCGCGTAGCGCTCCATGAAGCGCTCGCCCTCGGAGTTGACGAGATAGCCGCCCTCGCCGCGCGCGCCTTCGGTGATCAGGCAGCCGGCGCCATAGATGCCGGTTGGGTGGAACTGCACGAACTCCATGTCCTGCAGCGGGAAGCCGGCGCGTGCCGCCATGCCGCCGCCGTCGCCGGTACAGGTGTGCGCCGACGTCGCCGAGAAGTAGGCGCGGCCGTAGCCGCCGGTCGCCAGCACCACCATCTTGGCCGAGAAACGATGGATGGTGCCGTCATCGAGGTTCCAGGCGACGACGCCGGTGCAGGTGCCGTCCGGTTCCATGATCAGGTCGAGCGCGAAATACTCGATGAAGAACTGCGCATTGTTCTTCAGCGACTGGCCGTAGAGCGTGTGCAGGATGGCGTGGCCGGTGCGGTCGGCCGCCGCACAGGTGCGCTGCACCGGCGGGCCTTCGCCGTAATTCATCATGTGGCCGCCGAACGGCCGCTGGTAGATCTTGCCCTCTTCGGTGCGCGAGAACGGCACGCCATAATGTTCGAGCTCGTAGACCGCCGCCGGCGCTTCGCGCACCAGATATTCCATGGCGTCGACATCGCCCAGCCAGTCCGAGCCCTTGACGGTGTCGTACATGTGCCACTGCCAGGAATCGGGGCCCATGTTGGACAGCGACGCGGCAATGCCGCCTTGCGCCGCCACCGTGTGCGAACGGGTCGGAAACACCTTGGTGATGCAGGCGGTGCGCAGGCCCTGTTCGGCCATGCCGAGCGTGGCGCGCAGGCCGGCACCGCCGGCGCCGACGACCACGACGTCGAATTTGTGGTCGACATAGGTATAAGCGGAACCGGTGTTGGCCCCTTTTGCGTCCTTGGCCAACTCAGCCTCCGAATGTCAGCTTGAGCAGGGCGAAGATCGAGGCGACGCCGACCGCTATGGTGAAAAATGTATTGAGCGCGATCAGCGCCAGCTTCATGCCTTCGCCATGCACATAATCCTCGATGATCACCTGCATGCCGAGCCGCATATGGATGAGCCCGGAGATGAGCACCAGGGCGAGCACCAGCGCCACGAACGGATTGGCGAGCGCTGCCCGCACCTCGGCGTGGCTGGCGCCGTTGAGCGCGATCAGGAACCCGACGAAGAACAGCGTCAGCGGGATGTTGGCGATGGCGGTGAGGCGCTGGCGCCAGAAATGTCCTGTGCCCTCGCGGGCCGAACCCAGGCCGCGGACTTTCGCCAGCGGCGTGCGCATATCGGTCTTTCCAGTGCTCATGATCAGGCTCCCCGCGCCATATAGCCGGCAATCCAGATCAGCAGCGTAAGCAGGATCGAGCCGGCCAGCGTCGCCCAGGCGATCTTCGAGGCCGTGTGCTTCTCGAGGCCGGCACCGGTGTCCCATACCAGATGGCGCACGCCACCCAGCATGTGGTGCATCAGCGCCCAGGTGTAGCCGAACAGGATGAGCCGGCCGAGCCAGGTGCCGAGGGCCCAGTTCACCCAGTCGAACGTCGCCTGCGAGCTTGCCGTCGCCATCAGCCATATGGCGACCAGCAGCGTGCCGAAGTAGAGCGCGCCACCGGTGATGCGATGGATGATCGACATCGTCATGGTGATCGGCGGCCGGTACACGGTCAGGTGCGGCGAAAGTGGCCGTTCACGTCTGGCAAATTCGCGGGTGGCTGGTGATTTGCTCATGGCTCCCCCAGTTCGGCGTCCCTGGAGCCTCAGGTGGAAATGCGGCATTGCCGCTTCCGGTTGCGACTTCGGACAGCCGGTTTCTAATGCTCTTTTTGCACCGCGTCAAAGCCAGAAAACCGTTTCGAAAACGTAATTTAATCTGACTAAAGGCGGGGCTCGGGCTTCAATCGATTAGGGGGCCGACGGCTCGAAGTCGGCTCGATATCGCTGCAGTGCACCATGTGCATGGCCTCTGCTGTTTCGGCTTAGCGCTTACAGGTCACCGGCGTCGACCCTGCCTTCATGACCAGCGCTTCGCGGCCATCGATCACAATCGCGTCATGCGCCTGCTCGTAACGGCTGTTCTGGTTGGCCGGCGAGGCCAGCATATCCTCGCTGGCGCCGTCGGGACCGACAACACGCACCGAGGTGCCGAGATTCTCGATGGTCATCCTGACGCCGTCGGCGCAAGTGTAGGTCGCGGTGCGCGGCTGCGGCGCGGACACATCGGTGACGGCGGCTTTCGGAGGATTTGGCACACAGGCCATGGCGACCAGAAGCGGCGACAGGGCAAGCATCACCCGAAACGTCCGGCGTAACGCCATATGCTGTCCCTCCCGCGCGGCAAACTGGCCACGATGCATTGCCAAGATCAAGGTCATCCGACGCCGACCTGGACGCCGGCCGCGATGGTGCGGTCAAGCATGGCCGAAAGATGGCCACCGGGTTTTCCACCCAGTCGGATATTAACCATGTTTACCGAGACATCGCCGCGAAGCGCGCCAACCTCTTAACAAAGGTTAAGAAAAGGTTAATTTCTGATTCGAGGAGGCTTTCCTCTAAACAAGGAGGACGCCATGCGTTCGAACTCGGGAAGAATGCGCCTTGCGGCGCTCATCGTGGCGGCTTCCGTCGTTGGCCTGGCAGCGCCAGTGCTCGCCGGCCCACGTCACCGGGATCGCGTCTACGCCGATTCGTTCGGCAATCTCGTCATCGACAGCGCCGCCGGCTACAAGCGCATCCTGGTCGGCGAAGGCAGATTGGCCAAACAAATGTCCGACTACACCAGCGCCGGCCAACCCAAGGTGATCTACGAGAATGAAGCCGACGAAATCACCGGTTACAGCGATTGCTACCGGCCGCCGGTGTTCGTGAAGGGCCGCAGCTATATGTACGGGCTCTCCGACGGCGAGATGCCCGAGCTCAGCCCTTGCCGCTAATGCATGTCGTCGCGCACCGTTCAAACGCGGCGCGCTTCAGCTTCGATCCCGGCTGACGACCAGTTGCCGTCCGGCCCGGCGGAAACACGCACGCAATCGCGCCCGGCATTCTTCGCCTGATAGAGTGCCTGGTCGGCGCGCCGCATCAGATCGGCAAAAGCTTCGCTCGGATGAAGTTCGGCGACGCCGAAGCTCGCCGTACAGCGATTGTCCGCCGGCAGGCCGTCGATGGGCAGCGCGCTGAAAGCACTGCGTGTGCCCTCGGCGAACAGCCGGGCGGCGGCAAGGTTGGTTCCCGGCAGGATGATGGCGAACTCTTCGCCGCCAATGCGGCCGGAGACATGGTGGCCGGCGGCGGCCTCGCGCAGGAAACCGGCAAAGGTCTCGATCACGCGGTCGCCGGATGCATGGCCGAAACTGTCGTTGACGCTCTTGAAGTGATCGAGGTCGGCGATGACCAGCGCGACCGGCACGCCTTGCCGCACCGCGCCAAGCACCGCCAGCTCCGCGCGGTGGGTGAAGCCGCCGCGGTTGAGCAGCCGCGAGAGCGTGTCCGTCTCCGACTTCGACGTCACCTCGGCGAGCAGGTCGCGAACCAGGATGGCCAGCATCAGCAGCGCCAGCGCCAGGCCAAAGACGGTGCCGAGCGACTGCGACACCAGCGCGTAGCTGCTTTGCAGATAGACCTGCGGGTTGGCGCCCCAGCCGCCGAGCGCATGCGCGATGAACGGCTTTGAGGCAAACTGCACCCCGCTGGCCGCAAGCACCGCCATCAGGATGCGGTCGAGACGGGCGGGCCTTTGCCTCGACGACCAGACGATGGCGAGACCAATGAACTGCATGACCGCATAGGGAAGCTGGTAGGCCATCATGCGGACCAGCGACTGGCGCGGCAGGTTCTGGACGAAATACACCGCGACAGAGGTGGCGACGAGGAAGAACAGCATCGGCGTCCATGGCGGTGCCACGCCGTATTTGTGCGCCAGCCCGCCATTGAAGGCGATGGTGGCGCCAAGAAACACCGCGAAGGCGGCAACGACCACCGGTCGCGCATTGTCGAAGGCGGGAATGCTGAATTCGATGGCGAAATACACCATGCCCAGGAGATAGCCGAACGCCAGCCAGCGCGGCGACGCACGGCCGCCCTCGTGCAACGCGACCGCCATGAAGGATGCCGCCAGCAGGCCGGCAACCGACACATTTATCAGCAGGATGAAATTGGCGCCACTCATAGTCTTATCGAACCCGCGCCGACAGCTAAGCATTGACGGGCGAAGAAGACGTTAACGCTGGCCCGGCCAGGCAGGATCAGCCGGTCCTTAGAGGCTCCGCCACGAACACCGTTTCCGGGCGCTCGTAAGACAGGCGCACGCTGTCGCGGCCGTTCTTCTTGGCCTTGTAGAGCGCGTCGTCGGCACGACGCATCAGCGGCTCCAGTGCCTCGTCGCCGCTACGCGCCGCCACGCCGAAGCTGGCTGTCACCTTCGTGCCGGCAGGAAGCCCGTCGACGTGGCCGGCCGAATAGAGTGTACGCACGGCTTCGGCGAACAGCCGCGCGGCGGCGAGATCGCTGAGGGGCAGCAGCACGGCGAATTCCTCGCCGCCGATACGCCCGGCAACGCCGCGCGACCCGGCGCCCAACCGAAGCTTGGCGGCGAAGTCGGCAATCACGCGGTCGCCCGCCGCATGCCCGTGCACGTCGTTGAGCGCCTTGAAATGATCGAGGTCGGCCAGCACCAATGCGACCGGGAAGCGGGCCGTGGCGCAGTGCCGCAGTAGCAGCATGCCCCGCTCCTCGAAGCCACGGCGATTGAGAAGACCCGAAAGCGGGTCGGTATAGGTCTCGGTCTTCAGCACTTTCATCACGTCAAGTGCGGCGGCGGAGAACAGGCAGAGCGCAATGAGCAGCGACAGCAGCGCGTGCGACAGCAGCGCCGTCGTCCAGTAGGACGAGCCATAGAACCCGTCATAGCTGGTGAAGGGTCCGTGCGCGATGACGACGACAAGGGTGCGCACGAAGAAGTTCAGGCCCGACAGCAGCGACAGAACGAAGAGGATTTTTTCGGTCGGGCCGTTGCGGCGCACCGGCCGCAGTTCGGCGGCGACCAGGAGACTGAGCCCACCGAAGGCGAAATTCATCGCCAGGATGCGCCAGGTGAGATCCGGCGCGACAAACAGGAACCAGCACAACGACGCCAGGCCGCCGCCGGCCAGCACGCCGATCCCCACATAGGGCACCTTGCGGCCATAGCGGTGGACGATGGCGCTGGACAGGCAGCAGCCGGCAATTGTGAAGCAGATGTTCGACGCCACCTTGGTCAGCTGCATGCCGATGGGCAAGGTGAAATACTGCAGCAGGAAGCCGGGCGCCGAGACACTGTAGCTGATCGCCAGCACGGCGAGATAGGGGCGGTGGCGCTGATAGGACCATAGCACGAGGAAGGCCGCGCCGAGTGCCAGCGCGATCGTCGGATTGAGCAGCGCTATGAACAGGCCGGTGTCCAAAGGACTGTGACTTCCCCTCGCTTACGTCAGGGAAGACCTTAGAGCGCAAGCCCAAACAAGCGGTTAAGCGAAAGGGAATATGCGGACGGGGCGAATGAAAAAAGACCCCGGAGCCGCAAGCGGTCCGGGGTCTGGCATGCATTCGCAGCTGGAAGCCGCGCGCTATTTCCACTCGCGGATGTCGACGAAGTGGCCGGCGATCGCCGCCGCCGCCGCCATCGCCGGCGACACCAGATGGGTGCGGCCCTTGAAGCCTTGCCGGCCTTCGAAATTGCGGTTCGAGGTCGAGGCGCAGCGTTCATGCGGCTTCAGCCGGTCGTCATTCATGGCAAGGCACATCGAGCAGCCCGGCTCGCGCCAGTCGAAGCCGGCGGCGACGAAGATCTTGTCGAGGCCTTCGGCTTCCGCCTGTTCCTTGACCAGGCCGGAGCCCGGCACGATCATCGCATCGACATGCGGGCTGACCGTCTTGCCTTCGACCACCTTGGCGACGGCGCGCAGGTCCTCGATGCGGCCATTGGTGCAGGAACCGATGAAGACGCGGTCGAGCGTGATGTCGGTGATCCTGGTGCCCGGCGTCAGACCCATATAGTCGAGCGCGCGCTGCTTGGAGGTGCGCTTGTTTTCATCGCTGATGTCGTCCGGGTTCGGCACGATGCCTTGCACCGACACGACATCCTCGGGCGAGGAGCCCCAGGAGACGATCGGCGGCAGCTTGGCCGCATCGAGCACGATCACCTTGTCGAAATGCGCGCCCTCGTCGGATTGCAGCGTCTTCCAGTATTCGAGTGCCGCATCCCAGGCCGCGCCCTTCGGGGCGCGCGGCTTGTCCTTGACATAGGCGAAGGTCGTCTCGTCGGCGGCGATCAGGCCGGCGCGCGCGCCGCCCTCGATCGACATGTTGCAGATCGTCATGCGGCCTTCCATCGACAGCGCACGGATCGCCTCGCCGGCATATTCGATGACATAGCCGGTGCCGCCGGCGGTGCCGATCTCGCCGATGATGGCGAGGATGATGTCCTTGGCGGTGACGCCATCCGGCAACTGGCCGTCGACACGCACCAGCATGTTCTTGGCCTTGCGCTGGATCAGCGTCTGCGTTGCCAGCACATGCTCGACCTCGGACGTGCCGATGCCGTGCGCCAGCGCGCCGAAAGCGCCATGCGTCGACGTGTGGCTGTCACCGCAGACGATGGTCATGCCGGGCAGCGTAAAACCCTGCTCCGGGCCGATGATGTGGACGATGCCCTGGCGGATATCGTTCTCGGAGTAATATTCGACGCCGAAATCCTTGGCGTTCTTGGCCAGCGCCTCGACCTGGATACGGCTTTCCTCGTTCTTGATGCCGAACTTGCGCTCGGGCGAGGTCGAGACATTGTGATCGACCACGGCCAGCGTCTTTTCCGGATGCCGGACCTTGCGGCCGCTCAGGCGCAGGCCTTCGAAGGCCTGCGGGCTGGTCACTTCATGGACGAGGTGGCGGTCGATGTAGAGCAGGCAGGTGCCGTCGTCCTGTCGGTCGACGACGTGGTCATCGAAAATCTTGTCGTAGAGGGTGCGCGGTGCGCTCATGTGCGTAAATCCGTCGATATGAGAATGGGAAAGAGCAGATGCCGGATCATCAGTCCGGCTAAACGACCTGGACAGGTCGGTCTAGGTAAGTCGGCTGGTCAGTGCGCCGGTCACGCGCGCGGAGAAACGCGACGGCAGGCGTTTTCTGTCCTGCAGCACGAACCCCTTATAGGCCGGATCGCCAAAAAGCTCTTCCATGGCGTGGCTCATATCAATGTTTTGGCTTTTCGGCAATTGCGGCGTGCGGCGCGGCTCTTTCCTTCTCCCCTTGGGGGAGAAGGAAGATGCGTCCCTCAAACTACCTCGAAGACAAAAGTCTTCACCAGCGCGTCGGGCTCGGCGATCGCGTAGCACCGGAACCACGGGGTCTGCTCGACCGGCCGCCATTTTTTCGCCTGCTCCAGTTCGTCGAAAACAGCCTGGAACCCGCCGTTCGCAAAAACCTGGTCGCGCACGGTGAAGATGGCGTGGCCGCCTTTCCGGGTGATGCGCACCAGCTCATGCAGGCCCGACGCCGGCGCATGGCTGATGGTGAAAACGCCGGTTGAGAAGAAGGCGCGGAAATGGTCATCCGGCCATGGCAGCGGTCCGCCCAGCATCGCCTGTTTGAGCTCGCTGTAGGCATTGCGGCTGCCGGCGATTTTCAGCATGTCGTCGGAGAGATCGAGCCCGGCAATATCGTTGTAGCCGAGCGCCTTCAGCGACGGTCCCGACAGGCCGGTGCCGCAGCCGGCATCGAGCAGCGGCCCTTCGCCCGCCGGCACATGGCGCGCCACCCAGGCGGTGATCAGGAAAGGCAGCAAATAACCGAGCGACGCGGTCTCGCTGTCATAGGTCGCAGCCCATGCGGCATAGGCCTCGGCCAGCGCTTCCGGCGTATCGGCCGTGTAGACGGAATCCAGCGCCGCATTGGCTTTGTCGACGATCATAGGTCGTGCTTCTCCCAGCTAATGCATATCGCCCAAAAGTGCGCAGCGGTTTTGGGACAACGACATGCATAAAAGCAAGATACCGCTGTCTTGGTCCAAAAACTATTCCTCGTGCTGGCGGCGCAACCGCCGTTCCAGCGCCCGCAAAGCCAGCGACAGGCCGACGGTCAGGATGAGATAGACATAGGCGACGATCGAATAGGTCTCGAAGAAGCGGAACGAGCCGGCGGCGTAGACCTTGCCCATCTGCGTGATGTCGGCGACGCCGAGCACCGAGACCAGCGAGGAATCCTTGACCAGAGCGACGAAATCATTGCCGAGCGGCGGCAGGATGGTGCGGATCGCCTGCGGAAACACGATCAGCCGGAAACGTTGCGCCCGCGTCAGGCCCAGCGCCTTCGCCGCCTCGATCTGGCCTTTCTCGACGGCCTGGATGCCGGCGCGAAAAACCTCCGATATGAAGGCCGAGTAGCCGATGGTCAGTGCCATGATGGCGCGCCACAAGAGCGACACGTCGCGCACCAGCAATTCGCCCAGCAGGCCGGCATTCTGCAGCGGCGCGGTCAGCGCGTTCCAGCCCGCGACAAAGGCCGGCGCGCCAACGAAGGCGATCCAGAACAACAGCACCAGGATCGGCACGCCGCGGATGATCTCGACATAGAAGCGGGCGACCTGGCGTAGCCAGCGCGAGCCCGACAGCCCCATCAGCGAAATGCCCAGTCCGATGGCGGACGCCAGCACGAAGGCAACCACGGTGACGAAGACGGTGATGCCGATGCCCTTGGCGACGGTGGCAAAAACCTGGGCGTAGAGGTTGCTGGTCGCGACGAAGACGGCCACCGCAACCGCGATGGCCACGGCCACGACGAGCCACCAAGGGAAGTCGGATTTTGAGGTGGAGGATGAGGGCGCTGTCATCAGGCGATGCTTGCCAAGCAAACGTCGCGACGCGCCAGGCCACCCCCCTCTGTCCTGTCGGACATCTCCCCCTCCAGGGGGGAGATTGGCAGCTTCAACCTCGTCGCCCATTTTTTGGCGTTGGAAATTAGCGAAAGCCAATGCGACATCCGATCTCCCCCCTTGAGGGGGAGATGTCCGGCAGGACAGAGGAGGGTGTTCAAGCGCAGGGTCAGCGCGCTAGCATCACCCCACGCGCGCACCAAGACGAACTACTGCCCCATCTTGTAATCAAGGAACCATTTCTTGTTGAGCGTGTCGAAGGTCCCGTCCGCTTTCAGCACCGCGATTGCTGCGTTGACCGGCTTCACCAGATCGGAACCCTTCGGGAAGATAAACCCGAAATCCTCGGTGCCGAGCGGCCCGCCGATCAGCTTCAGCTTGCCCTCGGAAGCGTCGACATAGCCCTTGCCCGCGGTGCCGTCTGTCAACACGACATCGACGTCGCCGGACTTCAGCGCCTGCACCGTGGCGCCAAAAGTCTCGAACAGTTTGATGCGCGGGTTCTGCTCATTGCCGTCGAGCACGCTGTAGACGGCGGTGTAGAAGGGCGTCGTGCCGGCCTGGGCGCCGATCAGTCCGTCCTTGAAGGCGCCGAAGGTTTTGGCGTCGGTGAAGCGGCTTTCGTCGCCGCGCACCAGCATGAACTGTTCCGAGCGCATATAGGGGTCGGAGAAATCGACCTTCTGCTTGCGGTCGTCCTTGATGGTGATGCCGGTCATGCCGATGTTGTACTGGTTGTCGGAAACCGCCTGGATCATCGCGTCCCAGGAGGTGTTCTGGTACTCGACGGTGAAGTTCAGCCGCTTGGCGATCTCGTTCATCGCGTCATATTCCCAGCCGATCTGTTTTCCCGTCTTGGCATCGATGAACTGCAGCGGCGGATAGGCGTTTTCGGTCACCACCACCACCTTCTTGCCGCCGAGATCGGGCAGCGCCTGCGCGAATGCGGCGACGGGCGCCAGGATGAGGGCAAGCAGGCCGGCCAGCAGCAGTTTCGATTTGGTCATGACACACTCCCGGAAATTGAATGGCCCGGACAGGGGCCGGGCTTGCAGGAAATCCGGCGCCGACTTTAGCTTTCCGCAAGCGCCATGCAAGACGGTCCACTGCGTCAGCTGACGCGAAAACGGATTCCAGTGCCTTCAATCCGGGAATTCCAGGACGATCCTTGCGGTCTCCCGTCAATCGGCGCCCGCTTCCCGCAAACCGTCGATCAGCCGGGTCAGGGAGTGATGCAGGGATTTCAGCTCGTCGCCATCGAGCACCGAATGGCAACGCATCGCGGCCGATACCGCCTTGGCGCCCTCGCGCAGTGCTTGGCCCTGATGCGTCGGTTCGACCAGCACCCGGCGTTCGTCGGCGGCATCGCGCCGGCGTGTGACCAGGCCGTTGGCTTCGAGGCGCTTGAGCAGCGGCGTCAACGTTGCCGAATCGAGCCCCAAGGCATCACCGAGTTCGCCGACGGTGCGCGGTGCATGCTCCCACAGCGCCAGCATGGTCAGATATTGCGGGTAGGTCAGGCCGAGCGGCTCGAGCAGCGGCCGGTAGAGCCGTGTCATCAGCCCGCTCGCCGAATAGAGCGCGAAGCAGAGATGCTGCTCGAGCTTCGGTATCCCGGCGAAATCCGCCGGGACGTCCAGGGGCGAAGGGGTCGTTCTGGTGGTCATGCTGCCTTTGCCGGAAGCGCCATTGCCGAAAGCGCCACCTCGATGTTGCCCTTGATGGCGTTGGAATAGGGGCAAACCTGATGCGCCGCCGATACAAGCGCCTCTGCTGCCGCCTGATCAAGACCTTTCGTCTCGGCCGCGAGCGAAACGCCGAGCAGGAAACCGCCCTGGCCATTGGGATGCAGGCTGACATTGGCCGTCACCGAGGCGTCCTGCAGCGGAAGTTTCTGCTTGCCGGCGATGAAGCGCATGGCGCTTTCGAAGCAAGCGGCATAGCCGGCGGCGAAAAGCTGTTCGGGATTGGTGGCGCCACCCTTGCCGCCCAGTTCCTTCGGCATGGCAAGGTCGAGGCTGAGCAGGCCATCGCCGCTCTGGACATGGCCGGCGCGGCCGCCGACGGCCCGAGCTTGAGTGGAATACAATGCGGTCATCTCGTGTCTCCATTTATATTGTGCACGATTATTTAGTACACGATGTAAATTGAGTCAACCGCGGATTTTCTACCAGGACATGAAACGCCCAAAACGAAAAAAGGCGGCCGAAGCCGCCTTTTAAAACCATGCTTGTCGAAAACCTTATTCGGCGGTCGCGGCTTCCGCGGCCTTGGCTGCCTCGTCGGCGGCCTTCTTCTCGGCGGCGTCCTGGGCGGCCTTCTCGACGGCCAGAGCCTCGGCGGCTGCCACCTTCTCGGCCTCGATGCGGGCCTTTTCGGCGTTCAGCGCATCGCGCTCCTCATCGTTCAGCTTGCGGGCGCGCACGCCGGTGTTTTCCGAGATACGGGCCGACTTGCCGCGACGATCGCGCAGATAGTAGAGCTTGGCGCGACGCACCTTGCCGCGGCGAACGATCTCGACGCCTTCGACCATCGGCGAGTAGACCGGGAACACGCGCTCGACGCCTTCGCCGTAGGAGATCTTGCGGACGGTGAAATTTTCCTGGAAGCCGGAGCCGGCGCGGGCGATGACGACGCCCTCATAGGCCTGGACGCGGGTGCGGGTGCCTTCGGTCACGCGGACCTGGACGCGCACGGTGTCACCGGGCTGGAATTCGGGAAGCTTGCGCTTGGCTTCGATCTTGGCGGCCTGTTCGGCCTCGAGCTGACGGAGAATATCCATCTCAAAAATCCACTTCTTGTTCTTCCGACAGTCAGAGCGTCCGACACTCGCCTTGCAGTTCCACTGACCGCTCGGCTATGCCCTTTGTCCCAGGACACAGGGTGTCCAAGACATCGGGCAGGGGCGACTACACCGTCATTGTTGACGGGTCCGGTAGATTGTTCTTCCGGTTCGGCGGGCACATACAGCTATTTCGACGCTTTGTCACGCCCGATCCCGAGTCTTTTTTGGTCGCATGGCACCATCATAACCTTCCGGTGCCGGGTTGCGTCCGTCTTACAAGCTTCCTAAGCCGGGCGCAGCACAGTTTTCTGCGGCGGCATTTCCATGTCTATCTTCGACGCCATCCTGCTTTTCCTCGCGGGCTTTCTGTCAGGCACCGCCAATGCGGTCGCCGGTGGCGGCACATTCATCACCTTCGGCGCCATGACATTGGTCGGCCTGCCGCCGATCGTCGCCAACGCCACCTCCTCGGTGACGCAATTTCCAGGCTATATCACCTCGACGCTGGCCTACTCAGCCGACATCCGGCATTTCTGGCGCGGCGCGCTGCTGCTCTGCCTGATCTCGGCGGTCGGCGCGCTGGTCGGCGCGCTGATCCTGCTGGCGCTCGACAATCCGTCGTTTCGCGTTCTGGTGCCGTGGCTGCTGTTAGGCGCAACCGCATTGTTCGCCGCCGGGCCGTGGTTGAAGCCGGCGCCAAAACCGGGGCATGAAGCGGCCGTTGGGTCGCTGGCCGGTTCCCTGGCACAGTTTCTCACCGCCATCTATGGCGGCTTCTTCGGCGCCGGCATGGGCGTCATGATGCTGGCGACGCTCGGCCTGACGCAGGCCGGCGACTACCATCGGCTGAACGCGCTGAAGAACATGCTGGCCATAGTCGTCGCCGCGGTCGCGATCGTCGTCTTCGTCTCGGGCGGCGTCGTCGCCTGGCCGCAAGCCATCATCATGATCCCGGGCGGCGCACTCGGCGGCTATGCCGGCGTCTGGATCGCCAAGCGCGTGCCGCAGAATTTGGTGCGCGGCTTCGTCGTCGCGGTCGGCCTGTTTCTCACCTTCTACTACTTCAGCAAGGGCTGAGTGCCGGGCAGGTCCGGCCGCCGCTCCTTCGTCAGCGCCTCGGACGCCGCCCGCCGCCATGCGGCGATCTTCTTGTGGTTGCCTGATATCAGCACCTCGGGAATCTCGCGCCCCTCGAATTCCTGTGGCCGGGTGTAGTGCGGGTGTTCGAGCAGGCCGTTCTCGAAACTCTCTTCCTCGCCCGACACCGCATTGCCCATCACCCCGGGCAACAGCCGCACCACCGCGTCGAGCAGCACGAGCGCCGCCGGCTCACCGCCAGAGAGAATGAAATCGCCGATCGAAACCTCTTCCAGGCTGCGCGCCTCGATCAGCCGCTGGTCGACGCCCTCGAAGCGGCCGCAGACGATGACCGCGCCCGGCCCGGCCGCCAGTTCGCGCACGCGGGCCTGCGTTAGCGGTTTGCCGCGCGGGCTCATCAGCAGGCGCGGCCGCGCGTCGCCCTCTGGCGAAGCATGGTCGACGGCCTTGGCCAAAACGTCGGCGCGCATCACCATGCCGGCGCCGCCGCCGGCCGGCGTGTCGTCGACGGTGCGGTGGCGGTCGGTGGCGAAGTCGCGGATCTGGATCGCTTCCAGCGACCATGTGCCGGCCTCCAGCGCCCGGCCGGCCAGCGACAAGCCAAGCGCGCCGGGAAACATCTCGGGATAGAGCGTCAGCACCGAGGCCTTGAACGTCACCGGTTGCCCCCGGCATCGCTCGGTCCACGCGGCCTGCCCTTCGGGTCGAAGTCTTCTTCGCGAGGGCCATCGCCATCCTCGTCCTCGACAAGCCCGGCTGCCGCCGGGTCGACGCGGACAAAACCCTCGGCGATCGACACTTGCGGTACGGCGGCCTGCGTGAACGGGATCAGCACGCCCTTGCGCCCGCCCAATGTCACATCGAGAATGTCGCCGCCGCCGAAATTGTGCACGGCGACAACCTTGCCGATGGCAGCGCCGGTGTCGTCGCGGACCTCCAGCCCGACCAAGTCGGCATGGTAGAATTCGTCCTCTTCGCCGTCGTCGGGCAGCACCGACCGGTCGACGAACAGCTCGGTGCCGGCGAGCGCCTCGGCGGCGTTGCGGTCGGCAACACCCTTGAAGCGGACCACGACGACGGTGTTGGCGGGTCTGATGTCGATGATCTGGAAGGCGCGGCCGTCCCTGGCATAGAGCGGCCCATAATCGGCCAGCGCCAGCGGCTCACCGGTGAAGGTCTTCACCCGCAATTCGCCCTTGATGCCGTGGGCGGCGCCGATCACGGCCATCTGGACGGGGTTCTGGGGCTTGCTCATGGCGCGACATCCTTTGGCTTTGCTCTAACGCTCCCCGATTGTCATTTCAATGACGTGCTCTTCACCGCTTCCTAACCCGGCTGCCGGAAAATGGTTGCCAATGCATGTCGCCCAAAAGTGGCTCCCGGTTTTGGGATGACGACATGCATAAAGACAAATGCATGTCGCCCAAAAGTGGCTCCCGGTTTTGGGATGACGACATGCATAAAGACAAATGCATGTCGCCCAAAAGTGGCTCCGGTTTTGGGGACAACGACATGCATGAAACAAAGATTGGAAGCACGCCATGCAGGAATTCCTCATCCCGGCAAAACCCGACCTCCAGGCGGCGCGTGAAAGCTGGCTGAAGATGCTGGCGCGCGAACGCCGGCTGTCGCCGCAAACCGTCGAAGCCTATGAGCGCGACACGCGCCAGTTCCTGCATTTCCTTACCGGCCATTGTGGCGGCTCGCCCGGCATCTCGGACATCGCCAATCTGCGCCCGGCCGATCTGCGCGGTTTCCTCGCCGCCCGCCGCAACGCCGGCGCCGGCGCCCGCACGCTTGGCCGCGGGCTGGCAGGTATCCGCTCGCTGTTGCGGTTCCTCGAACGGCGCGGCCTCGTCAATGCGGCGGGTGCTGCCGCGCTGCGCGCGCCGCGCCAGCCCAAATCGCTGCCCAAGCCGCTGACCGCAAGCGATGCAAAGCATATCGTTTCCGTCGAAGGCCAACTGGCGGAAGAGCCATGGATCGCAGCCCGCAACGCCGCCGTGCTGACACTGCTCTACGGCTCCGGCCTGCGCATTTCCGAGGCGCTCGGCCTCGCCGGCGCCGATCTGGCATTGGCGACCGACACCGTGCTGCGCGTCACCGGCAAGGGCGGCAAGACCCGGCTGGTGCCGGTGCTGCCGGTGGCGCTGCGGGCGATCGCCGAATACCGCCGGCTGTGCCCCTATCACCTCGACCCGAAGGGCCTTTTGTTTCGCGGCGCGCGCGGCGGCCCGCTCAACCCGGCCATCGTCCAGCGCGACATGGCCAAACTGCGCTCGGCGCTCAACCTGCCCGATACAGCGACGCCGCACGCGCTGCGCCATTCCTTCGCCACGCATCTGCTCGGCCGCGGCGGCGATTTGCGCACCATCCAGGAGCTGCTTGGCCACGCCAGCCTGTCGACGACGCAGATCTACACCGGCGTCGACACCGCCAGGCTGCTCGAAATCTACGAATCAGCCCATCCAAGGGCATGAAGCTTCAATTTTGCAGTGCCGGTTAACCGTTTTGCCGCTTTTCGGTCTTAGGAAAGGGCCATGAAACGCGTCATCGCCATCGCCGACCGTGCAGCTTCCGTATCGCTGAAGCTGCTTATCGCACTCAATGTCCTGTTTTTCCTGTCGTTCCTCGCCGTCTTGCTGTTCGCGGGCGGCAGGGCGCATGCCGAGATCCCGACCTGCACCGGCGCCGACATGCTGTCTGCCTTGCAGAAGAGCGATCTGGCGGCCTACCAGAAGATCGAAGCGGAAGCCGTGGCCACGCCCAACGGCAAGGGCCTGCTGTGGAAGCTGGAAAAGCCGGGCGAAAAACCGTCCTTCCTGTTCGGCACCATGCACATGACCGACCCGCGCGTCACCGCGCTGCCGCCGGCTGCACAGAAGGCCTATGACGCCGCCGCCACCATCGTCATCGAAACCACCGACGTGCTCGACAAGCAGCAGATGATGGCGGCTATGCTCAAGGAGCCGGACCTGATGATGTTCACCGACTCTACGACGCTGTCGTCATTGCTGTCGCCCGACGATGCGGCGGCCATGAATGCCGCCCTCGACGCGCGCGGCATCCCGCCGGCAACCGTTGCCAAGATGAAGCCGTGGATGCTCTCGGCCATGATGGCGCTTCCGGCTTGCGAACTGGCCCGCCAGTCCGGCGGCGCCCCGGTGCTCGACGTCAAGCTGGCGGAAGGTGCCAAGGCCGCCGGCAAGCCGGTGGAAGGCTTGGAAACGGCTGCCAGCCAGCTGCGCGCCATGGCCTCGTTGCCGCTCGCCTTTCACATGAAGGGTCTGGTCGACACGCTGAAGCTGGGCGACAAGGTCAACGACATCAACGAAACCATGATTGTTCTCTACCAGCGCGGCGACACCGGCATGTTCTGGCCGCTGTTCCGCGCCGCCATGCCCGATCAGCAGGACGACCCCGCGGGTTATGCGGCGTTCGAGGAAACCATGATCACCAGCCGCAACAAGGTGATGGTCGAGCACGCCGAGCCGATCCTGGCCAGGGGCAATGCGTTCATGGCGGTCGGCGCCCTCCACCTTCCCGGTCCCGAGGGCCTGGTCGAGGATTTCCGCAAAGCCGGCTATACTGTCACCGCTGTCAACTGAGTCGCATAGTCCGGGCGTCGTGTTTTCGGCGTTTTCCTCGACTAGCGTGAAACCTGTTCAACGATTGCGCGTTGAGTCGTGTTGATTGATATTTTTCATCCACGGAGGACACTTTTATGGCGAACACACCGAATCCAAACGACCCGTTCAATTCGTCCACCAACGCCCCACGCCCAAGCGGCGGTGGCGGCGGTAGCACCTGGCTGATTGCGCTGGTCGTCGTTATTCTGGCGGTTGTCGCGTATTATGTTTTCGGAAGAAGCGGCGGTGAGCATCCGGCAACTGCCGAGCCGCCTGCGGCCAGCACGCCGGCGCCTGCGCCGGCTCCTGCGGAACCGATGAAGCCAGCCGAACCAGCTCCGGCTGCACCCGCTCCGGCGGCGCCTGCCCCTGCAGAACCTGCCCCGGCGCCTGCGCCGGCTCCAGCGCCAGCACCGGCTCCTGCCGCACCGGCCAACTGATCGGCCAACGGGTCGGCTTGATATCAAATACGAACGGCCCGCTGAAAAGCGGGCCGTTTTGCTTTGGGTGGTGTCGCCACACGTTCGTCATCCTCGGGCTTGACCCGAGGATCCATGCCGCGAGGTCAGCCGAAGAACGCAGCCGAACAGAAATATCTGCACCGCTGCAGCGCTCTGATGTCGCGGCATGGATCCCAGGGTCTCCGCGACGGAGCTGCGCTCCTGCTCCGCCCTGGGATGACGACGTTAGATGTGGATCGGCTTGAAGAAGGTCGCCAGCGCCGCCTCCTTGACCGCTTCCGACATCGTTGGATGCGCATGGCAGGTGCGAGCGAGATCTTCCGAGGAACCGCCGAATTCCATCAGCACCGCCGCCTCGTGGATCATCTCGCCGGCGCCGAAGCCGACGATATGAACGCCGAGCACGCGGTCGCTGGCCTTGTCGGCGAGAATCTTGACGAAGCCGTCAGTGTGCAGCATGGCGCGCGCCCGGCCATTGGCGCTGAACGGGAATTTTCCCGCCTTGTACTCCATGCCGGCCTTCTTCAGCTCTTCCTCGGTCTTGCCGACCGAGGCAATTTCCGGACTGGTGTAGACGACGCTCGGAATGACGTCATAGTTCACGTGGCCAGCCTGGCCGGCAATGGTTTCCGCCACCGCCACGCCCTCGTCCTCGGCCTTGTGCGCCAGCATCGGCCCGGCGATGACATCGCCGATGGCGTAGATGCCGGGGACGTTGGTCCGCAGATGCCCGTCGGTCTTGACCTGGCCGCGCTCGTCGACCTCAACGCCGGCCTCCTTCAGCCCGAGGCTGTCGGCATAGGCGCGGCGCCCGGTGGCGATCAGCACCGCGTCCGCCTCGATGGTCTCGGCGGTGCCGCCCTTGACCGGCTCGAAGGTGACGGTCGCGCCCTTCTTGGCCTTGGCGACGCCGGTGACCTTGGCGCCGAGCTTGAACTCGAAACCCTGTTTCGACAGCAGCCGCTGGAACTGCTTGGAGACCTCGCCGTCCATGCCGCCCAGGATGGTGTCGAGGAATTCGACGACGGTGACCTTGGCGCCAAGCCGCGCCCAGACAGAGCCGAGCTCGAGGCCGATGACACCGCCGCCGACCACCACCAGATGACCAGGCACTTTGTCCAGCGACAGCGCGCCGGTCGACGACACGATCACCTTCTCGTCGATATCGACCTTGACGCCCGGAATGCCGGCGACATCCGAACCGGTGGCGATGACGATGTTCTTGGTCTCGATCTCCTCGACCTTGCCATCCTCGCCGGTGACCGAGACCTTGCCGGCCGCAACCACCTTGCCAGTGCCGCGAAAGCTATCGATCTTGTTCTTCTTGAACAGGAAGGCGACGCCATTGACGTTCGACGCCACCGTCGCGTCCTTGTGCGCCATCATCTTCTTCAGGTTCAATTTCGGCGCTGATATCTCGACGCCGAGCGTGTCGAAGGAATGGCCGGCCTCGGCGAACATCTCGGAGGCGTGGAGCAGCGCCTTGGACGGAATGCAGCCGATGTTGAGGCAGGTGCCGCCGAAGGTCGCGTTCTTTTCGACCACCGCCGTCTTCAGCCCGAGTTGCGCCGCTTTGATGGCGCAGACATAGCCGCCCGGTCCCGATCCGATGATAACGACGTCATAAGCCATGATACTGTCCTTCCTAACTGGGGCTCAGCGGCCGCCGCTTACATTCAGGATGGCGCCCGTCGTATAGGACGCCGCGTCGGATAGAAGATAGAGAACCGCACCCGCGACTTCATCCGCTGTGCCGGCTCTTTTCATCGGAAGGGTGTCCTGGATCAGTGTCACCCGGTCCGGCTGTCCGCCGGAAGCATGAATCTCCGTGTCGATGATGCCCGGCCGAACCGCGTTGACGCGGATGCCTTCCAACGCCACCTCGCGGGCAAGCCCGATGGTAAAGGTGTCGATGGCGCCCTTGGACGCTGCATAGTCGACATAGTTGTCCGCGGCGCCAAGCACCGCCGCCGCCGATGAGATGTTGACGATCGATCCGCCCGAGCCACCGTGGCGGGTCGACATGCGCTTGACCGCCTCGCGGGCGCACAGGAACGAACCGACGACATTGATGCGCATCATGCGCTCCAGCCGCGAAACGTCCATCTCGTCGACGCGCGCCTTGACGTCGACGATACCGGCATTGTTGACGAAGGCATCGAGCCGGCCATAGGCGCGGTCGACGGCGCCGAACATGGCAACGATATCGGCCTCGCTGCCGACATCGCCCTTGACCGCAAAAGCCTCGCCGCCGGCGGCCTGGATCTCGGCGACCAGCGCCTCGGCGGCGTCCTGATTCGCAGCGTAGTTGACCGCGACGCGATAGCCGGCCTTCGAGCCGAGCCGGCAGATCGCGGCGCCGATGCCGCGACTGCCACCGGTGACCAGCAGTACCTTTTGCGACCGGCTCATTCCTGGCATCCCTTCAAGGCAAACACATCCCACGGCACTTTCGAAAACCCGCTGCCGCCATAGGCTGAGGATTGGCGCAGCGACTGACCAAGATCAGGCAGGATCAGCGTCTTCGGCGCTTCGACGCCTTCTGCCGGCAGCAGCCCGATGCTGCCCTTGTCATCCGACGTGTAGATGACACCGTGCCAGGACGTGCAGGCGGCAAGCTCCTCGCCGGTGACGTCGCCCTCCGGGCATTTGTACATCAGCACGCCGTTCGGCCGCGACACACCCTCGTTCCACATGACGATGCCGTTCAGCACCACATTGTTGTCGAGGATCATCCGGAAGCTGTTGGTCACCGTCGCCGAGGTGCCGGTCGGGGTAAAGTCGATCTCGCTGCCGCTTTGGGCCTCGCCATAGACGGCAAGCTCGATCGGGCAGCCGGCTACGGCAGCCAGAGGCCACCCGAGGCCGACCGCGAAGGAAACCAGCGAACCGCCGACACGTATCGTCATCGCGTTCGGGGCGCCAATGCCTGGGCGACATCGCCACCCCGCCGGCACTCCGACGCAGCCGTGCTCAGGGCCATGCCTACTGGTCTCCCGTCTCTGACGTCGAACGGGCGGGCAGGCGTTTGTCCACCTCTACGCTGATGCCGGCATAGCTCATCGTTGCAAGCCTTTCGTACCAGCTCTTGTCCTCCTTGCAGCTCCGTCTCAGCGAGGCCAGCGTCGCCGCATCCGGTTTGTGCCAGAGGTGGTTGGCGTCGGCTGCGTTCAGCTCCGCGCTCACTTCGTCGCGCGGCAGGCCGGCTGCGACCAGCTTCTGCCCCACTTCGATCAGCATGCCATTCCAGTCATGGATCAAGGTGGGCAACAATCCGAACCCGACAGCGCCGACGCAATCGAACAGCTTTGTCTGCGCCGGCAGATCACCTTCGATCGTTGCCTTGATCTCTTTCCACTGGGCATCGGAAACCGGCGTTTCGATCGCCCGGAGTCCCGTGCCTTTCAGCATTCCCTTGATGAGTTGAACCCACCCCTCATCCTCCGACCCTGCAAGTTCGTCGATTTTACTGCCGTCATTGCAGTCGATTTTCGCAGGGATCGGCGGGTGATCGAGCCGCGCCTTGACACTCCTGACGAAGTCGGCGGGAAAGCCGTCGGCCCAGAGCGACGCAACGAGGATCGCTGCCGCTTCCTCCCAGGCCTTGTCGTCGCGAGCAGGTGAGGACGGCGGCGCGCAGACTGCCGCAATGGAGCGGGCCGTCACGAGCGAATCGGCATAGAAATCCAGTACAGGGAGGTCCTGCGATGGCGGTACCTCGTCCGCCTGGGCCTGAGGACTGAAGGCGGTAAACCCTGCGGCCAACGCAGCCGAGGAAAGCGCCTGCAGAAAGTACCTCATAGAACTCCCCTCTCGCTCAGACCGGCGGTCAGAGATCGAGCACCAGCCGTTCCGGATCCTCCAGGCTTTCCTTGACGCGCACCAGGAAGGTCACCGCTTCCTTGCCGTCGACGATGCGGTGATCGTAGCTGAGCGCCAGATACATCATCGGCCGGATGACGATCTGGCCGCCGACCACCACAGGCCGGTCCTGGATCTTGTGCATGCCCAGAATGCCCGACTGCGGCGCGTTGAGAATCGGCGTCGACATCAGCGACCCGTAAACGCCGCCATTGGAGATGGTGAAGGTACCGCCTTGCATATCCGCAACCGACAGCTTGCCATCGCGCGCGGCGATGCCCAGGCGGCCGATTTCCTTTTCGATCTCGGCGATCGACATCTGGTCGGCATCGCGCACGACCGGCACGACGAGGCCCTTTTCGGTGCCGACGGCGACGCCGATATGGGCGTAGTTCTTGAAGATGATGTCGGTGGCGTCGATCTCGGCGTTGACCGAGGGGATTTCCTTCAGTGCGTGGGTGACGGCCTTGGTGAAGAAGCCCATAAAGCCGAGCTTCACGCCATGCTTCTTCTCGAACACGTCCTTGTACTTGGCCCTGAGCGCCATCACCGCGCTCATGTCGACCTCGTTGAAGGTGGTCAGCATGGCGGCGGTCGACTGCGCTTCCTTGAGGCGGCGCGCGATGGTCTGGCGCAGCTTGGTCATGCGCACGCGCTCCTCGCGCGACGCATCGTCGCCCGAGGACGGCGCACGCACCGCAACCGGCGCCGGCGCTGCCTTGGGTGTCTCGGCCGGCTGCGAAGGCGCGCCCTTGGAGATCGCGTCGAGCACGTCGCCCTTCAGCACCTGGCCGCGCTTGCCCGAACCGGAGAGCTGGTCGACCGCCAGATTGTGCTCGGCGATCAGTTTTGCCGCGGCCGGGGCCGGCGGCATGCTGCGCGGCTCGACCGCGCCGGCGTCGCCGGCGATCTTGGCGGTTTCGGCCGCCGCCTGCTTGCCGGTCGATGCCGCATCCGGCGACGAGGCCTGCGACACCGCCTGTGGCTTGGTCGCCGGAGCGGCAGCCCCGCCCGCCGAAATCGAACCCAGCAGCGCGCCAACGCCGACCGTTTCACCTTCCTTGACGGTGATCTCGCCCAGCGTGCCGGCGACGGCGGCAGGCACCTCCACCGTCACCTTGTCGGTCTCGAGCTCGAGCAGCGGCTCATCGGCGACGATGGTGTCGCCGACCTTCTTGAACCATTTGCCGACGGTCGCTTCGGTGACGGATTCGCCGAGAGTGGGAACGCGGATTTCGGTAGCCATTGTGCCTGTCCGTTTCTTTCGGTTCTGTTTATTCGTCCGGATCTGTTCTATTCACCGAGCGCGTCTTCGAGCAAGGCGGCGAGCTGGGCAAGGTGCTTCGACATCAGTCCGGTCGCCGGCGAGGCGGCCGCCGGACGGCCGGTGTAGCGCACCCGCTGATGCTTGGCGTCGATATGCGCCAGCACCCATTCCAGATACGGGTCGATGAACGACCAGGCGCCCATGTTCTTGGGCTCCTCCTGGCACCACACCATCTCGGCATTGCGGAAACGCGACAGTTCCGTGATCAGCGCCTTGGCCGGGAACGGATAGAGCTGTTCGACGCGCAGCAGATAGATGTCGTTGATGCCGCGCTTCTCGCGCTCCTCGTAGAGGTCGTAATAGACCTTGCCCGAGCACAGCACGACGCGGCGGATCTTCGAATCCTTGGTGAGCTTGATCGCCTGGTTGGGCAAGAGCTGGGCATCGTCCCACAAAAGCCGGTGGAACGAGCTTTCGCCGGAAATTTCCGGCAGCGTCGACACCGCCCGCTTGTGGCGCAGCAGCGACTTCGGCGTCATCAGGATCAGCGGCTTGCGGAAGTCGCGCTTCAGCTGCCGGCGCAGGATGTGGAAGTAGTTAGCCGGCGTCGTGCAGTTCGCCACTTGCATGTTGTCTTCGGCGCAAAGCTGCAGGAAGCGCTCGAGGCGGGCCGAGGAATGCTCTGGACCCTGGCCTTCATAGCCATGCGGCAGCAGGCAGACGAGGCCCGACATTCTGAGCCACTTGCGTTCGCCCGACGAGATGAACTGGTCGAACACCACCTGGGCGCCGTTGGCGAAGTCGCCAAACTGCGCTTCCCACAGAGTCAGCGCCTTCGGTTCGGCCAGGCTGTAGCCATATTCGAAACCCAGCACCGCCTCTTCCGACAGCATCGAGTTGATGACTTCGTAGCCGGCCTGTGCGGCCGACAGATTGTTGAGCGGGATATAGCGGGTCTCGTCGCGCTGGTCGTAAAGCACGGAATGGCGCTGCGAAAAGGTGCCGCGTTCGGAATCCTGGCCCGACAGGCGGATCGGATTGCCGTCGAGCAGGATGGCGCCGAAAGCCAGCGCCTCGGCCGTCGACCAGTCGATGCCTTCGCCGGATTCGATCGCCTGGCGACGGTTCTCGAGGAAGCGGATGATCGTCTTGTGCGCCTCGAAATCCTTCGGCACCTCGGTCAGCTTCTTGCCGATTTCCTTCAGCGTCTTGACCGGCACGGCGGTCTTGCCGCGCCGCTGTTCGTCCTGGTTGTCGGCCGTGCGCAGGCCCGACCAGGCGCCGTCGAGCCAGTCGGCCTTGTTGGGCTTGTAGTGCTGGCCGACTTCCCACTCGGATTCCAGATGCGCCCGCCAGTCGGCCTTCAGCTGGTCGAGCTCGGCCTGCGTGATGTGGCCCTCGGCGATCAGCCGGTCGCCATAGATCTGCACCGTCGTCTTGTGGATGCGGATGTTGCGATACATGATCGGCTGGGTGAAGGCCGGCTCGTCGCCCTCATTGTGGCCGAAGCGGCGGTAGCAGAACATGTCGACCACAACAGGCTTGTGGAACTTCATGCGGAATTCGATCGCCACCTTGGTGGCATGGACCACGGCTTCCGGGTCGTCGCCATTGACGTGGAAGATCGGCGCTTCGATCATCTTGGCCACGTCGGACGGATAGGGCGACGAGCGCGAGAAGCGCGGGTTGGTGGTGAAGCCGATCTGGTTGTTGATGATGAAATGCAGCGTGCCGGCGACGCGGTGGCCGCGCAGGCCGGACAGGCCGAGGATTTCGGCGATCACGCCCTGGCCGGCGAAGGCGGCATCGCCGTGCAGCAGCAGCGGCAGCACCTTGGCGCGCTCTTCCAGCGGCACGATTTCCTCGCGGCTGCGGCCGAACAGATAATCCTGCTTGGCGCGCGCCTTGCCCATCACCACCGGATCGACGATTTCCAGATGCGAGGGGTTGGCGGTCAGCGACAGATGCACCTTGTTGCCGTCGAACTCGCGGTCCGACGAGGCGCCGAGATGGTACTTGACGTCGCCCGAGCCCTCGACCTCGTCGGGTGCTGCCGAGCCACCCTTGAACTCGTGGAAGATGGCGCGGTGCGGCTTGGCCATCACCTGGGAAAGCACGTTCAGCCGGCCGCGATGCGCCATGCCGAGCACGATTTCCTTCATGCCGAGCTGGCCCCCGCGCTTGACGATCTGCTCCAGCGCCGGGATCAGCGATTCACTGCCGTCGAGGCCGAAGCGCTTGGTGCCCTTGTACTTGACGTCGATGAACTGCTCGAAGCCTTCGGCCTCGACCAGCTTCTGCAGGATCGCCTTCTTGCCGGTGGCGGTGAAGGAGATCTCCTTGTCGGCGCCCTCGATGCGCGCCTGGATCCAGGCCTTTTCCTCAGGGTCGGAAATATGCATGAACTCGACGCCGAGCGTCGAGCAATAGGTGCGCGTCAGGATCTCCAGCATCTGCCGGATGGTGCCGAATTCGAGCCCGAGCACATTGTCGAGGAAGATCGGCCGGTCGTAGTCGGCGGCGGTGAAGCCGTAATTCTCCGGCGACAATTCGTTGTAGTCCTCGAGCGGCTTGGCGATGCCGAGCGGGTCGAGATTGGCGTGCAGATGGCCGCGCATGCGGTAGGCGCGGATCATCATGATGGCGCGCACCGAATCGCGCGTCGCCTGGTGCACGTCGGCGTCGGAAAGGACGATACCGTTGACGACGGCCTTGTCCTTGACCTTCTTTTCCAGATGCTTCTCGACGATGCCCCAGTTGCCGTCGAGCGCCGACACCAGTTCGCCATTGGCCTGCAGCGGCCAGGAGGGCTTTGCCCAGGAGGCGCCCTTGGCGTTCTTGCGCACATCGCCCGCGTCGTCCTTCAGCCCGGCGAAGAACTCCTGCCATTCTGGATTGACCGAGGCCGGATCGTCCTCATAGGCGGCGTAAAGCGCGTCGATATAGTCGGCGTTGCCGCCATAGAGGAAAGAGGTGAGCGAAAATTGGTCGTTGGCCTGATCTTGTCTTGCCATTTTTGTCTGCGGAGCCTGGCTCCGTCTCCTGTTTTTGGAGGGGAGTAGGGCAGTAGGGGAGTAAGGCAGTAGGGAAAGCAGGCGGTTGCCGCGCTCGTCCCGTTCTTCCTATTCCCCTGCTGCCATACTGCCCTACTCCCTTACTGCCTTAACCCTTGATCGCCTCGACCAGCGTCGTGCCAAGCCGTGCCGGCGAGGGCGAAACCTTGATCCCGGCCGATTCCATCGCCGCGATCTTGTCCTCGGCGCCACCCTTGCCGCCGGAGATGACCGCGCCGGCATGACCCATGGTGCGGCCGGCCGGCGCCGTGCGCCCGGCGATGAAGCCGGCCATCGGCTTCTTGCGGCCACGCTTGGCTTCGTCCTTGAGGAACTGCGCGGCGTCTTCCTCGGCCGAACCGCCGATCTCGCCGATCATGATGATCGACTTGGTCTCGTCATCGGCGAGGAACATCTCGAGCATGTCGATGAATTCGGTGCCCTTGACGGGGTCGCCGCCAATGCCGACGGCTGTGGTCTGGCCGAGGCCGACATTGGTGGTCTGGAACACGGCCTCATAGGTAAGCGTTCCCGAGCGCGAAACAACACCGACCGAGCCCTTGCGGAAGATGTTTCCGGGCATGATGCCGATCTTGCATTCATTGGGGGTGAGCACGCCCGGGCAGTTCGGGCCGATCAGCCGCGAGGTCGAACGGTCGAGCCTGGCCTTGACCTTGATCATGTCCATCACCGGAATGCCTTCGGTGATGCAGATGATCAGCGGGATCTCGGCCTCGATCGCTTCCAGGATGGCTTCGGCGGCACCCGCCGGCGGCACATAAACGACGGACGCGTTGGCGCCGGTCTTTTCCTTGCCCTCGGCGACGGTGGCGAAGATCGGCAGGCTCTCGCCCTTCGATCCGGTCCAGGTCTCGCCACCCTTCTTGGGGTGGATGCCGCCGACCATCTTGGTGCCGTGATAGGCCAGCGCCTGTTCGGTGTGGAATGTGCCGGTCTTGCCGGTCAGGCCCTGCACCAGCACCTTGGTGTTCTTGTCGACGAGAATGGACATGGTGGCCCTTTTTCTTAGAAGTCGTTGATCGAGGAGGGTGAGACACGGCTGTAGACGCCGCTCACCATGTCTTGCCAGGCATCGCTGCCGGCGGCTTGGAACTGCAGTCTCATGCGGTAACTGTCATTGCTGTCGAAATCGTAGGTCACCCGCGCCGACCCGCGCGGCGACGAGCGCAGCAGCGTCAGCGTATTGCCACCCCACGTACCTGTTGCCGATGCGGCCGGCACAAAGCCCATCGAATCGAACTGATGCATGGTGACGACGCTGTCTTGCTGGTCGAAGCCCAACACATTGTGCGAGGCGAAGGAAACCGTGCCGTCGCGGCTCTGGCGATAGCGCTGCACCACGAACAGCCCGCCGAACTCGGCCTCGGCAAGCACTTCGGCCGTCGCGGCGCCGGCTGCCGTCCATTTCGTCGCCGACACCTCTTCCTCGCCACGCCACGCGCCCACCAGCGCCTGCAGGCGCTGATGATCGGCCGAGAGCGAGAAGGACGGTGCCGCGTTCATGGTCAAAGCCGCTTCAGATCGGCGACGGTGAGGTCGCTCTTGGCATTGCCGGTGTTGAGCGTCGTCGCCGGCTCGAACATCAGCACCACCGGTTCTTTGCTGAGCGAGCGCGGCCGGTGCTCGACGCCGCGCGGCACGACGATGAAGTCGCCCTCGCCGAGCTCGACCGGACCGTCGCGAAAATCGATGGCGATGCGGCCGCGCAGCACGAGGAAAGCTTCATCCTCATTGTCATGCGCGTGCCAGTCGAAGACCTCGCCGAACTTGGCGACTTTCGCCTGGCTGTCGTTGACGTCGCCGGCGATGTGCGGATCGAAGACTTTCTTGATCTTTTGATCCGCCGCCTCGACCAGATTTATCTTGCGCGGAGGCATCAGCTCAGCCCTTCACCGCCGTCACGATCTTCTTGGCCGCGTCGTCAAGATCATCGGCCGACACCACGTTGAGGCCGCTGTCGTTGATGATCTTCTTGCCGAGCTCGGCATTGGTGCCTTCCAGGCGCACCACCAGCGGCACTTCGAGGCCGACTTCCTTGACCGCGGCAATCACGCCCTCGGCGATGATGTCGCACTTCATGATGCCGCCGAAGATGTTGATCAGGATGCCCTTGACCGCCGGATCCTTGGTGATGATCTTGAACGCCGCCGTCACCTTCTCCTTCGACGCGCCACCGCCGACATCGAGGAAGTTGGCCGGCTCGGCGCCATAGAGCTTGATGATGTCCATCGTCGCCATGGCGAGGCCGGCGCCGTTGACCATGCAGCCGATATTGCCGTCGAGCGCGACATAGGCGAGGTCGTATTTCGACGCCTCGATCTCCTTCTCGTCCTCTTCGGTGGTGTCGCGCAGTTCGAGCACGTCGGGGTGGCGGAACAGCGCATTGTTGTCGAACGACACTTTGGCATCGAGCACGCGCAGCCGGCCGTTCTTCATGACGATCAGCGGATTGACCTCGAGCAGGCTCATGTCCTTCTCGACAAAGGCCTTGTAGAGGATCGGGAACAGCGTATCGCCATCCCGGCCCGCGTCGCCGTCGAGCTTCAGCGCGCCATTGAGCGCCTTCAGATCGGCAGATGTGACGCCCTTTTCCGGGTCGATGGCGACGGTGATGATCTTTTCCGGCGTGTCGTGCGCGACCGCCTCGATGTCCATGCCGCCTTCGGTCGAGACGACGAAGGCAACGCGGCCGACCGAGCGATCGACCAGGATCGACAGATAGAGCTCGCGCTCGATGTCGGCGCCGTCCTCGATGTAGAGGCGGTTGACCTGCTTGCCGGCCGGGCCGGTCTGCTTGGTCACCAGCGTATGCCCAAGCATCTCGTTGGCGTTGGCGACCACGTCGGCCACCGACTTCGCCAGCCGCACGCCACCCTTGGCGTCAAGGCCGAGCTCCTTGAATTTGCCCTTGCCGCGGCCGCCGGCATGGATCTGGCTCTTCACCACATAGAGCGGGCCGGGCAGCGCCTTGGCGGCGGCTTCCGCCTCGCTCGCCTTGAACACCGGCACACCTTCGGCCACCGGCGCGCCAAAGCTCTTCAACAGCGCCTTGCCCTGATATTCATGGATGTTCATCTTCGATGTCTCCGGGTCGACTGCTGGGGGGTCACTTCGAGGCGAGATGCGGCGCGATCTTGACGCAGGCCTCGGTCAGGCCCTGCACCGTCGCCACCGAAGCGTCGAACATCTTCTGCTCGCTCTTGTTGAGGTCGATCTCGATGATGCGCTCGACGCCGCCGGCGCCGATCACCACGGGAACGCCGACATAGGTGTTCTTGACGCCATACTGGCCGGAGAGGTACGCCGCACAGGGCAGCACACGCTTCTTGTCCTTAAGATAGGCTTCCGCCATCGAGATCGCCGAGGCGGCCGGCGCGTAATAGGCCGAGCCGGTCTTGAGCAGGCCGACGATCTCGGCACCGCCATCGCGGGTGCGCTGGACGATCTGGTCGAGCTTTTCCTTCGAGGTCCAGCCCATCTTGATCAGGTCGGGCAGCGGGATGCCGGAAACCGTCGAATAGCGGATCATCGGCACCATGGAATCGCCGTGGCCGCCGAGCACGAAGGCAGTGACGTCCTCGACCGAGACCTTGAACTCCTCGGCCAGGAAATAGCGGAAGCGCGAACTGTCGAGCACGCCGGCCATGCCGACGACATGGCTGTTGGGCAGGCCGGAGAACTTCTGCAGCGCCCAGACCATGGCGTCGAGCGGGTTGGTGATGCAGATGACGAAGGCCTTCGGTGCATATTTTTTCAGGCCGGCGCCGACCTGTTCCATGACCTTGAGATTGATGCCGAGCAGGTCGTCGCGGCTCATGCCCGGCTTGCGCGGCACGCCGGCGGTGACGATGCAGACATCGGCGCCCTCGATGCCGGCATAGTCGTTGACGCCGGTGAGGCGGCTGTCGAACCCATCGACCGGCGACGACTGCGCGATATCGAGCCCCTTGCCCTGCGGGATACCCTCGGCGATATCGAACAGCACCACGTCGCCGAGGTCCTTCAGACCGATCATGTGGGCGAGCGTGCCGCCGATCATGCCAGAGCCGATAAGCGCTATCTTGTTGCGTGCCATGTCAGGATATTTTCCCTTTGTCAGTGACGACGCCCAAATCCTTGGCGACTTGGTTGGCGGCGTCGAGGAAGAGGCCGGAATGCTGCGAGGAAACCGCGGATTTTCGCCGCACCCAATAGCCTTGGTGCAAGATAAATTCAAACGATTATTTCGGAGCCAGCATTTTCAATCGGTTAGATAGATCGGGATTTACGTAAACGTCAAAGTTTGTAAGCCGACTTGGGAGAATTTACACAATGAAGATGGAAATCAGAAGGCTGTTCCCCGGCGATGACGCCCTTGTGATGCAAGTCGCCGAGGACGTCTTCGACGAGCCGGTCAGGCCGGATCGGCTGGCAGCCTATCTCCGAGAACCCGGCCATTTCATGATCGTCGCTCTGGCGGACAGTCTGGTCATCGGACAATGCGCCGCCGTCATCCACCGCCACCCCGACAAGGTCAGCGAACTCTATATAGACGAGGTCGGTGTATCCCCTGCCTTCCAGCGCCAGGGCATCGCACGAGACATGCTCGACGCCATGTTCGCGATTGGTCGCGAGCATGGCTGTGAGGAGGCCTGGGTCGGCACCGAGCCAGACAATCTCGCCGCCCGCGCTCTATGACTCGCGCAATTCGGTGGCCGAGCCGTTCGTGATGTACGTTTACAGGCTCTAGACCATTGCAGGTGGATTCGCTTTGCGGCCACGACAACAAGGAGTTAGCCATGACCGAAACAGAACCGCTCATTCTGCGCCGCTGGTCGTCCGTCATCCGCACACAGGATCGCGCTGCCTATGCCGCCTATGTCGAGAGGACAGGGGGCCTTGATTACGCGGCTACGACAGGCAATCGCGGCTTCCAGATGCTTATGCGCGATCGTGGCGATGGGTCGACGGAGGTCGTCACGTTGAGCTGGTGGTCATCGATGGACGCCGTGCGAAGCTTTGCCGGCGATGCACCGGAACTGGCCCGCTACTATCCGGAAGACGATCGCTACCTCCTGGAGAAATCCGAATTCGTCGATCACTACACAGTTGTTGCCGGAACTTTGCCACCCGCTTGAAAGGCTCAGGCCGTAGCGACAGGAGACTCGCCGTGCCGGCCTTCCGGCTTCTTTGTCTGATCCTTAACCTGCTGCCGTTCCGCCCAGTCTTCCAGCCAGTCGCGGCTTTGCATCTCGATCAGGCGTGATGCCGTGCGCTCGAACTCGAAGACCTCGACGCCGCGTTTGGCCACATAGAGCTGCGGCGGCGGCGCCTCGGCGCTGACCACCAGCCGCACATGATGATCGTAGAGCGTGTCGATCAACAGGATGAAGCGCTTGGCCTCGTTGCGCTTGCCTTCGCCGAGCACCGGGACATGGTCGATAAAGACGGTCGAGAAGCGGCCGGCAATCGCCAGGAAATCGCGGGCGCCATGCGGCTTTTCGCAGAGATCAGCAAAGGAAAACCGCGCCGCATCGCCGGCAGCAGCCGGCACGATCACCTGCCGTCCCTTGAGGGTCAGCGAGGTCTCCGCCGTCGGCGCACCGCGCGTCATGGTTTGCCAGGCCTCGTCGAGCATCTGGTCGGCCGCCGCATCGGCCGGCGTGACATAGACCGGAGTGCGGGCGAGCTTTTCCAGCCGGTAGTCCTTGTCGGCGTCGAGCGACAGCACCTGCGTGTGCCGCTCCAAAATGCCGATGAACGGCAGGAAAAGCTGCCGGTTCAGCCCATCGCCATAGAGATTTTCCGGCGCCAAATTCGAGGTGGCGACCAGCACCACGCCACTGGCAAACAGCGCCGAAAACAGCCGCGACAGGATCATCGCGTCGGCAATGTCGGTGACCGAGAACTCGTCGAAGCAGAGCACCCAGGCCTGCTCCGCAAGCGCCTTGGCCACCGGCGGGATCGGATCGTCTTCCTTGACCGAGCCGTTCTTGCGCGCCTGCCGGTGCTTCTGGATGCGGTCCTGCACATCGGCCATGAAGTCGTTGAAGTGGACGCGGCGCTTGCGCCGCACCGGCAGCAATTCGAAGAGCATGTCCATCAGCATGGTCTTGCCGCGGCCGACGCCGCCATGGATGTAGAGGCCTTTGACGGCCTCATGCGTCTCGCGCTTGCGGGCAAACAGCCATCCAAGCGCGCTGGACTTCTGCGCCAGCCGCTTCGCCGAGATCTCGTCGGTCAGCCGGTCGAGCGCGGCGGCGATCCGTTCCTGCGCCGGATCGCGTTCGATCGCGCCGGTTTCCACCAGATGGTCGTAGCGCTGCCTGACGGTCGCATGGGTCTGGAGGCCGTCACGCAGATGCATCGATCACGTCGTTCTAGAGCAATTCCAGGAAAAGTGTGTAGCGGTTTTCCGTCCGGAATTGCGTAAAAACAAATAGGGGGCGGGTCAGCCTATCTTGTAAGCGAAATCGCCTGGCCGTTGGAAGTCTGGCCGTCGAATTTTGAGCCGCCCGACGAATAGAGCCGCGCCAGCGTGCCGCCATTCTCGTCATAGAGCGTCAGCTGTTTGCCGGCGACATTCCACGACTTGATGCCGTCGATCGGCGCCGGGCAGTGCAACGGTCCAGCGCGGAAGCCGGCGCCGAACTTGGTCTGCGGCGTCGCCACCTTGCAGCTCTGGCCCG
Organism: Mesorhizobium kowhaii; assembly: GCF_042431665.1. NCBI lineage: Bacteria > Pseudomonadati > Pseudomonadota > Alphaproteobacteria > Hyphomicrobiales > Phyllobacteriaceae > Mesorhizobium > Mesorhizobium kowhaii. The sequence continues at coordinate 386,229 of NZ_JBHLYT010000033.1, forward strand.
AAACGCTGGCATTCCAGACACCGGCGACGGCGGCCGCGGTCAGATCCGTGGCGCCGGCGGGCGCCGAGCCGTCCGGCGGCAAGGACGCAACCTGCGTATTCGCCGGCGCGGTCGGGAATTTCGACGGGTCGGTGGCGCCCGGTGCTGCCGGCGGCGGCAGCTGATTGGCGGTCACCTGGCCGGCCGGTGCCGGCTGCAGCGGTGCCGGCTGCTGGTCATCCATCGACGAGAAGCGTGAGGTCGAACAGCCACTCGCAACGAGCGCCGCCAGCGATACGGCCACCAGGCCGCTTTTCGAAAAAATCATTCCAACCTCCGTCGGATCCGGCTCGGGGACGCCGTCCGCACAATCTCACCTCCACCAAGATGGAGAAGGTGGCGAAATTTCAACCCGATATGGTTAAAATACGGTTTGCAGCAAGATCTGTTGCAAATTTATCGCAATCCTGGCGGCACTGGCCGCGTGTCGCTCCAACCCTTGGATCGGTGCGGCCCCCCGCACCCGGCAAGCCGGAAGCCGCATTTGCGGTCTTTCCGGAAGCCGCATTTGCGGTCTTCCAAATGCTTGCGCCGGCCGGCATTGGTCCTATCTCTTGGAAACCGAAACCTGCCGGAGCGCAAGAATTTGGCCGCGAGAAAGAAAGCCGCCAACCGCTACTACAGCGGCCCACCCAGCGATCATTTCGACGGCACCTTGTTCTTCAATCCCGACGGCCAGCCACCCGGCCGTTTCGCCGACCTGCTGAAATGGCAGTTGAGTGGCAAGCGCTCGAAATGGCCGGCGACCACTCCGAGCCCTTTGCCGCAGGCAAAACCGGCGACACGGGTCGAAGGCGCAGCGTTGCAACTGACCATGGTCGGCCATTCCACCTTGCTGATCCAGACGGCCGGCCTGAACATCCTCACCGATCCGATCTGGTCGCCGCGCGCATCGCCGCTCGCCTTCGCCGGGCCAAAACGCGTCATGCCGCCAGGCATTGCCTTCGCCGACCTGCCGCCGATCGACCTCGTTCTGGTCAGCCACAACCATTACGACCATCTCGACCTCGCCACGCTGAAGCGGCTGAAGGCCAGCCACGACCCGCTGGTGATCACCCCGCTCGGCAACGATGCCCTGATTGGCGAAGCAGTTCCCGGGATGCGGCTGTCGGCGCATGACTGGGGCAACAGGGTCGAGATCGGCAACGGCGTCGCTATCCATGTCGAGCCGGCGCATCACTGGTCGGCGCGTGGCGCCCGCGACCGGCGCATGGCGCTGTGGGCCGGCTTCGTCATCGAGACGCCGAATGGCAAGGTCTATTTCGCCGGCGACACCGGCTTCCACGATGGCATCAACTACCGGCTGATGGCTGAAAAACATGGCGGCTTCCGCTTCGCCATCCTGCCGATCGGCGCCTATGAGCCGCGCTGGTTCATGGCGCCGCAGCATCAGAATCCGGAAGAAGCCGTGCAAGGCATGAAACTGTGCAACGCCGCCTATGCCGCCGGTTGCCACTGGGGCACCTTCCGGCTCACCGACGAACCGATCGACGAGCCGGCGCGGAAATTGACCGAGGCGCTCGACGATCAAGGCATCCCGCGGCAGCGCTTTCGCGCCTTGCGGCCCGGCGAGGTCTGGGACGTACCTTGAGGCCTGCTGAGGATTGCCGTTTACCCCACCGCGGTTTTCGCTCACCATGGCGTTTCTGGGGAACGGAGTCGCATCTTATGAAATCAATCCTGGCAATCCTGCTCGCTATGGGAATCTCCACGTCGGCAGCCTTTGCCGGAGACATCGCCGATCGCGCGGCGGAAGCGGAAAAGCTGCTGCAGTCGGGCGACGGCGCCGGCGCGCTGGACAAATTCCGCAGTGCCGAGGAAGCCTTTTGGCAAGCGACGCCGCTGGCCGTTCTGAATGTCAAACAGGTCGACACGGCGAGCGGCTTCGGCATCTACAGCGAGCGTGCCAATCACATCTACAAGCCCGGCGAGAAGATCGTGCTCTACATGGAACCTGTCGGCTATGGCTACGGCTCGGATGGCCTCGGCAACAGCATGATCGCGCTTTCCGTCGACATCACTATCTTTTCCGCGGCGGGCGAGTCCCTCGCTACGAGTGCGAAGGTCGGCCGTGTTCAGGTCGCTTCCCGCTCACACAACCGCGAATTGTTCTTCAAACTGGACCTCTCCCTCGACGGCTTGCCGGCCGGCAAATACCGGTGCGACTTCCTCATGCATGACGAGAATTCGAGCAAGACGGCGCCCTTCACCACCGATATCGAGATCGCCGGCTAGATATAGCCCCGGGCATCGGCCTCGCGGCGCATCCTCATCGGCATCGTTCTGGTCATCTTCCTGCTCGTGGTGCTCGGCATCTTCGCGGTGACGTAAGCCGCCTGCGCACTGGTAATTCCCGCTCGTTTCCGCCATATAGCGCCAAACGGACACGGAATTCGCGGAGCAATGGCCAGCACTGCCCCTTTCGCCAAGATGAACGGCATCGGCAACGAGATCATCGTTGCCGACATGCGTAGCCGTGCCGATCGGGTGACGCCGGCTGCCGCCATTGCGCTGAACGCCGATGCCGCGACCAGGTTCGACCAGATCATGGCGATCCACGACGCCCGGACGCCGGGCACCGCCTTTTTCATCGACATCTTGAATTCCGACGGCTCCAAGGCTCAGGCCTGCGGCAACGGCATGCGCTGCGTCGTCCAGGCGCTCGCCGCAGAAACCGGCCAGAAGACCTTCACCTTCGAGACCGTCGCCGGCATCCTCAACGCACGCGAACATGCCGACGGGTCAATCTCGGTCGACATGGGCATACCGCGTTTCGGTTGGCAGGACATTCCACTGGCCGAGGAGTTCCACGATACCCGCATGATCGAGCTGCAGATCGGTCCGATCGACGCGCCGGTGCTGCATTCGCCCTCGGTGGTCTCGATGGGTAACCCGCACGCCATATTCTGGGTCGACCGCGACGTCTGGTCCTATGAGCTCGACCGCTTCGGGCCGCTGCTCGAGAACCATCCGATGTTTCCCGAGCGCGCCAACATCACCATCGTTGAGGTCACCTCGCCCGACACCATGGTCATCCGCACCTGGGAGCGCGGCGCCGGCCTGACCAAGGCCTGCGGCTCCGCCGCATGCGCATCGGTGGTCGCCGCGGCCCGCACCAACCGGACCGGCCGCAGCGTCAGCCTGGTGACGCCCGGCGGCGGCTCGCTGCATGTCGAATGGCGCGGCGACGACCACGTCATCCTCACCGGTGCCGCCGAATGGGAATTTTCCGGCAGCTTCGATCCGTCGACCGGCACCTGGGCCCGCGACACCGAAAGCGCGGCCTGATGGCCTCCCTCTCCAAGGGTATCGATGTCGTCACCTTCGGCTGCCGGCTGAACACCTATGAGTCCGAGGTGATGCGGCGCGAGGCGGAAAGCGCCGGCCTTGGCGCGCTGGAAGGCGGCGCCGTGATCTTCAACACCTGCGCCGTGACCGGCGAGGCGGTACGCCAGGCAAAGCAGGCGATCCGCAAGGCGCGCCGCGACAACCCCGAAGCGCGCATCATCGTCACCGGCTGCGCCGCGCAGACCGAGCCGCAGAATTTCGCCGCCATGGACGAGGTCGACCTCGTGCTTGGCAATGAGGAGAAGCTGAAGGCGAACTCCTATCGGGCGCTGCCGGATTTCGGCGTCAACGACACCGAGAAGGCACGCGTCAACGACATCTTTTCGGTGCGCGAGACCGCCGGCCACATGGTCGACGCCATCGAGGGCAGGGCGCGCGCCTTCGTCCAGGTGCAGAACGGCTGCGACCACCGCTGCACCTTCTGCATCATTCCCTATGGTCGCGGCAATTCGCGCTCGGTGCCGATGGGCGCCGTGGTCGAGCAGATCAAGCGGCTCGCCGGCAACGGCTATGCCGAGATCGTGCTGACCGGCGTCGACATGACCAGTTTTGGCGCCGACCTGCCGGGTGCGCCAAAGCTCGGCAGACTGGTAAAAACAATCCTCAAGCAGGTGCCCGATGTGAAGCGGCTGCGGCTGTCCTCGATCGATTCGATCGAGGCCGACGACGATTTGCTCGACGCCATCGCCACCGAGCCGCGGCTGATGCCGCATCTGCATCTGTCGCTGCAATCCGGCGACGACATGATCCTGAAGCGCATGAAGCGCCGCCATCTGCGCGATCAGTCGATCCGCTTCTGCGAGGATGTGCGCAAATTGCGCCCCGGCATCGTCTTCGGCGCCGACATCATCGCCGGCTTCCCGACCGAAACGGATGAGATGTTCGAAAACTCGGAAAAAATCGTCGAGGAATGCGGACTGACCCATCTGCATGTCTTCCCGTTCAGCCCACGCGAAGGCACGCCCGCCGCGCGTATGCCGCAGGTGCGGCGCGAATTGGTCAAGCAGCGCGCCGCCCGGTTGCGCGCCGCGGGTGAGGCTGCGTATCGGCGCCATCTGTCGTCGCTTTCCGGAACGCGCCAGTCGATCCTGATCGAGCGTGACGGTCTTGGCCGCACCGAAGGTTTTACGCTTGCCGCACTCGGCGCGGGCGTGCCGGGTGAGATCGTCGCGGCCGATATCACCGGCCACGATGGCGCCCGGCTGATCGCGGCGCCGCTTGCCGCCCGCGCCGCCTGAGACCGCAAAGCATGGCTGGTTTTTTCAAGAAGATATTTTCGTTCGGCAAGAAGGAAGTGGTCGAGGAACCGGTCGACGAGACCGCCCCGCTGCCGCCGATCAAATGGGAAGCGCTCGATGCGCTGAAGCCGGCGTCCGAACAGGTTGTTCCGGAATTTCTGAAGCGCGACGAGCCGCAGCCCGAGGCGGAAATTGTACCGACACTGCCGGCCGAGCCGGAAGTGCCGTCGGAGCCGGCGCCTGTCGAGGAACCAGCGCCCGAGCCGGCACCGATCATTCCGCCCGAGCCGGAAATCCGGCCTGAGCCTGCCCCGGTTGAAGAGCCGCAGCCGGTTGAACCGGAAGCGCCCGCCGAGGAGCCTGCGCCAGAGGAAATCCCACCCGCGCCTGTGGTGCCGGAGCCGGTTCCTGCACTGGAGCCGCGCGAAATTCCGGAGCCGGAGCGGCCGGAAATCGTGCCGCAACCGGAGAAACAGCCAGAACCTGCGCCAGTCGAAGTGCCGGCACCGCCGGTCGAGACTCCCGCCGAAACGCCGGCGCCCGAAATCCCGCCGGCCGAAGTTTCGCCGCCCATTCGCCAGCCGGCTCCGATTGAAGCACAGCCTGTCATTGCCGAGGTCGCGCCCGAACCTCAGGCCGTCCCGCAACCGGCGCCAAAACCCGTTCCCGCTCCCGGCAAGGTGACCGTCACCAAGAAGGTCGAGCAGAAGGCCGAACCGCAGAAAGCGCCGGAACCGGCGCCGAGGCGCTCGTGGTTCCAGCGCATGAGGGATGGGCTTGCCCGTTCGTCGCGCGAGCTCACCGGCAACATCGCCGGCGTCTTCACCAAGCGCAAGCTGGACGAAGAGACCCTGCAGGACCTCGAGGATGTGCTGATCCGCGCCGATCTCGGCATGGAAACCGCGCTGCGCGTCACCGATGCGCTGGCTTCCAGCCGCTACGGCAAGGATGTTTCCGACGCGGAAGTGCGCGCCATCATGGCGGCCGAGGTGGAGAAGGTGCTGGCCCACGTCGCCATGCCGCTGGAGCTCGATCTCTCGCACAAGCCGCATGTCATCCTGGTGGTCGGCGTCAACGGCACCGGCAAGACCACCACCATCGGCAAGCTGGCGGCAAAACTGACCGATGGCGGCCTGTCGGTGATGCTCGCGGCCGGCGACACGTTCCGTGCCGCCGCGATCGAGCAATTGAAGATCTGGGGCGAGCGGACGAAATCACCGGTCATCGCCTCCAAGATCGGCGCCGATGCCGCGGGGCTGGCCTATGACGCCTTCGAACGAGCAAAAGAAGCCGGCTCCGACGTGCTGATTATCGACACCGCCGGCCGCCTGCAGAACAAGACCGAGCTGATGGCCGAGCTCGAAAAGATCGTCCGCGTGCTGGGCAAGCTCGACCCGGAAGCGCCGCACACCGTTTTGCAGACGGTAGACGCCACCACCGGCCAGAACGCGCTCAACCAGGTCGAGATCTTCCGCAATGTCGCCGGCGTCAACGGCCTGGTGATGACCAAGCTGGACGGCACGGCGCGTGGCGGTATTCTGGTGGCGATCGCGGCAAAGCACAAATTGCCGGTCTATTTCATCGGCGTCGGCGAACAGGTCGATGACCTCGAACCTTTTTCGGCAAGCGAATTCGCCAGGGCGATCGCTGGAGTTGCCTAACAAGCACATCCCAAAAAGTTGCAGACTTTTTGGATCAGATTATGCGTAAGAAAGTAAAGTCTATGAACCCACCCATTCTCGAACGCGATCCGTCCGACCCGCAAAAAGAGAAGAAGGAAGGCGTCAATCCGCTGCTCAAACTGGTGCTGGAGCTGGGGCCGTTGATGGTGTTTTTCTTCGCCAATGCGCGCGGCGAATGGCTGGTGCGGAAATTCCCTGTCCTGGCCGAATTGGGCGGCCCGATCTTCGTCGCCACCGGCCTGTTCATGGCCGCCACCGCCATCGCGCTGATCGCCTCATGGCTGCTGATGCGCACCTTGCCGATCATGCCGATGGTGTCGGGCGTCGTCGTCTTCATCTTCGGCGCGCTGACGCTCTATCTGCAGGACGACATCTTCATCAAGATGAAGCCGACCATCGTCAACACGCTGTTCGGCGGCGTGCTGCTCGGCGGTCTCTACTTCGGCAGATCGCTGCTCGGCTATGTCTTCGATTCGGCCTTCAGCCTCGACGCCGAGGGCTGGAGGAAGCTGACCTTCCGCTGGGGTCTGTTCTTCCTGTTCCTGGCCCTTGCCAATGAAGTGGTGTGGCGGAATTTTTCCACCGACGCCTGGGTTACCTTCAAGGTCTGGGGCATCATGCCGATCACGCTTCTGTTCACCTTCAGCCAGATGCCGCTGATCCTGCGCCATTCGCTCGACGAGAAAGCCGGGAAAGAAGAGAAGGCCGGGAAATAGGGAGAGGGTCATGGAATTCGTCACCACGCGCGATGAGCTGAGGACGATCTACAAGACGCCGCGACCGACCGACGGCTCTATCCGCAAGGAATTGAAGGCGCTCGACGGCCATTGCCGCTCCTTCATCGGCAAGAGCCCGTTCGTGCTGATCGGCTCGTCCGACGGCGCCGGCAATGCCGCGACAAACCGGGCTTCGCCGCCGTGCTCGACGACACGACCATCGCTATTCCCGACCGGCCCGGCAACAACCGGCTCGACACGCTGGAGAACATCCTCCTCAACCCGTCGGTCGGGCTGCTCTTCCTCATTCCCGGCATGAACGAGACGCTGCGCGTCAACGGCGACGCCCGCATCACCGTCGACGCGACCTTGCGCAAACGGCTCGCCGTCGACGGCAAGGAACCACAAAGCGTCGTCGTGGTCACCGTCAAGGCCGCCTACATGCATTGCGCCAAGGCCTTCATGCGCTCGGATCTGTGGAAGCCGGAAACCTGGTACGACCGCGCAACGCTGCCGACGCTCGGCCAGATCCTGCGTGACCAGCTGGCGCTGGCAGAGACTGCCGGCAGCATCGACCGCGAGCTGGACCAGGATTACCGCAAGACCTTGTGGTAGTTTTTCGCGTCACGATTCACCTGTATCCGGCCGCTCTCCCTTGATCGAAATCCTCGCCATTTCCGGCAGCCTGCGAGCGGCCTCCACCAATGCCGCACTGGTCGCGGCCCTGGCGCGCAACGCCCCGCCCGGCTGCCACGTCACCGTCTATGACCGGCTTGGCCGTCTGCCGATCTTCAATCCCGACGATGAGGCCGAGCGGACGCCGCATGAAGCCTCCGCGCTGATCGACACCGTCACGCAAGCCGACGGCGTCATCATCTCCTGTCCGGAATATGCCCATGGCGTGCCGGGCGGACTGAAGAATGCCCTCGACTGGCTGGTGTCGCGCGACGCCGCCGTCGCCAAGCCCGCCATGCTGGTGCACGCCTCGCCGCGCTCGCTGTTTGCCCGCGCCGCGCTGACCGAGGTCATGCGCACCATGTCGTTCGCGCTTTGCGAAGATGTGCTGGAGATCGCCCTGCTCGGCAAGAAGCCGCCGGAGGTGGAGAACATCCTGGCTGAGCCGGAAAACCGACTGGCAATGCGCGATGCGCTGTCCGCTTTCGCGGGCTTCATCGCCGACCGCTGAGGCTACTTCTTGCTTCTCAGCGTCTCGACATCGGTCTTGCCGACGTACCAGTCGCGGGCGTTGACCTCCTCGAAGACCACCCAGACATCGTCATTGCCCAGTCCGGTGGCGTCCATGATGGCCGCCGTGACCCTTTTGGCTATGTCCGCCTTCTTGCCCGCCGGGTCAGCGGCAATCACTTCCTTGACGATGCGGATGCTCACGAATGGCATGGCGTCCTCCCCTTCGATGTTGTTGACGGTCGCTCAATAGGTCTTGGCGCCGTTGACCATCAGCCTCACCATATAGAGCGACGTGGTGCCGGCGATATAGAGGCAATTCAGCTTGTTGCCGCCGAACACGCAATTGGCGGTGACCTCCGGCACCTTGACCTTGCCGATCAGCGTCCCGTCCGGATCGTAGCAGTGGATGCCGTCGGCCGCACTGGTCCAGATGCGGCCGTCCTCATCGAGCCTGAAGCCGTCGAACATGCCGGCCGTGCAGTCGGCGAAGACCTTTTCGCCGGAAACCTTCTTGCCGCCCTTGCCGACATTGAATACCCGCATATGGGCAGGATCTTGCGCGCCATGCGTGCGGCCGGTGTCGACGACATAGAGCTTGCTCTCGTCGAGCGAGAAGGCAAGGCCGTTGGGCCTGACCATGTCGGTGATGACGGCCTCGACCTCGCCCGTGCCGGGATCGACCCGATAGACGTAGCAGGCGCCGATCTCGCTTTCGGCCTTGTCGCCCTCATAGTCGGTGTCGATGCCGTAGCTCGGATCGGTGAACCAGATCGAGCCATCCGACTTCACCACCGCATCGTTGGGCGAATTCAGCCGCTTGCCACGCCATTTGGCGGCGATGGTGGTGACCGAACCGTCAAACTCGGTGCGGCTGACACGGCGGCCCGAGTGCTCGCAGGTCACCAGCCGGCCCTGCCGGTCGACGGTGTTGCCATTGGAGTTGCCGGACGGCTGACGGAAGACGCTGACATTGCCGTCGGTCTCGTCGTAGCGCAGCATGCGGTTGTTGGGGATGTCGGACCAGACGACATAGCGGCCGGCGGCGAACCAGGCTGGCCCCTCCGCCCACTGGCATCCGGTGAACAGCTTCTCCACTTGCGCGTTGGAATTGAACAGCCGCGCGAAACGCGGATCAAGAACTTCATAATAATCTGCGGCGGCCATGCTTTTCCTCCTGGCATCAGGTCGGGCGCGATCAAGCCAGCCGGAGATCGATCTGGCAAGATCGATGATGAGTGCTTCACCGCATCTTGACGTCTCAAGGCAGATGGGAAGCAACGCCAACCTGCTGGAGCTGCCTGGCTAACCTGGGTTAAGCGCGCTTAACCCAGGTTAAGCTGGCTTAACCTGCTATGCGCTACGTGCAATGGTGCATTGCAACATCTTCTTTTTGCAATGCACCATTACTATGTCATGCTTCGTACTGATCAAGGGAGGAAGAACCAGCCGCCAAAAATGCGGCACAGAAGGAAACTCGCTATGATCTTCAACGATCTCATGACCCGCGCTCGCACCAGCATTGCCAAGCGCAAGCACTACAACCGCCTTGTCGCCGAAATCGACAGCTTTTCCAGCCGCGACCTGGCCGACATGCGCGCCGACCGCAGCGAAATGCTCTACCAGGTCCACAAGCAGATCTACGGCTGATCTTAAGATCCATCGACTCGGCGCCACCCAGGCGCGTTGAGATTCAGGTCAGGCCGAGCCGGAGTCGAAAGACGGGCGCGAAGACCAAACAAGGTGGGTTCCGAAAACCGGAGCGGCGCGTACTTTTGGGTACGTGAGCACCGGAAGCGCAGGAAGCCGCCATTTGCAGGCCGGCATCACCTGAATATCAATGCGCCGCCAATGCCTTGTCGATCTGCGGCAACAGCACCGTCCGCGCCGCCTCGGCGGTCAGCGGGCCGACATGCTTGTAGGCGACCTTGCCGTCCTTGCCGATGACGAAGGTTTCCGGCACGCCGTAGACACCCCAGTCGATCGCCGTGCGGCCGGCTTCGTCGACCCCAATCGCCTGGAACGGATTGCCGAGATCGCCAAGGAAACGCCGGGCGTTTTCCGGCTCGTCCTTGTAGTTCAGCGCCGCCATGACGAAACGCTTGTCCTGCGCCAGCGCCAGCAGCACCGGATGCTCTTCGCGGCACGGCGCGCACCACGACGCAAACACGTTGACCAGCGTGACCTTGCCGGCGAAGGATTTCGAATCGAGCCCGGGCAGGTTGCTGCCCTCCAGCGGCGGCAGGTTGGTCTGCGGCGCCGGCAGGCCGATCAAGGCCGACGGCACTTCCGAAACGTCGCGCCCCGACAACAGCTGCGCCAGGAACAGTCCGGCCAAGCCGAGGAAGACCAGCAGCGGCAACAGCACGAACAGGCGGCGACGGGGCGTCGGCGTTTCCATCTCTGTGCTCATGGCTTGGCGCCTTTGTCGGAACGCCGCCGCACGCCTGACGCTTCGAGTTCAGCGAGTTCGCGTTTGCGCGCCCGCTGGTCGAGCAGGATCCAGCCGACCAGCCCGGCCAGCACCACGGCGGTGATCGTATAGGCGGCGGTGACGTAGAGTGCGTGCGCGCTCATGCGGCAGGCCTCGCCAAAGTGCCGCTTTCCAAACCGGTCATTTCGCCCAATTCGAACATGCCTTCCCTTAGCCTCGCGCCATCGGCTTCGCAATCGGTCGCCGCGCCGCAGCCTTTGACGTCACTCAATCCGTTCCGTGGCGCAGCGCCAGCGCCGCCGAGACCGGCCCCAGCACGGCAAGAAACAGGGTCAGCGCGGCAAGAATGAGGAAGGGCTGCAGAAACGGATCGGGATTGGCCGTCGCGCCGTAACTCGCCGAAACGCCGAAGATCAGCACCGGGATGGTCAGCGGCAGCACCAGCACCGAGATCAGCAGCCCGCCACGCGGCAGCGCCACCGCCACCGCCGCACCCGCCGCGCCGATGAAGGTGATCGCCGGCGTGCCGACCAGCAGCGTCAACGCCGTGGCGCCTATTGCCGCCGGCTCCATATTCATGAACAGGCCGAGCAAGGGAGCGGCAATGACCAGCGGCAGCACGCTGCCCGCCCAATGCGCCAGGCATTTGATCAGCACCGTCAAGGCCAGCATATGGCGGTCGTTGCCAAGCACCAGCAGATCGAGCGAGCCGTCCTCGCGGTCGGCCTGGAACAGCCGGTCGAGGCCGAGCAGACAGGACAGCAGCGCGCCGATCCACAGGATCGCCGGCCCGATGCGGGCCAGCAGCTTCAGGTCCGGCCCAACGCCGAACGGAATGGTGGCGATGACGGCGAGGAAGAAGATGACGCCAGTTAACGCGCCGCCGCCAGCGCGGATGTTGAGGCGGATATCGCGCAGGAAGAGGGCTAGCATGATTTGAGATGCCGTTGCCCAGGCACCCCCCTCTGTCCTGCCGGACATCTCCCCCTCAAGGAGGGAGATTGGCCGTCACCTCGGCTTTCGCCAATCTCCGATGTTGCAGGACGAGCGAAGCGTTGAAACTGCCAATCTCCCCCCTTGAAGGGGAGATGCCCGGCAGGGCAGAGGGGGTCGCGAAGGAATACCGACATTACTCCCCCATCCTCAATTCCTTCGCCCCATCCAATCCCAGCGGCAAATGCGTCGCCGCAACGACGATCCCACCCTCTCCACGATGCTTCCCCATCAGCCCCGCAAACCGCGCCTCCGAGGCCTTGTCCAATCCCGCCGTCGGCTCATCCAGCAGCCACAGCGGCCGATGGCTGACCAAAAGCTTGGCGATCGCCGCGCGCCGCCGTTGCCCGGTCGACAGGTAGCCGAACGGCAGATGGCCGATGCCGCCGAGCCCGACCGTTTCCAGCGCCTCTTCGACGCCGACATCTCCATCGCCATTGAAGTCGCGCCAGAAGCGCAGATTTTCCGCCACGCTGAGCGCCGGCTTCATGGCGTTCTCGTGGCCAAGATAATGACAGGCCGACGCGATCGACGGAAACGCTTCGCCGCCGCCTTCGATCCGCACGTCGCCTTCCGCGACCGGCAGCAGCCCGGCGATGACCCGCAACAATGTTGATTTGCCCGCACCGTTCGGCCCGGTGACGACCAGCGACTGGCCGTCTTCCAGGGCAAAATCGATGCCGGAAAACACCATATCGCCGCCGCGTTCGCCGCCCAGATTTTCGGCGATCAGCCGCATCCCTCGCCTGCCCTGAAAACCATGTGTCGCGACAGCCGCCGCATCGCACAAATTTGCTTTGCAACTGTCTAGAACTATTCCAGAAAATTCTCTATATGCGGTGCATCCGTGCCAGCGGTCGGCGCGGGAACAGAATTAGCGCCGAACCAGCGCACGCGCCGCCTTGAACGGCTCGGGTTGCTTGGGAACGGACAGCGGAAATGGCCGTACCCGCACCTTTGCGCGTGATTGCATGCCATCGGCGTCCGTTCCCTTTCAGGCTGAACAGACAAGGATCGCACGTGTCAAAATCCCTAGACAGTTTCAATTGCCGCCGCACGCTGACCGCAAGCGGTACGGAGTATGTTTATTTCGATCTCATCGAGGCCGAGAAGAACGGTCTCACCGGCATCGCCCAGCTGCCCTATTCGATGAAGGTGCTGCTGGAGAACCTGCTGCGCAACGAGGACGGCCGCACCGTCACCAAAGAATCGATCCAGGCGGTCGCCGGCTGGCTGACCGACAAGGGCACCGCCGGCGTCGAGATCGCCTATCGCCCGGCCCGCGTCTTAATGCAGGATTTCACCGGCGTTCCAGCCGTGGTCGACCTTGCCGCCATGCGCGACGCCATGGCCTCGCTCGGCGGCGACCCGCAGAAGATCAACCCGCTGGTGCCCGTAGACCTCGTCATCGACCATTCCGTCATCGTCGATGAATTCGGCACGCCGCTGGCCTTCGCCCGCAATGTCGAGCTCGAATACGAGCGCAACGAGGAACGCTACAAGTTCCTGAAATGGGGCCAGCAGGCGTTCCGCAACTTCCGCGTCGTGCCGCCCGGCACCGGCATCTGCCATCAGGTCAACCTCGAATATCTCGGCCAGGTGGTGTGGACCAACACCGAGGACGGCGAAACCACCGCCTATCCCGACACCTGCGTCGGCACCGATTCGCACACCACGATGATCAACGGCCTTGGTGTGCTCGGCTGGGGCGTCGGCGGCATCGAGGCCGAGGCGGCCATGCTCGGCCAGCCTGTCTCCATGCTGTTGCCTGAAGTCATCGGCTTCCGCCTCACCGGCAGACTGAAGGAAGGCGTCACCGCCACCGACCTCGTGCTCACCGTCACCCAGATGCTGCGCAAGAAGGGCGTCGTCGGCAAGTTCGTCGAGTTCTTCGGCCCAGGCCTGTCCAACATGACGCTGGCCGACCGCGCCACCATCGGCAACATGGCGCCCGAATACGGTGCCACCTGCGGCTTCTTCCCGGTCGACAGCGAGACCATCCGCTACCTCACAATGTCCGGCCGCAGCGAGGACCGCATCGCCCTGGTCGAGGCCTACGCCAAGGCGCAAGGCCTGTGGCGCGACACCGGTTCGGCCGATCCGGTGTTCACCGACCTGCTCGAGCTGGAACTTGGTTCCGTCGTGCCGTCGATGGCCGGCCCCAAGCGGCCCGAAGGCCGCGTCGCGCTGGAAGGCATTCCGGAAGGCTTCGCCAAGGCGATGGAGACCGAATACAAGAAGGCCGCCGAGATCCACAAGCGCTACGCCGTTGAAGGCACCAGCCACGATCTCGGCCATGGCGACGTCGTCATCGCCGCCATCACCTCCTGCACCAACACGTCGAACCCGAGCGTGCTGATCGGCGCCGGCCTCCTGGCCCGCAACGCCAACCGCCTCGGTTTGAAGCAGAAGCCGTGGGTCAAGACCTCGCTGGCCCCTGGCAGCCAGGTGGTGGCCGAATATCTGGAGAAATCCGGCCTGCAGAAGGAGCTCGACCAGATCGGCTTCAACCTGGTCGGTTTCGGCTGCACCACCTGCATCGGCAATTCCGGCCCGTTGCCGGCGCCGATCTCGAAAACCATCAACGAAAAAGGCCTGATTGCCGCCGCGGTCCTGTCCGGCAACCGCAACTTCGAAGGCCGCGTCTCGCCCGACGTGCAGGCGAACTATCTCGCCTCGCCGCCGCTGGTCGTCGCCCACGCGCTGGCCGGCACCGTCACCAAGGACCTCACCACCGAGCCGCTCGGCGAGGACAAGAACGGCAATCCGGTCTACCTCAAGGATATCTGGCCGAGCTCGGCCGAGATCCAGGAGTTCATCGAGAAGAACGTCACCCGCGAGCTGTTCGCCCGCAAATATGCCGACGTCTTCAAGGGCGACGAATACTGGCAGAACGTCAAGGCGCCGGAAGGCCAGACCTATGCCTGGGACGACAATTCGACCTATGTGCAGAACCCGCCCTATTTCGCCGGCATGACCGCCGGTTTCGGCAAGATCGGCGACATCAAGGGCGCCCGCGTGCTCGGCCTGTTCGGCGACAAGATCACCACCGACCACATCTCGCCGGCGGGTTCGATCAAGGCGGCCTCACCGGCCGGCAAATACCTCACCGACCATGGCGTCGGCGTCGCCGACTTCAACCAGTACGGCACGCGGCGCGGCAACCATGAGGTGATGATGCGCGGCACCTTCGCCAACATCCGCATCCGCAACCATATGCTGGGCGAGAATGGCCGCGAGGGCGGCTACACCATCCACTACCCGTCGAAGGAAGAGGAATCGATCTACGACGCGGCAATGGAGTACAAGAAGGAAGGCGTGCCTCTGGTGATCTTCGCCGGTGTCGAATACGGCAACGGCTCGTCGCGCGACTGGGCGGCCAAGGGCACCAATCTGCTCGGGGTCCGCGCCGTCATCGCCCAGTCCTTCGAGCGCATCCACCGCTCGAACCTGGTCGGCATGGGCGTCATTCCCTTCGTCTTCGAGGACGGCACGTCCTGGGCCTCGCTCAACCTGAAAGGCGACGAGCTGGTCGAGATCGACGGGCTGAGCGCCATCAAGCCGCGCCAGACGATGACCGCTAAGGTCACCTATGGCGACGGCACGGTGAAGAACGTGCCGATCATCTGCCGCATCGATACGCTGGACGAACTCGACTACTTCAAGAACGGCGGCATCCTGCAATACGTGCTGCGCGATTTGGCGGCTTAAGGGCAGGGAGTAGGCAGTAGGCAATAAGGGAATAGGGAAAGGCACCCCTACTGCCTACTGCCTACTGCCTACTGCCTACTGCCTACTGCCTACTGCCTACTGCCTACTGCCTACTGCCTTTTCCAAAGCGCGCCGTTGCCGCCAGCAGCACGCCGAGCATCAGCCCGTTAAAGATGTGCCAGAGGAAGTGCGTGCCGAGCGGAAAGCTGCCGCAGACCAGCGGGTCGATCATGCGGCAGATGACGGACACGACGAAGATCGCCGACCCCACCAGATTGTACCAGCCGGCGCGATTGCCGCTGGCCACCACCAGTGTGCCGAAGAAGGCGAGCGCCAGAAACGGCGGTAGATAGCCCGTCGTGCCGTTCGAGGCCTGGCGCAGCCAGTCCGGCACGGCGAAGGTTATCGCCCCGGCAACAGCGTAGAAGACAACGAACATGGCAATCGCCTTGCCCCATCGCAGGCCGAGGAAACGGCGCAGGTTGAACAGCGTATAGGCGAGCGTGAAGCCGGCGATCGGCAACACGTCGACCCAGACCGTGCCCCTGGTGGCGAAGGTGTGGAAGATCGTCGAGCCGATGCCGATTGCCACCACCCACCACGCCAGCACCTCGGCGAAGGTGCCGGTGCGCAGCCTGCGCACCTCGCGCACGCCCCACAGGCCGGCGGCGATGAAGGCGAGGTTTGACAGGGCATTGACCGGCTCGGACCAGAGTTCCGGCCCGGTCCGCTCGCAATAGAGATCGATCGGCGCCAAAAGAGTTTGCCACATCGTGATTGCCGCCCGAATCGATTTCTACCCTGAAGTGCAAGCCCTTTTCCTATTGCGCCGTTGTGGTCGGTTGCAATGGCAAAATTTCACCGCAACGTGACTTCCCGTTGACTTCCGGTTCTGCCACATATTTCAGCAATCACAATAAAGCCGGCACCACCGGCGGGAATCGGAATGGTTATGGCCTCGCGAAAATCATTGTGGCTGGCAGCCCTTGCGCTGGCCTTCTCAGCGTTTGCCGGCGCCGGCCAAACCGCCGAGCCCGGCAAGCCGCAGGCCGACAAAACCCAGATCGACAGGCCCTTGGGCGTGGTCGAGCTGTTCACCAGCCAGGGCTGCAATTCCTGCCCGCCGGCCGATGCGTTGTTCGCCGAGCTTGCCGCCAAGGAAGACATCGTCGCGCTCGCCTATCATGTCGACTATTGGGACTATCTCGGCTGGCAGGACACGCTGAGCCGCAAGGAGAACACCGAGCGGCAAAATGACTATATGCGCGCCTTCGGCAGCCGCTCCGTCTATACACCGCAGGCCGTCATCAACGGCCGCGTCCATGTCAACGGCGCCAGCCGCGTCGATGTCGACGGCGCGCTGGCCCGCATGGCCAAGAGCGGCGAAGGCATGCGGGTCGCCGTCAAGGTCAGCCGGACCAGCGACCGCGTGATGATCGACGCCGGCGATGCCGGAAACGGCCCCAGCGACGCCCATGTCGTCATCGTCTATTTCGACCCGCCGCAGACGGTCAAGATCGGCCAGGGTGAGAACACCGGCCGCAAGATGACCTATTGGAACGCGGTCTCGGGCATCCAGACCGCCGGCATGTGGCACGGCAAGGCACAGCGCTACGAATTGCCGATGAGCGAGATTTCCAAGAAGGGCGGCTGCGCCGTGCTGCTGCAGTCGGTCGGCAAGGATGGCCTGCCCGGCCCCATTCTGGGCGCCGCCTTCATTCACAAACCTTAGAAGCTTTCAGATCTCAATTGAGACGTTCCGTTGAGATGTCAGCGGGACAGCGCCCCCCCGAACGCCGGCAGGACAGAGGGGGGCGCGAAGGACCGCCTGCGTTGGGATGTCAGCGGATAGAACAACCGAATGCGAGGGGGATTCCACCCCGCGCGCCACCCGGAAAACAAAAAACCGACGTCAGCTTGCTTCTGACGTCGGTCATTTAGGTTTTGGGATCGTCGCACCCGATCCTTCCGAAGAAAGACCGAGGTTGGTTCGATCCGACGCAGACCCGTGGGCGGGGGGCTTGGGGTTTACGAGCCGGTGCCGGACCGAACCGTCTCAGGCAACGCCGGTAAATTCGTCGGACATTGGGGCATGAGCGCGGATAAAAAATGGCGAGAATGTGGCGAAGCATCACCAATTCCAACAGGGCGTTTCATAAAAGTGACTGGACGTTGCAGAAACAGCGCGGCGCCGCCCTCCCTTCGCCGGGTCTTGCAATTCAGCTGCGAACGCGCCAACTTTGGTTGGCAAAGATTCATTTTGAAGGATCGAGGCATGACCGACGACAGCGGCGGGACGGGGGATGGGGACGCATCCGCAATATTGATCCCGCTGCACGAGGCGCGACGCGAGCGCCTCGATCAGCCGGTGCGGTTCGACCGGCGTGAACTGGACCAGATCCTCAGACTCTACGGTCGCATGGTCGCCGCCAACGAATGGCGCGACTACGCCATCGATCATCTCACCGACAGGGCAGTGTTTTCGGTGTTCCGCCGCACCAGCGAAGTGCCGCTGTTCCAGATCGTCAAGGACCCGAAACTGGCGCGCAAACAGGGCGCCTTTGCCGTCATTGCCGCCGGCGGCCGCATCCTCAAGCGCGGCCAGGAGCTTGGCCGCGTGCTTGGGATATTCGACGGCAAGCTGAAGCTTGTCGAGGCTTAACCCTTTATTTTTGCTGGCGGAATTTTCGCTCCGGCAGCGAATCGGGATCAGGCGGAGCGAGCGCCCCGCCATTCAGCGAGAGCTGCATGAACACCGTGTCCAGCCAGCGCCCGTGCTTGTAGCCGGAGCCTTCGAGGCGTCCCGAATGGCGGAAGCCAAGCTTTTCGTGCAGCCGCACCGAGGCGCTGTCCGCCCGCCCGTCGCCGATCACCGCGATGACCTGGCGAAAGCCCGCCGCTCGGCATGCCTCGATCAGGCGTTGCATCAGCAACAGGCCAACCCCCTGGCCCTTGGCCTCGGGCGCGACATAGACCGAATCCTCGACGATGAAGCGGTAGGCCGGGCGCGGCCGGAAGGCGCCGGCATAGGCATAGCCGAGCACGGCGCCGTCCTTTTCCGCCACCAGATAGGGAAATCCTCCAGCCATCAGAGTGTCGAAGCGGACACCCATCTCAACGCGACCGGGCGGCTCCAGCTCATAGCTCGCCGTGCCCTGGGTGACCGCGTCGGCATAGATTTCCGTGATCCGGTCGAGATCGGCCGCTGTCGCGGTCCGGATGATGATACTGCTCATTATTTATGCATGCCGTTGTTCTGCCCGCAATAACAGCAAAAACAGACACAAAAGCAAAGGGCGGCCGTTGGGCCGCCCTTCAAGAACTCGATGGTCCAGCGTCGCAGCTAACTAACGGCGATCGCCCATGAACTGCAGCAGGAACATGAACAGGTTGATGAAGTCGAGATAGAGCCTCAGCGCGCCCATGATCGCCTTGCGGCCGGCGACATCCGAAGCGTCGCCATCGAAATACATCTCCTTGATCTTCTGCGTGTCGTAGGCGGTGAGGCCCGCGAACACCAGCACGCCGATCGCCGAAACAGCGAAGGACAGCGCCGACGACTGCAGGAAGATGTTGATCACCATTGCGATGATCAGACCGAACACGCCCATGATAAGGAACGAGCCCATCGCCGTCAGGTCGCGCTTGGTCGTGTAGCCGTAGAGCGACAGCGCGCCGAAAGCCGCGGCGGTGGCGAAGAAGGTCTGCGAAATGCTGGCCGTGGTGTAGACCAGAAAAATCGACGACAGCGACAGGCCGACGAGGCCGGCATAGACCCAGAACGTCGTCTGTGCCGCCGCAACGCTCATCGACTGGACGCGGAACGACAGGAACAGTACGGCGGCCAGCGGGGCAAAAATCACCACCCAGCGCAGCGGCGAGCCGAAGATCGCGTAGCCGAAGGAGGTCAGCATCTCGCCGCTCGGCAGCGTTGCGACAGCCGAGGCCGGATCGGTGGTGGTGGCCAGCATGATCGTGCCTACGGCGGCAAGACCGGTGATGAGGAGGCCAAGCCCCATCAGATTGTAGACCTTGATCATATAGGCGCGCAGGCCCTGATCGATGCCTGCATCAACGCCGGCGCCGGGCACGGCGCGCGTCTGATAGTTGCGAATGGGTTCAGCCATGGGAGTCCTCTATTGCTTCTGCCCCGTCGGGTGTCAGGTCCACCGGACCCAGGCGCCGCTGGCGGGGCTCCA
The DNA here is from genome assembly GCF_042431665.1 of Mesorhizobium kowhaii. NCBI lineage: Bacteria > Pseudomonadati > Pseudomonadota > Alphaproteobacteria > Hyphomicrobiales > Phyllobacteriaceae > Mesorhizobium > Mesorhizobium kowhaii. The sequence continues at coordinate 405,774 of NZ_JBHLYT010000033.1, forward strand.
GCATGCCTGTGGCGAAATATGATGGTTATTCGCGTCAAGAACAAGACCGTAACCGGGTGTAATGCTTCGTGAGACGCACACGGTCCGGTTTTTCGGCCTTTGGCGGCGCAACATTACGTCGATTTAACCAAATCCGGGTCCCCGGCCAGCGGAATTCAGAGCAATTCCAGGAAAAGTGTTCAGCGGTTTTCCGTCCGGAATTGCGCAACAAAATTAGAGCGGTTCACCGCTCTATAGGTTGCGCAACACCGGTGCGGCCTTGTGGCCGAGCACCCGCCAGGTGCCGGCGAGGCCGATGCCGACCGTGATAACGAGCGAAAACAGAATGGTCGCCACCGCCACCTCGGGCATGAAATGCGATGGCAATGTCATAATGCGCGCGACGACGAACCAGGCAGCAGCACCACCTGCCGCCAGGGCGAAGATCGCGGTGGCGAGCCCGATCAGCATGTATTCGAGCGAGAAGGCGGCAATCAGCGTCGTGCGTGTCGCGCCCAGCGTCTTCAGCACCACCGCGTCATGGATGCGTGCCCGGTTGCCGGCGGCAAGCGCGCCGGCCAGCACCAGCACCGAAGCGATCAGCGCCACGCCGGCCGCGGCCCGGATCGCCGTGCCGAGCTGCCCGACCAGCCGGTTGACGACATCGAGCGCATCCTTGACCCGGACCGTCGTCACCGCCGGGAAGGCGCGGGTGACGGCATTGAGGATACGCGCGTCGTCGGCCGTCGAGGCGGTCTTTTCGGTCAGCGTCGCCATCCAGCCATGCGGCGCCCCAGTGAATGTGTTGGGCGAGAACACCATGACGAAATTGATGCCCATCGTCTCCCATTCGACCTGCCGGAAATTGGCGATCTTCGCCGTCACGTTGCGGCCGAGCACGTTGACGGTGATGGTGTCGCCAAGCTTCAGCCCGATCTCCTTGCCTTCCACGGCCGAGAACGAGACCAGCGGCTCGCCGGTATAAGTGTCCGGCCACCAGCTGCCCTCGGTCAGCGTCGCGTTGTCCGGCTGTCTGGCGTCATAGGTCAGGCCGCGATCGCCTTTCAGCACCCAGGCGCCTTCGGCCGGCACCTTGACCTTGTCGACATCGACGCCGTTGAGCGCCATCACCCGGCCGCGCAGCATCGGCACCTTGGCCAGCGTCCCCTGCGGCGCCTGCTGTCCGATCAGCGCGGAAAAAGCGGCGACATCGCTACTCTGGATGTCGACGAAGAAGAAGTTCGGAGCCCGCTCCGGCAGGCTACCGGAGATCTGCTGCGGCAGATTGCCGTCGATCAGCGCCAGCGTCACCAGCAGCGTCAGCCCAAGCCCCAGCGACAGCACCACCGATGGCGTCAAGGCGCCGGGCCGGTGGATGTTGCCGACGGCGAGCCGCAGCGCCACGAAGCGCACGCGCGGGCTCTTCTTCGCCGCCCATTGCACCAGCGCGCCGACCAGGCGCAGCACCAGGAAAGCGAAGACGGTGGCGCCGACAAAGATCGAGGCGATGCGGCGGTCGCCGGAAAACAGGATAGCCAGCGCCGCCAGCAGCAGCGCGATGCCGACAGCCGCCGCAATATAGACAGGGCGCGGAAAGCCGCGGCCTTCGAGCCCCATCTCGCGAAACAGCGCCGTCGCCGGCACGTCGCGGGCGCGGCCAAGTGGCAAAAGCGCGAAGGCCAGCGTCACCAAAAGGCCGAACAGCGCCGCCATGCCGAGCGCGCCGGGATAGAAGCCGCCTTCCGCCGGCACCGGAATGACCTGATGAAGGGCGGCACCGGCCGCGAACGGCATCAGCGCCCCGAGCACCAGGCCGAGCACAATGCCCAGGGCTGCGATGATCAGGATCTGCACCAGATAGACGGCAAAGACGAAGCCGCCCGACGCGCCCAGGCTCTTGAAGGTGGCGATGACGCCGCGCTTGCCGTCGAGATAGGCGCGCACCGCATTGGCGACGCCGACACCGCCGACCACCAGCGCCGTCAGCCCGACCAGCGTCAGGAATTGCGAGAAGCGTTCGATGTTGGACGACAGCGCCGGGGCGGCATTGCTGCGCGTGCGGATCGACCAGCCGGCTTGCGGAAAATCCTTGGCCGCCTGATCCTGGATGGCCTTGAGCCGCGCCTCATCGGCATCGGCGGGCAGCCGGACCTTATAGGCATTTTCGACCAGGCTGCCCGGCTGGATCAGTCCGGTGGCCGCCAGCCCGTCGGTCGAGATCATCAGCCGCGGCGCAAAGCCGAACCCGTCGGACACCGCATCCGGTTCGGTGACCAGCCTGGCGCGCAGTTCGAAAGTGGCAGTGCCGAGCTTCAGCCGGTCGCCGATCTGAAGATGCAATCGTTCGAACAGCAGATCGGGGGCCGCGGCGCCGAAAACGCCGAACTCTTCGCCGAACAGTTCCTGCTTCGATAGTGCCGGCTCGGTCTCCAGCGCGCCGTAGAGCGGATAGGCATGGTCGACCGCCTTGGCCTCGACCAGCGCCTGGTCGGTTCCGTCGGCGAGACGCGCCATCGAGCGCATGCTGGCGGTTCTGGAAATGACGCCCAGCCCGTCAAGAAAGCCATTTTCGGCCTGGCTGGCGTAGCGCTGGTTGATCTGGAAGCGAAGATCGCCGCCAAGCAGCGTCTGGCCCTGATTGGCGACGCCGGCGGTGATCGAACGCGCCACCGAGTTGACGCCGCCGATGGCCGCGACGCCGAGCGCGATGCAGGCAAGGAAGATCAGGAAGCCCGACAGACCGCCGCGCATCTCGCGCAGCGAGAAGCGGACCGCAAGCTTCAACGTCTGCGACAACGGCATCAGGCCGTCACCTTGACGGGTGCCGGCGCCTCGATCCGGCCCGACCGCATCGACACCTGGCGCGAGCAGCGTGCCGCCAGTGCCGGATCATGGGTGACCAGCACCAGCGTCATACCGCGCTCGGCCGCCTTGGCGAACAGGAGGTCGGCGACCTGCCGCCCCGTCGCCTGGTCGAGATTGCCGGTCGGCTCGTCGGCAATGAGAATGCGCGGCGACGGCGCCAGCGCCCGGGCGATCGCCACGCGCTGTTGCTCGCCGCCCGACAATTCGCCGGGATAATGGGTGACGCGATCGCTCAGGCCGACGGCCGCCAGTTCGCGCGCCGCCACCGAAAACGGATCGGCATGGCCGGCGAGCTCCAGCGGCACCGCGACATTTTCGAGCGCCGTCATGTTCGGAATGAGATGGAACGACTGGAACACGATGCCAATGTTTCGGCCACGAAACGAAGCAATCTGGTCCTCGGTTTTGCCGTTGAGCAGCTCGCCGGCGATTCGAACCGTACCCGAATCGACCCTTTCCAGGCCTGCCAGAACCATCAGCAATGTCGACTTGCCCGAGCCCGAGGGACCGACGATGCCGGTTGCCTCGCCAGGCGCCACATCGAGGCTGACGCCTTTCAGCACATGCACGGAGGACGCCCCTTCGCCAAGTGTCAGCGATACGTCTTTCAGCGCGATGACGGCTTCTGTCAAAATGAAAGCGTCCTATATCAAGGGATGAAGGCTCTGCTTGCCGGATGCCGTCGGAAGAATTCCTCGGGTATATGGGGCCTGCCGCATGTCTTTCAAACGCCAGATAGCCGCAGGCTTCATCGTTTTCCTCGCCATTTGCGGCGGCCTTTCGTCGGCGCGTGCCGAGCCGTTCAAGATCGTCGGCTTCGGTGACAGCCTGATGGCGGGCTTTGGCCTTGGGCCGGGCCAGGGCTTTACCGACAAACTGCAGGCCGCGCTGCGCGCCCAAGGTCACGATGTGACGGTCGCCAATGCCGGGGTCTCCGGCGACACGACGAGCGGCGGCCTGGCGCGGCTCGACTGGTCGGTACCCGACGGCACGCAGCTGGTCATTCTCGAACTCGGCGCCAATGACATGCTGCGCGGCGTCTCGCCAGACATCCCCAGAAAGAACCTGGATGAGATGCTGGGCAAGCTGAAGGAGCGCAGGATTGCCGTGCTCTTGGCCGGCATGCGCGCCGCACCCAATCTCGGCGCCGACTACCAGAACACCTTCGACGCCATCTTTCCGGACCTTGCCAAGAAATACGAAGTTGCACTCTACCCGTTCTTTCTCGATGGCGTCGCCGGCCAGCCTGGCATGCAACTCGAAGACGGCCTGCATCCGAGCCCGCAAGGCGTCGATCAGATGGTCGAACGCATCTTGCCGACGGTCGAAAAAGCGATCGCCGCGGTGCCGGGAGGTTTGTGAGATCAGGCTGATGTTTTCCCCAGGGGAAGCTTTTAGCAAAGCCTGCGACCAACAAACCTCTTGCTCCGTTTGATTTTCGATGATTCGCTAGGGCTACAGTTCGATTCGAGGAAGGGAGGCTCTTCATGCCGCGTCTTTTCACCGCCCTCGAAATACCGCGTGACGCCGCCCTTTCGCTGTCCCTGCTGCGGGGCGGCCTGCCCGGGGCCCGTTGGATCGACGTCGAGAACTACCATCTGACGCTGCGCTTCATCGGCGATGTCCCGGGTCACGTCGCCGATGAGATCGCCAACGCGCTCGACCGTGTCCACCGCCCGTCCTTCTCGCTGACCCTGTCCGGCGTCGGCGCTTTCGGCCAGAAGAAGCCGCATGCGGTGTGGGCGGGTGCCTCCGCCTCGCCCGATCTTGCCGCCCTTCAGGGCGAGATCGACCGCATCTGCCAGCGGCTCGGCATCCCCGCCGACCCGCGCAAGTTCATGCCGCATGTGACGCTGGCGCGCTTGCGCAATTCGACCCCGCTGGACGTCGCCCAGTATCTGTCGGCACGCGGCAATTTCTCGACACTGCCGTTTCGCATCGGCCGTTTCGTGCTGATGTCGTCGCGCGATTCGGTCGGCGGCGGCCCCTACATCGTCGAGGAAGCCTGGCCGCTGTCGGGCACGGACGCCCGTGCTTCCAGCCTTGTCGCCAGCGCCTCCGACGCCTCGCGGATCATGCGGTAGACCGACGCGAAGGCTTCCGCCCCGTCATAATAGGGATCCGGCACGTCACGCGCATTGCCCTTGGCGAACTCCAGGAACAGGTGCACCCGGTCGTGCATGGCCGCCGGCGCCAGCGCTTTCAGGTCACGAACATTCGACCGGTCCATGCCGAGGATCAGGTCGAAGCGGTGAAAATCCTCTGGCGTGACCTTGCGCGCCCTCTGTCGGGAAATGTCGATGCCGTGACGCATCGCAACCGCGATCGAGCGTGGATCGGGGGATGAGCCGACCTCCCAGCCGCTGGTTGCGGCTGAATCGAGCAGGATATCCCGGCCCCATCCGCCCTCCGCCAGCACGGCGCGAACAACGCCTTCTGCCAGCGGCGACCGGCAGATGTTGCCGAGGCAGACGAAAAGAATGGAATTTACGGGCTTCGCGCTCATCGATCCGGAATTGTTTTTGGGTATGTCGTTATCCCAAAACCGCAACGCACTTTTTGGCGACATGCATTATGGTGAAGGTCATTTCTGGAAATAGCACGGGAAACGAACATGACGAGAGAGAAACTGGGCCGGGAAGCCGCTGAAGCCGCATTGACCGGTCTCGACGGCTGGGCATTGGCCGCCGATGGCGCCTCGATCCATCGCACATTCATCTTCGCCAATTTCTCCGAAGCCTTCGCCTTCATGACCCGCGTCGCACTTGCCGCCGAGAAGATGGACCACCATCCCGACTGGTCGAATGTCTACAAGACCGTCGACGTGACACTGAACACCCATGATGCCGGCGGCGTGACCGCGCTCGATATCGATCTGGCGAAGAAGATGAACCGCTTTTTTGGTGGCTGAACGAGCGGTGGATCCCAAATCGGCGCCGGCATCTTGCAGCGGGGGTCGGGTTTCACCACATTTTCGCTCGCGGGCATGCGCTGGGATGCGCAGGCACGCTGCAAGGAGAAACTGATGGCGCAACAATCCGGTTTTGATTTCTTCGGCTTTGGCGGCAAGCTGGGCGACGAGAATGAAGTGCGCGAGAAATTCTGGCGCACGGCGAAGAAAGCCGCACGGCAGATCCCCTTCATGGAAGAGGTCGTGGCCGCCTATTACTGCGCCATGGACAAGAACACGCCGCTGCGCGCCAAGGGCATTCTGCTGGCCGCGCTCGGCTATTTCGTGCTGCCGGTGGACGTCATCCCGGACTTCGTCCTCGGGCTTGGCTTCACCGACGACATCGCCGTGCTCACCGCCGCGATCACCGCTGTCAGCGCCCACATCACGCCGGCGCACCGGCAGGCCGCCAAGGACGCCATCGCCGACAAGGGCTGAGCAGGCCCTGTCGCCGTGCAAATGCCTTTGAAGCCGGCGTTTGGCGGCAAAACAAAAAGTCAAACTCTTGCCGCTTTCGTGGCCTCCAAGTCGCCGAAGGGACGTCGCGCCACCCGCTCGCAAGGCGGCGGCGCGGGAAAGGCGGCGGTTTCCTGGGGTGAGGGTCCTTTTCTCAAAGGAAGTTCACCGTTTGGTAACCCAGATTAAATCAAAATGAAGCGACGGGCAGGACGCCAAGCCGGCCTGCCGCCGCACCTTTGGAATACGGGAAAAGCGATGCGCGGATTGATTGCTATAGTTTCGAGCCTGGTCCTGGTGGCCGTGGCAGCGCCGGCGCTGGCGCAGTCGGCGACCAAGATCGGCCAGCACAATGCCTGGGGCACCTACAGCTACCAGGCATCGGGCGGCAAGGTCTGCTATGTCCTGACCGTGCCGACCGACAAGCAGCCACCGACGCTCGATCATGGCGACATGTTCTTCTTCGTCAGCCAGCGGCCCGGCCAGCAAGTGTCCTACGAGCCGCAATTCATCGCCGGCTATACCTTCCAGGAAGGTTCCAAGGCCACCGTCACCATCGACAAGAAGTCGTTCTCGATGTTCACGCGCGGCAAGTCGGCCTGGGTCGAGAACGCCGCCGAGGAGCCGGTGCTGATCGCCGCCATGAAGACCGGCACCGACATGAAGGTGACGGCGAAGTCCGGCCGCGGCAACCCCACCTCCTATGTCTTCTCGCTGAAGGGCATTTCGGCGGCGCTGTCCTCGATCGCCAAGTGCAAATAGGCAAAAAGGCAAAGCTTCGTTTTGCCAAAGCGTCGTTTTGAATGACAGGCCGGGCCGCAAAGCCCGGCCTTTTGCTTTTTCAGGCCGGCGTGTGTGCCGGCGGTTTAAAGCGCGTCGCGTCGAAACGGATTCATGCGCCGCGCTTTAAGCCTTTGTTTCTATGCATGTCGTTGTCTCAAGACCGGGGCCACTTTTGAGCGACATGCATTAGTCTCACATGGCCATTTTTTCACATTCGGCCTGAGCCTTCTTGGTCGACGTATCGATCATGAAGGCTTTGCCCTTGGCGTCGGTCATCATCATCATGCAGTGCTTGATTGGCTTTGCCATCTTCATCATCTCGGCGCCCATCTTCGCATCCGGCATCATGGTTCCCATATGCCCGTCCGGCATGATCGCCATCACTTCTCCGCCCTTCATCATGGTCATCGTACCCATCGCGTCTTCGGCAAATGCCTGCGAGGCGGATAGGCCGACGAGGCCGGCAATGACGGCGAGCTTGATAGAGTTCATTCTGCATACTCCCATTTTGTAGGGGCATGGTTGCCCCCTTCGGATTTCGAAGCCGCGATGGGAATCGTTACGCGAACACGACCATGTGATCGGTCCTTTGCGGCGGGAGAATAGGGCAAGGCTGCCAGATAGTCGTAGCGGCTTGTCAGCCGGCGTGCATGGGGTTGCGTTCGCTCCGCATGACTCCGCCCTCAACCTGTGCTATGCGCCGCGCTTCATTTCCGGCACGATGAATGAAATCGGCCGCAAACCGCTTATGTCTGTGCAACCATGACCCTTTCATTCGACCTCACCACCGAAGGCGCCCGCGCCGCACAGCCCGAAAAGCAGTCGTTGATCGGCCTGACGCGGGCCGAACTCGGCGAGGCCCTGGTCGCATCTGGCACCGTGCCGGAGCGCCAGGCGAAGATGCGCGCCCAGCAGCTCTGGCACTGGATGTATGTGCGCGGCGTTTCCGACTTTGCCGGCATGTTCAACATCTCCAAGGATCTGCGCGCCGAACTCGACAAGCATTTCACAGTCGCCAGGCCGGAGATCGTCGAGGAACAGATTTCCGCCGACGGCACCCGCAAATGGCTGTTTCGCTTTCCGCCGCGCGGCGCCGGCCGGCCGGTCGAGATCGAGACCGTCTATATCCCCGAGGAAGGCCGCGGCACGCTCTGCATCTCCTCGCAGGTCGGCTGCACGCTGACCTGCTCGTTCTGCCACACCGGCACGCAGAAGCTAGTGCGCAATCTGACGGCGGAGGAAATCCTCGCTCAGTTGCTCACCGCCCGCGACCGGCTCGGCGATTTCCCCGACCGCGACACGCCCGACGGCGCCATCGTGCCGGCCGAGGGCCGCAAAGTGTCCAACATCGTCATGATGGGCATGGGCGAGCCGCTCTACAATTTCGAGGCGGTGAAGAAGGCGCTGCTGATCGCCTCCGATGGCGACGGCCTGTCCTTGTCGAAGAGACGCATCACGCTGTCGACCTCCGGTGTCGTGCCGGAAATCTTCCGCACCGGCGAGGAGATCGGCGTCATGCTGGCGATCTCGCTGCACGCCACCAATGACGACCTGCGCGACCTTTTGGTGCCGATCAACAAGAAGTACCCGCTGAAGGAACTGATCGCCGCCTGCCGCGCCTATCCCGGCCTGTCGAACGCCAAGCGCATCACCTTCGAATATGTGATGCTGAAGGACGTCAACGATTCCATCGAGGACGCCAAGGGCTTGATCAAACTGCTCAAGGGCATTCCGGCCAAGATCAATCTGATCCCGTTCAACCCGTGGCCGGGCACCAACTACCAGTGCTCGGACTGGGAGACGATCGAGAAGTTCGCCGACTACATCAACAATGCCGGCTATGCCTCGCCGATCCGCACGCCGCGCGGCCGCGACATTCTCGCCGCCTGCGGCCAGCTCAAGTCCGACTCCGAGCGCATGCGCAAGGTCGACCGGCTGGCGCTGGAAGCAATGATGATCGCGGGGCACGGCGAGGCGTGAGCCGCGATCTTCCTTGGGGCCGCATCGGTTATGCATTCTTTGGCTATGTCGCCGCCGTCCTAATTGCGGTCACCGCCACCATGTTTGCCATGCTGCTCCCGACAGTCTTGCCGGATGATGGCGCCTGGGGATCCTACTACGCCACCAGCCGCAGTCTGGGAGATATTTTCCCGTTTGCGCTCATGATCACCTTTCTGACGGCACTGCCCGGTTTTCTGTTGACGCTGTTTGTTGCGCGCCGAAGAGGCTGGGTCGGATGGCTGCCATTTGCCTGCGCCGGAACCCTGGATGCCATTCTCGCACTGGTGATCCTCAACATCAGTCTGGTGCAGAACCGTCCGTTCGAAACGCCGCTCCAGATACTGTTGCCTTGTCTGCCAGGTGGCTTTGCCGGTGGGTTTGCTTATTGGGCGGTGGTCAGACGATCTCTTCTCAGCAAGGAAGAGATCGTTTCGCCATGACCCGTCCCTTCGCCTGGCTGAAGCACCTCGCCATGATAGCAGTCGGCTATATCGCCGCCGCGTTGACCTCGATCCTGGTACCCGTGCTGCTGATCGCTCTTCTGGAAGGTATCGAAGATGGCAACTGGTCCATCATTTTCGCATTCGACTGGCTGGGCTCCTTCCCGCTCGCCGTGTTGACCGTGATGGTCAGCGCGCTAGTGATCGTCGGTCCGGCAATCTTTGTCGCCGAACGGTTGTCGCTCCGAGGATGGTTCTACTTTGCAGTCACCGGTGCGGTCACGTCCACCGCCTTTGGTGTTTCCATGCCGCGCTCGGCCGGGGGTTTTGTTTTCAATCCGGGCTATCTCGGATTTCTGGCCACGGCCGGCATTGCTGCCGGTTCGGTCTACTGGCTTCTGGCCGGACGCAAGTCTGGCACACGCCGAGATTTGGGATGAGCCGCCTCATTGGTTACCTCGTCCGTTTCGCCGTCATCCTGTTCGGCTATGCGGTCGCCTCGCTGGCGGCGAGCGCCTTCCTCAACATCCTGTTCCTGGCCTCGCTCGGCTACATGCCGGAACAGGCTCACCCGACGGCCTCCCTGTATTTTTCAATTCCCTTCGTCGCCCTGTTCGTCGCCTATTTCGGCTTCATGCCGGCGGTGATCGTCATCCTGCTTGCCGAGATCCTCGGCCGGCGCGACTGGCTGTTCTATGCGTTGGCGGGCGCGGTGGTCGCGGCCGTTTTCCTCGGCCTGATCGACCATGCCGGTGATGCCGCTTTCGCGGTCAGGAACACCAGCGCCATCCTGGCGGTGATCGGCAGCGGCATGGTCGGCGGCATCTTCTACTGGCTCAGCGCCGGGCGCTGGGCCGGAAGCTGGTGGAAAGACTAGAACCCTATTTCGCCTGGGCGCTCAGAATCTTGAGCGCAAACGCCGAAAATACGCCGGCAAAGAGATAGTCGACCACCCGCGTGACGCGCGGGCTGGCCTTCATCGCCGCCGAGAATTTTTCCGCCGCCAGCACCATCGGCGCGGTCACCGGGATCGACAGCACGATGAACATCGAGCCGAGGAAAAACAGCTTTCCCGGCGCATTGGGGTCATGCGCGGAGACGAACTGCGGCAGGAAGGTCATGAAGAACAGGATGATCTTCGGATTGAGCAGGTTGACACCGAGCCCCGCCGCCCAGCTGCGCAACAGCGAGATCTCGGGTCCCGTCTTCTTCTCCGGCGAAAAGGCCGAGCCCCTGGTGATCGCTTGCCAGGCGAGGAAGACGAGATAGCCGGCGCCAAAAATCTTCAGCACGAAGAAGGCCATCGGCGAGGCGACGATCAGCGCCGAGACACCGACCACCACCAGCGTGGTGTGGATCAGCGTGCCGCACAGCGCACCGGCCATCGAGGCAAAGCCGGTGGCGCGGCCCTGGCTCAGCGTGCGCGAGACGAACAAGGTCATGTCCGGCCCGGGCGTGATCGCCAGGATCACGGTGGCTATGGCGAACTGGATCAGCGTGGTGGTGTCTGGAATGAACGGCATGGGCGGCCCCGGGGAATAGAAGCGCCTATACAGGATGCGCCGCGCCGGTGCCAGATAGAGAGGTGATCCAGCATGGCAATCGCTTCAAGTGGTCCGCGCAGTGGACGAAAAGCCAATTGCTTGGCTTTGCGAACGACGAACGCCGGCAGGCAGGTGAGGGGCAGCACTAACGCCCGTAACGAGTTGGTCCCTTGCGCAAGCCGGAAACCCCGTGATACCTCGCCCGCCGAGAACTCCTGTCGCGGAACCGTCAAATGTCAAAAGCCAAAGACGTCAAGAAGGTCGTGCTCGCCTATTCCGGCGGCCTCGACACATCCATCATCCTGAAATGGCTGCAGACCGAACTCGGCGCCGAAGTCGTCACCTTCACCGCCGATCTCGGCCAGGGCGGCGAACTCGAGCCGGCCCGCCGCAAGGCTGAGATGATGGGCATCAAGGACATTCGCGTCGTCGACGTGCGCGAGGAATTCGTCTCCGACTTCGTCTTCCCGATGTTCCGCGCCAATGCCGTCTATGAAGGCACCTACCTGCTCGGCACCTCGATCGCCCGGCCGCTGATCTCCAAGCACCTGGTTGAGATCGCCAGGGAGACCGGCGCCGACGCGATTGCGCACGGCGCCACCGGCAAGGGCAACGACCAGGTTCGCTTCGAGCTTTCGGCTTACGCGCTGAACCCCGACATCAAGGTCATCGCGCCATGGCGCGACTGGTCGTTCAAGTCGCGCACCGACCTGATCAACTTCGCCGAGCAGCACCAGATTCCGGTGCCGAAGGACAAGAAGGGCGATGCGCCGTTCTCGGTCGACGCCAACCTTTTGCATTCGTCCTCCGAAGGCAAGGTGCTGGAAGACCCGTGGAGCGAGCCGCCGGAATTCGTCCACCAGCGCACCGTTTCGCCGATGGACGCGCCGGACGCCGTCACCGAGATCGAGATCGAATTCCTCAAGGGCGATCCCGTAGCCCTCAACGGCAAGAAGCTGTCGCCGGCGACCATGCTGGCTGCGCTCAACGATCTCGGCCGCGACAACGGCATCGGCCGGCTCGACCTGGTCGAGAACCGCTTCGTCGGCATGAAATCGCGCGGCGTCTACGAGACGCCCGGCGGCACCATCCTGATATCAGCCCACCGCGCCATCGAATCGATCACGCTCGACCGTGGTGCCGCGCACCTGAAGGACGAGTTCATGCCGCGCTATGCCGAGCTGATCTACAATGGCTTCTGGTTCGCGCCCGAACGCCTGATGCTGCAGGCGATGATCGACAAGAGCCAGGAAGACGTCGAAGGCACGGTGCGCCTCAAGCTCTACAAGGGCAACGTCATCGTCACCGGCCGCAAGTCGAAGAAGACGCTCTATTCCGATGCGCTGGTCACCTTCGAGGACGACCGCGGCGCCTATGACCAGAAGGACGCCGCCGGCTTCATCCGCCTCAACGCGCTGAGGCTGCGCACACTTGCCGCACGTAGCCGCAACAAATAATTCGGATGCGTCGCCTCGGTCGATGCCTGGCGCCGCTGGTTCTTCTGGCGACGCCGGCCGTGGCCGAGGATTTCGACCCCGCCTCTCTCGACCTTGCCGCGCTGATCGAATGCCGGGCCGACGTGCCGGCCTATAACGGTTTTGCGCTTTGGCTGGCCGGTGAGCCCGGCGCCGTGGGGAAACTGGGCTGGAAAGAGGTTGCGGCCGGCAACCCGTTCCTCGTTCAGTATGAACTGCCGACCAAAATTCGTGCCTTCGGGCGCGAGACGACTTCCATCGTCTTTTCCGCGACCGGGCCGATGGCCGTGCTTGACGGCGTTGCCGCGCCGGACCTGGCCAGAGAGCTCGATGTCCCGGCGACAATCTCGACACCGGACAAATTCCTTGGCGAGAAGGTTATTGTCGAAAGCACAGAGGACGCCGGCGGCGTCAACCTCGCCACGCGCATCACGCTCAACGTCTCGACCGTCGAGTCACACCCCGGCAAGACGCTGGCCGGATGCTCCTACGCGCTCGACGTGAAATGAAAAGCCCGGCGCATGGCCGGGCTTTCTGTCGCCAAAACAAAGAGATAGAGATTTCTATCAGTCGCCGTCGATCGCCGTGGCGATGCGGGCGATGGCCTGTTGATAGACGCTTGCGGAATTCCAGCCGGCAATGGCGCCGAGATTCGACTGCGCACTCGCGCCGGCCCGCCAGCCATGACCCTTGAGGAAGTTGGCGGTGGAAGCCAACGCAGTGGCCTTGTCGCGCAGGTTTCCACTGCCGACGCCATACTTCAAGACATTTCCGGGCAGGAACTGCGTGTGGCCAATCTCGCCATGCGCGGCGCCGACCGACGAGGCGCTCAACGCTCCACGATCGACCAGCTTCAGGGCCGCAATGGCATGCGGGTAAAAGAACTCCGGGCGGCGGCAATCATAGGCAAGCGTCAAAATGGCGGAAACCGTATTCTGGTTGCCCATGGCCGAACCGAAGCCAGTCTCCATACCCCAGATGGCGAGCAACACTCCCGGCGACACGCCGTAGTTGCTTTCGATCTTGTCGAACAGCGCCGCGTTCGACTTCTTCAGCGAACGGCCCTTGGAAATGATCGCGGCGCCGCCACGGCGCTTCATGAAATCTTCCACCGAGCCGCTGAAAGCCTTGTGAATGCCGCGGTCGACGCTAATCGTCTTCGTCGCATAGGTCGCGCCAGCCAGCGCGGCCAGACCTTTCGGGCCAACACCTTCGGACTTGGCCTCCGCTGCGAACTCCGGCTTCCAGGCTTCGAAGCCGGCGCCAGTCTTGCCACAGCTGGCCCCCGCCTGCGCGCCCGTCGCCAGCGCAAGCACCGCCACCACCGCGGCTACAAAAATCCTACCCTTGGCAAGTAATGCCATGCTTTTCTCTCCTGATTGTCTGAATCACGTCCCGGTTGCGAATTTGCCAGCGAAACCCGCACTTGTCACTGTCTCTGCTGCAGTGCTGGCGAATGCCGGGGAATTTGCCTACGATCAAGTGAATATTGTGGCGGGGGCGAAATAGCCATGGAAGACGTTGATGTCGTGATCATCGGCGCCGGCTCGGCGGGTCTGGCCGCGGCCAGGACCTTGCAGGCAGCCGGCCTCTCCTTCAAGCTACTCGAAGCGATGGGCCGCATCGGCGGCCGGGCATGGACCAGCGACCAGCATTTCGGCATTCCCTTCGACATCGGCTGCGCCTGGCTGCACGCCGCTGACCGCAACCCTTATTTTCCAGAAGCCCAGGCTGCCGGCTGGACGCTGCATCATCACGACATGAATGTCGACCATCTCTATTACCGCAAGCGCAAGGCAAGCGAGGCCGAGGAAACCGAAATGAAGGCTGCCGACGCGCGGCTGTTCGAACTGCTGGCCAAGCACGAGGTGAAGGAGGGCGACGACGACCGGCTTTCGGCGCTGCTCGCCAGGGGCCATGCGCCGCGCGCCGCGGCCACCTTCGCCGGGCCGATGGATTTCGGCGCCGACGAGGACGAGATTTCGATACGCGACTTTCAGGCCGCCGCCGATCTCGACCCCAACTATTTCAGCAAGGAGGGCTTTGGCGCGCTGGTCGCCCGTTTCGGCGCCGACCTGCCGGTCGAACTGTCGACGCCGGTGCGCAGGATTCTCTGGGACGGACCTGGTGTCGCCTGCGTCACCGATCGCGGCACTGTTCGCGCCAAGGCGGTCATCGTCACCGCCTCGCCGGCGGTGCTCGCCTTCGAGGAGATCGAATTCTCGCCGACACTTCCCGACACGCATTTTGGCGCCTTCTTCGACCTGCCGATGGGCATGCTGACCAAATTGCCGGTCGAGATCCGGGGCACGAGGCTTGGGCTGCAGCCCTTCGACGACCTTTTGATCGAGCGCATGGCCAGGCACGACATCTATTTCCTGTGCTTCCCGTTCGACCTCGACCTGATGGTCGGTTTCGTCGGCGGCGACTTCGCCTGGGAGATGTCGGCAGCGGGCGAGGCGGCGGGCATCGACTTCGTCGTCGACCGGCTGTGCGGCATTTTCGGCAGCGAGACACGAAAGCACGTGGCACGCGCCATGATGACCAATTGGGGCGGCGAGCGCTTCGTGCGTGGCGCTTACGCGGCGGCCCGCCCCGGCCGTTCGGGCGCGCGCGCCGCACTGATGCAGCCGGTGGCCGACAAGATCTTCTTCGCCGGCGAGCACCTCGCCGGTCCGCTGATCCAGACCTGCGGCGGCGCCAGGCTGTCGGGCGAAGCGGTGGCCAGACAGGTCGCCGCCCAGCTTGCGACGAAATAGCCCCGATCGAATGCGGAACGCCGGCCGGCGATTGGCGTTGGGCACCTGCCGCCGCGCACCTATATGCTGGCTCTGAAGGTTTGAGACCGACATGAAACTCTTCGACTGCCCGCATTGCGGTCACCGTCTCTATTTCGAGAACGCCCAGTGCCTGAACTGCTCGAGCCTCGTGCTCTACGATCCCGAGCATGCGCAGTTTGCCTTGTCGGGTGTCGGCGGCATCTTCCAGTGCACCAACGCCGATGAATGCGCCTGCAACTGGATGGCCGAGCCGGGACAGGCGTTTTGCCGCGCTTGCGTGCTGAACCAGTTGATCCCTGATCTCTCAGTCGACGGCAATCGCCGCCGCTGGGTCCGCGTCGAGGCGGCGAAGAAGCGCGCCATCTATTCGCTGCTCGCCTTCGGGCTGCCGGTCGCGCCCAAGCAGAACCCCGCCGACGAGGTCGGCCTTGCCTTCGACTTCCTGGCCGATCCGATCGGTGGCGGTCCCGGCGGCGAGCGCATCCTGACCGGCCACGACAATGGCCTGATCACGCTCAACGTCGCCGAGGCCGACTCGGCCGAGCGCGAAAAGCGGCGCGTCGAGATGGGTGAGAATTATCGCACGCTGCTGGGCCATTTCCGCCACGAACTCGGCCATTACTACTGGGACCGCCTGATCCGCGACGATCCGCAAAGGCTGGAAGCTTTTCGCGCGCTGTTCGGCGACGATCATGCCGACTACGAACAGGCGCTGAAGACCTATTACGCCAACGGCGCGCCGCCGGACTGGCAGCAAAGCCACATCTCGGCCTATGCCACCTCCCATCCGTGGGAGGACTGGGCGGAAACCTGGGCCCACCATCTGCACATCACCGACACGCTGGAAATGGTCCATGCGCTGAACTTCCCGCTCGGCCGGCTGGAAACCGTGGAAGCCAACGAGTTGCCGCAAGGCGACACCGGCGGTGGACTGCAGCCGGCGCCATCCGAGCCTGCCGCAGCACCTGAGCCTTTCGAAAGGATCCTTGCCCGCTGGCTGGTGCTGTCTGAAGCCTCCAATTCGATCAACCGCTGCATGGGCCTGCCCGACCTCTACCCCTTCGTCATTTCGGACGTCACGGCGCGGAAATTGGCCTTCGTTCACGACCTTCTGACCGGTTTGCCAAGAGAAGCCGGAACAAATCGTGAGTTGGCGCAGGCATTTTAGCGGGAACGCATGCGCCACTGCCCCGTTTCGCTGGTGAGGGACCATGAAAACGGAGAGAAAACCATGAAATCCGTATTGTTTCCCGTAGTCGCGGGAATGCTGACGATCCTGTCGGGCGCCGCGTTTGCGGACACCGCCGTCTCCGCCGTCACCGATCTCAACGTGCGCGCCGGCCCCGGTCCGCAATATCCTGTGATCGGCGTGCTCGCAGCCGGCCAGTCGGCAACACTCAATGGCTGCATCGAGAACAGCAAATGGTGCACCATCGCCGAGGCCGGCGGCCAGGGCTGGGTCTATTCCGACTATGTGACGGCCGATTTCGGCGGCAGCCGGGTGGTGCTGACGCAGCGCCCGCACGGTTCCAGCATTGCTGTCGTCTCGCCGCCGGATGACTACTCGACCGACTACACCGGAGCGATCATCGCCAGCGATCAGCTCAACGACGCCTTCCCTCCACCTCCGGCCGAAGTCAGAACCTATGTCGACACGCATCGTCTCGACCCCGTCTATCTCGACGGCGAGGTGGTGACCGGCGCGACCTTGCCCGACACCGTCCAGCTGCGCGAAATTCCGGACTACAACTACCGCTATGTCTATGTGAACGGCCAGCCGGCGCTGATCGATCCGCAGACGCGGCGCGTCATGTACGTGGTGCGCTGATATCGATTTTGCACCAAGCGGTCGCCGCGGTCGCCGCGACTGCAGCGTCCGCCTGGCAGCGCAGACCTGACGCAACTGCCGCATTCGGCCCCAGACCTTGACTCTGCGGCCGATTTCCTGTCTACACGCCCCGAATTCCGCGACGAGTATCCCTCCGAGCAAGCCGACCAGGACGCCGAAACCTCATTGAGGTGAAGTGCTGTAAATCGATCCTGGAGGCCAACACCCGGCAGCGCTGAGCGCCCCCGGGTGCTTTTTGGTTTTGGCTTTTGCTTGGACCAGCTTTTGGTTGGACACTGGGCGCGAACGCATTACCTCTCGGGCACCATCCGGGTGCCAGGGAAAAGGAAACAGAATGTTTGAATCGCTTCAGGAGCGTCTTGGCTCCATCCTGAACGGCCTGACCGGCCGCGGCGCGCTGTCGGAGGCTGATGTCTCGGCCGCACTGCGCGAGGTGCGCCGTGCGCTGCTCGAAGCCGACGTGGCGCTGGAAGTGGTACGCTCCTTCACCGACAAGGTGCGCGAGAAGGCCGTCGGCGCCGCCGTGGTCAAGTCGATCAAGCCCGGCCAGATGGTCGTCAAGATCGTTCATGACGAACTGGTCGACATGCTCGGTGCCGAAGGCGTCGCCGTCGACCTCAATGCGCCGGCGCCGGTCGTCATCATGATGGTCGGCTTGCAGGGCTCCGGCAAGACGACCACCTCGGCCAAGATCGCCAAGCGCCTTTCCGAGCGTCAGAACAAGAAGGTCCTGATGGCCTCGCTCGACACGCGGCGTCCCGCCGCGCAGGAGCAGCTCCGCCAGCTCGGCGAGCAGGTCAAGGTGGCGACGCTGCCGATCATCGACGGCCAGTCGCCGGTCGACATCGCCCGCCGCGCCGTCCAGGCGGCCAAGCTCGGCGGCCATGACGTCGTCATCCTCGACACCGCCGGCCGCACCCATATCGACGAGCCGCTGATGGTCGAGATGGCCGACATCAAGAAGGTGTCGAGCCCGCACGAAATCCTGCTGGTCGCCGACTCGCTGACCGGCCAGGACGCCGTCAACCTGGCCAAGAGTTTCGACGAGCGCGTCGGCATCACCGGCCTGGTGCTGACCCGCATGGATGGCGACGGCCGTGGCGGTGCCGCCCTTTCCATGCGCGCCGTCACCGGCAAGCCGATCAAGCTGATCGGCACCGGCGAAAAGATGGACGGGCTGGAGGAATTCCACCCCAAGCGCATCGCCGACCGTATCCTCGGCATGGGCGACATTGTCTCGCTCGTCGAAAAGGCCGCCGAGAACATCGACGCCGAGCAAGCGGCGGCGATGGCCAGGAAGATGCAGTCGGGCAAGTTCGATTTGAACGACCTCGCCGGCCAGCTTCAGCAGATGTCGAAAATGGGCGGCATGGGCGGCATCATGGGCATGATGCCCGGCATGGGCAAGATGAAGGACCAGATGGCCGCCGCCGGTCTCGACGACAAGATGTTCGGCCGCCAGCTCGCCATCATCTCGTCGATGACCAAGGCCGAGCGCGCCAACCCCGATATCCTCAAGCACTCGCGCAAGAAGCGCATCGCCGCCGGTTCCGGCACCGACGCGGCCGAGATCAACAAGCTGTTGAAGATGCATCGCGGCATGGCCGACATGATGAAAGCGATGGGCGGCAAGGGCAAAGGCGGCGGCCTGATGCGCGGCATGATGGGCGGCCTTGCCTCCAAGATGGGCCTCGGCGGCATGATGCCGGGCATCGGCGGCATGCCCGACCTGTCGAAGATGGATCCCAAGCAGCTCGAAGCCTTGCAGAAACAGGCACAGGCGGCCGGCCTCGGCGGCATGAAGGGCCTGCCTGGCGGTCTTCCAGGCGGCGGTGGCCTGCCCGGTCTGCCCGGCGGCATGAAGCTTCCGGGACTTCCCGGCATGGGCGGCGGCGGCCTGCCCGGCCTTGGCAAGAAGAAGTGAGGACGCGATGAACGAAGAAAAGGACATGGCCGACGCACGCACCATCCTGGCCGATTATCGCGCCTCGATCGACAACATCGACGCAGCACTCATCCACATGCTGGCCGAGCGCTTCCGCTGCACCAAGGCGGTTGGCGTGCTGAAGGCAACGCATGGGCTGCCGCCGGCCGACCCGGCGCGCGAGCAGCAGCAGATCGCCCGCCTTCGCCAGTTGGCGAAGGATGCGCATCTCGACCCGGATTTCGCGGAAAAATTCCTCAACTTCGTCGTCCGCGAAGTGATCCGCCACCACGAACAGATCGCCGCTTCCAACGGCGTGATGAAAGCCGGCTGAGAAACCAGTGCATGTCGCCCAAAAGTGCGCGCGGTTTTGGGATAACGACCTGCACAAAACAAAAACCACAAACCAACCAACGAAATCAGAGTTTTTAGGAGAAAAGAAATGCCATTGAAGATCAGACTGGCCCGTGCGGGCTCGAAGAAGCGTCCTTACTACCACGTCGTCGTCGCCGACGCCCGTTCGCCGCGCGACGGCCGTTTCATCGAGTCGCTCGGCTCGTGGAACCCGCTGCTGCCCAAGGACGGCGAGCGCGTCAAGGTCGACGCCGACCGCGTCAAGCACTGGCTGTCGCACGGCGCCCAGCCGACCGACCGCGTGCTGCGCTTCCTCGACGAGGCCGGCATTGCCAAGCGTGACGCCCGCTCCAACCCGAAGAAGGCCGAGCCGGGCAAGAAGGCGCAGGAACGCGCTGCCCTTTTGAAGAAGGCGCAGGAAGACGCCGCTGCTGCTGTCGCCGCTGCCGCTGCCGCACCGGCCGAGGCGGAAGCCGCCACCGCCGAATAATTGCCGTATCGCATTCACGAAAACGGCGGGCCTGTGCCCGCCGTTTTTGTTTGAATGCCGCCCGCCCGAGTCTATTTTTCGCTGAGGCGCTTCAGATTGGCGAGGCCGGCCTCGAAATCCTTGCCGATCAAGGTGTCGAAGTTCATGAACAGGCCCATCAGCTTGGCGATGAAGGGCCGGCTGCCGCGCATCGCCCAGGTGACGGCGGTGCTCTCCCCCGAAGGCGTCAGGGTGAAGTCGACGCTGTTGTTGGCCCTGAACGGCTTTTCGAAATCGAGCTTGAGCGACACCAGCGAGGACGGCACCGAATTGATGATCTCCATGCGTCCCTTGCCGGCCTTGGAATTGCCTTCCCAGGCATAGGCCGCGCCCTTGCCGCTTGTCGCGCCGGAGAGCGAGCGCTTCATCTGAGGATCGAGCTTTTCGTAAGGCGACCATGTCGGCCAGCGGCTGAAATCGTTGATCAGCGGAAAGATCGCTTCCGGCGCGGCGTTGATATTGGCCGAGCGGGTGGTGACGAAGTCGTTCGGCCGTGTCGCGGCATAGATGAGCACGGCGGCAATGATGACGACCAGGACAATGAGGATGGTGCTGAACATTTTTCTCTCCTTCGTGCTTATCGGCTGAACGGGATCAGTGCGCGCACCCGGGGGTCGCGCAGGAACAGGCCACCCCACAGGATGACGCTGAGATAGACGCCGAACAGCGTGTGCGAAAACAGCGGATTGTCGACACGCCCATTGGTGGCGATGGCGCCGCCCATATAGGCGGTGAGCAGGATGGCGCCGAGCACAGAGGTGCGCGGCAAGGCGTAGAGCGCGGTCGAGATCAAACCGATGACGCCGAGCATGCGCGCGACATTCGCGTCGGCCGACCAGCCAAGCGGCACCATCGTCTGGGTGACGATGTCGAGCGGCCGTAACTTGATGACGCCGTCGAAGATCATGAACAGCACAATGACGCCGCTGAGGGTGCGGCCGGTCCACAGGGCGCCCGTCGAGGCGGGCGCGGTTTCGGAAATGCTCATGGTGTTTCCTCCTGATGTTTCGAGCCCTTTTTCGCGGGGTCGAACCAAGGACGCGGCATGAGGTGGCAATCCGACACGGTCCGGATTCTTTTTGGCGCCGGCGACAGCTACAGCACTGCAGGTCTACGAGAAATAGAACTTCTCGGCGGGCAGCATTTTGGGCGGCGTCTCGCCCAGCGCCTCGAACACCGAGATTTCGCAGACGCGGCAGAGGCCGTCGAGGGCGAGGTCGTTGGCCTCGGTGCCGAACGGATCCTCGAGCTCTTCCGAAAGCGCGTCGAGGCCGAAGAAGGTGTAGGCGATCAGCGCCGTGAACAGCGGCGTTGCCCAGCCCGTGCTTGAGATCAGGCCGATGGGCAGCAGCAGGCAGACGATGTAGGCCGTGCGATGCACCAGCAGTGTGTACGCGAAGGGCAAGGGCGTGCCCGCGATCCGCTCGCAGCCGGCCTGGATGGCGGTGATCGATGCCAGCCTTTCATCGAGAATGCGAAAGCCGATCGGATCGACCTCGCCGGCCCGGCGCTGCGCATTGGCGCGTCGGCCCATGCGCCTGACCATCTCGTCCGCCGGGTTGGCGAAGTTTGCAGCCGTATCCGCCTCGGCCTCGATGAAAGCGCGGGCGTCTTTCATGCTGTCGATCTTGCGCAACTGGCCGCGCAGGAAATGACAGAAGGCAAGCGCCTCCATCAGCAGCGCGCGCTGTTCGGCCGGATCGGCGATGAGGCTGGTGGTGGCGCGCGCCAGGTTGCGGATTTCGAAAACCAGCGTGCCCCATAGTTTGCGCGCCTCCCACCAGCGGTCGTAGGCGGCGTTGTTGCGGAATGACAGGTAGATCGACAACGTCACGCCGACCAGTCCGAAAGGCGTGATGTTGAAGATGCTGAAATCGAGATGGAACTGGCGCGCCACGGCAAGGATGACCGCGGAATAAAGCGCAAAACCCAGGATCTGCGGCAGGATGCGTGGCACCACCGAGCCGCGCATGACAAAGAACAACTGCAGGAACGTCGGGCGCGGGCGAACGATTATCAAGGGCCTTTCACGGACCGGCACTGGTCCTCATCCTCTCCATTGTGCGAGGCAACAAGCCGGCAAGCTCAGCCGTCAGCGACATCGCCATGTCGTCCGTGCAGCGTGCAGGCTATCGGCACCCGCCTGTCGCGGATATTGAGGAGCACGCGGGCTGCGGCCCGTTCCTGCATCGGACGAGAGAAGACAAATGACTGGCGAGACCGATCTGAAAAAGCTGCTGGCGACAATGACGCCGGAACTGTTGGCCGGCACCTATGTCTTCGCCACGCTGGCGCCTGGCGTCGCGCAGCCGGAAAGCCTCGAACCGGTGATGATCTTTCGCGAGCGCGAGGGCGTGACGCTGATCGTAACCGAGGATGCGGCCAGCGCCGCGGGACTGACCGCTTCCTTCCGCTGCCGCATGGTGACGCTGAACATCCATTCGTCGCTGGAAGCCGTCGGCTTCCTCGCCGCCATCACCACGCGGCTGGCTGCTGCCGGCATGGGCGTCAACCCGGTCTCGGCTTTCTACCACGACCATCTGTTCGTTCCCGCCGATCGGGCGGAGGAGGCGCTGGAACTGCTGCGCCAGCTGGCCAAGGACAATGCCGGCTGAATCAGCGCCTGCGGACATAGAGGATGTCAGGCAGGCCCTCCTCGTTCTTGGTGCCGTCGCCAAAACCTTCGGCAATGAACCCATGCCGCTCATAGAAGCGCCGGGCGCCGGTGTTGGCTTGGAAGCAATGCAGCTTGACCACCGACAGGGCAGCGGTCGCGTCCGTCAGCAACCAGCTGCCGATGCCTTGTCCCGTCCGGGCCGGATCGAGATAGAGCTGCTCCACCCATTCGCCACTGACGGCAATGAAGCCGACAATGTCCTCGCCGGCCTCAGTGACCGTCACCTGCTGCCGCGGCAGCACGACGTCGCGGATGAAGGCAAGGTCCTCGTCCGGCGTATGGATGACCGGCATCCAGTCGAACGAGCCAAGCGCCGCCCGCATGACCTTCGCAATCGAGACAGCATCCGGCCCTGTGGCCGGCCGCAGCACAATATCAGCAGGCCGAGTACCGTTCATGAGGTGAGCTCAATCTGAAGAGCAAGTGCGTGCTGTCCTTCTCCCACACCAAGCGGAGAAGGAAAGGGTGCCCTAGGCCCGCGACCGCGGGCCGCCGGTTTTCCGGCGCCCCCGCGGAGGGCCCGCCGCGGCAGCGGCGATACGGCCCGTGAGCGAAACCTAACTCAAGCGAGATTAAGCCGCCTTCTTCTTCGGCTGGATCAGGCCGCGCTCGACCAGCAGCTCGGCGATCTGCACCGCGTTGAGTGCCGCGCCCTTGCGCAGATTGTCCGAGACGATCCACATCGACAGGCCGTTGTCGATGGTCGAATCCTCGCGGATGCGCGAGATGAAGGTGGCGTCCTCGCCGGCCGATTCCAGCGGCGTGATGTAGCCGCCGTCCTCGCGCTTGTCCAAGACCTGGCAGCCCGGCGCCTCGCGCAGGATATCGCGCGCCTCGTCGGCGGTGATCGGCTTTTCGAATTCGATGTTGACCGCTTCCGAATGGCCGATGAACACCGGCACGCGCACGCAGGTCGCCGTCAGCTTGATCTTGGGGTCGAGCATCTTCTTGGTCTCGGCCACCATCTTCCACTCTTCCTTGGTGGAGCCGTCGTCGAGGAAGACGTCGATATGCGGAATGACGTTGAAGGCGATGCGCTTGGTGAACTTCTTGACCTCGACACCATCGGCGACGAACACGGCGCGGGTCTGCGTGAACAGCTCGTCCATGCCTTCCTTGCCGGCACCCGAAACCGACTGGTAGGTGGCGACGACGACGCGCTTGATGGTGGCGAAATCATGCAGTGGCTTCAGCGCCACCACCAGCTGCGCCGTCGAGCAGTTCGGGTTGGCGATAATGTTCTTGCGCGTGAACAACGAGATCGCGTCCGGGTTCACTTCCGGCACGATCAGCGGCACGTCCTGGTCGTAGCGGAAGGCCGACGAATTATCGATGACGACGCAGCCCTGCTTGCCGATCTTCGGCGACCATTCCTTGGAGACGTTGCCGCCAGCCGACATGATGCAGATGTCGGTGTCGGAAAAATCATACTGGTCAAGCGTCCTGACCTTCAGCGTGCGGTCGCCGAACGACACTTCGGTGCCCTGGCTGCGCCGCGAGGCCAGCGCCACAACTTCGCTCACTGGAAAGCCGCGCTGTTCCAGTATGTTGAGCATTTCCCGGCCCACATTGCCCGTGGCGCCGACGATCGCAACCTTGAAACTCATAAAGTTCTCCTGTCCCTCTCCGCTTGGTTTTTGGAGAAAACCCGCCGGCCGAAGCGGGTTCCGTCCCCCGGGCCGGACCCGGGAGAGGGTGGTTAGGCCAAGGGAATCACACCGTTTTGGTGGTGGTTTTGGCCATGGTTTTGCTGGAACGAGGAGACGCGCCGACGCGCCCGGCCCAATGATTTGCATTGTGGCCAGGGAAATCGAATGCAAGAACCGCCATCAAAAGGCCGCGCATCGAAAACTGTCCTGTTCGGTGCCGGCTTTTACGCGGTTTGCGCTAGGAGTCAATCGCCGAGCGGCGTGGCCAATCGCTCGAAGTTTGAGTTTTCCGCTTGCCCAACCCGCAGCGCCGGCGATTGGCTGGCCTCCGAGAGCTGCTTGCCCTGTACAATAGCGGCCGCGCGAAGTACGAACGGCCAGAGATCATTGGCAGGCGCGACGCCAGCCCCGGCATTGTTGCCCGATGGGCAGGCCCTGAATTCCGAAAGAGTAAGATGTCCAACTTCGAAGCTATTGTTCCAGCGCTTGCCAGCGCGCTGGAAAAACGCGGCTATTCCGAACTGACGCCGGTGCAAAAGGCGGTTCTGGCTCCCGAACTCGGTGAGGCCGATGCGCTGGTGTCGGCGCAGACCGGCTCCGGCAAGACGGTGGCCTTCGGCCTCGCCTTGGCGCCGACCCTTCTGGGCGGCGCGGAGCGCTTTGCCCACGCCGCGGCGCCGCTGGCGCTGGCGGTGGCGCCGACGCGCGAACTGGCCTTGCAGGTGACGCGCGAGCTGGAATGGCTCTACGAGCTGACCGGCGCCACGGTGGCGTCCTGCGTCGGCGGCATGGACATGCGCACCGAACGGCGCGCGCTGGAGCGTGGCGCCCACATCGTCGTCGGCACGCCAGGCCGCCTGCGCGACCACATCACGCGGCACTCGCTCGACATGTCGGCGCTCAAGGCCGTGGTGCTCGACGAAGCCGACGAGATGCTCGATCTCGGCTTTCGCGAGGACCTCGAATTCATCCTCGACGCGGCCCCCGCCGAGCGCCGCACGCTGATGTTCTCGGCCACCGTGCCGCGCTCCATCGCAACGCTCGCCCAGGGCTACCAGCGCAACGCCGTGCGCATCTCGGCCGCCGGCGAGGAAAAGCAGCATCTCGACATCGAATACCGGGCGCTGAGCGTTGCCCAGGCCGACCGCGAGAACGCCATCATCAACGTGCTGCGCTACTACGAAGCGAAGAACGCGCTGGTGTTCTGCAACACCCGCGCTGCCGTCAACCATCTCACCGCGCGCTTCAACAACCGCAACTTTTCCGTCGTCGCACTCTCGGGCGAACTCAGCCAGAACGAGCGCAGCCATGCGCTGCAGGCGATGCGCGACGGCCGCGCCAAGGTCTGCATCGCCACCGACGTCGCGGCGCGCGGCATCGACCTGCCCAACCTCGAACTGGTGATCCACGCCGACCTGCCGACCAACCCGGAGACGCTGCTGCACCGCAGCGGCCGCACCGGACGGGCCGGCCGCAAGGGCGTCAGCGCGCTGATCGTGCCCAACAGCGCCCGCAAGCGCACCGAACGGCTGTTGCAGAACGCCGGGCTCAAGGCGACATGGGCCAGCCCGCCTTCGGCCGACGACGTGCTGCGCCGCGACGACGAGCGCATCCTTGCCGACCCCGCCTTCAGCGAGCCTGTGAAGGATGAGGAACGCGGCTTCATCGGCGAGCTTCTCGACAAGCATGGCGCCGAACAGGTGGCCGCCGCCTTCGTGCGCCTGTGCCGTTCCAGCCGCTCGGCGCCCGAGGATCTCATGGAGATCGCACCGTTCACGCCATCGCGTGAAAAACAGGCGGGCGAAAACTTCGCACGCCGGGACGAGGCGCCCAGCCGCCGCGAGGATTTCGGCGCCAGCGTCTGGTTCTCGCTGTCGATCGGACGCCGGCAGAATGCCGAGCCGCGCTGGCTGATTCCGATGCTGTGCCGTGCCGGTAGCATCAGCAAGCGCGAGATCGGCGCCATCAAGATGCAGCCCGAAGAGACCTTCGTGCAGATCGCGGCGGATTGGGCCGACCGCTTCCTGGCGGCGATCGGTCCCGACCGCAAATTGCAGAACAACATCGTGGTGAAGCGGCTCGACGGCACGCCCGACCTGTCGCGGGCCGGCTATCAACCGCCAAGCCCTGACAAGAAACCGCATCGCGGCAAGGCGCCGTTCGACCCCAACGCGCCGAAGCGCAAATTCGAGAAGCGTGCGCCGGCACCGGCATCGGCCGACCAGCGCCCCGCCGCCGCATTCGAGGCAAAGCCGTGGGCCAAGAAGCCGGGCAAGCCGAAGTTCGAAAACACCGGCGCGCCGAAGCACAAGAAGGCGAAGAAGCGGCCAGCCTAGGGTCGAAATCAGCTGGGCTGCGCCAAATGGCCGGGATGGGCGGATTGCCGTCCGCGCGCCTGGTCAGATCAATTGCTGCCGCTCTTCATTCAGACGTATGTTTCGCTTGACCGCCTGGCTATCGATTGTCGTTGGGCGGCCATCTTCGTCGAAACATGTCTTGAAATCGAAGGCGAAAGGGCTGGCCTTGTGGTCATGAAGGAATTCATGTCGGGCCACGGCCTCCGTCCAGGTAGGCGCATGATCCCACTCGACCCACCAAAGCACATAGGGTGGCCAGGCGGGTTTGAGAAACCATTCTCGTCCGTGCCTCATCGCCTCCATATGAATTCCCGCGTAAGAGAATGCCATTGGCGATGCCAGGTCTTTCCAGAGCGACAACGTCGATGGCGACCAACCGTCCCCTCGTTCACTGTAGAAGCGCGGAAAAACCTGCTCGCCCCAGCTTTCGGGACCAGGTTCTTCCGGATAGCCCGACCTGGCGATGAACCCTTCGCTGGTTTCGGCAACCAGAAAATTGCGATCGTTGCGGTCATGAAAGCCCTGGTTCACCGCGTCATTGGCTGGCGCGCGGAAGATACCGAACGTGTACAAAGCGAGCCGTTTTCTCTTCATTTTGCCTCCAACGGACTGTCCGCGCCCTACCGGGTCGATTCACAATTTCGGCATCAGCACTCTTGGCTGACATTGTCCGCGTTTGGTGAAGACGACTGCAATTTCCGTCTTATGCTTCATTCGCGGCGAAGACGGTAGCCACGGGCATGGTCTTGCCCATGGGCTCGGCCCTGTGCCACACCTTGGCGGGGACGTGGCAAGCGGGGGCAGGATATGCGCGGCGAAGTGCTTCACTATGACGAGGAGCAGGGCTTCGGCTTCATCACCGGAGCCGACGGCAATCGCTACACCTTCACCCGCGAGAACCTGCGCCGGCAAACCGCGATGCCCAACGGCACGGCCGTCGAGTTCCAGCCGGGCGGCGGCCAGGCGCGAGACGTCTTTTCGATCGCCGTCCAGACCGCAGCCCCCGCCGCCGACGCCAGCACGAGCGCCACACCGGCTCAAGCCGGCAATAAAGCTGCCGCCGGTGCACCCCATGCACAGAATTTCGGCCGCTCCGCCGAACCGGCCGAACCCACCGATTTGTGGGGCTATTTCTGGCGCGGCGTGACGCGGAACTACTTCAACTTCGCCGGCCGCGCCCGGCGCAAGGAATATTGGGGCTACTGCCTGTTCTGGACGGTTTGCCTGCTGATCATTGGCGGCATCGGCCTGTTCACCGATATGGATATGGGCGATTTCGACAGCGATGTGTCGGCAGCGGTAACGGTTGGGCTTTGCGGCACCTTCATTTTGGCGACGTTCCTGCCCAGCCTCGGCGTGATCGTGCGCCGGCTGCACGATATTGGCGTGACGGGCTGGCTCTGCCTGGTGATCCTCATCCCCACGATCGGCAGCCTGATCATCCTGGTCTGCGCGCTGATTCCGACGCAGGCCAGGGAAAACAAGTGGGGACCGGTACCGGCGGGCGTCAGGATTTGACCGCCTTCAGCGCCTCTCCCGAAAGCCTGAGAAAGACCTTTTGGCCGTGGCGCTCGGCGCCGAGCCGGTCGTAGAACCGCAGCGCGCCCTCGTTCCAGTCCTCGGTGGTCAGGTCGATACGGCCGATGCCATGGCGCCGGCAATGGTCTGCGAGAAAGCCGATCAGCGCCCGGCCGACGCCGGCGTTGCGAACCTTGTCGCGCACGAACAGGTCCTTGAGGAACAGCAACCGCTCGAGATCGATGCCGGGATGCGCGATCGCCACCGACGCCAGGCCGCTGACCTCGCCCGCGACGAAGGCCAGCGCGAAATGCGGATAGGCCGGACTTTCCTCGCCGAGCCATTTTCGTGCCGCCGACAAGGCGCGGTCGGCAGCAAGAGGCGGCTGCCGGTAGTGAACAGCCATCTCGCACAGCATATCGGCGAGCGCCATCGCATCCCCGGTCGTCGCCCAGCGGACGTCGACCGGCACGGTATCAGCCGAGGAATTTGGCGATGATCGCGTCGCCCATCTGAACGGTGCCGACCTCGGTCATGCCCTCGGACAGAATGTCCTTGGTGCGCAGGCCTTCGTCGAGCACGGCGGCAATCGCGGCTTCCACACGGTCGGCTTCCTCGACCATGCCGAAGGAATAGCGCAGGCACATGGCAAAGGACGCGATCATGGCGATCGGGTTGGCGATGCCCTTGCCGGCAATGTCGGGCGCCGAACCGTGCACCGGCTCGTACAGCGCCTTGCGCTTCTTGGTCTTCACATCCGGCGCACCGAGCGAAGCCGACGGCAGCATGCCGATCGAGCCGGTGAGCATGGCGGCGATGTCGGACAGCATGTCGCCGAACAGATTGTCGGTGACGATGACGTCGAACTGTTTTGGCCAGCGCACCAGCTGCATGCCGCCGGCATCGGCCAGCATGTGGTCGAGCTTGACGTCGGAGTACCGCGCCTTGTGGGTCTGGGTGACGACCTCGTTCCACAACACGCCCGACTTCATGACGTTGCGCTTTTCCATCGAGGTGACATGGTTCTTGCGCGTGCGCGCCAGCTCGAACGCCACGCCCGAAATGCGCTCGATCTCGAACGTGTCGTAGACCTGGGTGTCGATGCCGCGCTTCTGGCCATTGCCGAGATCGATGATCTGCTTCGGCTCGCCGAAATAGACGCCGCCGGTCAGCTCGCGCACGATCAAGATGTCGAGACCTTCGACCACCTCCTGCTTGAGCGAGGAGGATGCGGCGAGTGCCGGATAGCAGATGGCGGGGCGCAGATTGGCGAACAGCTCCATGTCCTTGCGCAGGCGCAGCAGGCCGGCTTCGGGGCGCACCTCGTAGGGTACGGCATCCCATTTCGGCCCGCCGACGGCGCCGAACAGCACCGCGTCGGCAGCCATCGCCTTTGCCATGTCGGCATCGGAAATCGCCGCGCCATGCGCATCGTAGGCGCAGCCGCCGACCAGGCCGTCCTCGGTGGTAAAGCCGCTGCCGAGCTTGTCATTCATGGCTGATATCAGCTTCTTGACCTCGGCCATCGCCTCCGGACCGATGCCGTCGCCGGCGAGCAGGAAAAGATGCTTCGTTGCCATGGGAAAACCGTCCTGGAAAGAATTTGAACCGCGGCCTTGCTAAACGCCAAGCGCCCGGCGCGCAAGCCTGCGGTTCAGAACCACCGTTCACCGATGCGAGAGAATGTTGACCAACCTGCCGAACGGATCGCGCACATAAAAGCGCCGTACGCCCCAGGGCTCGTCCGCCGGGCCGTATTCGATGGCGAAGCCGGCCGCCTCCATGGCGTCGAGCGCCGCATCGACATCGTCGACCTCGATCGACAGATCCGGCACCGGCGAGCCGGAGCCGCCCTCGGCGGCAAAGCTGATCTGGACGTCCATTTTTTCTTGCGAGCCCAAGGTCGCGATCCAGCCATGGTCCATCAGCACGTCGAGGCCGAGCACGTCCTGGTAGAAGCGCTTCGCCGCCGCGATGTCTGATGTCTCGATGTTGGCAACGATCCGCCGGACTTTCATCGTCTGCCCGCCTTCATGCCGTGCGCCGCAGCGCCGTCACTTCGATCTCGATCTTCATTTCCGGCTTGTTGAGCTGGCAGACGATCATCGTCGCCGCCGGCCTGATATCGCCGAACGTCTCGCCGAGGATCGGGAAGACGATATCCACGAAGGCGCCATCGGTGATGTAGTAATGCGCCCGCACCACGTCGGCCATCTCGAAGCCGCCGTCCTGCAACGCCTTGCCGATCGTCGCCAGGCAATTGCGCGCCTGCGCCTCAACGGTGTCCGGCATCGTCATCGTCGCATAGTCATAGCCGGTCGTTCCGGACACGAAACACCAGTCGCCCTGCACCACCGCACGCGAATAGCCGGCGGTCTTTTCGAACGGCGAGCCGGTGGAGATCAGTTTTCGCATGAGGTGCCTCGCAGGATTGTAGCGGCCATTTTGCAGGGAAAACGCGGAGCCAGCCATGGGCCAACGCGAGTGGAATGGCGGTGCAAACCTTAGATGTCGCGGCGGTGGTGATTACCTGCCTGGAACCCTTAATTTCCCGACCCCAGCGCCTTGTCGAGCGCCTCCTTCACATCGGCCGGCCATGTCGTCATCGCCGGCCAGGCGTTCGGCTGGCCATTGTCGCCGCGGCGGGCGAAATAGAGCTTGTGCTGGGCCGGGTCGACCGCCATGAAGCCGTCATTGCCGCCGCAGTCATGCGGCACGCAGCCGCTGGCGTAGAAGGCGCCCGAAGCGGTCTTTTCCGTGCCGCCGCCGACCAGCAGGCTGGTCGCCATGTCGGGCATGTCCTTGCCGAGCAGCTTTTGCGCTTCCTTGTAGACAGCCTCGTTATGGAAGGCGTCGATGATGTTCTGGTACTTTTCCGGATTGATGTCTTTCCAATCCGTGCCGGGTTCCGGCATGTAGGTCAAATTGCCTGAAATCGTCAGCCCGTCGGTCGGCGACCATTGCAAAGCCGGCTTCTCATCTCCCGGCAACAGATAGGGCACGAAATAGATGGCGTTGTCGGACACCGCCGAGGGCGGTGCGCCGCAGTCGTCCTGTTCGACCGTCGTGCTCTGGATGGTGCCACCTTCCGGCTTCCAGATGATCACCGTGGCCGGGCCGCATTGATTGCCGCCGTCCCCGACATCGAACAGCGCCACCTTGACGCCGCCGACCTCGACTATTCTGTCGAAGAAGACGTCGTAGTTGGTTGCCAGTTGCTGGCCATCATAGGCAAGCACCTTCTCACCGTCCTGTTCCGGCTGGGTGATGGTCAGCTGGCCGCCTTCGAACGGCACAGGCGCCTGCTTGTCGTCGTCGGAAGCATCGGCGGCGCCCGTCCCCTGATCGGTGGCAGGTTTCTCGGTGGATGGCGCGAGCTGCGCCGCGGGCGTCTGCGTCTGGGCATAAGCACTCGTCGCAGGCAGCAGCAAAAGGGCCAGCCCGCAAGCGCCGGCAAGAAGCGAACGTGTCATGGTGATCCTCCGTTTCGTCAGATCATAGCCAGCCGGACATGAAACGCCAGTTGCTCTGAGTCGCACCAGTCGAATGACCGACCGTGTTCTCGAAGAGGGTCCAGGGTGTGTTGAGATTCAGGTCAGGCCGAGCCGGAGTCGAAGACGGGCGCGAAGCAAACAAGGTGGGTTCCGAGAACCGGAGCGGAGCGTACGTTTGGGTACGTGAGCACCGGAAGCGCAGGTATCAGCCGTTTGCAGGCCGGCATCACCTGAATATCAACATGCCCTAGTTCGCAGACCCCATCGCCTCTTCCAGCGCCGCCTTGACATCGGCCGGCCAGGTCTGCACCGGCGGCCATACATCCATCCTGGGCTTGTCGCCGCTGTGGGCGAAATAGAGCTTGTGGTTGGTCTGATCGACCGCCATGAAACCGTGATTGCCGCCGCAATTGTGCGGCGCGCAGCCGTCGAAATAGACGATGCCGGACGCGGTTGTTTTCGTGCCGCCGGCGGCCAGAAAGCTGGCTGCCAGAACGGTCATGTCCTTGCCAAGCAAGGCCGTGGCGTCCCTGTAGACGGCCTCGTTGTGAAAGGCGTCGATCATGTCCTCGTATTTCGACACGTCGACATCTTTCCAGCCCGTGCCGGGATCCGGCATGTAGGTAAGATTGCCCGCAATCGTCAGCCCGTCGGTCGGCGACCATTGCATCGCCCGCTTCGAGGCGCCCGGCAGCAGATAGGGGACGAAATAGATGACATCGTCGGTCACCGACGCCGGCGCGCCGCATCCATCCTGCTCGACCGTGATGCCCTGGATCGTACCGCCTTTCGGCTTCCACACGATCATCACGGGGGGACCGCAGAGATGGTCGATGTTGCCGTCGCCGACATCGACCAGCGCCACTTCAGTGCCGGCTATGTCGATGATCCTGTCGAAGAAGACGTCATAATTGCTCGCCAGCGTCTGGCCGTCATAGGCGAGCACCTTTTCGCCGTCCGGCTCCTGCTGGGTGATGGTAAATTGACCACCCTCGAACGGGATCGGCGCCTTCTGGTCGATGACAGGCGCCTGGGCAAACAGGCTCGTCGCCGGCAGCAAGATCAACACCAGCCCGCAGGCGACGGCAACAAGCAAGCGTGTCATGACAAGTCCTCGTTCTACCCGAAGCGAAGACCCGCCGTCGGCGCTGCTTTCAGGCCCAGGGGCGCTGCTCGGCGTTTCTCTTCTCGAACGAATCGATGGCGCCGGCCTTCTCCATGGTCAGGCCGATATCGTCGAGACCATTGAGCATGCAGTGTCGCTTGAAATCGTCGAGGTCGAACGCGACCACGCCGCCATCGGGGCCGCGGATTTCCTTGGCCTCGAGGTCGATCGACAGAGTGGCGTTGGAGCCGCGCGAGGCGTCGTCCATCAGCTTTTCGAGGTCTTCGGGGCTGACGGTGATCGGAAGCACGCCGTTCTTGAAGCAGTTGTTGTAAAAGATGTCGGCGAACGAGGTCGAGATGACGCAGCGAATGCCGAAGTCGAGCAGCGCCCACGGCGCGTGCTCGCGGCTCGAACCGCAGCCGAAATTGTCGCCGGCGACCAGGATCTGCGCCTTGCGGTAGGCCGGCTTGTTGAGCACGAAATCCGGATTTTCCGAACCGTCGTCATTGTAGCGCATTTCGGCGAACAGGCCGGTGCCGAGCCCGGTGCGCTTGATCGTCTTGAGATAATCCTTGGGGATGATCATGTCGGTGTCGACATTGACGATCGGCATCGGCGCGGCGACGCCGGTGAGCTTGGTGAATTTTTCCATGGCTTTTGCCCGTGTTCTTGTTTCGGGGGAATTGCTGAGGCACGGTTTACACAAAGCCGCGGGCAAATAAAAGGCAACTGTTTGTGCAGGATGGCCAGCTGCGTAAAACGGCTTCGAATTCGCCGCCCGATGGTGCAGTCTGGCGATCATGGCGCAAAACTCCCAAATCCTCTATGCCCGCGAGCCCGCGCTCGACATCGCCGAATTCCACCGTGTGCTGGTGGAATCCGGCCTCGGCGAGACACGCCCCGTCGATGACGACGCCCGCCTGCAGGCGATGCTTTCAGGCGCCAATCTGGTGCTGACGGCGCGTCTCGATGTCGAGGGCAAGCCGCTGATCGGCGTTGCCCGCGCCCTCACCGACTTCTCCTGGGTCTGCTACATCTCCGAACTCGCCGTTTCCCAATCGGCGCAGGGGCTCGGCATCGGCAAGGGCCTGATGGACGAGGCGCGACGGCAGCTCGGGCCATCCGTCGCCATCAGCCTGATCTCCATGCCCGACGCCGTCGGCTTCTACGAACGGATCGGCATGATGCGCATGCCCGACGCCTTCTGGTTCTCCCGCAAGTACTGACGTGGTCGCCTTCTCGGCGTGAAAGCCTTGCCGCTTGACATGCAACCAAATGGTTGCATATTAAGCCATGAGTATGGATGCCGTCTTTCGCGCCCTGGCCGACCCGACCCGCCGGAAATTGCTGGACAGCCTCCATATCAGGAACGGGCAGACGCTGAACGCGCTGTGCGCGGAGATGGACATGACGCGCCAGGCGGTGACCAAGCACCTGGCGATCCTGGAGGAAGCCAACCTCGTCACCACCATCCGCAAGGGGCGCGAGAAGGAGCACTACCTCAACCCCGTTCCCATCAACGAGATCGCCGACCGCTGGATCGGCAAATTCGAGCGCGGGCGGCTGAACGCGCTTGGCGATTTGAAGAAACGCCTCGAAAGGGAAGACTGATGAGCAACGCTTTCGTCTACGTGACCTACATCCGCACCACGCCCGAAAAACTCTGGGAAGCGCTGACCGAGCCGGAGTTCCACCAGCAGTATTTCCTCGGCGCCCAGATGCAGAGCGACTGGAAGCAAGGTTCGGCGTGGAAGATGGTCTACGCCGACGGCCGCGTCACCGACAGCGGCGAGATCCTCGAGATCGATCCGCCCAGGCGCATCGTGATCAAATGGCGCAACGAGTTCATGCCGGAGGTGAAGGCCGACGGCTACACGCGCTGCACCTTCGTCATCGAGCAGGAAGGCGACATGATGAAGCTTGCCGTCACCCACGGGGCGGACGGTCCGCACAAACTGCTGGAGCATGTCTCCAACGGCTGGCCGCTGATCCTGTCAAGCCTGAAGAGCCTGCTCGAAACCGGCAAGGGTCTGTCGCGCCCGGCGTCGAAGGGTTGATGCCCTCGTTTCGATAGCGAAACGATCTTGTTGGAGGTACCTATGATGCATGTCCCTGTCGTGCACAGCATGACCAATGGCGAGACCGTCATGGCAAGCGCCGACATCGGCGCACCCGCCGAGCGTGTCTTCCGCGCCCTGGTCACGGACGAAGTCGAGCACTGGTGGGGGTCCGCCGACACCTACCGGATGGTCGATTGGTCAGCCGATCTTCGCGTCGGCGGCCGCTGGAAGGTCACCGTCCGAGCGGCTGACGGCAAGGATCTGCCGGCCAGCGGCGAATTCCTCGACATCGAGGCGCCGCGCCGGATCGTGCAGACGCGGGCCTATGCGTGGGATCATCCGACGCTTGGCCGGCGGCAAACGACGGTCGCCTGGCTGCTGCAGCCGATCGCCACCGGCACGCGCGTCACCATCTGTCATGGCGGTTTTGCCGGGCTGGGCGAAGCGGCGGCCGAGCATGCCGAAGGTTGGGCGCGGGTGCTGAGCTGGCTGCAGGCTTATGTAGACGCTGGAAGACTGGCGGCAGCTTAGACGCGCGTCTTCCCTTCTCCCCCTGCGGGGCCCAAAGGGCGGGCGAGGCCCGTGACTCGCCCAGGGCGGTGGATCGGCGCGTAGCGCCGAGACGGATGAGGGGTGTTGGACGGGGCGCGTCGGTGCCAAGCTGGAGCACCCCTCATCCGTCGTCTTCGGCGACACCTTCTCCCACAAGGGGAGAAGGGAAAGAGAGCTTGCGTCCGGCCGCAGCGCCGTCGTCAAATCACATTCAATTCCCGGAACGCCCTTCCCTCGGCAACCCGGCCATACCCGAACGCCGCGCAGTCCACCGTGCGGTAGCCGCCATGTACGATCAGCTCGGCCAGCGCCTTGCCGACCGCCGGCGCCTGCTGCAGGCCGTGGCCGGAAAAGCCGTTGGCGAACAGGAAATTGCCGATCTCAGGATGCGGGCCGATCACCGCGTTCTGGTCGAGCGTGTTGTAGTCGTAGTGCCCGGCCCAGGCACGGGTCGGCTTGATCGCCTCGAAGGCCGGAATGCGGGTCGCCAGCACCGGCCAGATGACCTCTTCGAACAGCGGCCAGTCCGGCTCGAAATCGGCGGGATCGGCAGGACCGTCGCCCTCTTCCGGCTCGGCGCCGCCGGTGATGTAGACCGAGCCTTCCGGCCGCACATAGATGCCCGAGGGATCGACTAGCAGCGGCATGTCGGCATATTTCTCGCGCGCCTCGAATACGAAGACGTTGCGCTTGCGCGGCTCGACCGGCAGCGCCAGTCCGGCCATGTCAGCCACCTTGCCGGCATTCGGCCCGGCGGCGTTGATGACGGTGCCGGCTTCGAGCGTCTCGCCATTGTCGAGGCTGACGCCGGTGACGCGGTCGCCCTGCCGCTCGATGCCGGTGACGTCGGCGGTGATGAAATCGATCTTCTTGCCCCGCAGCGCCTTGCGGAACAGCATCAGCATCGCATGGGCGTCGAACCAGCCCTCGCCTGTCCGGCCGTAGGCGCCGGCGGTGATGCCCTCGGCCGACAGCCACGGAA
This sequence comes from Mesorhizobium kowhaii, assembly GCF_042431665.1. Lineage (NCBI taxonomy): Bacteria > Pseudomonadati > Pseudomonadota > Alphaproteobacteria > Hyphomicrobiales > Phyllobacteriaceae > Mesorhizobium > Mesorhizobium kowhaii. Next base: position 442,100 of record NZ_JBHLYT010000033.1, read on the forward strand.
AGCGGCGCACCAGCTGATCCGCATCCTCGAGCACGATGTCGGCGCCCTCGGCCATCTGCGCGTCGTGATTGGCTTTCAGGATCGGCAAGCCGTTCTCGCCGGCCAGGATGAGATAGCCGCCCTCGCGAAAACCGATATCGGCGTCAGTGCCGAACTCTTCCTTCAACCGCCGGAACAGCTTTAGCGTGAACTGCGACAGGCGGATGTTTTCCGGGATGGAGAACTGCTGGCGGATGGAGGCGCAGGACAGTGTCGTTGCCGCATGCGCAAATTGCGGATCGCGCTCGATCAGCGCGATCGAGCCCGAAAACCCCTCTTCGCGCAGATAATAGGCGATCGAGGACCCGACGATGGCCCCGCCGATGATGACGATGTCGTAGCGCACGCTTTTGCCTCTCCAATCCTAGAGCATGATCCCGAAAAGCGGGTATCGGTTTTCGGATAAGATCATGCTCCAATTCATACAACCGGCAGAATGATCTCGAAGCGCGTGCCGCGTTCGGAGTCAACCAGCCGGATCATACCATCATGCGCTTTCAGGAGGGCCAGCACGATGCCGAGCCCCATGCCGGTGCCGCCGGAATCGCGCCGCGTGGTGAAGAACGGCTCGAAGATGCGCGCCCGGTTGCTGGGCGAAATGCCGGCGCCGTCGTCGCCGACCAGGATGGTCGCCTTGCCGCCGGTGCTCGCCGCTGAGACCGAAACCTGCGTCGCGCCGTGCCTGGCCGAATTGTCGATGAGATTGACGAGCACGATTGCCGCGTTTTCGGCCGATATGAGCAAACCGATCTCGCCGCCCGCCTCGACGCGTACCGCCAGCCTGTTGTCGACGGGCAGCAACGCCAGCGCTGCGCCGATCGAGGTGCTCTCGCCGCTCGGCGCGAGATTCTCGGCACGCGCCAGATCAAGCAGGCGGCGGACCAGCAGATTGAGCCGCCCCGCATCGGTGACGATATTGTTGGAGAAGCGCCGCCGCTCGGCATCGTCCATCGCCGAGCCGGAATCGCGCAGCAGCTCGGCCGCGCCCTGGATCGCCGTCAGCGGTGATTTGAGCTCATGCGAGACATGGGTGGCAAAAGTCTGGATGCTGTCTGATCGCGCCTGCAGCTTTTCGGCCATGTCGAGGAAGGCGGCGGAAAGCTCCGCCATCTCGTAGGTGCCGTGGTGGTCGAGCGGCCGGATCGCCGCGCGGTCGCCGGCGGCGATGCGCTCCGTGCGGTCGATCAGCGCGTAGATCGGCCGGCTGACGGTGCGCAGGAAGACCAGGCCAATAAGCAGCGTGCCGCCGAGAATGGCGATTGCCGCCAGGGTCACCTTGCCGCGCTCGCCATAGAGATGCTTGACGATGTTGTTGGGCGTCCGCGACACATAGACCACGCCGGCGACCTTCCCGTCGACGGCCACCGGCAGGGCGACGAAGACACGCACCTTGGTGCCGCGGCTGACCGAATAGAGCGGCGGCGGCGGCTGGTCGGGGATGCGCAGCCTGAGCGCGCTGGCATAGCGCCCGGCAAGTGCTGCGCGCACCTCTTCGACCCCGCCAAGCGACAGTCCGACCTCGCCGCGTCCGGCAATGACGACGCCCGCGGGGTCGAGCAGCCGGAAGCCGGCCAGCGTGGTTTTCTGCGTGGCATCGAGAATGCCAGACAGGCGCGCGCCGATCGCCGCGAAGGCGGGATCGATGGTGGCAGGCATCGCCGCCGGCCGCGTCGGCAGCACATAATCCGAGGCGAGATCGAGACGCGGTTCGATCGGCCGGTACAGAGGGTCTGGATCGACCCCCCGGCTCGCATCGCCGCTTGCTTGCGGCATCGGCGCGCCGAGCTTGTCCGGCGGGATGCCGGCGTCGCGCACGTCCTGCGCATAGATGGCGGCGATGGCAGCACCTTGCGCGATCAGCTCGGCCTCGGTCTGGCGGATCAGCTGGTTCTCGTAGAGCCGGAAGAAGAACAGGCCGACCAGCGGCAAGGCCATCACCAGGATCAGGATGGCGACGACAACCGTGGCGAGGCGAGGCCGCCATTTGCGGCCGATCCACTTGCGAGAGGTCGTCAGCCGCATCGGCCGAGCCGGAAGCCGACGCCATGCACGGTCTCGATGGCATCCAGGCAGCCCGCCGCCGCCAGCTTGGCGCGGATGTTGCGGATATGGCTGTCGACGGTGCGGTCGGCGACATGGATGTTGGCGGCATAGGCATTGGCCATCACCGCATCACGGTCGAGCACATGCGTCGGCCGCGCCAAAAACCCCTTCAGGATCGAGAATTCTATGCCCGTCAGGGCAAGCGGCTTGCCGTCGAAGCTGGCGCTATGGCTGGCCGGCGCCAAGGCGAGCTTGCCATGCGCGAACTGCCTGTCGTCGGCCGGTTCGGGCGGCACCGGGCGGGCGCGCCGCAGGATGACGTTGACGCGGGCGACCAGCTCGCGCGGGCTGAACGGCTTGGTCACATAGTCGTCGCCGCCCATTTCCAAACCCAGCACCCGATCGATTTCTTCATCTCGCGCGGACAGGAACAGCACCGGCACATCGGATGTGTGCCGCAGCCGCCGGCAGACTTCCAGCCCGTCCATCTCCGGCATGCCGATGTCGAGTACGACCAGGTCAGGTGTGCGCCGTCCGATCGCTTGCAGAGCGGCGGCACCATCGGCCACCGCTTGCGTCTTCATGCCGGCCTTTTCCAGCGCAAAGCAGATCACCTCGCGGATATGCGGATCATCGTCGGCGACGAGGATGTGATGCGGCATGGATCAGCGGCCCGGCACGTAAGGTTTGCTGGCGTCAGGAACCACGACAGGGCCCCTCGTGTCGAGATAGGCAAGCAACCGCCAGTCGCGAAAGCTCCAGGCCCGCCAGCTCTGCTGGAGGGTGCGATACCAGCCTTCGTCGCTGCCGCGCAGCCCCGCCAGTTCGCGAAAGACGGGATCGTTGGCGGCAGCCGTCCGGCTCTGATGATCGAGGAAGCGATCGAGTGCCGGAAACGCGCCCGGGCCGAGCGAGCGCAGATACCAGGCGTCGAGGGAGATGCCCAGGCCGGTCATTTCGAGGGAATGGTCGACATTGTAATTGGCGATCAGCGCGGCGAAGTTGATGAAACAGCCGGCATAAAGCGTCAGAGATAACGTCAGAAGATTGGCGGACAGCAGCCATTCATTGGATTTTCCAAGCGCGATGCGGGCGATGATCAGGGCAAGGCCGGCCGCCACCAGCCCCATCCAGACGAAAGCGGCGACGCGCCAGTAGGTCAGCGCATAGATGCCGATATAGAGGTCGAGCCGCAGGATCGACGAGATGACCAGCATGATGTTCTGCGCCACCCAGGCATAGACCAGCCGGCGGATGAGCGGATCGGCTGATGCAGCACTTCCGGGCCGCAGCGCCGCCAGCACGAAGCCGGCAGCAAGCAGCGCGGTGACGATCAAGGGATAGGCGCCGCGATGCGCGTAAGCCGCGTAGCTGAGCCCGTCGGGCAGCGCCACCCCGCCCCACAGATAGGTGGCGTCGAGACCGGTCTGCAGCGCAAACGCCGAATAGGATGTCCTCGATGGTGGTGACGGTTTTCTCGGATTGAGCGCTGACCGCCGCTGGCGGCATCGCGCGCGGGATGCGGCGCAACAGGCGAGGCAGGCGTGGCCGCAGAAAGGCCCAGACACAGGCCAGCACGAACAGCCAGAAGGCAATCCGCGTGAGCTGGATGAGATCGAGCAGCTTCAGAAGGTCGATCAGCGACAGCCAGTAGTCGATGACCGGATTGGCGGCGCCGAACAGGGCCAGGAAGACCGCGCCGAGCGTCAGCGGCATCACCCAGACGGCGATCGCCGCCAGCCGGACGCGGCGCCGGCCGAACCGGCGCGCCGTCTTGCGCCAGCGGATGAAATCACCAATGAGCCGGAACGGCACCGCCAGCCCGAACAGCGCGATCTGGCCGGCAATGCGGGCGATGCGATGGCGCAGACGTCCGCTGAGCGAAAGCGCGAAGACGATCATGGCCGCAAGCGCTGTTGACACCGACAGGGCGCTGACGTTTTCGGCAAGCGGCAGCAACGCGACAAGCAGCGCGACGGGCTTGAGCCACAGCCTGCCGTCGCTGAAGGCAGCGGGATGCACGGCGACGACCGCGGCGGCCATCAGGATGGCGAACAGGAAAACCGTGATGCCGGCGGGCTGGCCGTAGAAGAGAAAATCCGCCAGCGCGACCAGCACCACGGCAACACCGAGACGGGCGCAATAGCTCGGCGCGGCAGAGAAGAATGCTGTCATGACCTGGCCCTCCTGGTCGCTTCCGGCCGGGCGGTTGGCGGGCACTTGCGGGCAAAAGGGATGAGGATCGCCACGGGATTCGCGCGCGGCGGATCGATCAGCCACCAGCCTTCGCTGCGCAACCGGTAGGGAAGGGACCAACGGGGTTTTGCTCGCTGTTGCATGCCGCCTGTCTCGCAGACCGGCCGGGAGACGGTGGGGCGTATCCGAGGAGGTTTTCCGCAAGCGTGTGCAGTTTTCGTGCAGGGCAAACGCTGCAGGTTGGCGCTGCCTCACCTGCCTGCCGGCATCCTCTCCCCGTAAACGGGGCGAGGGGCGCTGTTGTCGATGGTTTCGCCAATTGGGCGCAGCAGATGCGGACAGCCTCTTTCTCCCCGTTTACGGGGAGAAATGCCCGGCAGGGTAATGAGGGGCGGCGCCAACTCTGACAATTGGTGGACTCAAAAGCGATTGCCCTGCGCGCTTGCCTCGACCAACCACAGACGGCATAGATCAGCCATGGAAACCTATCGCCCGCGCCGCTCGGTGCTTTACATCCCGGCCTCCAACGACAAGGCGCTGGCCAAGATCGCGCAGCTTGCCTGCGATGCCGTCATCGTCGACCTGGAAGACGGCGTGGCCCCGGTCGACAAGATCGCCGCGCGTGAAAAACTGGCCGGCATTTTCGCCAACCGCCCAGTTGCCAACCACATTGGCCGGCGCTGCGAGATGGTGGTGCGCATCAATGCGCTGGCCAGCGAATGGGGCGCCGATGACCTGCTGGCTGCCTCAAGCTGCGAGCCCGACGGCATCCTGTTGCCCAAGGTCGACACGCCGCGCGACCTGCTCGAGGCCGGCGACGTGCTCGACGACAATTTTGCCCCCGACAGCGTGAAGCTATGGGCGATGATCGAGACGCCCAAGGCGCTGCTCAACATCGGCGCCATTGCCGAACTCGGCCGCGATCCGGCTTCGCGCCTGGCTTGTTTCGTTTCCGGAACAAATGATCTGCTCAACGACACCGGCGTTCTGGCAACGCCCGACCGGCGTTATCTCGTGCCGTGGCTGATGCAGATGGTGCTGGCCGCGCGCGCCGGCGGCCTCGACATGCTCGACGGCGTCTCCAACGATTTCCGCGACCTCGACGCTTTCGCCCATGAATGCACGGAAGCGGCCGCCATGGGGTTCGACGGCAAGAGCCTCATTCACCCGGCCCAGATCGAAGCGGCGAACCTGGCCTTCGCGCCGTCCCCGCAGGCAGTGGCCGCGGCGCGCCTGGTGAAGGATGCCTTTGCGCTTCCGGAAAATGCCGGCAAAGGCGTGATCGCGCTGAATGGCAAGATGGTTGAGCGGCTGCACCTGGCGCAGGCTGAAAAACTGCTGGCGAAGGCGGCCGCCATCGGCGCATGATATCATGCCCATGCTTGCCGGCTAAGGTACTCACGACAGGACTTGAGACATGAAACTCTACCGCTTTCTGACTGGCCCGGACGATGCCAGCTTCTGCCACAAGGTGACGGCGGCCCTGAACAAGGGCTGGCACCTGTTCGGCTCGCCGACCTATGCCTACGACAAGAAAGCCAAGACGATGTGCTGCGGCCAGGCCGTGGTCAAGGATATCGACGGCCAGGAGTACGGGCCGGACACCAAGCTGAGTGATTGGTAGGCTTTCACTGAGCTTTTCCTTCCTTCGTCATCCTAGGGCGTAGTAGTCGCGAAGCGACTGCGGAGACCCTAGGATCCATGCCGCTACCTCCGCCGAAAATCACGACGGACGAGGATTGGTGCGATCAGACCGACGATCGGGATGGCCGCCCGGCTCTGTTCTGCCGGAGCACTGCACCAACGTCACGGCATGGATCCCAGGGTCTTCGCGACGGAGCTTCGCTCCTGCTTCGCCCTGGGATGACGAAGCATAGGGCCTTACTCCGCAGCCTCTTCGATCTTTTCCATATCGTCATCCGACAGGCCGAAATGGTGGCCGATCTCGTGGATCAGCACGTGGGTGACGATGTCGCCCAGCGTCTCTTCGTTCTCGGACCAGTAGTCGAGGATGGCGCGGCGGTAGAGCGTGATGCGGTTCGGGCCCTCGCCGGTCTGCGGGTTCCAGCGCTCGGCGATGCCGCGTCCCTCGAACAGGCCGAGCAGGTCGAACGGCGTTTCCAGCGACAGATCGTCCATGATCTCGTCGGTCGGGAACTCGGCGATCTGGATGACGATCTCACCGGTCAGCTTGCGAAAATCCTCCGGCAGATGCGCGTAAGCCTCCAGCGCCAGGAACTCCATTTCCTCCATCGAGGGCGAAAGTTCGTCGTGCCAGGTGCGGGTCTTGTAGATGCGGGCCATGCTTTGTCCTTTGATCCCGGCATATAGGCTTTCGCGCCGGAATCGGCAAATGGCGCGGCAATTCCTGGTTCAGATGCTTTGCCGCCGCGGGGGAATCGCGTAGGGGTCAGTTCCGGCCATGTAACAGGGAGTTCTCATGCCGGACCTTTCCACTCTTGGACTTTTCGCGATTGCTTGCCTCGCCCTGACCGCGACGCCGGGGCCGGACATGCTGTTGATCGCCTCCCGCAGCGCCAGCCAGGGGCGCCCCTCGGGCCTGGCGACCTATGCCGGCATCGCCGCCGGCACCTATTGCCATGCACTGGCCGCCGCCTTCGGCCTGTCGCAACTGTTCCTTGCCGCACCCATCGCTTACGACATCGTCCGCTATGCTGGCGCGGCCTACCTCGCCTATCTCGCCTGGAAGGCGTTCCGCTCCGGTGGAACAGCGTTTGCACCGGTCGCCGGCCTGCCGCGCTACTCGCAAGGCCGCATCTTCCGGCAGGGCTTGCTGACCAACCTGCTCAACCCGAAGATGGCGCTGTTCGTGCTGGCGCTGTTCCCACAGTTCGTGCAGCCGCAGTCCGGCTCGGTGGCGGCACAGATCCTGGTGCTGGCGACCGTGCTCAACCTGATCGGACTGGTGGTCAATGGCCTGGTCATCCTGACCGCAAGCCGGATCGGTGCAGCCTTGTCGAGGCGCACGCGGTTTCGGCGGGCGCCGCAGATTCTTCTGGGAACCGTCTTTGCAGGGCTTGCGGCACGGCTCGCCTTCGGCAGCCAGCGCTAGCTTCTCGACGATGGGGTCGGTGGTGCTTGCCTTGACGGACCTCGTACCTTGGCGATGAGCGGAAACGCCTATCGCTTCGTCACGACGACTCCCGCCTTCAGGCTACTGGCCGAATGCAGAGGAATAAATTCCCCATGACTCTGCTTGACTCTTGGGGTCCCCTCTGGAATCTATAGGAACATAACAGGAACAATTGTGAGTGGAAGCTGACCGTCATGGCGATGACCGCCGTGGCGCGGGAGACTGTTTTTGCCCTGCGCCGCCAGATCGCGAAGATCGAGGGAACGTTGCCCGAGCGCCTGCAGGCGCCGGTCGCGGCGACCCCTGATGCTGGCGTCAGCACCAATGTCACCTCCAACACCGATGTCACAATTGTCCGGCGCGGCATTGCCGCGGCGTTGCCGGATGCGTTCTTGCCCACCGGCGTCGAGCGGCTCGATACCGCCCTGAGCGGTGGCCTGCCGAAAGCTGCCTTGAGCGAAATCCATGGCATTGAAACCCGCGATGCCGGAGCCGTCGCCGGCTTCGCTTTGTCGCTCGCAAGCCTGATCCTCAAGCAGACGCAAGGGCTGCCGGTGCTGTGGATCGGCACATCGGAGATTTTTCGCGAGGCGGGGTTTCCCTATGCGAGGGGGCTTCATGCCTCGTTCGGCATCGAACCCGAGCAATTGCTGTTTTCCGAGGCGCCAAAACTTGTCGATGCGCTGTGGGTCGCCGAGGAGGCCGCAAGGATGACGGCGCTCGCGGCCGTCATCCTCGAGATCCGCGGCAATCCGCAGCGGCTCGGCCTGACCGCGACGCGCCGGCTGCATGCCCGGGCGCAGAGTGCCGGCCGGCCGGTGTTCCTGCTGCGGCAGGCCGCCGAGCCCGAACCGACGGCCGCACCGGTTCGTCTCATCGTCGCGTCGGCGCCGTCAGTGCCACGCCACACCATCGCCGGGCCACTCGCCGGCTCGATCGGCCGCCCGGCCTTCACCCTCACCATCGGCAAGAGCCGCACGGCCCTGCCTGGACAATTCACACTGGAGTGGAATCCCGATGAACGCGCATTCGACGAAAGATGGGGCGACGAAAGAAGAGGCGAGGAAAGAAGAGGCGAGGAAAGAGCAAAGAATCCTGTCCCTGTGGTTTCCCTATCTGGCAGTGGAAAGGATCCTGCGGCAGCGTCTGGGGCGGTCCTGGCGTTCCCGGCCGTCGGATCACCTGCCGCTGGTGATCAGCCATCGCCGTGGGAACGCGCAGCGCATCTCAGCCCTCGACGAGCGAGCTGAGGCGCTGCACCTGAAACGCGACATGGGCATCGCCGATGCGCGCGCCATGCATCCGACGATCGACATCGTCGAGGCCGATCCGCAGGCCGACCGCCGCCTGCTTGAAGGCCTTGCCGACTGGTGCGACCGCTACACCCCGCTGGTCGCGCTGGACGCGACAGACGGCCTGTTTCTCGACGTCACCGGCTGCACCCATCTTTTCGGCGGCGAACGCGCCATGCTGGACGATATCCTGTCGCGCTTTTTCCATCAGGGTTTCGATGTCCGCGCCGGACTTGCCGCGACACCGGGCGCTGCCTGGGCGGCGGCACGCTTTTCCGGCGACCGTATTGTCGCAGGCGGCGAGGAGGAGGCGCTGCTGGCGCCCTTGCCGCTGGCAGCACTGCGCATCGAGCCGGCGATCCGCACCAGCCTGGAAAGTGTCGGCCTGCGCACGGCGGGCGCCGTCATGGCGGCACCGCGCGCGCCGCTTGCCCGCCGCTTCGGCGCCTCCTTGCTTTTGCGCCTCGACCAGGCGCTTGGCCGCCTCGACGAGGCGGTGTCGCCGCGCCTTCCCGTCGCACCGCTTTCGGTCGAACGCCATCTCTCCGAGCCCGTCACCCTGACCGAGGACATCGAACGGCTGGTGGGCATGCTGGCGGCGGCATTGAAGACCGACCTCGAGCGTCGCGGCGAGGGTGCCAGGACGTTGGCGCTGCTGCTCTTTCGCGTCGACGGCGCCGTCAGCCGCATCGCCATCGGCACCTCGCGGCCGATGCGCGAACCCCAGCTGATCCAGAAATTGTTCCATGAAAGGCTGGCCGCGCTCGAACAGGATATCGATGCCGGCTATGGCTTCGATCTGGTGCGGCTCTCGGTGCTGACGGCCGCCGCTTTCGACATGCAGCAGGCCGACCTTGCCGGCGAAGTGACCGACGACGGCGCCGATATCGCGCTGTTCGCCGACCGCATCCGCGCAAGGCTCGGCGAGGGCGCGGTCCTGCAGCCGATCACCGTGGAAAGCCATCTGCCGGAGCGTGCGGTTGCGACAATCCCCTTCACCGCGGCCCCGCGCCGGACCACGCCGCCGAAGAAGCCGGACCGGCTGCAGGCGCCGATGACCATCTTCCCGCCGGAACGGCCGATCCGTCTGTTCCGCTCGCCCGAACCCATCGAGGTGCCGGCCACCGAAATGCCGGAGGGCCCGCCGCTGAACTTCCGCTGGCGGCGCGCGCTCTACCGGGTGATGCGCGCCGAGGGGCCGGAACGCATTGCCGCCGAATGGTGGCGCGAGGCCGCGAGCGACGAGGCGGCATCGACGCGCGACTATTACCGCATCGAGGATGCCGACGGCCGCCGCTACTGGCTCTACCGGCAGGGCCTTTATGGCGGCACCCAGGTGCCGCCGCGCTGGTTCATGCACGGGGTCTTCGCATGAACGCGCTGACCGTCATTCCCTATGCCGAATTCGGCATCCAGTCGAATTTCTCCTTCCTGCGCGGCGCCTCCAAGCCGGAGGAGCTGGTGGTCGCCGCCAAGCTTTTCGGCTTTTCCGCGATCGGGCTTGCCGATCGCAACACGGTGGCCGGCGTGGTCCGCGCCTGGCAGCAGGCCAAGGTCGAGACGCTCTCCTACCATCCCGGCTGCCGGCTGGTTTTTGGCGACGGCACCCCTGACATTCTCGCCTATCCGCAGGACCGCAAGGGCTGGGGGCATCTCTGCCGCATGCTGACGCAAGCCAATCTGCGCGACGAGAACGAAAAGGGCGCCACCCTTCTCCAGCGCAGTGACTTGCTTGAATGGGGGGATCTGATGTCGCTGGCGGTCCTGCCCGATCTGACGGCGGGGACGGAAGACAGTCTCGCTCTGCTTCGCCAGCTCAAGGGTCGTTTCGGGAGGAATCTCCGTCTGGCCGTTTCGCCGGACTATGCGGGCAATGACCGTTTCCGGATCGAGCAGGCAGCGGCGTTTGCCGAAAGTGCCGGCATCCCGCTGATGGCGACCAACGACGTTCTCTACCACACGACTGAGCGGCGTCCGTTGCAGGACGTGCTGACCGCGATCCGCCTCAACACGCCCGTCGCCGACGTCGGGCTGCAGCTGGCCGCCAATGCCGAGCGCCATTTGAAGCCGCCGATGGAAATGGCGCGCCTGTTCCGCGGGCATCCGCAGGCGCTGGCCGAGACCTTGCGCTTTGCGCAGGAGCTGACCTTCTCGCTCAGCGACCTCCAGTACAATTACCCCGACGAGCCGACGGAATCAGGTCTCGGGCCGCAGGCCGAGCTGGAACGATTGGCGCGGGAGGGGGCGGCCAACCGTTATCCGGCGGGGGTGCCTGCGTCCGTGACCAAGCGCATCGAGGAGGAGCTCGCTCTGATCGAGCGCCTCAACTACGCCCGCTATTTCCTGACCGTCTACGACATCGTCAAGTTCGCCCGCAGCCAGGATATCCTCTGCCAGGGGCGTGGTTCGGCCGCCAATTCGATCGTCTGCTTCTGCATCGGCATCACCGAAGTCGGGCCGGAGCGGATCGACACACTGTTCGAGCGCTTCATTTCCGAGGAGAGGAACGAACCGCCCGACATCGACGTCGACTTCGAGCATGAAAAACGCGAAACCGTCATCCAGTACATCTATACGAAATACAGCGCCAAGCGCACCGCGCTGGCCGCCGCCGTCATCAGCTATCGCGGCCGCTCGGCGCTGCGCGAAGTGTCGAAGGCGATGGGCCTGTCGGAGGATGTCAGGGGATCGCTGTCCGGCTCGATCTGGGGCTGGTCGACCTCGGAGCTCGGCGAGAAGGAAGCCCGCGCCGGCGGCCTCGACCGCACCGACCCGGTGTCGCGGCATGTGCTCGAACGCGCCAACGAGATCATGGGCTTTCCCCGTCATTTGTCGCAGCATGTCGGCGGCTTCGTCATCACCAGGGACCGGCTCGACGAGATCGTGCCCATCGTCAAGACGGCGATGGACGAGCGCAAGATGGTCGAATGGGACAAGGACGATCTCGACGCGGTGAAGATCCTGAAAGTGGACGTGCTGGCGCTCGGCATGCTGACCTGCCTGAAGCGCGCCTTCACCTTGCTTACGGATCACTATCCAGATGCGCGGGATGCGTTTGGGCAACCCTATGTGCTGGCCACCCTGCCGCCGGAAGATGACGACGTCTACGACATGATCTGCCGCGCCGACACGCTCGGCGTCTTCCAGATCGAATCGCGCGCGCAGATGTCGATGCTGCCGCGCCTTCAGCCGCGCACTTTTTACGACCTCGTCATCGAGGTGGCGATCGTGCGGCCGGGCCCGATCCAGGGCGACATGGTCCACCCCTATTTGCGCCGCCGGCAAGGCAAGGAGCAGGCCGAATACCCCAAGCCGGAGCTGAAGGAAATTCTCGGCAAGACGCTGGGCGTTCCGCTGTTCCAGGAACAGGCGATGAAGATCGCCATCGTCGCCGGCGGCTTCAGGCCGGGCGAGGCCGACGAACTGCGCCGCGCCATGGCCACCTTCAAGCGCACCGGCACCATCGGCAATTACCGCCAGCGCATGATCGACGGCATGGTCGGCAAGGGTTACGAAAAGGACTTCGCCGAGCGCTGCTTCAAGCAGATCGAGGGCTTTGGCGAATATGGCTTTCCCGAAAGCCACGCCGCGTCCTTCGCCCTGCTCGTCTATGCCTCCTGCTGGTTCAAGACCTTCTATCCCGACGTGTTCTGCGCCGCGATCCTGAATTCGCAGCCGATGGGGTTTTACCAGCCGGCCCAGCTCGTCCGCGACGCGCGCGATCATGGCGTCGACATCCGCGACGTCGACGTCAATTTCTCCGTCTGGGACTGCACGCTGGAGAAAGCATCTTTCGATCCGGCCCGCATCCTCGAACGCCATGCCTCGATGCGTGGCGTCATCGAGACAAATCATGCGCTGCGGCTCGGCTTCCGCCAGATCAAGGGCCTGTCGGAGGAGCGCATGGACGCTTTCGTCGAGCGGCGCGGTTCAGGCTACGAGTCCGTCAGGGACGTCTGGCTGCGCTCCGGCCTCGATGTCGACGAGATCGAAAGGCTGGCGCAAGCCGACGCCTTCCGTTCGCTCGGCCTTGATCGTCGTGAAGCCTTGTGGGCGGTGCGCGCGCTCGACGGCAAGAGTGCTGCTGAAAAGCTGCCGCTGTTCGACCAGAAGGATATCCGCCTGCGTGAGCTGGAGCCCGAGACGAAGCTGCCCAAAATGCCGCTCGGCGAGCATGTCATCCACGACTACCGCTCGCTCGGCCTGTCGCTGAAGGCGCATCCGGTCGCCTTCCTGCGCGAGCGGCTCGACCGCGCTGGCGTCACGCCCAATGCCAGATTGCCATCCGTGCGCGATGGCAGGCGTGTCTCGGTCGCCGGCCTCGTGCTGGTGCGGCAGCGCCCCGGCAAGGGCAACGCGATCTTCCTGACGCTGGAGGACGACAAGGCCGTCGCCAATATCATCATCTGGCAGAGAACCTTCGACCGCTATCGGCCCGTCATCATGGGCGCCAGGTTCGTCCGCGTCACCGGCAAATTGCAATCGGAATCGGATGTCATCCATATCGTCGCCGAGAAGATCGAGGACCTGACACCCTGGCTGACCGTGCTTCTGGAGAAGGTCAGCCAGGCCAGCCTGCCGGTCGCCGATCCTCCGGAACACCTCGTCAGCGGTCCGGATCGCGACAGCCGACCCGCGATAGGGAATGGACAGGATCTCGCAACGCTGTCGGAAGAGGCGGAAAGGGTCATGCCCAAGGGCCGCAATTTTCAGTAGGCGCGGCCGCCGGGGCAAACGCGAAGCAGAACGCCGGCGATCCTTCGCACCCCCCTCTGTCCTGCCGGACATCTCCCCCACGAGGGGGGAGATTGGCCGTCATCTCCGCTTTCGCGAATCTCCAACGTTGAAAGGCAGGCTGGTCGGCGAAGCTGCCGATCTCCCCCCTCGTGGGGGAGATGCCCGGTAGGGCAGAGGGGGGCGCTGTCCCGCCAGCCTCCGGCAAATTTCTGCGCCGCAGCGGTCTTCGCCTCTCAAGCCGGCCCGCTCAAACGCGGCGGCGACAGTACATCCTCCACGGAGAGCGTCCGCGCTTCCGAGGGCAGCATGATCGGGATGCCGTCGCGCACCGGATAGGCGAGCTTGGCGACCCTGGAAATCAGTTCGCCGCGCTCCGGATCCCAGGTCAGCGGCCCCTTGGTCAGCGGGCAGGCCAGCAACTCCAGCAGCTTGGGGTCGACATTGATCTTCTTCCCGTCACGTCCGTCCGCTGCCATCAGTTCCTCTTTCTCGCCAACTGCAGGCCTAAGATGTGTTGAGATTCAGGTCAGGCCGAGCCGAAACTGGTGGGTTCCGAGAACCGGAGCGGAGCGTACTTTTCGTACGTGAGCACCGGAAGCGCAGGAAGCCGCCGGTTGCAGGCCGGCATCACCTGAATATCAATGCATCTTACTGCAGGCTCGAACCAAAGTCCTCATTCTCGCGCGCCAGCGCCATTTCGGTGATGGCGATCAGCGTTTCGGCCCGGGTCTTCAAATCCGCCGCTTCGAGCAGCGCCTGTTTCTCGGCTGGCCCATAGGGCGCCATCATCGACAGCGCGTTGACCAGCATGGCGTTTTCGGCCCGGCTGACGCTTTCCCAGTCGGCTTCGAGGTCATTGGCCTGCAGATAGGCGCGAAACGCCCTGAGCAGCGATGGCCGGTCGATCTCATCAGCCGCCTGGTCCTCGTCGAGATCGGTAAGGAACGGCGCCAGCTTGCACTGGCGAAACGGCGTCTTGACCGTCAGTTCGTGGGCGATGCGGAACCGGCACACGCCCTGCAGCGAAATCAGATAGCGGCCGTCACCGGTCTCGGAAAGGGCAATGATGCGCCCGGCGCAGCCGACATTGCAGAGTTCCGGCTCGCCGTCTTCGCGCAGCGCGCCGTCGAGGCGGGGCTGAATGATGCCGATGAGCCGCGAGCCGGTGATGGCCTCATCCACCATCTGCAGATAGCGCGGCTCGAAGACGTTGAGCGGCATGCGGCCTCCCGGCAGCAAAAGCGCACCCTCGAGCGGAAAGATCGGGATCGTCGACGGCAAATGCTTGGCGAGCCGGTAATGCGCGTTTCCCGCTTGCACCTCATTCCTCCGATCGCTTCCATAGGGAAGCGGGTGTTGTTTCTATGCATGTCGTTCTCACAAAACCGTGGCCACTTTGCGCGACATGCATTGAAGTTTGGTAATCTGGCGCAATCATCGCCGGCCGCAAGCCCGTACGGCAAAACAACCGCTCAGGAAAACAGCAACGCCGACAATTTGCGGCGCGCCGCAAGCGTCGCCTCGTCGGTCATGCCCCAGGCCTCGAACAGCTGCAGCAATTGCGTCCTGGCACCATCCTCGTTCCAGGCGCGGTCGGCCTTGATGATGGCCAGCAGATTGTCGGCCGCCGCCGTGCGATCGCCGTTGGCGTTCTGGATCATGGCAAGGTCGAAGCGCGCCTGATGGTCTTTGGGATTCTCAGTCAGGCGACGCTCGAACTCGGCTGGGTTGCCAAGGGCGGCAGCTTGCGCCGCCAGCGCCATCTTGGCGCGCAGGGCTGCCAGCGGCGGCGCATCCTTCTTCGCCTCCGGCGCTGTTGCCAGCAAGGCCTCGGCGCCTTCGATGTCACCGGCCTCGAACATCAGGTCGCCCAGCCCGCCAATCGCCTCGACCGTATCCGGCGCCTGCGCCAGGATGGCGTCGTAGATGTCGGCCGCGGTCTGCATGTCGCCGGCCTCGCGCGCCTCGGCTGCCGCGGCCAGGGCCTCGGCCACCGGCGGCGCACCATTACCCTTGCCGCCGACCTTGGTGATGAATTCGGCGATCTGGCTCTCGGGGATCGCGCCCATGAAGCCGTCGACCGGCTGGCCGTCCTTGAAGGCGATGACCGCGGGAATGGACTGGATGCCGAGCTGGCCGGCGATCGAGGGATGGTCGTCGATGTTCATCTTGACCAGCTTGACCTTGCCGCCGGCGGCCTTGACCGCCTTCTCCAACTGCGGCGTCAACTGCTTGCAAGGCCCGCACCAGGGTGCCCAGAAATCGACCAGCACCGGCTGACGGCGCGATTCCTGGATGACATCGGCGGCAAAGGCGGCGGTCGTCGTATCCTTGATGACGTCGGTGGCCCCTGGGGCGGCAGGGGCCGGCGGCGCCTCGCCAAGCGCGACTTTCGCGCGCGGGGCCCCGGTTCCACCATACTGCACGGTGGTGGAGTATTGGCCGCCATTGCTGCCAAACGGATTGTTGTCGCTCATCTCTTTACCCTTCCGTGGCGCGGCCGGCGGCGGCTAGGCGCCTTTCAGACAATCTGACTTAAGCCATCCATGTGGCGATCACGCGGAGACTTTCAAGATAACAGCATCGTGCCCGGTTGCCTCGACGAATCTGATCAGGTCGCCCGCCGCGACCGACGTCGTCGCCTCATTGGTCAGCGGATGCGCGTTGATCATCGCATGATCCATCAGCGCCTTGTCGAGAACGACCTTGACCCGGCCCGCAATGTCGTTGATCAGGCCGAAGACCGTGACCGCGCCCGGCGCCACGCCGAGCAGATCCATCAGCATCTCCGGCCTGCCGAACGAGACCCGGCCGGCGGCGCCGATCACCTGGTGGATCTGCTTCAGGTCGACGACCGCCTCCTCGCCGACGGTGACCAGGAAGAAATTGTCCTTCTTGTCCTTCAGGAACAGGTTTTTCGTGTGGCCACCGGCGATTTCGCCGCGCAGCGCTTGCGAATCGGCAACCGTGAACAGCGGCGGGTGGCGCCGCGTCGAGGCAGCGATCCCGAGTTCGGCAAGAAATTCCATCAGGTCAGCTTCGGTCTTCGGCATCGGTTTTCGTCTTCGTCCCGTTTCCTGCCAAGCCGTTTACGGCCAATGGGGCGACCGACACAAGACCGTCATGCGACATGGCAGTGAACGCGCCCGCCGACTAAAGCGCGTCGCGTTTGAACGGATTCAGGCGACGCGCTTTAGCCTCTTTGTTTTTATGCATGTCGGTCGCCCAAAACCGGGGCCACTTTTGGGCGACATGCATTAGCGCTGGCGGCTTGCCGGCATCGCCTGCCGCATTGCAAAATGCCTGACATTTCCCTGTTGCAATCGCCGCGCTCTTCAGCCATATAGGCCCGGCTTGCGGCCAAGACGCCGTGTGAGCGGGTGTAGCTCAGGGGTAGAGCACAACCTTGCCAAGGTTGGGGTCGAGCGTTCGAATCGCTTCACCCGCTCCAGTTTCCTCCTAGGGAATCAAGCATCGAAAAGCCGCGGGTTCCCGCGGCTTTTTCGTTTTCTGGGACTGCCGGTCAGGCACGCGGATCGTTGGTTTTAACGTCGGCCAACTGTAGGCTTCTGCGATAGCGGCCAGGCGCCTGGCCGGTGAGGCGGGTGAAAGCCTGCGAGAACGAAGGCGACGACTCATAGCCGACGGCGCGGCCGATCTCCTCGATGGTCCGGTTGGTTTCCCGCAAGGCCCTGGCCGCGAGATTGATCCGCCATCGTGTGACGTAGACCAGCGGCGGCTCTCCAACCAGCCGCGTGAACCGCCGCGCGAAGGTGGCCCGTGATTGCGACGCGCCAGCGGCCAGCGATGCCACGGTCCAGGGTGCGGCCGGCCGCTCGTGGACGAGACGCAGCGCTTGCGCCACGCCCTTGTCGCGCAGGGCGCCGAACCAGCCGGCCGTTCCGAGCGGCTGGCTTTCGATCCAGGCCCGCAGCAGGAAGACCAGCACACTGTCGAGAAGGCGGGGAGCGACGAGGTCATGACCGGTCAAGTCGCCGCTTGCCTCGACCCGCAAAAGCTCCGTTGCCAGCCGCAGCGGTTCATTCGCCGCGATCTGCGCACGGGTCAGATGAATGAGCGGCGGCAACCGCGATATCATCGGATGCGGGCCGTCCATCGTATATTTTGCGCAAAGAAGCGTCGTCACATCATGCTCGCCTGGCCGATCTTCGTCGCTCAGCCTTGCCGAAAGCATGGCGCCTATTGGCGATGCCGGCGCTTCGGGCGGGTCGCTGAGCGTGTGCCCCACTCCACTGCCGACGAGGATCACATCGCCCTCGGACAAATGAATGGGCTCCCCGCCACCAGCCAGCCGCAGCCAGCATTCGCCGCCCTGCACGACGTGAATGGCGGTATTGCGCATCGGATCGACCGAGATACCCCATGGCCGCCTCAACCTGGCCCTGCCGATCACCGCACTTCCCAGCCGCACGGAAGCCAGAACATCCGACAACACGTCCATGCACATCATCCTTTGCACAACCCGGCGCGCTCAAGTTGAGACGCCTGGATAAGAATGTGCAAGCCCAGCCTATCGGTTATCTCATTGTTATCGCCGATAAGTGCCGGCAATGGCTACGGCGTCAACCGGGTCAGTGTGCAGCGACCAGCCCCCAAACATCCAGCGACAGGACAGACATCATGCACGATCAGCTTCAGTCTGCGGAAACCTCCAACATCAGGCACGAGAGGAACAAGGCCGCTGTGCTCGACTTTATTGAAAAGTCGGTAAACCAGGGGGATATCGATGCCGCCTCGGTTCATTTCGGCGAGAGCTACACGCAACACAATCCGAACATAGAAGATGGCGTCCGGGGTTTCCGTGAGTATCTCCAACAGCTCCGGCAGGCCTTTCCGCTGGTGCGCGGCGAGGTCAAGCGGATTTTTGCCGACGGCGATTTCGTCATCGTGCACATGCACGCTAGGCGCGAGCCCGAGGAAGCCGGGCTGGCCATCGTCGATGTCTTCAGGCTAGCGGAAGGCAAGCTCGTCGAGCATTGGGAGGTCCGCCAACCCGTTGTGGAGAGCAACCTGCACGCCAACGCCATGATCTGACCGGCGAACGATCGCCGGCAGGTCGCGCCATGCACAACGATCGAGACATTGGCGATCCGCTGCGACCCTGCGCACTCGTCCGGCCAATAGCCGAACGCGTGAGGTGAACAGCCCTTGGACCGGCACAGATGAGCGGTTCGACGTGACTCAGAGTACTGCTTTTGCTCGCTTTACGCGCAGTCCTTGCGTCGAAATATGCGATGTTGCATCTCACGCCAACGCGTCATCACTTTTTCCTCGAAGCGATCTCTTCTAAATTTGACGCAATGAATGTCCTCGATCAGGAAGACATCATCCTTGGATGCGACCGTCTCCAAGAACTGGGGAGACCGAACAGCCAGATTGACCTCGTCCTCACGCCCCGAAGTTTGACCGATCAATTGGTAAAAGGTGAACATTGCGTAGCAATAATTGTCGAAGGTCTCGAACCCTGAAAAGTCCGCAACGCGACATTGATCCAAATTCATTAGGGGGTAGCTGTACGGACTGCTCCTGTTCGGGTCTTGCTTAGTGTGCGGCAGCCTGAGGGTCTTGGTGGCGCCGACCTCCTCCAGCATGGAGGTACTCCACTCCCAGCAGCTTATGTAACTGTGATAGAAGGCTTCGCGCACCACGCCATGTTCGTCTGGCAGCCACTCGTTATGCCCTCGCTCGGCGTCGATTAGCCGGTAAACGTCGAATAGAAACTCGTATATGAGTGCAGCCACCGTCGCGTTTCGCATTCCCTCAACCTCAATTTACGCGGCCCGGGCTGCGCCTGAGGACTATTCAGTAATTCCCAACAGGAGTTCGAATCTCTTCGGGCGCGCCATTCAGTATCGATAGTTCGAACTCCGTCGTTCCGCCAAGGCAACGGGCAGGTCTCTGTCACCTGCCCGCAATTCGACGCCGGCTCAGTTTGATGGCCCGTCGCTTGCTCCGCCAAGCAGCCTGACGTTGAGCCGGCCGCCCGTGAACAGCATGTCGTCCAGGGCTTCGGCGAGATCCTGGGAGGTCACAATCTCTCCGTCACCCCGCATGATGCTCGTTTGGGCGGTACGGCGCATAAGTTCCTTGATGAAGGCCGCGCTGACGCCCTTCGTGCGCGCCACTGCCTCCCCCACGATCTTGTCGGAAAGTTTTAACCCGCCGCCATAAAGGCGCACCAGCTTCTCCCGGCAATCGTCGTCCGGCAGCGGCACCTCGATGGCCTGGTCGATACGCCCTGGCCGCCCCGTGAGCGCACCTTCAAGTTGTTCGGGCCGGTTGGTGGTAAGGATGAACAGGATGTCGGCATTGTCCTTCAATCCGTCCATCTCGTTGAGCAAGGTGTTGAGGAGAGATTCTTCGCACGGACCCCCCATATTCTCGCGGTCGCGGGCAATCAGGTCCACGTCCTCAATCACCACCGTAGCCGGCTGCAGCAGGCGCGCAAGGGTCATATATTGCGACAGCAGGCCCATCTGGCCGGCCGTGATGATGAGTGTCGTATGGCCAGGGAGATTCGCGGCGAGGTAGCGAATGGTGTGCGTCTTGCCAGTGCCCGGCGGGCCGTAGAGCAAGATGCCCTTACGCGTCGATTGCCCAAGCCGTCTCAGCGCTTCCCGGCTCTCGATGAACCGGATCACGTTGCGGTTGAGAAGCTTCAGAGTCTGTTCCGGCAGGATGATCGCGTCGCGCTGCACGTGCGGCAGGCGATGGACCATTACGCCTTTGGAGCGGCCCTGATAATCCGCTTCCGTTTCGAGCGAGAGAACCTTGCCGCGGTAGGATCGCGCGGCATTGATGGCAGCCTCCAACTGCGAGAAGCAGCGATCCACCAGGGCCACGCCATCCTCGCCGGCCGGCACGGCGATCTCGACGCAGGTTCCGGCTTCGCGGCCGTACTCGCGGTGAAACGACAGCACGACCGCGTAGTGTAGGTCGCCGTCCCGATTGAGCCACAAGCCGTTGCTGAGACACTTTATTGGCTCGCTTTCGCCGATGTCGACATCTTGGTATTGCGCAGCCGAGATGGTGACGGCGAACTGTCCTTCTTTTGTCAACGCGGCATAGGTCAGCGTCTCGTAGCGATGTTGCTCGTAGAGACCGAAGAAGCGAACAGGCGAGGTTGAGAACAGTTTGTTGAGCGCCACCTGCACGTCGGCGCGCATATGGCCGGGAAACTGGCGGGAAGTTGCGATGATCTCGTCGTGCGCCAGTCCCGCAAAATGCCAGGCGATTGCTTCATGGGCATACTTGAACTTTTTGTTGCGCGAAACCTGTGCCGGATGGTCGGGCGCGTTGGCGCCTTCGGTTCCGCCAGGACCGGCGGTGATGCGAAGCGGGTGACCGGCCGCCTCGATGCGCTGCTGCGCCGTATCCAGCATCGCCTTCGCGACCGCGAAAGGATAGCTGCCGCACACGGCCTTTCCCTGCTGCGTCACTGTTGCGGCGAAGGCCTCGGCCTCCGCCTCCGATCGGTCGAAGACCGAGCGAACGAGATCGACGACGAACTCCCACGGCGTCTGGTCGTCATTGTGAATGACAAGCTGCAAGTCAATTGCCTCGGTGGAGGTATTGCGCAATAGAATTGCCCACTTCTAATGCTGCTGCAGATCAACAATATCTGCGCCACATTGCATGAATTGTTAACAACTTGACGCCTTGGTTGCACGCCTCGAGGACAAAGGCTGCACAGCAACTGCTTGCGACAAGCTAACCGAGGAGCCAGGGAAGGTCGGCACGACAGGAGGGCTGCGGCTAGTCAGCTCTTTTACAGCTTACGCCTTCAGCCGCTCTTTGCCCCGTCCGCCTTCCGCAGCGATGCCTGGTGGACCAGCGATGTCCAGCTGTTGGTCGAGGCGAGGTGGCAGTAGAGCAGGCCGAGCGCGCCGGATTTGCGGAGGTCGAGAAACGCCTCGTCGCTCAGCTTGTTGAAGGCCGGCTCGTCGATCACCTGGAAGTCGGTGAGGTTGAGCACCTCGCCGCCTTCGAGCGTCACCTTGCTCTGGCGTGGCGCGAACAGGCCGTGTGCGTCGATCCTTTCGATCATCGCACGGGTGGCGTTGAAATCGATCTGGAACTGGTTGCAGAAGGCGAGCGCCTGCCTGGTCGCCTCGGTCGGCTCGGTGCCCCCGGTGCCCCCGGTGCCATTGAAGAACGGCAGCATCTTTTCGTCGCGGAACGGCGCCAGCAACTGGTCGACGACGCGGTCGCTGGCCCGGTCGATGCACAGCGTCAGCCGGCCGGGCGACTTCGGGTCTTCGGCCATGATGAAGGGATAGCGGCGGACATAGGCGGGGATGTAGTGCGGCCCGGTCCATTTGCCGTCGGCATCGACGAACAGGTTCTCGTCCTGGCGCACGCCGGTGATGATCACCGGCGCCTTGGCCGCGCCGATGAAGACGATCGGGTAGGAGCGCATCGCCGCCGGCATTTCCGACGCCACCACCGGAATGGCGTGCGCCGAGCGGGCGAAGCCGAAGTCGCTGCGCGCGGTCAGGCCGAGCGAGCCGTGCCGCACCGGATTGAGCGCCTCCGGCGTCGAATAGAACAACGGCATCGCATCGCTTGCCACGTCCGTCTTTGCACCTGCCATCGTCCGTCCCTTCTCCCGCAAGCCGATCAGGCCGCCACTGCCGGACCCCGAAAACCGGGATCTGTTTTGCTGCGCTGATCTTGGTCTGGAAACAATCCCGCGCAGGAGCAAAGTACTACAGTGTCTCTTGCACGCATAAAAGGACGGGCACTGCTGTATTTTGCGGTTTGCGCCGGCGAATTGACTTGGCCCGACGCCGGCAGCCGGCCGGGGCCTCTGGACAGCTTGCGGCGAAGCGGCGACAGTGCCGCCGGCGGCGGACAGATTGAGGCGAACGGCATGGCGTCGGCATCGGATTTCGAACTGGCGGTGGGGTCGGTTTTCACTGTCGCGATTGACGGCAGGACGGTTTCGCTCGAGCTGACCGCGGTCCACCAGATCGCCGTCAGCCCGCGCCCCGGCGGCGGCTTCACGCTCATGTTCAAGGGGCCACGCGACATAGCACTGCCGCAGGCCATCTACCGCCTCACCGGCGATGCCATCGCCGACGACATCTTCATCGTACCGATTTCAGCCGACGCGACCGGCTATCTCTATGAGGCCGTCTTCAACTGATTTTTGATTTTCGGCGGTCCGGCCGGTCAGGGCGACGATCGGACCATCCGGCGATGCACAGAGGGCGGCTGGACCTATGATCGACCATATCGAGATCGCGGGCGTGCTTGACGAAGCAGCGTGCAGCGCGCTGTGCGCGGAAATTCGGGCGGCCCACGGCCGTCCGGCCGGCCTGATGGGGCGCGACGACCAGAAGCCGGCATGGCCTGAGGTCCGCAAGACCACGCGCGCCGAGGTCTCAGCAACCACCGAAGTGCTGGTGAATGGCCTGTTGGCGGAGCAGAAGACGGCCCTGGAGCGGCATTTCGGCGTCGTGCTCGGCCGTGCTGAGAAGCCGCAGTTCCTCCACTATCGGGAAGCGATTTCTTCGTGCCGCACCAGGATGGCAACACGCCGCTCATTCACGACGAGTCGCGGTTCAGGAGGATCTCGGCGGTGATCTTTCTCAACCGCCAATCGGACGATCCTTCGCCCGAAACCTATGCGGGCGGCTCGCTGGTCCTGCATGGACCTTATAGCGGTCCCGACCTGCGCGTCGCCATGCCGGCATTGCCGGGCTCGCTCGTCGCATTTCGTTCCGAAACAACGCACGAGGTCACCCCGGTCACGCGCAACGAACGTTTCACCATCGTCTCCTGGTATCGCGGGGGATGACGACTGGCGTGGCCGTCAGGGCGAACGGATCATCAGGTCGTAGACGCCCTTGTCCTCGGCGAGGGCGAATCCCAGCCGCACATAGAGCCGTCTGGCTGGATTGTTCTTCTCGACATGGATCGACATTGATTTGCCGGCTAACCCCGCTTCCTCGATCAGATCGCTGAGCAGCGCGGTGCCAAACCCTTTGCCGCGATGGGGCGGCAGGAAGGCGATGTCGATGATCGTATGCTGGCCCGAACCACGCTCGAATGACCCACGCTCGAGATAGAGGCGGCCGATGTCCTCTCCGGCGCGCTCCACTACCAGCCAGTCGGCCCCGGGATAATGCTTGATATAATGCGCGTGCTGCGCCCGGAACTGCATGTCGAGGAACGCCGCCTTCTGCACGTCGGTCCAGGACGTGACCGCAAGTTCCTCGGCGCGGGTCGAAGCGTAAAGCCGCGCTAGAAACGGCAGATCGGCATCCGTGGCTGGGCGAAACATCAGCCCGGCGCCCGCCGCCCGTACCCAGTCGGTCGAAACCGCCTCGCGAAATGGGTTCATCGAAAAATCAGGGGCGTGCCGGGTAAACGCCTTGCAGCGCGATGATGAATGTCAAGGCCACGTGGGGCTGCAGATTGTTATGGGCCTGCGAAAGGCCCGCAGGCGCGACAGCCTGAACGTTCATCTGCGCCAGGTTGCTTGCCGTATTCGATTGGTAGATCGTGCCTGCCTTGGAGCGGCCTAAATGCTCGGTCGGGGAAGGCGATTTGAGCGTCGCGTTTTCGGTGGACGCCAGAATGCTGTGATTGTGGGTCGGCATTTCGTTGGGAGTCAAGGTGACGGTCGTAGTCCCCCCGGTCTCGCCCAACACGTGATCGATCGTCCCGCCAGTTGCGGTTCCCGGATGCATCGGCGCTGACCCGGCCAGATCTGGCAGTGCAAAGGTCGACTTGCCGTCGCCTCCATAAGTGGTCCCGAGCAGTGAAAACAGCGCCGTATTTTGCGAAATAGCCAGCAATTGGCCGTTGCAGGTCGCCCAGCCTTTCGGCGCGAAAACCCCGGCAAAAATACGAATTTCCGCGACGAAAGGCTCGGACATGACACCCTCTAGTTCTGGCTCGGGAAAATCCCGAATAGCGAGATAATGAAATTGACGCACTGATAGGGCATGAAATTGTCGTGAGGACTGTTGCCGCCGGCGGTGGTCAGCGAATTCCCCGCAAGCGCCGGCCCGGCGACGTCGATGACAAAGCTGGAGACCGTCGGAGAGGTTGCCAGGACATTGCCAGCCGGATTGGCATCCGTGGCTGTGTTGGAAGATGCGATCAGAACATGATTGTGAGCACCCATCTGATTTGCCGTCAGCGTCACGGATTCGACGCCCGCAACTTCGCCAAGCACATAGTTCTGGGTGATAAGCGGACCCTGGCCCGCATGGATTGGAACACGGCCGCGAAGATCGGGCAGGTTGAATGTCTCTTGGCCATCGCCGCCGTAAGTTGTCCCGATCAAATTGAAGAGCGTCTCGTTTTCGGAGATGGATATTGAGCTGCCGTCACAGAAAGCCCAGCCGTTCGGCGCGAAGTTGCCGCCGAACATGCGAATCTCACCGACATAAGGATCGCTCATAGCCGCTCCTCTAGTTTTGCGACGGGAAAACGCCGACCAGGGCGATGACGAAATTCAGTGTCAGCAAAGGCTGACGGTTCTCATGCGGATTTCCACCGACAGTGGAGATTGAAGCCGCGTTCAACGCTGTCGCACTGCCAAAGGCCGCGTAGGGAACACCCACTTCCCGGGCGAGCACGTTGCCGGAGGCAGTATTCTTGTCGCCCTGGGTCTGCGACGCGTTGATCAGGTGATAGTGCGACGGGTTTTCGCCCGCCGTCAGCGTGTGAAATTCAAAGCCGCCGTTATTGCCGACATTTGCGCCAATCGGACCGCCAGAATGCACGGGCGTTCTGCCGCGAAGGTCCGGCAGGGCAAAGGTGGTCTGACCATTGCCGCCATAGTATGTGCCTATAAGCGAAAACAGTGCCTGGTTCTGGTTGATTGGCAAAAATTGCCCGTTGCAAAGAGCCCAGCCCTTCGGGGCGAAATTCCAAGAAATAATTTTGACTTCACCTAGATAAGGTGTGCCCATCTTGAACCCCCTCGTGCGCCAATAATACAGCCTACATATTTTACTTCTTGTCGTCGATAAGTATTCGTCAGGCGACAGAGGATTTTTTCTGTCCAACCATGAACATTGGTTACCGAGCTGTTGCCAAACTGTTTACACTTGAATGTTGCGATCAAGGCGTGGGCGGCGGCAGTGGCGGCGCGGCCTGACTGAAGAAGACATTGGTGTCGACGCGCATCGTGTTTCCCGGCGCTGCGCTGGCGGTAAGTCCATTCGCCGCCGCGAGAGCATTCGCATCGGCCTGCGTGACGTTGACATGGTCAGAACCGCCAGGCGCTCCGCCGATTCGCGCGGTGGTGGTGCCGCCGCCGGCATTTGCATTCGAGAAGGTGTTTCCGCTTACCAGCGCGTTGATGACGCTGGCCCCAGCGGTATTGAAGTTGTTGATGAACAGTCCGCGGTCATCGAGGATGTCGCGGATTGTGTTGCCCGTCAGCGTGATATTGAGGGTGCTCGCCGAATTCTGGGTGCCGTTACCCGACTGAACGAGGATGCCTTCAAAGCCGCTTCCGGCCCCGTCGCCCACACTTTGCACGATGTTGTTGGTGACGCTCAGCGTCATGGTGCCGCTGGTGGACTCGTCGTGGATGTCGACGCCATTGCCGATCAGCGCTCCCGAACCCGCGACACCCTGTGTGCCGACGGTCGTGTTGCGCAGGAAGCCCGTCACGTTGGCGGTGCCAAAGTGATTGATGGCTATGCCCACCGCGCGATTGTGTGTGACGAGATTGTTGTTCACGTCGAAGTTGAGGGTGCTGGAACCGGTGGCCGTCAGCGTAATACCCGAATTGTTGGTGTCGAACGTGTTCAGGCCGCCAGCGGTGCCGTCGCCGAGATGGACGTTGAGCGTGCCATCGTCAACCGAGCCCGCAAAGCCCGTTGCGGTGAACGTCGCCGGTGCCGACAGGTTGCCGCTGAAGGTGTTGTGCGTGGCATGAACCGTCGCGGTCGGCGTTCCGGCGAGGCCGCCGGTGGTCAGGTCGATCTCGAACTGATCGCCCGCAACCGTCGAGGCCCCGTTGTTGGAGAAGGTGCTGTTGGTCACCACCAGATCGGCCAGGGTGCCACCGGTGTTCTGGATAAACACGTTGTGGACATAGGCATTGCTGACGGTGAGGTTGTCGAATGTCGTCAGGTGCGTTGCGTCGCCGGTCAATTCGAACAGATAGATGTTGCCCTCGCCATTGCCGGCGGTCGAATTGCCACTGCCGGATACGGTGTCACGGTTTAGCACCAGGCCGTTCACGCCAGTTCCCAGGATACCATTGCCCTGCGAGCCGGTGATATTCATGTTGGTCAGGCTGACATTCTGCGTGGATGTCAAGCTGACACCGTCGCCGGTCGAGTTCACGATGTTGCCGCCACTGCCCGCGGTCGTGCCGGTGCCCGTCACCGTCAGCCCGCCGCTTGAGCCGGTGCTGTTGAGCACTATGCCATTGACGGCCCCGGTGGCCGAAATGCTGCGGAACGTCAGGCCCGAAGCCCCAATCGTCGTGTTGGCGACGTTGAGCGCGGTGCCGCTGCCCGAATTGATCGTGCTGCCGGTACCGCCGGCCGCGCTCACTGTGCCGCCGCCCGTCGCGGTGAAGCCGGCAGAGTTGCTGGCCGAGGTGTCGATGGTCAGCGTGTTGGCGAAATTGATCGTCGAGCCGGTGTTGATATTCAGGAAGATGCCGTCGCTGGTGCCGGTCGAGGAAATCGTGCCGTTGAAGGTGACCGTGCCGCCGGTGCGGTTCTGGATGTCGATCGTGCGGCCGTTGCTGGTCTTGGTGATGCTGCCGCCGTAGGTGACGTTCGCCGTGCCGCCCGAACCGAGGAACGATGCACCGCTCGCGCCGGTCAGCGAGCCGGTGCCGAGGCTGACCGTGCCGGCGCCGGTGACGCCGCTGACCACGACATTGTTGACGCCGCCTGCCGAGGTGGTCGAGGTGAAATTGATGCCGGTTGTGGTGGCGACGCCGTTGAGGTTGACCGCCTGCGCGCCGGTGGAATTGATCGTGCCGCCCGTCACGTTGACCGTGCCGCCGCCGGTGGCATTGAAACCAATGCCGGTGGTGGTGTTGATCGCCAGCCCACCGCCGGGGAAATTGACGGTGGCGCCGGTGTTGGTCACCAGGTCGACCGCCGTAAAGGCGCCGGTGGTCAGCGTCTTGGTGCCACCACTGAAATTGAAGGTGCCACCGGTATTGCCGTGGACGAAGATACCGTTGTCGAAGCCGCCCGTGGCGGTGAGATTGCCGGCCAGCGTGATGGTACCGGCGGTGACGCCGGAGATATCGACGATCTTGCCTGCCGCGGCGGTTTTGCTGATCGTACCGTTGTAGGTGACGTTTGACGTGCCGCCGGCGACAAGGAAACCGACACCGCTCGGGTTGGTGATCGAAGTACCGCTGGAGAAGCTGAATGTGCCTCCCGAGCCATTGAGGATGTCGACGCCGGCGTCACCGCCATTCAGCGTCGTGGTGCCGTTGAAATTGTAGGTGCCGTCGGCATTGTCGAACTGCAGGCCGGTGCCGTTGGTGGCCGACAGCGTGCCGGTGCTGAAGGTCAGCGTGCCGGTGGCGTGGCCGCCTGAAACGCTGATCAAGGCGGCATTGTTCGCCTGGGTGATGTTGCCGCCATAGGTGACGGCGGCGGTGCCGCCGACGACGTTGAACGCGGTTCCGGTCGGGCTGGTGATCGAGGTGCCGCTGCCGAAGCCGAAACTGCCGCCCGATCCGGTGAGGATGTCCACCCCGGCGTCGCCGCCATTCAGCGTTGTTGTGCCGTTGAACTGATAGGTGCCGTCGGCATTGTTGAACTGCAGGCCGGTGCCGTTGGTCGCCGACAGCGTGCCGGTCTGGAAGGTGATCGTTCCGGTGGTGTGGCCCGTGACCGCGACCAGCGCGGCGTTGTTGGCCTGGGTGATGTTGCCGTTGTAGGTGACGCTCGCCGAACTTGTGTCGACATTGAACGCCGTGCCGGTCGGGCTGGTGATCGAGGTGCCGGTGCCGAAGGTGAAGGTGCCGCTCGACCCGGTCGTGATATCGACGCCGGCATCGCCGCCATTGAGCGTGGTGGTGCCGTTGAAATTGTAGGTGCCGTCGGCATTGGCGAACTGCAGGCCAGTGCCGTTGGTCGCCGAAAGCGTGCCAGTGTTGAAAGTCAGCGTGCCGGTGTGTCCGGCCGAAACGCTGACCAGGGCGGCGTTGTTCGCCTGGGTGATGTTGCCGCCATAAGTGACAGCGGCCGTGCCGCCGACGACATTGAACGAAGCGCCCGAAGCGCCGCTCAGCGCACCGGAGCCGAGGCCGACGGTGCCGCCGACACTGGTCAGGCTGACATTGTTGACGCCGCCGGCCGACGAGGTCGAATCCAGCGCGATGGTGGCGACGACCCCGGAGAGGTTGATCGCCTGGCCACCCGTGGCATTCACGGTCTCGGCGGCCGCGGAAGCGGTGATGCCCATCGTGCCGCCGGTTCCGAGGATGCCGGTGCCGGTGGTGGTGTCGATGGTCAGGCCGCCGGTGAAGCTGGTCGTGCCGCCGCCTTGCGAGAGACCGACGCCGCTGGTCGTGTCGATGTTGGCGAGGCCGGTGACGTTGAGCGTGCCCGTCGCGACATGGATGCCGCCGCCGGTTGTCGAGGCGTTGTTCACCGTCACCGTGTTGAAATTGAAGGTGCCCGTGTTGACGTTGATGGTATCGATGCCGAAGCCCGTCGTGTTGGAAACGCTTGTCGCGCCGGTGACCGTGAAGGTGCCGGCAACGCCGTCGAAGGTGATGCCGCTGGCGACGCCGTTGACAACGGCGCTGACGCTGGAGAACGTCATGTTGACGGTCAGCGGATCGAGATCGAAGGCCGCGCCGTTGATGGTGGTGACCACGCCGGCGCTGCTGTTCAGCGTGAAGGTGGTGGTCTTGGTGTTGGCGATCACACCGGTGCCGCCAGTGTTGGCGAGGCTGAGCGTGCCCAGATCGAAGGTGCCGCTGGTGTTGGTGAAGCTGAGGCCGTTGCCCTGGATCCGCGTGCCGGGAGTGCCCATGCCGAGCGTGTCGGCGCTGACGGTGCCGCCCACGCCGTTGGAATCGAAGCGGACATTGTTGAAGACGATGCCGCCGCTACCGGCGCCACCGGTCACTTTGTTGCCGGCAAACGACCGGATCGCGATCGAATTGTCCGTCGCATTGATGTTCTGGCCGACGAAGGACGCCGCCAGCCCGGACGCGGTCGACCTGAGCGTGTTGCCGTCGATCGTGGCGAGAAGCGTGTTGGCAGCCGCACCGGTGGTCGAGAAGTCGAGTGCGTTGCCGCCGGCGGTGATGATGTTGTCCCGGATCACAAAATTGGAGGCAAGCGTGGCATTGACGAAAATGCCGGCGCCGCTGCCGCTGTTGAGGGCCGTGACGTTCTGGACGCCGGCGGTAATGACGCCGGTGCCGCTGAATGGCAGGTTGATCGTCGCGGCCGCGCCGCTGCTGGCCAGGATCGGGTGTGAATTGTCGAGGCCGCCGGGGTTCGTGACGACCGTCGAAGCCTGGATGGTGGTGAAGTGGAAGGAGGACGGCGCGCCAAGGCCGCCGCCGACGCCGAGCGGCCCCACGTCGATGTCCGCATCGCCGGACATGAACGAGATCACCGCTTGCCCGTCCTTGAGGTCGAGCGAACTGTTGCCGATGTTGATGGTCGCCTGGTTCGTGTCGACGGTCTTGTCGATCAGCACGAAGACATTGGCGGTGGAAGCCTCCGCCTGGGCGACGCTGCCCGGATTGAGGAAGCTGCCGTCACCGGTGCCCGAAATCTCGCCGGCTGCGTCGATGTAGTAGACGCTGATCGCCGACAGGTTCGAGATGTCGCCGACGAACGTGACGTCGTCGAAATCGTAATTGCCGCTGAGCGGCAAGGTGTCGGTGGCGTGGATGACCTGGCCGCCGGTGGTCTGGATCAGCGATTCGGCGGGCCCTGCGCCGTCACCGAACACCAGCGTTGCATTGGTCGTGCTGGAGAACTGGATGCCCTGCGCGACATTGGTGATGGTCGACGTCTGGGCGCCGCCGGGATTGACCGTATCGCCGAACTGGATGGAGGCGGCGCTCGTGGTTCCGGCCATGTCGATGCCGAGCGTACCGGCAAAGCCACCGCCGGCGACGTCGAAATCACCGGCGTTGATGCCCGTGCTGATGACCGCGCCGTTGAGATCGAGGCCGATGGCGTTCGCACCACCGAGCCCGATGTTGAGGCTGGTAATGCTCAGCGCCGAGCCGAGCGTGCCTGCGACATCGAAGCCACGCGAGGTGATGCCTTGCAGGTTGACCGTGCCGAGGATGATGCCGCCGCCGCCGACATTGTTGAGCGAGACGCCGGTGGCGGCGCCAGTGGCGGAGATGGAGCTGAAATT
The DNA here is from genome assembly GCF_042431665.1 of Mesorhizobium kowhaii. Taxonomy (NCBI): domain Bacteria; kingdom Pseudomonadati; phylum Pseudomonadota; class Alphaproteobacteria; order Hyphomicrobiales; family Phyllobacteriaceae; genus Mesorhizobium; species Mesorhizobium kowhaii. The sequence continues at coordinate 472,868 of NZ_JBHLYT010000033.1, forward strand.
GACACTGCCCGCGCCGACCGTCGCGCCGTCGAGCTTGAGCGCGGTGCCGGTCGTCGTGGTGATCGTGTTGCTGCTGCCGGTGACGGTGACCGTGCCGGTGCCGGCAGCGAAGCCCACCCCGCCTGTCGTCGTTATGGCAAGGCCGCCATTTGTGAAGTCGACGATACCGTCCGGATTGGCAGTCAGGCTGACGCCGTCCGTCGCGCCCGATTTGATCTGCTTGCTGGCGCCGGAGAAGGTGATGGTTGCCGCCGTGCCGTTGTCGATGTTGGCAACGACGATATTGCCGCCGGCCGCCGCGTTGCCGTCGGTCAGATTGCCCGACAACGTCACCGAGCCGCCGGTCAGTTCCTGGATCGAAACCGCCGCCCCGCTGCCGTTGCTGGCGATGGTGCCGGCATAGGAGATGGCCGCGTTGCCGCCGCTTGCGTTGGTGGCCGAACCGACATTGAAGGCGGCGCCCGAACCGGTGTTGGTCAGCGTCCCGGTACCGAGGTTGAGCGAGCCGGTCAGGTTCTGCAGGTTGATGCCGTTGTCGGCGGCGAAGCTGGCGCTGACCGAGGTGAAGCCGCCGCTGACGCTGGCGTTGCTGATGCTGACGCCGGTGCCGTTGGTGGTGGAAACGGTGTTCGTGCCGGAGAGCGCCACCTCGCCGCGGTCGGCGGAGAAGCCGGTGCCGCCGCTGTTCTGGATGGCGAGGCCACCCGAGAAGGTCAGCGTGTCGGTGCTGCCGGCCAGGCGCTGCCAATTGACGCCGCCGCCGCTGGCGTTGGTGATCGAGACCGCACCGGCGAAAGTCACCGATGTCGCGGCGAGGGTGCTGGTATTTTGGATCTGGATGGCGTTGGACAGCGTACCGTCGATCGTCACCGGACCGTTGAACAGCAGCGTCGGCGAAGCGGAGATGTTAGCCAGATAAATGCCGTTCAGGCCACCGCCGCTCGAATTGATGGCACCGAACTGAGCCGAGCCGCCCGAGCCGTTTTCGATCCTGGTGCTGGCAAACCAGATCGCCGGCTGGCCGGTGGTCGTCACCGTGTTGCCGGCCGCGCCGAAGAACAGCGTGCCGCTAAAGTTGGACAACAGGCCTCCGGCGTTGACGGTGTTGACCGTCACGACGCCGGAGAAGCCGACGCGATTGCCAATGCCGATCTGCGCGAACAGGGCATCCCCCAGGCCGGGATTGGCCCCGGTGCCGTCGACATTGAGAGTGGCCGTGCCGAGGTCGATGCTGTTGCCGCCGCCCGCCGCGTTAGCCGCGTAGACGCCGATCGCGCCTGGAGCACCAAACCTCACGCTGCTTGCGGTCCTGACCGCAACATTGGTTGAGTCGAATTTGAGATCGCCGGCAGCTGCTCTCACGGAGAGGCCGTAGCCACCGACGCGGTTCGTCGTGGTGCCGGCGACGAAGGCACCGCCGTCGACCTGGTCGATACCGACTGTGGCCGCGTTGGCGTCGAAAACGACGGTGTCCAGCGAGAAGCCGCCGACTTCACCCTTGTTGCCCAGAAGCGTGATGTCGGAGAAGGCGCTGACCTTCATGGTACCGACGCCGACCGAGCCATCGACCGAGGCGATATCGCCACCCGTTGCCGAAAGCGTGAGGTTTGACAGCGCGATTTCGCTGTTGGCCGCACCGTCGCTCAGCGACAGCGCGCCGCCGTCGCCACCGGCGACCGTCGCCCGGTTGAGCACGAACTCGGTGATGCCGGTGCCGTGCACACCGATGCCGCTGCCGGTGTTGGTGATGATGACGTTGTCTATGCTGGCGCGGCCGGTGAAGTCGACCGTGTTGCCGCTCGCCGTGGTCAGCGTCGGCAGCACGGTGTCGACACCATCAGGCGCATCGATGATGCTCGACGAATTGATGTTGCTGAATTTGAAGTTGCCGCCGAGCGTGCCGCCAACTCCGCCATAGGGCGCGGTATCGATGGAATCGCCGGCCTTGAGGCCGATCAGGATCTGGCCGTCGGCAAGGTTCAGCGTGTTGTTGCCGCCGCCATTCTGCTGCGCCAGCATCATGTTGATGAGATTGCTGGTGCCGTTCTGCGAGCGGTCGACCAGCGCAATGATCTTGGCGCCCGACGCTTCCGCGCCGGCGATCGAGCCCGGATTGTCGGCGGTGCCGTCGCCGGTGCCGTTCGGGTCGACATAATAGATGGTCGAGCCCTGCGCTTCGGAGATGTCGCCGATGAAGCCGGTGGGGCCGTTGACATCCTTGAAATTGTAGGTGCCGCCGGCCGGGAAGCCGCCGGTCGAATTCAATATGTCGACCGCCTTGACCGTCGACAGCTTGTCGGCCGTGCCTTCGCCGTCGCCATAGATGAAATTGACGGCGGTCGTGCTGCTGAACTGGAAGCCGATGCCGGGACCATTGCCGGGGCCGCCGATGGTGGAAGCGGTCAGATTGGCGGGCGCGCCGGGATCGCCGAGCTGGATGGTGCCGGTGCCGGTGGTGTTGGTGAGGTTGACCGCCGTTGTGCCGGTCGAGCTCGCGCTGGTCAGGTCGAAATCGGTCGCGGTGATGGTGCCGTTGACCACGGCATTGGCGAAAGTGATGCCGGTCGATCCGTCGCCGGTCATGGCGATGCCGAGGCTGGCGAAGGACAGCGTGCCCGAATTGGTGCCGGAAACGCTGACGCCGGTCTGGTTCAGCCCGACGTTGGTGACGTTGGTGGCGCTGAAGGTGATGGAGCCCGAATTGGTCGACAGGCCGATACCGGTGGTGCTGCCGCTGACGTTGACCGCGGCGAAGGTGGCGGACGCGGTGCCAGCGACATTCGAAACGACAAGCCCGGTTCCGGTTGCATTGGTGATGGAGAGCAGCGCAGAGGCATTGAAGCTAGCGCCGGCGCCAAGCCCGCCAATCACGGCACTGCCGCCGCCTGTCGCCAGCCCCCCCATTTCGCCTAAGCTGATCGCGGTGTTGGTCGGCGCCGTCGTGGTGCCAATGGCGAACAGGTTGCCGGTACCGGTCGAGACGACGTCGACGAAATCTACCGAGCCGCCTGTGGTGCCGTCGACCTTGACCGCGGTGCCCGGTGCGCTTGCCGAACTGGATATTTTGGCCGACACAGTAATCGCTGCACTGCCGCCGGAGACGACGACGCCGTCGCCGCTGCCGGAATTAGTGATGTCGCCGCCGCCGATATCGACCGTGCCGGTGTTGTTGGTCAGGCTGACATCGGCGCCGGAAACCAGCGTCGTCTCCAGCCTGGAGACATTGACGGTCGCGGCGCTGCCTTGCACCACGAAGCCGGGGCCGTTGCCGACGACTGTGTCGATCTTCGTCGTGCCGTGGAAGCTGTAGATGCCGCTGGCGACATTGGTGAGACGGATGGCGTCGCCGTTGACTCGGTTGATATCGACGGCACCGAAGGTAACATTGCCGCCACTGGTGTTCTGAATGACGATGCCGCTGGAAACGGCACCGCCCGAGCCATCCACGGTGACGCTGGAGAAATTGACGCCGGCCGCGCCGATCGTCATTCCAGTGCCGCCGATGAGAATCCCCTTCTCATCCAGCCCGGCGCCTGTCGCCACGGTATTGCTGGTTCCGGTCACCGTCAGCGTGCCGCCATTGATGGCGCTGAAGCCGTAACCGCCGTCGGTGGTGAGATCGAGCCCGCCTCTGAAGTTGATCGTGCTGCCGGTGTTGCCGGTCAGGTCGATCGCATTGACTGCGCCAGTGCTGGCGGTGATCTTGCCGCCGAACGAAGCGCTGCCGCCGGTCAGGAAGGAAACCTTCACCGCGCTTGCCGCGCTGGTCTGGTTGATGGTGCCGCCGTAGGTGACGTTGGCCGATGAATTGGCGATGGAGAAGGCGTTGCTGCCGGTGTTGGCGATGGAACTCCCAGCCCCGAAGTTCAAGGTTCCACTCGAGCCCCCGAGGACGCTGACGCCTGTGCCGCCGCCGGTGATATCGAGATCGTCGAAAGTGGCGGTGCCGTCGAAATTGTTGGCGAACAGCGCGACACTGTTGGCATTGGCAATCTTTGTGTTGCCGGTGAAATTGACGGTCGCGCTTGAATCGAGAAGCACGATGCCAGTCGTGCTCGCGCTCTGGACGGTCAGGTTGTTGACCGTGACGATGCCGGTGGTGTTGTGAAGGAAAAGGCCAAACGCGGCACCGCTGATCGTCACGCCGCCGATCGTTGCGCCGTTGCTACCCGTTCCGTCGATCGCAAAGCCGGAGCTGCTGACGCTGAGATTCTTGACGAGGTTGCCGTTGGCGAGGTCGATGGTGTTGTTGGCGGCGTTGTTGAGCGTTGCCCCGCCAAAGCCGAACGGATCGGCCTGCGTCGCGCCGGTGACGAGATGGGCGCCAGTGACGTTGGCGGGCGGCCCGCCCAGCGTGACGGTGCCGCCATTGGCGAAGGAAACAATCGACTGGCCATTGGCGAGCGTGAAGCCGTCGGCGTCTGTGTTGGTGGTCTGGACAGCCGCCGTCTTGACCAGAACGAAGATCGTGTTGCCAACGGTGGTCAGGTCGTCTGCCGCCGCCGCATTGATCAAATTGCTGGCGCTGGAGCCATCGCCGAGGCCCGTGCTGGTCGCACCGACATAGATGACATTGGCGACGTCGAACAGCTGCGGCCCGTTCAGCGCCGTATCGTTGAAGGCATAGGTGCCGCTGCCCGGGTTCAGGCCGCGCATGTCGAGCGAAGCCGTCGTGCCGGTAATCGAACCGCCGCCGAACGAGAAGTCCGTGTTGGCGGTGGTTCCAGCCGCGCCATGCGTGCCCATCTGCACACCGGTGCCGGCCGAAATGGTGCCGGTGCCGATCGTCACCGAGCCGCCTGTGGTGCCGGAAAGGTCGATGCCGGTCGAAGTGCCGGCGCCGGTGATGTCGAGCGAGGTGGCGGTGAAGGTCGACTGGCTGCCCGACAGGTCGAGCCCGGTCTTGCCGGTCGGCAGGCCGGTGATGTCGATATTGCCGAAGGAAATCGCGCCGTTGGTGCCCGAAACGTCGATGCCGTTCTGGGTCGGCTGGCCGACGCTCACATCGCCGAACGTGACGGCACCGGAATTGCCATTGAGGGCTATGCCGTTCTGGGCCGGCTGATTGATCGTCACCTGGCCGAGCGTGACGGCGCCGGAATCGTTGGTGAGCGAGATGCCGTTGCCGGATGTCTGGGTGACGGTGACCGCGCCGCCGAAGTTCACCGTGGCGGAGCTGTCGGAGATGGAAATGCCATCCGAGGAGGTGTCGGAAATCGTCGTCGTGCCGGCAACGGAGAAATTGCCGGTGGCGTTGGACAGGTCGATCCCAGCTTGCCCGCCGGACTGGCTCACTGTGTTCAGCGTGACATCGAGAATGGTGACGCCAAACCCGCCAACGCCGCCGCCGGAGAACGCCGAAATGCCGTTTCCCGAAACCGTACCGCCCGCTATCGTCAGTTGTAAGGCGCCAACCGTAGCAAGCGCGACGCCCCCTTTGCTGTTGTCGTTCGCTTCCAGCGTCTCGAATCCATAAGATCCGTCACCGACGATGAACAGACCGGTGTCGGAATTGTTCGAAAATGTCGTCGTGCCTGTGAAATTGAAGGTGCTGCTGCCGCCGTTGATCAACAGGCCGATGCCGCCGTTGCCGCTCGAGTTCAAATTGTCGGCGGTGACGCTGTTGGTGCCATCGAACAGCACGCCGTTGAGACCGGCGCCCGAAACGGTCAGGCCGGAGATCGTGACATTGCTGACATTGCTGCCATGGACGCCGTTGGCGCTGCCGCCGGCGACGTTGAAATCGAGCAGCGAGCTGTTGCTGGCCAAGGTGACGACATCGCCGGCGCCGCTATTGGTCAGCGTCGCCGCGCCGCCTGCATCCGAGATGGCATCGGTGTGGGTGACATTGTCGCCGGTCACATTGACCGGGATGCCGCCGAGCGAGAAGGTCCGCCCGTTGGCGAACGAGGCCAGCGTCTGCCCGGCGCCGAGCAAGAAGCCGCCAGCGTCGTCGATGGCCGTGCCGCGATTGACCAGCACGAAGATCGCGTCGGCGTCGGTGTTGGCATCAGCCGTCGCGATCGAGGCCAGGTCCAGCAGCGAGGAGCCGGTGCCGGTGCCTGTCGCGGAGGCGCCGACGAAGATCACATTCTGCACGTCGAACTGCTGCGGGCCGCTGAACGTGGTCGAGCCGAACGCATAGTGGCCGAGCGTCTGGTTGAGGCCGCGCGCGTCGAGCGAAGCGGTGGTGCCGGCAATGGAACCGCCGCCGAAGCTGAACTCGGCATTGGCCGAATTGGCCAGCGAGCCGGAAATGCCGAAGCGCACGCCGGTGGCGACTCCGGCGATCGCACCGCCATCGGTGATGACGATCGTAGCCCCGCCCGAGGTCGGCGACGAAAGATCGATGCCGATCGAGCCGGCAGCATCGGTGCCGGTGATGTTGAGCGACTGCGCGGTGAAATTCGTATGGCTGCCGGAGAAGTCGAGGCCGGTGCCGACGCCGAGGCCGGAGATGACGATGTTGCCGGCGACCACCGCCGCATTGACGCCGGCAAACGAAATGCCGTCGCCGCCAGGTGCCGAGATGGCGATATCGCCGAAGCGGATCGCCGCCGGCGAATCCGAAATGTCGATCGCCGGTCCGGTCGTGTTCGAGATCGTCGTCGCACCGCTGACGGTGAAGCTGCCCGAGACCTGATCGAGGACGACGCCCGATATGCCGCCGGACTGCGTGATCGAATCCAGCACCACATGCGCGGTGATCGGATCGATGAACACGGCGGTGCCGCCATTGCCCGACACGGTGCCGCCGCTGGTGGTGAAGCTGCCTGATGTCGCGGTGCCTTGCACGGTGATGCCGCGGTCGGCATTGTCCTTCGCATTGAGCGTGGCGAACGTATAGGTGCCCTTGCCGGTGGCATCGAGCCCGTCGTCGCCATTGCCCTGCAACAGCGTCGTGCCGGTGAAATTGTAGGTGCCGTCGCCCTCGATGTGCAGGCCGTCGAGGCCATTGTTCTTCGCGGTGAAGTCCGAACCCTTGATGCCGGTCGAGGTGCCCGTGAAGTCGGCGCCATTGCCACCGGTCCCTGTCACAGTGACATGGGTCAGCGTGGCGCCGGTGATGTTGTTGCCGAAGATGCCGTCGGCGCCGCCGGTGATGGTGATGCCGTTCAGCGTGTTGCCGTTGCCCAGCGTAATGACATTGTTGGCCGGATTGGTGCCCTGGATCGTGCCGTTGCTACCGCCCAGGTTGAAGGTGCTGGTGCTGCCGCCGGCAAGCAAAGCGGTGACGCTGCTGCCACCACCGATGACGGTCTCGCCATTGGCAAGCGTCACACCGGCGGTCGTCAGGTTGCCGGCGCCGCCAAGCGCCACGACAAAGCCGCTACCGGCCTTGGTGACGGCATCGTCCAGCGTCGTCGGATCGCCAATGGTGCCGAGGCCGAGCGAGTTGCCGCCATCGGCGAAGAAGAAATTGCCGAAAGCAGCGCCCGTGGCGGCATTGATGGCGATGCGCGTCGTCGTGCCGCCGTCCACGTCCTGCGACTGGATCCTCACGCCGATATCGCCGCGCACGCGCTCGTTGACGCGTTTGCGCAGGCCTTCGCTGGCCGGATAGACCGGCTCCGGCCCGTTGTCGGCCCCATTGTCGGCCCCATTGTCGGCATTGTCCGAGCCATGGCCGGGATTGAACGGGATGTTCAGCCGGACGCTGCCGGCGAACTGGGTGTCGTCGCGATTGTCGTTGCGGACTTCGCCGGCGAAGACCAGCGAGGTGTTGCTGCCGAAGACATCGCCGATCGTATACTCGAACCCGGCCTTGGCGCCGGTGACGCCGTGGTCGTCGCCGTGCGGGTCCTCGAAGTGATAGCCGCCGATATCCACGCGCAGCGAATGCTTGTCGGGTAGGTTGATCGGCACCTGTGCGCCGACCTCGCCCTCGATGCCCCATGCCGCGTATTGGCGATGATCAAGCACCGAGATCTGCTCGAGCAGCTGGTTTCCGACCAGCGACAGGGTCGAGTTGGTCGAGTGATCGTTGTAGTCGCCCTTGATCGGCAGATAGACGTTCACATGCGCGTCGAAATGCGGCGTGATCGCCTCGGCGCCGAGCGTCGCGGCGGTGAACTGGTTGCTGTTGAAGTTCTCGACATTGAGATAGGCGTAGCCGCCGATCATCAGGTCCGGATTGACGATGCGGCGGATGCCGAGGCCGACATCCTGGCCGAAGCCATCCTTGAAATCGTGCTTGGCCCGGAGATCCAGGAACAGCACTGATTCGGCGGTCTGCTTGAGCGGGATGAAGCCTTCGAGCGCGGCGTTGCCGCCATTGTTGTCGGCGCCGACGATGGCGCGGATCTGCGGCTGCCACAACCCGTTCGGGTCGGCATAGGCGGCCATGCTGGAAAGGCCGAGCGCCAGCGTCGTGAGCGCCGTCGTCTTCCAGAGATGTCTTGCAAAATACGAACGGCGATAGCCGGCGCGCACGCGGAAATCCTCCCCACGCGCCGCCATCTCACCAACTTGCCGAGAATTCTCGGTAGTGCCCATCCCTGGCGAGTCCTTCTGGGACTGCACGTCCCGCGTGTTATTTCTTACTCGAATTGTATTGTAGAGCGAGTCTCGAACCCTTCGATTTCTAGGGGTTTCCTCCAATTTTCTTTCGTGTGTCCGAAAGGTCACAGTACTTTTGCCGGCTTTCTTGGCTCCGGCACGACTTCCTAAACAGTCGGGGGTGTTGTATCAAATCCCACCGAAGAGAATACCTGACGGAGGCAAGAAAGAATGCGGGGTATAAAGAACATGGCAGTAATTTTAGCTCGCACTAATCTATTGATCGCGAGTTCGGCCGCCCTGTGGCTGACCTTGGCGGCCGCTGGACCGGCCCTTGCCGAAGAGGCCAAGCCGGCACAGCCGAAGCCTGCCGACGCCAGTCCAAAACCCGCTGATGCCAATCCGTGGGCGGTGAACTGCTCCAGCGGCTCGGCGAGCGCCGAGCTTCAGTGCCAAGTGTCGCAGAACCTGACCGAAGCCAAGTCCGGGCAGCGCGTGCTGACCGTGACCGTGCGCCGCGAAAGCGGCAATGGCGGCCTGGCCATGCTGCTGGCCTTGCCGCACGGGCTGTTCCTGCCCTCCGGCGCCTCCTTCCAGATCGACCAGGGGCAGAAGACGACGCTTGCCATCCAGACCAGCGACCAGAACGGCGCCTATGCCGCCACGCCGCTGTCAGCCGACCTCATCAAGGCCATGAAGTCGGGAACCAATCTGAACATCGGCATGGAATCGGTCACCCGCAAGCCGGTCACCATCCCGGTGTCGCTGGCTGGCTTCACGGCCGCCGTCGCCAAACTGGAATCCATCAAATAGCTGACGCCGTCTGCTATAGCCGCGATTAGTCGAACCCTGCATTCGTCATCCACGGGCGGAGCGGGAGCGAAGCGACGCGGCGCAGACCCGAGGATCCATGCCGTGGCATCAACCGAAGAGTGCGGCGGAGCAGAATTCTGCACCCTAGCAGCGCTCGAAGTTCACGGCATGGATCCTCGGGTCTGCGCCGCGTCGCTTCGCTCCTTGCTCCGCCCGTGGATGACGAAGCGATGGGCGTCTTCGCTAATCGCCAAACGCATGCGGTCCGTCAACACGGGTACATCCGACCCATCAACACCTCTGCCCCATGAAACCAGCTTGATTGTCCATACCCGTAATGCTCCGTTGCCGCTTCGGACATCCGGAGAAAATTCATGACGGGCTTTGTCGACCGCCTGCGCGCGACGCAACTGATGGAACGCGCCGGCATTGAGGCGCTGGTACTCTGCGCGCCCGAGGCATTCCACTATGCGACCGGTGCCTGGATCGGCCCGGCGGGGCTGTTCCGGCGGGCGGGCGCCGGCTTCGTCGTCATCCCGGCCCGGCAAGAGCTGCCGATCGGCGTCGTCGTGGCGGATTTCAACGCCGCACAGTTGCAGGCGGCATTGCCGGACGCCGTGCTCCGCAGCCACCCGATCTGGATCGAATCCACCACGCTTGACGCCTCGACCTCCGCGCTGGCGCAACGCATCGAGGCCGGTCTCGCATCCTCTGGTCGGCCGCCGGACTTTTCCCGACCGGCGACATTCGAGCTGGCCAATTCCGCCCGCGAGCTGAAGCAGATCCTCGCCGGGTTCGGGCTTGACCACGCCACGATCGGCATCGATCTCGATTTCATCGCCGTCACCGATTTTTCGGTCCTGCAGGCGATGCTGCCGGGCTGTCCGATGGTCGACGGTTCGGCGGTGCTCGATCGGTTGCGGGCGATCAAGTCGCAACGCGAGATCGAGCTGCTCCAGCAAGGCATTATCCTGTCGGAAGCCGGACTGGACCGGCTGCAGGTGGATGCCATGGCCGGCATGCGCCAGGGCGATCTCATTTCCCTCTACCGGGAAGGTGTTGCCACGGCCGCGGCCGGCCTGTCGCATCCGGTCGCGACCGCCGAATATGTGACGCTGGGCGCCCGGGCCAAAGGCGCCGATGCGAAGGCCATGCCCGGCGATCCGCTGAAATGCGATATGGTCTGCACCGTCGGCGGCTATGCTTCCGATATGTCGCGCAACTTCATTTTCGGGCCGCCATCCGCCGAACAGGCCGAACTGCACGCGATCGCCGAGCAGGCCTTCGAGGATGGGCTCGCAGCCCTTATTCCGGGAAACGCGCTCGGCCACGTGCACCGCACCGCCAGCAACAGCCTGGCGCGGCAAGGGCTGCGCTCCTACCGCCGCGGCCATTTCGGCCATGGCGTCGGCCAGTCGGTCTTTTCCGAACAATGGCCGTTCATTGCGGCCGGCAGCGATGTCGTGATCGAAACCGGCATGGTGCTGGCCTTCGAAATCCCGCTCTACATCGACGGCCTCGCCAGCTTCAATCTCGAGGACCAGTTCCTGATCACGCCGGACGGGCCTGTTGCCATGAACCGTTTGCCAAGGCGGCTGGAGACGATTGGGTAGCCTAGGCCAGTCCCTAGCGCCGGCGAAGAGATCGTAGCCCGCTGCATGGAGCCATGGCGTGCAAACATGGTAAGAAGCCAGCTCTGTGAAACGCCGGGAAAGACATGACTTCATGACCGAAGCTGGCAGCCAGGAAGAGCCTGTTCCAAGCCGCGATGCGGAGGGGTGCGAACCTGTCCGGCGCATCCCTGACATCATCTCGATGGTCAAGGATTCCTACAGCGAGTTGCGCCCGGCCGAACGCCGCGTCGCCGATGTCGTGCTCGACGACGTCAAATACGCCGTCGATGCTTCCAACGCCGCCCTGGCCCAGCGTGCCGGGGTCAGCGAACCGACGGTGACCCGGTTCTGCCGCGCCATCGGCTGCGAGGGCGTGCGCGACTTCAAGCTGAAGCTGGCGCAGAGCCTCGTCGTCGGCGCGCTCTATCTGAGCAAGCCACTGCCGACCAGCGGCGACAATGGCATGCCATTCTGGAACGCCGTGTTCGGCGAAGCCCGCCGGGCGCTGCAGGAGGCCGAGCGGCAGCTCGACCCGGCACAGCTGCAGAAGGCGGCCGAGCTGATCGCCAAGGCACGCCAGGTCACCGTCTTTGGCCTCGGCGGCAGCTCTTCGGCGCTGGCGCAGGAAACCCAGTACCGACTGTTTCGCTATGGCATCACCATCAGCGCCCAGTGCGACCCCTATCTGATGCGGATGACCGCCTCGACCCTGAAGCCGGGCGACCTGGTGATCGCCATTTCGGCGACGGGACGCACGCGCGAAGTGATCGAGGCCGTCGAACTCGCCAAGCACTACCGCGCCAACGCGATCGCCGTGACGGCGCCCGACACCGAACTCGCGCGCGCCTGCGATATCCGGCTGACGGTGGCAGTGCCCGAATATCCCGACACGCTGAAGCCGACGGCCTCGCGATTCGCCTTCCTGGCGGCGATCGACCTGCTGGCGGTGGCGTCCGCCTACAGGCTCGACGGCTCGGCCCGCGAGACCGTGCGCCGCATCAAGTACAACGCCCAGATCCACCGCACCGGCAAGGAGATGGAGCCGCTCGGGGATTGAGGCGGGGCCTTTTCCTTCTCCCCTTGTGGGAGAAGGGAAGACCGGGCCGTGCAACATGGCAGAAAGAGGACAGAAATGCTCGACATGGCACCATCGAAACAGGCAGCCGCATGGCTCGGATCTTTTGCCAAGGCGCTCGAAGCGAGCGATGGGACAGCGGCAAGCAACCTGTTCGTCGACGACTGCTACTGGCGCGATCTCCTGACCTTCACCTGGAACATCACGACCATGGAAGGTCGCGAGGCGATCGCCGGCATGCTGGCGTCGACGCTGGCGACGACGAAGCCGGCCGCGTGGCAGCTGACCGGCGAGGCGACCTCGGACGAGGGCACCATCGAGGCCTGGTTCAGCTTCGAAACAGCTGATGCTTCTGGCCAGGGCGTCATGCGCCTGCGCGATGGCCGCTGCCGCACCCTGTTCACGGCGATGACCGACCTCAAGGGGTTCGAAGAACGCAAGGGACCGGCGCGGCCGCTGGGCGTGCGCCACAAGGCCGACCCCGACCGCGAAACCTGGTCGGAGGCACGGGCGCGCGAGACGCGCGACCTCGGCGCCGGGGAACAGCCCTACTGCCTGGTCATCGGCGGCGGCCAGGGCGGCATCATGCTGGGCGCACGGCTGCGCCAGCTCGGCGTGCCCACCATCGTCATCGAGAAGAACGCGCGGCCCGGCGATTCCTGGCGCAACCGCTACCGCTCGCTCGTGCTGCACGACCCGGTCTGGTACGACCATCTGCCCTACATTCCGTTTCCGGAAAACTGGCCGGTGTTCACGCCCAAGGACAAGATGGGCGACTGGCTGGAAATGTACACGCGCGTCATGGAGCTCAATTATTGGGTCGCCACCAAGTGCCTCAGCGCCTCCTATGACGAGGCCGAAAAGGTCTGGACCGTCGTCGTCGACCGCGTCGGGCGGCACATCACGCTGAAACCCAAGCACATCGTCTTTGCCACCGGCGCCTATGGTCCGCCACGGCGGATCGATCTGTCGGGTGCCGATCAATTCAAGGGCGAGTTGCTGCATTCCAGCCAGTATTCCAGCGGCGAGAAATTCCGTGGCAGACGCGTTGCCGTCATCGGCGCGGCAAGCTCGGGCCATGATGTCAGCGTCGATCTCTGGGAGAGCGGCGCCGAGGTGACCATGATCCAGCGCGCGCCGACGACGGTGGTCAAATCGGACACGCTGATGGAGGTCGGCTTCGAGATCTTCTCGGAGAACGCGCTGGCGCGCGGCATCAGCACCGAGAAGGCCGACATGATCGTCGCCTCGACGCCCTTCGCGCTGGTGCCGAAGGGCCAGCGGGCACTCTACGAGGTGATCAAGGCCCGCGACGCGGCCTTCTACGACCGCCTGCGCGCCGCCGGCTTCGCCATCGATTTCGGCGATGACGAGACTGGCCTGTTGATGAAGGCCTACCGCACCGGCTCCGGCTTCTACATCGATGTCGGCGCCTCCGACCTGATCATCGACGGCGAGATCGGCGTCCGCAGCGGCGTCGCCATCAAGTCGCTGACGCCTACCGGCATCCTTTTCGAGGATGGCAGCGAGCTTGCCGCCGACGCGATCATCGCCTGCACCGGCTATCAGTCGATGAACGAGACCGTGGCCGCGATCGTCTCGCGCGAGGTCGCCGACAAGGTCGGCCCCTGCTGGGGGCTCGGCTCGGGCGTGAAAGGCGACCCCGGACCATGGCAAGGCGAGCTGCGCAACATGTGGAAGCCGACGGCGCAGGAGGCGCTGTGGTTCCACGGCGGCAATCTGGCTCTATCGCGCTTCTATTCGAAATACGTCGCGCTGCAGATCAAGGCACGGATGGAAGGCATCGCAACGCCGGTTTATGGGGCGCCGAGCAATTCCGGCCGGTCGTAAGCTGTCACTCATGCCGGTGCCCGAAATGCCGGGCCGCGACCTCGATATGGGTGTGGTGCGCATGCGCCTCGAAACGCTCGGTCTCGCTGGCATCGTTGACCGCTTCGTTCGGCCACCAGGTGCCGCCGATGACGATGCCTTCCGAAACCAGCCGCTGGTCGGCGACCAGCGAGGCGCCGACCGCGTCGACGAAGGTGAAGCGGCCCGGGCGCTGCCGGAGCACGGCGACATCGCCGACGGTGCCAACCGCCAGTGTGCCGAGATCAGGCCTGGCGATCGCCCGAGCCGGCGCTTGCGTCGCCGCGCGCAAAACCTCGACCAGCGGCATGCCGAGCGCCAAGAGCTTCGACATGCAGACCAGGATGTCGAAGGCCGGCCCGTCGACGCAGTAGAGATGCACGTCGCTGCTGATCACGTCGGGCGCCAGCCCCTCCTCGAGCATGGCCCGCGCGACCGCGAAATCGAACGAGCCCATGCCATGGCCGAGGTCGAAGATGACGCCGCGCTCGCGCGCCAGCCGCATGTCCGGCCGCACCGCGCCGGAGGCGAACACCGGCGCGTTGGGGAACGGCCGGAAGCAATGGGTGAGGATGTCACCATTGCGCAGCCGCGGCAGCACTTCGGAACGGCCGGGCGGCGGCTCGTCGATATGCGCCATCAGCGGCAGGCCGGCCTGGTCGGCGGCCTCCAGCGCCAGGTCGACCGGGGCAATGCCGCTGGTGCCGCCGGCATGGCGGCCGGAGCGGACTTTCACGCCGACGACGACATCGCGGTGCTCGCGCGCCGTAGCCACGACCTCGCGCGGCTCACAGAGCCTGAGATCGCTGCACTCGCCGACCGACACCGTCTGCGAAAAGCCGAAGATGCCGGCAAAGGAAATGTTGACATAGGCCAGGATGCGCACCTTCGAGCGCTCCATGACGTGGCGGCGGAAGCCGAGGAAATTGCCCGCACCCGCACTGCCCGCATCGATGAAGGTGGTGGTGCCGCTCTTGGCGGCCAGCCGGTCGGCGTCGACGCCGAGCGAGGTGCCGCCCCAGTAGACGTGGCTGTGCAGGTCGACGAGGCCGGGCGTGACGACGCAGCCGCTGGCATCGACGACCTGCGCGGCGCGGCCGGCCGGGATATCGGCATCGACCGCGGCAATGCGGCCATTGGCGATGGCGACGTCGCGCGGCGCATCGAGCCCGGACGCCGGATCGATCAGCCGGCCGCCCTTCAGCAGGAGGTCGAATTGCATGGAGGTCACCTCCGGTTCGTTGTTTTGCCGCCTCAGAGACTACAGTCTCCTCAGGCGGGCCGGTAGGCGACCGCCTCGACTTCGATCTTGATGTCGATCATCAGCCGCGATTCGACCGTGGAGCGGGCCGGCGGGTTCTTCGGAAAATGCCTGGCATAGACGGCGTTGAAGGCGCCGAAATCGCGCGCGTCTTCCAGCCAGACGGTCGTCTTGACGACATCGTCCAGGGTGCAGCCGGCCAGCGCCAGTGCGGCCTTCACATTGGCGAGCACCTGTTCGGTCTGTTCCGTTATGCCGCCCTTGACCACGATGCCGTCGCTGCCGATGGGAACCTGGCCCGAGACATAGACGAAATCGCCGGCGCGCACTGCCGGCGACAACGGCACATGCGACGTTCCAAAACACTGCTTCGGCAAGGGATGACCTCCTCTGATGACAGGGCGGGATGCCGTCGCGGCGCCCGCTTCGGTCGACATTTACCGCGATCGGGGCGATCCTCATAGGGGCCTTGTTGGAAAGCAACATTCCCAGGAATTCATGTTGCTTTATTACAGAAGCGCTTGCATCGTGCGCGCCGTCGGCGGCTATGGCGCTGCAACGCACAGACGCATTTTCCAGACCGGGAGAGTAAAAAGATGACCTACGACAAGAACCCGTTTCCGGCCGGCGATGCCGATCGCCACGCGCTCTGGGAAATGCTGGTACGGCGCGACATCGACGCCTTCATCGGCCAGGACTGGTCGATGGTCGAGGATGATTTCGTGGCCTCGAGCTTCTTCGGCATGCACGCGCATTTCCTCGGCAATGCCGACGCCTGGCGGCTGCAGTTTCCGCGGCTGGACATCTATCGCGACGAGTGGCTGCGCCAGGCCAAGGAGACGGCAACGACAAAATTCGCCGAGCCGCTGCGCGAGGCGCTGTTTCGCGTCACCAACATGCGCGACATCGATGTCGACGGCGACCGCGCCGTGCTGCACAAGAAATTCGACGGGTCGGTCGCCAAGGCGGACGGCAGCGTCGACAGGCTGAAATGGCAGACGCTGTATTTCTGCACCAAGGTCGGCGGAAGCTGGAAGATCGCAGGCTTCGTCGGCTACATGCCGCATCCGCTTGGCGGCTAGATACGGCGTCGATGATCAGATGATCAGTAGAGCGTGACGAAGGCCGGAAACAGCAGGCCGGTCGCCCGGAAATGCTCGACCAGTTCGATGGCCGGAAAAATGGCGAGGAAATAGAGCCCGTCATAGAACGTGCGCTTCAGCGCCTGCGTCGAAAACAGCATCTGGTCATGGTCATGGTACAGAAGCGGATTTGGCCAGAACCGGGGCGTGTTCTTGACATAGGCAAGGTAGGTCGGGCCGAACTTGCCCAGCAGAAATCCGGCTTCCTTGCGCGCCGTGACGCGGAAGATGAAAAAGCTGGCAAGGCCAAGCGCGACGGCCGCCAGCAGCGAGCCGTAGAGCAGTCCGACGCCGACCGCCCCGACCGTCGAGAAGAAATAGAGCGGGTTCTGGGTGATCGAAAACGGTCCCGTCGAGACCAGCTCCTCGTTCTTCTTGCCGCCGACATAAAGGATGCTCCACAGCCGTCCGGCAACACAAACCAGCACCAGGCAGAAGCCGAAGAATTCGAGCGTCTCGTGCCCGTTCGAACCCTCGCTGAAAGCCGGTTTGGTGAGAAAAAGCAGCAGCACCGCCAGCACCGCCGCAACCCGCACGAAGATCAGCCGCTTGCGCTGGTCGAAGGCCCGTGAAACCGGTTTTAGGGAAGCGTAGGTCATCGTGTTTCCTGGCGCGCTGGCAAGCGGGCGTTTGGCAAGCTTGCGGACACTGGGCCACCCCATTGATGGCGGATGCATGGCATCGGCCTTCTATCAGCGCACGGCGAGGCGTTCGTAAAGGCTTTTCGCGCGGTCCGCGCCCATTCTTACGAATTTGTAAGCCGCCGGACAGGCGAGCGTGAACTCTGCTGCCTACTGTGCGGATGCCGGATCGATTCGCTCCGCCGCATCCATTGGGACGTCCGCCATGCTCTCTCCCACTACGCAACACCCCGCCGCACCGAGCCACAACCGGGTCCCGGACGTCACCGTCGATTTCTGGCTGATCAAGCTGATGGCGGTGACCATGGGTGAAACGGCGGCCGATTATCTCGCCGTCAACCTCGGCCTTGGGCTGACGGTTACCTCGCTGATCATGACCGGCTTGCTGATCGCTGCCCTTGTCCTGCAGTTCGCGCAGAAGCGCTACGTGCCCTGGGCCTACTGGGTGGCGGTGGTGCCGATCAGCGGCGTCGGCACGCTGATCACCGACAATCTGGTCGACAATTTCGGTGTGCGCCTGCAGACGACGACCATCGCCTTCTCGGTGGCGCTCGCCGCGACATTCGCGGTCTGGTATGCCAGCGAAAGAACGCTGTCGATCCACACCATCGTCACCACCCGTCGCGAGATCTTCTACTGGCTGGCGATCCTGTTCACCTTCTCGCTCGGCACCGCCGCCGGCGACCTGGTCGCCGAGAGCTTCGACATGGGCTATCTGACCTCAGGCCTGCTGTTCGGCGGCGTCATCGCGCTCATTGCGCTTGCCTATTACCTGCTCCATCTCGACGGCATCCTGGCCTTCTGGCTCGCCTACATCCTGACGCGGCCGCTTGGCGCCTCCTTAGGCGATCTGCTGTCGCAACCGGTCGAACAGGGCGGCTTGGGTTTCGGCACCATTTTCACCAGCCTGATCTTCCTTGGCTGCATCATCGCACTTGTTCTTTACATGACCCTGAAGAAGACAGCCGACGAGGCCGACGAAATCCTGCTGGAGTCGGACTAGGCCCATCGCTTCGTCATCCACGGGCGGAGCAAGGAGCGCAGCGACACAGCGCAGACCCGAGGATGACGAAGTTGGGAGGCGTCCCAAATGCCCGCGGCCTCCTGCCATCCTAGGAACAGACCCATGCCGGTGTTAGCCTGTCGCCGATCACGGACCGGAACAGCCATGCGACTTCTGCTTGTCGAGGACGACCACAGGACGGCCGACTACATCGTCCGGGGATTGACCGAGGCCGGCCATGTCTGTGACTTGCTGCGCAACGGGCATGACGCGCTTTTCGCGGCGACCAGCGGCAGCTACGACGTGATCATAGCCGATCGCATGATCCCGGATCTCGACGGCCTGTCGATGATCAAGGCGGTGCGCGCCGCCGGGGTGCGCACACCGGCGATCTTCCTCACTTCCGTCGGCGGCGTCGACGACCGCGTCGAAGGGCTCGAGGCCGGCGGCGACGACTATCTGGTCAAGCCCTTCGCCTTTTCCGAGCTTCTCGCCCGCATCAACGCGCTTGGCCGCCGGCCGGCTGCGCAGGAGCAGAAGACCGTTTTGCGGGTTGCCGACCTCGAAATGGACCTGATCATGCGCCGCGTCACGCGGCGGGGCCAGCCGATCGACCTGCAGCCGCGGGAGTTCAGCCTGCTGGAGGTGCTGATGCGCGGCGAAGGCCGCGTCATCACCCGCACCATGCTTCTGGAGCGCGTCTGGGATTTTCATTTCGATCCCAGGACCAGCGTCGTCGAAACCCATATCAGCCGGTTGCGGGCCAAGGTCGACAAGCCGTTCGAAACCCAGCTCATCCACACCGTCCGCAACACCGGCTACAGCCTGCACGCACCGCCATGACGGAGACATGGTCCCGCCTGCTGCGCAGCACGCCGTTCCGGCTCGCGCTGACGTTCGCCTTCCTGTTCATGCTGGCCTTCGTGCTGTCGGGCGCCATCGTCTATCAGATGATGAGCGCCGATCTTGCCGAACGGCTCGACGAGACCATCAAGGAAACCTATTCGGTGGTGACGGCGACCTACGCCGGGAATGATCGTGAGGACCTGGTTGCCACGATCGAAAGCCATGCAAAGCTCAACCCCAGGAAGGAGCAGCTGTTTTCGCTGACCGACGCGGCCGGCAATCATCTGGCCGGCAACTTCACCGCGGCGGGGCTTCCCGACGGCTTCTCGATGTTCGACGCCGTACTGCCCGGCGTCCCGCCGGACACCGAGTACCGGGCCTATTCCGGCTCGGTCGGCGGCAACAATCTGACGGTCGCTTTCAGCCTTTCCGAAACGGAGGTGATGAGCTTCGGCTGGGCAACCCTGATCATCACTGGGCTGGCGGTCGCCGGCGGCGCACTGCTCGCCTCGCGCGTCCAGCGCCGGCTCGACGGCATCGCCGCCACCATGGTTGACGTCTCGCATGGCCGGCTGGACACCCGCATCCCGCTGACCGGCAAGGACGACGATATCGACATCGTCTCCAGCCAGATCAATGCGGCGCTCGACCGCCTGTCGGCGCTGGTCGAAGGCATGAAACAGGTCAGCGCCGACATCGCCCACGATCTGAAGACGCCGCTCAACCGGCTGCAGATGATCCTGGAAGGCGCCGCCGACAAAGCCGCGCAAGGTCAGGAGGTCTCCGACGATCTGGCCGATGCGCGCGCCGAGGGCTATCAGATCAACGAGACCTTCGATGCGCTGTTGCGGATCGCCCAGATCGAGGCCGGCGCCCGCAAGGCGCGCTTTACCGATGTCGATCTCGGCGAGATCCTGCAAACCATCGCCGAGATCTACACCGACGTTGCCGAGGACGACGGCAAGGTGTTGTCATCGACCAAACTGCATGAAACGGCGGACCGGATCCATGGCGATTGCGAGCTGTTGACGCAGATGTTCGCCAATCTGGTGGAGAATGCGCTGCGCCATTGCCCGCCCGGTACGACCGTCAAACTGTCGGTGGCGCGCCAGGGCGAACGCATTGTCGCCGGCGTCGCCGACAATGGACCAGGCATTGCCACCGACGAGCGCGAGAAAGTGTTTCAGCGGCTATACCGGCTGGACCAAAGCCGGTCGACGCCGGGCAGCGGCCTCGGCCTCAGCCTTGTGCGGGCCATCGCCGATTTGCATGGCGCATCCATTGCCCTTGACGATTGCCGGCCGGGGCTTGCCGTGGTGGTGAGTTTTCCGCTAGCGCCGGGTTAGCCGGCAAACTTTCGGCAAGCCCGCTCACCGATCGATGCGCGTCGACAGGATGATCGACGACAGGGTCCGCTCGACCCCGTCCATGGCGCCGATCTCGTCGAGCAGCATATCGAGGTCGCGGATCGACGGCGCGTCGACGATGACGATCATGTCGAAATTGCCGCTGACCGAATGCAGCGTCCTGACCGGCGCCAGCGCCTGCAGGCCGCGCACCACCTTGTCGGCGAGCTTGGGCGTCACGGTGAGCAGCACATGCGCCCGCACCAGCCCCTGTTCGTAATCCGGCGCCAGCCGGACGCCATAGCCGGTGATGATGCCGCGCTGCTCCAGCCGTTCGATCCGGCTCTGCACCGTCGTGCGTGACACGCCAAGCTTGCGCGCAAGTTCGGCGGTCGAGGCGCGGGCGTTGTCGCGCAGCAGGGAAAGCAGGGCCTGTTCGGCTTCACTGAGCATTTCGACGAATCCCATCGGCAGAGTGCGCAATCAGAGTTTCGTTTCGAACAATTCCACGCTTCCTTTCGACGGGCAAGCTGCGAATCTAGTGGGAACAAAGGCATTTGCGTGAGGGATCGGTCATGAAGAATATTGTTGTTGTCGGCGCCGGCAAGATCGGCTCGACCATTGCCGAGATGCTCGCCGCCACGGGTGACTATCAGGTCACCCTCGTCGACCGCTCGGCGGCGCAATTCACTGCTGCCGAACTGCCGGCAACGGTTGCCACGCTGGAACTCGACATCGAAGCATCAGGCACGCTTGAAACCGTTTTGGCGGGCAAGTTCGCGGTGCTCAGCGCCGCGCCCTTCCACCTGACGACGCGCATCGCCGAGGCGGCGGCAAACGCCGGCGTGCATTATCTCGACCTCACCGAGGATGTCGTCAGCACCAGGCGGGTCAAGGAACTGGCGCGTTCGGGCAAGAGCGCCTTCATCCCGCAATGCGGGTTGGCGCCGGGCTTCATCTCGATCGTCGCCAATGATCTCGCCAGCCGCTTCGATTCGCTGGAAAGCGTGCGCATGCGCGTCGGCGCGCTGCCACAGTATCCGTCGAATGCCTTGAACTACAATCTGACCTGGAGCACCGACGGCGTCATCAACGAATATTGCGAGCCTTGCGAGGCGATCGTCGAGGGCGAGCTGATCGAAGTGCCGCCGCTGGAGGAGCGCGAGGAATTCTCGCTCGACGGCGTCACCTATGAGGCGTTCAACACCTCGGGCGGACTGGGCACTTTGGCCGAGACGCTGAAGGGCAAGGTGCGCACGCTGAACTACCGCACCATCCGCTACCCCGGCCACGCCGCGATCATGAAGGCGCTGCTCAACGACCTTGGCCTGCGCCACCGCCGCGACGTGCTGAAGGACATCTTTGAAAGCGCCCTACCGGCGACGCTGCAGGATGTCGTCATCGTCTTCGTCACCGTCTCGGGCCGCAAGAACGGCCGCCTGCTGCAGGAAACCTACGCCAACAAGATCTATTCCAAGCGCGTCGGCGACGTCGTGCGCAGCGCCATCCAGATCACCACCGCCTCCGGCATCTGCGCCGTGCTCGACATGCTGGCCGACGGCAGCCTGCCGGCGACCGGTTTCGTCAAACAGGAAGACATCGCGCTCGACGCCTTCCTCGCCAACCGTTTTGGTCGCGCCTACGCGCAACACGAGATGGTGAGCCGGCTCGCGAGCTGAGTGTCTGGAATAAGATAGGTTCGCGATCCTTCGCGCCCCCCTCTGCCCTACCGGGCATCTCCCCCACAAGGGGGGAGATTGGCAGCTTCGGCGCTCCGCACATTCTACAATGTTGGAAGGTTGGCGAAAGCGGCGGTAACAGCCGATCTCCCCCCTTGTGGGGGAGATGTCCGGCAGGATAGAGGGGGGCGCTGTCCCGCCGGCATCACTGCGTTTTGCGCCGTCGCGAATTAGATATGCAGCGCATGCCCCAGCGCCTTGAGCGCTGCTTCCTGGAACCCTTCGCCTTGCGTCGGATGCGCATGGATCGTCCCGGCGATATCCTCCAGCCGCGAACCCATTTCCAGCGCCAGCCCGAAAGCCGCCGCCAGTTCCGACACGCCCTGCCCAACCGCCTGGATACCGAGCACCAAATGATTGTCGGCGCGGGCGACAACACGAACGAAACCATCCTCGCCAAGCTTCGTCATCGCCCGGCCATTGGCGGCGAACGGGAACATCCCGATCTTGATTTCGCCGCCAAGAGCCTTGGCCTCCTCCGGCGACAGGCCAGCCATCACCAGTTCGGGATCGGTGAAGCAAACCGCGGGAATTGAGCGCTTGTCCCAGCTGCGCTTGTGGCCGGCAACGAACTCGGCGACCATTTCGCCTTGCGCCATCGCCCGGTGCGCCAGCATCGGCTCGCCGGTGACGTCGCCGATGGCAAAGACGCCGCGCATCGAGGTGCGGCACTGATCGTCGATGCGGATGAACTTTCCCGCCATATCAAGATCGATCTGGTCGAGCCCCCAGCCTTCGGTCACCGGCTTGCGCCCGACCGTCACCAGGATCTTGTCTGCGGCGACCTTGGCGCTCTTGCCATCAGCGGTCTCGACCAGCAGCGCGTCGCCCTTGGTCCCCTTGGCCCTGGCACCCAGCATCACCTCGATGCCGAGTGCGGTGAGCCGCTTGACCACCGGCCGGGTCAGCTCCGCGTCGTACTGCGCCAGCACGCGCGGCAAGGCCTCGACCACGGTCACCTCAGCCCCCATCTTGGCAAAGGCGATGCCAAGCTCGAGGCCGATATAGCCGCCCCCGACAACCGCGAGCTTCTTCGGCACTTCGCTCAACGCAAGCGCCTCGGTCGAGGAAATCACCGGGCCGCCGAACGGCAGGAACGGCAGTTCGACAGGCGCCGAGCCGGTGGCGATGACGATCGCCTCGGCCCGGATCACCTGCACGCCGGTTTCGGTCTCGACCGCGACGGTCTTGCCGTCGCGGAACGTCGCCCAGCCATGCACGGTCTTCACCCCGGCTTTCTTGAGCAGACCGGCGACGCCACTGTTGAGCCGGCTGACGATGCCGTCCTTCCAGGCGACGGTCCTGGCAAGGTCGAGCACGGGAGCCGTGACCGAAATGCCAAGCGGGCTGTTGCCGCCGGCCATATGCGACACCTTCTCGAACTCTTCCGCCGCGTGGATCAGCGCCTTGGAGGGGATGCAGCCGACATTGAGGCAAGTGCCTCCGGGCTTGCCGACCTCGACGATCACCGTATCGACACCGAGCTGGCCGGCACGGATCGCGCAGACATAACCGCCGGGCCCGGCGCCGATGACGAGCAGCTTGCAGGAGATTTCTTTCATCGTGGCACCCTAACTCGTTGTCGCGCTGGATCGGAAAGAACACTCTGCCGCGATCCTTCGCGCCCCCCCTCTGTCCTGCCGGACATCTCCCCCACGAGGGGGGAGATTGGCTGCATCGGCGCTCCGCTCACTCCTCAAACGGTGAAAATTGGCGAAAGCCGGCGTGACGTCCGATCTCCCCCCTTGTGGGGGAGATGCCTGGCAAGGCAGAGGGGGGCGCTGTCCCGCCGGCATCTCGATCGTTCCCTCAATCCACAAAAATCAGCGCCGGCGTCTCCAGCAGCGTCTTGATGCGCTGGATGAAGACGGCGGCGTCCCAGCCGTCGATCACCCGGTGGTCGAAGCTGGAGGACAGGTTCATCATCTTGCGCGGGATGAACTGGGTGCCGTCCCACACCGGCCGCACCATCATCTTGTTGACACCGATGATCGCCACTTCCGGATGGTTGATGACCGGCGTCGTCGCCACGCCGCCCATGGCGCCGAGCGAGGTGATGGTGATGGTCGAGCCGGACAGCTCGTCGCGTGTCGCGGTGCCCGACTTGGCCGCCTCGGCAAGCCTGATCACCTCGGCGCCGCACTCCCAGATGTCGCGCGCCTCGGCATGCTTGACCACCGGCACCACCAGCCCCGACGGCGTCTGCGCGGCAATGCCGATATGGATGCCGCCATGCTGGTGGATGATGCCGGCCTCGTCGTCGAACAGCGAATTGAGGTTGGGCTGGTCTGATATCGCCTTGACCATCGCCCGCATCAGGAACGGCAGCAGCGTCAGCTTGGGCCGCTCCGCCTTGCCCGCGCGCTTTTCCTTGTTGAGCGCGGCGCGCAGATCCTCGAGCGCGGTGACGTCGATCTCCTCGACATAGGTGATGTGCGGGATGCGCGATTTGGACAGCGTCATCTTCTCGGCGATCTTGCGCCTCAAGCCCACCACCTTGATGTCCTCGACCGCGTCGTTGCGGGCGAGGCCGGATGCCCTGGCGACCTGCGGACCGCGCGCCAGGAAGGCGTCGATGTCTTCGTGGCCGATGCGGCCGGCCGGGCCGGTTCCCGAAACCTGTCTGAGATCAATACCGGTCTCTTTTGCCCGCAGGCGGACGGCCGGCGAGGCCAGCGGCTTTTCGCCTTCGGGGCGTGGCGCGCCGGAGACGGAAGGCTGCTGCGGGCTCTTCGACACGGCCGGTGCAGGTTTCGCGTCTGTCCCGCCCGCCTTTGGCGGCGCCTTCGCGGCTGGCGCGGCAGTCTCGGGCTTCGGGATCGGCAGCTTCGCCGGCGGTTCAGCGGCCACCGCTTCCACGTCGCCGCCTTGCGGCTTCACATTGCCCTCGCCCGCCACCTTCAGCCGCACGATCGGCGAGCCGATCGCCACCGTGTCGCCGATCTCGGCGCCCAGCCAAAGAATCTCGCCATCGACGGGCGACGGGATTTCGACCGTCGCCTTGTCGGTCATGACGGCGGCGAGCACGGTGTCCTCGCGAACGATGTCGCCAATCTTGACGTGCCATTCGACCAGCTCGGCCTCGGCGACGCCTTCGCCGACATCGGGCAGCTTGATGATGTGTTCGCCCATCTTAAGCTCCCATGGTTTCAAGCAGGGCCCGGCCGACGCGGGCGGGACCCGGGAAATAGTCCCATTCCTGCGCATGCGGATAGGGCGTGTCCCAGCCGGCGACCCGCGCCACCGGCGCCTCCAGATGGTAGAAGCAGTTTTCCTGCACCAGCGCCGACAGCTCGGCGCCGAAGCCCGAGGTCAGCGTCGCCTCATGCACGATGACGCAGCGCCCGGTCTTCTTGACCGAAGCGACGATCGTATCGAGATCGAGCGGCAAAAGGGTTCTCAGATCGATGATCTCGGCATCGATGCCGGTCTCCTCGACAGCGGCCTGCGCGACATAGACCATGGTGCCATAGGCCAGCACGGTGACCGCCGAGCCCGCCCTTCGGATCGCCGCCTTGCCGAGCGGCACGGTGTAGTGGCCGTCGGCGACCTCGCCGAGCTCGTGCTTCGACCAAGGCGTCACCGGCCGGTCGTGATGGCCGTCGAACGGCCCGTTGTAGAGCCGCTTCGGCTCGAGGAAGATCACCGGGTCGGGGTCCTCGATCGCCGCGATCAGCAGCCCCTTGGCGTCATGCGGATTGGACGGCACCACAGTCTTCAGCCCAGACACATGGGTGAACAGCGCCTCCGGGCTCTGGCTGTGCGTCTGGCCGCCAAAGATGCCGCCGCCGGTCGGCATGCGCACCACGATCGGGCAGGTGAAATCGCCGTTCGAGCGATAGCGCAGCCGCGCCGCCTCCTGGGTCAGCTGGTCGTAGGCCGGATACATGTAGTCGGCAAACTGAATCTCCACGCAGGGCTTCAGCCCGTAGGCGGCCATGCCGATGGCCGAGCCGACAATGCCGGATTCGTTGATCGGCGCGTCGAAGCAGCGGCTCTTGCCGTATTTGGCCTGTAGGCCTTGCGTGCAGCGGAAGACACCGCCGAAGAAGCCGACATCCTCGCCGAACACGACAACGCGTTCGTCACGCCCCATCGACACATCCATGGCATCACGAATGGCCTCGATCATGGTCCGTCTTGGCATGGTCAGACTCCCGCCTGCTGGCGCTGGCGCCGCAGATGCGGCGGCATCTCGGCATAGAGCCCCTCGAACATGTCGCGCGTCGACGGCTTGCCGCCGGCATGCAGCGTGCCGTGGCTTTCGGCTTCCTTCTGCGCCGCGATCACCGTGTCGAGGATTTCCGCCTCGGCCTGCGCATGCCGCTCGTCCGACCAGACCCCGAGCTGGATGAGATGGTTCTTCAGCCGCACGATCGGATCGCCGAGCGGCCAGGCGTCGGATTCGGTCTTTGGCCGGTAGGCCGAGGGATCGTCCGAGCTCGAATGCGCGCCGGCGCGGTAGGTGACATATTCGACCAGCGTCGGCCCGAGATTGCTGCGCGCACGCTCCGCCGCCCATTTGGCCACCGCATGGACGGCGAGATAATCATTGCCGTCGACGCGCAGCGACGGAATGCCGAAGCCGAGGCCGCGGGCCGCGAAAGTGCCCGAGCCACCACGCGCAATGCCCTGAAAAGTCGAGATCGCCCACTGGTTGTTGACGACATTGAGCACGACGGGCGCCTTGTAGGTGGAAGCGAACACCAGCGCCGAATGGAAGTCGGATTCGGCCGTCGAGCCGTCGCCGATCCAGGCGGCGGCGATCTTTGAATCGTTCGATATCGCCGAGGCCATCGCCCAGCCGACCGCCTGGATATACTGCGTCGCCAGATTGCCGGAGATCGAGAAGAAGCCGTGCTCCTTCGACGAATACATGATCGGCAATTGCCGGCCCTTCAGCGGGTCGGCCTCGTTGGAATAGATCTGGTTCATCATGGTGACCATCGGATAGCCGTCGGCGATGAGCAGGCCGGCCTGGCGATAGGTCGGGAAATTCATGTCGCCGGGCGCGAGGGCCTTGCGGAAGGCGCAGGCCACCGCCTCTTCGCCCAGATGCTGCATGTAGAACGAGGTCTTGCCCTGGCGCTGCGCCATCTGCATGCGGGCATCGAAGGTCCTGAGCGTCATCATGTGGCGCAGGCCAGCCAGAATCTCGTCGCTGGAAAGCAGGCCCGCCCAGGGGCCGACGGCTTCGCCATTGCGGTTCAGCACCCGGATGATCGAGAAGGCGTGTTCGCGGATGGTGCGCGGATCGACATCAATGTCGGGGCGCGGCACCGAGCCGGCCTTGGGGATGGGCACGTTGGAAAAGTCAGGCGTTCCGCCCGGCCGCACTTCCGGTTCCGGAACGTGAAAACGCAACATCCCAGCATCGGCCATGACCTTTGTCCTCCAATGTTGCCTGGCCAAGGATATTTGCATATCTGCGCCGCCAGACCAGTGCGAATTCGTCGGGCAAGCCTTCGGGCCTCGGTCCCGGCCGCGCCGGCCGATGCAGCCTCCCCAGCACAGGATGAAGATATGTCCGCGAAATTTCTTGTCGATGTTGGGCAGCGACGCGCAATTAGGGGCAAGATTGCACGAGGTTTGCCGGAAGATAAGGTGATTGGGGGCGGATTGGGCGACTGGTGCAGCGGCAGGAGCCGCCGATCTCCCCCCTCGTGGGGGAGATGCCCGGCAGGGCAGAGGGGGGCGTGAAGGATCACCACTTTGCTCGCTTTAGAAACAGCCGAAAACAGGCTTTTGGGGCACATCGCAGCCGACAGAGAGGTCGGCGGGACAGCGCCCCCCTCTGTCCTGCCGGACATCTCCCCCACAAGGGGGGAGATCGCGCTCCGCCGTTTCGCTCGATCGCCGTTCACCTCGCACTCGCCCTGTGCTAACCACCCTCCATGGCACAGAAGAAAGCTTTCGAGGTCGATACCTGGCTGGCCCGGCCGGACCAGCGCATCTCGATCGTCCTGCTCTATGGTCCAGATCGCGGCCTCGTCGCCGAGCGCGCAAAAGCCTTTGCCGAAAAGACCGGCCTGCCGCTCGACGATCCGTTCTCCGTGGTCAGGCTGGAGGGCTCGGAGGTCGACCGCGACGAGGGCCGGCTGCTTGACGAAGCGCGCACCGTGCCGATGTTTTCCGACCGGCGCCTTTTGTGGGTGCGCAATGCCAGCGGCCAGAAGACGCTTGCCGACGACGTCAAGGCGCTGACGGCAGAGCCGCCGCGCGACGCCATCATCCTGATCGAGGCCGGCGATCTCAAGAAGGGCGTCGGGCTGCGCGCCATCGTCGAGGCGGCGGACATTGCCATGGCGCTGCCGTGCTATGCCGACGAGGCCCGCGACATCGACGCCGTCATCGATGGCGAACTGCACAAGGCCGGGATGTCGATGACCATGGAAGCCAGACAGGCGCTGCGCCGCAATCTCGGCGGCGACCGGCTGGCCTCGCGCGGCGAGATCGAAAAGCTCATCCTCTATGCGCATGGCCAGAAGGAGATCGGGCTGGAAGAGGTCAGGGCGATGTCGGGAGACGTGTCCGGCGCCTCGTTCGATGACGCGGTCGACGCACTTCTCGAAGGCAAGGTCGGCGACTTCGACACCGCCTTCACCCGCCATTGCCAATCCGGCGGCCAGCCGTTCCTGGTGCTGTCCTCGGCGATGCGGCAGCTGCAAAGTATCCAGGCCATGCGTGGCCAGATGGACTCTGCTGGCCGCAACGCGGCTTCGGTGGTTGCCGCGGCCCGCCCGCCGGTGTTTTTCTCGCGGCGCAAGCTGGTGGAGAAAGCGCTGGAGCGCTGGAGCAGCGAAGCCCTCGGCCGCGCGCTGACCCGGCTGCAGACCGCCGTGCTGCAGACGCGCCGGCGGCCGGATCTTTCCGTCGCACTGGCGCGCCAGGCGCTGCTCGGCATTGTCGTGGAAAGCAGCCGGCTGGCGCAACGGTAGACACCACTCGTGTCGACGCGGGCGGGACCTCGCCTGACCTTCTCCCCTTTGTGGGAGAAGGTGGGGCCGCGCGAGGCCTTCAACGTTGGCAGTGGCTCGCCCCAGATCGGCTGAGTTCAGACCCTAGCGACGGAGCTTCCAGGTCAGAAACTTCGCCGGCTAACTACCGCTCCTGTTTTAGCCGGCGACACAATTCATCAAGCTGTTCCAGCGAACGATACGCGACACGAAGCGTGCCGCCCTTGCTCTTGTGGTCGATCGACACGATCATGCCGGTCGTGTCGGTCAACAGCTTTTCCAGCGCCAGCGTGTCGGCGTCCTTCTGTTCCGGGCTTGCGGCCGGCTTGGCTTCCTTTGGCGTGCTGCCGGCCGGCATCTGCGCCAGCGCCTCGGCCTGGCGCACCGAGAGTCCTTCTTCGACAATGCGCTTGGCAAGGCCGGCCGGATCCTCCGCCGTCACCAGCGTGCGGGCATGGCCCGCCGACAGCGCGCCGTCGACCAGCATGTCGCGGATCACATCCGGCAGCTTCAACAGCCTGAGCGTGTTGGCGACATGGCTGCGGCTCTTGCCGATCACCTGGCCGAGGTCGGCCTGGGTGTAGCCGTGATCGTCGATCAATTGCTGGTAGCCAAGCGCTTCCTCGACCGCATTGAGGTCGGTGCGCTGGACGTTCTCGATGATCGCCAGCTCGAGCGCGGTGCGGTCGTTGACCTCGCGGATGATGACCGGAATCTCGGTCAGCCCGGCGCGCTGCGCCGCACGCCAGCGCCGCTCGCCGGCAATGATCTCGTAGCGGCCGGCCAGCGTCGGCGACGGCCGCGCCACCACCGGCTGGACCACGCCATGTTCGCGGATCGACTGCGCGAGGTCGGTCAGCTCGGCCTCGCCGAAATGCCGGCGCGGATTTTTCGGATTGGGGGTCAGGAACTCGATCGGTACCTTGCCGTCGGCGCTCATACCAGGCTTTTCAGGTGCGGCCGGGCGATCGATCTCGCCGATCAGTGCTGCCAGTCCACGCCCCAGTCTTTTTCTCGAAAGGTCTTCGCTCATAACACTTCCAGTTAACATTCCTGATCGTTTCGGTATCGAATCGGCTTTTAATTATGCATTCCAGCTAATCAAGCGGCGCGCAATTTGCGCTCGCGGCGGATCACTTCCGACGCAAGCTGCAGATAGGCCTGGCTGCCTGAGCATTTCAAATCGTAAAGGATCGCCGGCTTGCCGTAGGACGGGGCCTCGGACACCCGCACATTGCGCGGAATGATGGTCTCGTAGACCTTGTCGCCCATGTGCGCCCGCACATCCTGCACCACCTGGTTGGCGAGATTGTTGCGGCCGTCATACATGGTCAGCACGATACCCTGGATGGTCAGATCCGGATTGATTGAACGGCGCACCTGCTCGACGGTCTCCAGCAACTGGCTGAGACCTTCCAGCGCGAAAAATTCGCATTGCAGCGGCACCAGCACCGAATCGGCCGCTGCCATCGAATTCAGCGTCAAAAGATTGAGCGACGGCGGGCAGTCGATCAGCACATAGCCGAAGCCGGCCGAACGGTCGGCCGAGGCACGCAAGGCGTTGCGCAGCCGCAGCACCCGGTCCGGCGCCGAAGCAATCTCCATCTCGATGCCGAGCAGATCGAGCGTTGACGGCACGATCGACAGGCCAGGCACAGCCGTCGGGATCGCCGCGGCTTCCAGATCCAGTTCGCCCGTCAGCACGTCATAGGACGAGACCGTCCGATCTTTGCGGTCGATGCCGAGGCCGGTGCTCGCATTTCCCTGCGGATCGAGGTCGATGATCAGCACCTTTTCACCGATTGCCGCGAGCGCAGTGGCCAGATTGATGGCGGTGGTCGTCTTGCCGACGCCGCCCTTCTGGTTGGCTACGGTGATGATTCGGGGGCCATTCTTCATCATGGATCTATGCCAGAAATTCATTTTTGGGTCGCCTGGAGCAAATCAGACAGGTCGCAGATTCGACAGTTCAAGGATGACCCCATGCGGGTCGGTCACGCTTGGATGTTCTACCAGATCGAAGGCCCATCGGTGAGCGCTTTCTTGCACTTCCGCGCGGTAATCCCGGCCTTTGTGGAACAGGCCGCGTGCGCCTGACGTAAGCCAGGGCGCCGACAGGTCCAGCAAGGTCGAAAGCGAGGCCAAGGCGCGCGCCGTGACGATCTGCGGCGCCGGAACCAGCGCATGGCTGTCTTCGATGCGGCGCGCCACGACCCGCGCCGGCAGGCCGAACTGGCCGATGACCGTCTGCAGGAACGACGCCTTTTTGCGGTTGCTTTCGACCAGATCGATGCTGGCTCCG
This sequence comes from Mesorhizobium kowhaii, assembly GCF_042431665.1. NCBI lineage: Bacteria > Pseudomonadati > Pseudomonadota > Alphaproteobacteria > Hyphomicrobiales > Phyllobacteriaceae > Mesorhizobium > Mesorhizobium kowhaii. Next base: position 503,973 of record NZ_JBHLYT010000033.1, read on the forward strand.
TCGCGCTCGGCAAGCAGGAAGGCCATGACAAGGCCCGGAAATCCGCCGCCCGAACCGATATCGACCCAATGTTTCGCGGTAGGCTCGATGCGTCCAAGCTGCGCGCTGTCCAGGATGTGACGCTGCCAGACATCGCCTGCTGTCGACTGCGCAACGAGGTTGATGCTGCGATTCCATTTCTGGAACATCTGCTCGAACGCGACCAGGCGATCGAATGTTTCACGTGAAACCGGGCCGGCGGCGTCCTGCAGGCTCTTCCAGGAGAAAGAGCTCACGCAACAATCCTTTGAGTACCCTTAATCCTTTGGGTATCCTCGGGCTCTTGATCAGTCTCGGGCCTCTGCGCGCTCTCGGCGTGCCGGACATGCGCGACAATGATTGCAAGCGCCGCCGGCGTCATGCCTTCCATGCGCTGGGCATCGGCGATGGAGCGAGGCCGCCGCGCCCGCATCTTCTGCTTCAGCTCGTTGGAGAGCCCAGGCACGCCGCCGAAATCGACCGTCTCCGGGATCAACCGGCTCTCCTCATGCCGGATCTGCGCCACGTCCGTCTTCTGACGGTCGAGATAGACCGAATATTTCGCTTCCGTTTCGAGACGCTCCGCCGTCTTGGCGTCGATATCGGCAAATCTCGGCTCGACGCGAGCCAGCCAGGCCACATCGACACCGGGATAGGCCAGCAACTCATAGCCGGAGCGGCGCACGCCATCCCGGTTGATCTCCAGCCCGTGACGCGCCGCTTCATTGGGGGTCATGGCGAGCGACACCGCCAACTGACGCGCTTCGTCGAGCTGCCGCATCATGTTGCCGTAGCGCTGCATCCGCTGCACCGAGGCGATCCCCAGCTTCGCGGCCAACGGCGTCAACCGCTCATCGGCATTGTCGGCGCGCAGCGACAGCCGGAACTCGGCCCGCGAAGTGAACATCCGGTAGGGCTCGCTGATGCCGCGGCTGGTCAGATCGTCGACCATCACGCCGATATAGGCCTCGGTGCGGCTGAGCACGATCTGCTCGCTGCCCGCCCCCCGCCGCGCCGCATTGAGGCCGGCCAGCAGGCCTTGTCCGGCCGCCTCCTCATAGCCGGTGGTGCCGTTGATCTGCCCGGCGAGAAAGAGCCCGCTGAGGCGCCTGGTCTCCAGGCCCGTGGTCAGCTCGCGCGGATCGACATGATCATATTCAATGGCATAGCCCGGCTGCAGCATGACAGCGCGCTCAAGCCCAGGAATGGTTTTCAGGATGTCCAGTTGCACATCCTGCGGCAGCGAGGTCGAAATGCCATTGGGATAGACCGTGTCGTCGTCGAGCCCTTCCGGCTCGAGAAAGATCTGATGTCCGTCCCGGTCGCCAAACTTGACGATCTTATCCTCGATCGACGGGCAATAGCGCGGGCCCACGCCTTCGATCGAGCCGGAATACATGGCGGACCGGCCGAGATTGGCGCGGATCAAATCATGCGTGGCCGCAGTTGTGCGCGTGATGCCGCACTCGATCTGCGGTGTCTCAATGCGATCGGTCATCAGCGAGAACGGCACCGGATCCTCATCCGCCGCCTGCTTGTCCAGCGACGCCCAATCAATGGTTTTCCCGTCCAACCGCGGTGGGGTGCCGGTCTTCAGCCGACCGAGCGCGAAACCAACGCGGCTCATCGTCGCCGACAGGCCGATGCTCGCCTGCTCGTTCATGCGCCCGGCGACGATCTTCTTGTCGCCGATATGAATGAGCCCGCGCAGGAACGTCCCGGTCGTCAGAACCACGGCGCCACAGGCCAGCCGTCGGCCATCGGCCAGAAGGACAGCCGCGATCCGGCCATCGACGATCTCGAAGTCGAGAACCTCGCCCTCGATCACATCGAGATCGTTCTGGAGCCGAATCGCTTCCTGCATGGCAAGGCGATAGAGCTTGCGGTCGGCCTGCGTACGCGGACCGCGCACCGCCGGCCCCTTGCGGCGGTTGAGCAGACGGAACTGAATGCCGGCGGCATCCGCCACCCGGCCCATCAACCCGTCCATGGCATCGATCTCACGAACCAGATGGCCCTTGCCGAGCCCGCCGATGGCCGGATTGCACGACATCACGCCGATCGTGTCGAAGCGCAACGTCACGAGCGCGGTTTTGGCGCCGGCGCGCGCGGCCGCACTGGCCGCCTCGCATCCCGCATGGCCGCCGCCCACCACAACCACATCATAGTGATCGGTCATTTCCAAACGTCCTGGACTCAGAAAAGGATTGTGCGACACATGTCCCCGCAAGGCGATGCTGTCAAGAAAACTCCGCGAGTCGTTTCACGTGAAACAGTGCGACGACGGCCTCGCAGCCATGTTTCACGTGAATCAGCGCAAGGGGGCAATCCATTGTTGGTCAGCGCTGCCCTAACCTGCCTGCCGACATCCTCTCCCCGTATAGTGACGGGGAGAGGATGCTGTCGCCGGCGGGCTTCGCCAATCACCGGCGTTGCAAGAAAGGCGTCGGCGCTATGGCCAGCTTCTTTCTCCTGATCACTATACGGGGAGAAATGCCCGGCAGGGCAATGAGGGGCGGCGCCAACATCGGCCGCTATCTCCTAAGTTGCTCGGGACTGCCTCACGTGAAATGAGATATTCGGCACCGTTGTGTTTCACGTGAGTCATTTCCCAATGCAGAACTGCGAGAAAATCACGTCTAGCATGTCCTCGACGTCGATGGCGCCGACGATTCGGCCCAGCCGATCGGCCGCCAGCCGCAACTCCTCGGCGCGCAGTTCCTGCCCAATGGCCCGGTCGTCAACGGCTCGGCGCAGATGCCGGTTCGCCTCGCCGAGCAGTTCGACATGGCGCAGCCGTGACGGCAAAATATCGCCGACGTCGCCGGCAGCGCTCGCCGCGCGCTGGCCGATTTCCGCCAGCAGTGCCCCCACGCCCGTCCCCTCCACAACCGAGATTGTGTGATCGTAGCGACTGTCGGCATCGCGCGCCGCCTGCCCGTCCAGCAGGTCGAACTTGGTGCCGACGCGCAAGGTTGGTATCGCCATCGGGAGCGAGTCGACCTCCTGCGGATCGGCGACGTCCTGCAACAGCAGCAAAAGGTCGGCGCGGTCGGCCTTGGCCCTCGCCTTTTCAATGCCGATCGCCTCGACCTTCCCCGGCGCGTCGCGCAGTCCGGCGGTGTCCGTCAGCCGGACGCGCAGCCCATCGAGATCCAGCACTACCGAGAGCAGGTCGCGGGTCGTGCCGGGCTCATCCGTTACAATAGCGGCATCGCGCCGCGCCAAGGCATTGAACAGACTCGATTTGCCGGCATTGGGCGCACCGAGAATAACGACCTCAAACCCGTCGCGGATGATTTCGGCGGCGCGAAACCCGGCGACGTGCCGGTCGATCTCACCGATCATCGTCCGCACGTCGGACCAGACCGTATCCGAAACGGAACCCGGTACATCATCCTCGTCGGCAAAGTCGATCTCGGCCTCGATCATGGCGCGGGCATGGACCAGCCGGCGGCGCCAGCTGAGATAGAGTTCGCTCTGCGCGCCTTCGGCGTTCTGGACCGCAAAGCGCCGCTGTGCTTCGGTCTCGGCATTGACGAGATCGGCCAGCGCTTCGGTTTCTACCAGGTCTACCTTGCCATTGAGGAAGGCGCGGCGCGTAAATTCACCAGGTTCGGCATGTCGGACGCCGTCAAAGCCGGTGATCGTCTCCAGCATCCTGGTCACCACGGCACGTCCGCCATGGACGTGGAATTCCGCGACATCCTCGCCCGTAAAGCTTGCGGGGCCGGGAAAAAAGACCACCAGACCGTTGTCCAGCACGCTTCCGTCCGGCGCCCTGAACTTGCGTAGAACTGTCGTCCGGTCCTTAACCATACCGTCGGCAATCGTTTCGACTACGAATCGAGTCCGGGGGCCGGAAATGCGGATGACGGCAACGCCGGCCGGAAGCCGGCCGCTCGACAGCGCAACGATAGAATCCCTTGAAATCATTTGCCCGCTCTGTTGAACCGCCCTAGCTTCCCGTTCAATCATTGCCGGGTAGCCTGATCGTGACATTGCCTCCACAAAACCTGCTTGCTGAAGAAGCCAGCCCCTATCTGCAGCAGCACAGCGGCAATCCCGTCCATTGGCGGGCCTGGTCGCCGGCTTCGCTTGAAGAGGCGAGGGCTCTGGACAGGCCGATCCTGCTCTCGGTCGGCTATGCCGCCTGCCACTGGTGCCATGTCATGGCGCACGAAAGCTTCGAGAATGACGACGTCGCCGCCGTCATGAACCGTCTGTTCGTCAATATCAAGGTCGACCGCGAGGAGCGGCCGGACATCGACCAGATCTACATGGCCGCCCTGTCATCGATGGGCGAGCAGGGCGGCTGGCCGCTGACCATGTTCCTGACGCCGGACGGCAAGCCGTTCTGGGGCGGCACCTATTTCCCGCGCGAGCCGCGCTATGGCCGTCCAGGCTTCATCCAGGTGATGCAGGCGGTGGACAAGGCCTGGCGCGAGAAGCGGGCGAGCCTGAACCAGAGCGCCGACGGCCTGACCACGCATGTCGAGGCGCGGCTTGCCGGTTCGCATGCCAGAACCGCACTTGATCGCGACACGCTGGAAAACCTTGCCAGGGGCATCGACGGCATGATCGACCGCGATCTCGGTGGCCTGCGCGGCGCGCCGAAATTCCCCAACGCGCCGTTCATGCTCACCCTCTGGCTGTCCTGGCTGCGCGACGGCAATGCCACCCACCGCGACGATGTCCTGCTCAGCCTCGACCGGATGCTGAGCGGCGGCATCTACGACCACATTGGCGGCGGGCTCAGCCGCTACTCGACCGACGCCGAATGGCTGGTGCCGCATTTCGAGAAGATGCTTTACGACAACGCCCAGCTCATCCGCTTTTGCAACTGGGCCTATGCGGCGAGCGGAAATGATTTGTTCCGGATACGAATCGAAGACACGGTCGACTGGCTGTTGCGCGAAATGCGCGTTGACGGCGGTGCTTTTGCCGCCAGCCTCGACGCCGACAGCGACGGCGAGGAGGGGCTGTTCTACACCTGGAGTGGGCAAGAGATCGAAACCGCGCTCGGCGACAATTCAACGTTGTTTTTCAAATACTTCACGCTCTCCAGCCCGCACGGTTGGGAAGGCAAGCCGGTTGTCCATCAAACCCGCTCGCAGCAGTCCCAAAGTGTGGCCGAGCGCGAAAAACTCATTCCGCTCAATGCGAAACTTCTCGCCATCCGGGAAGAGCGAGTCAGGCCCGGCCTGGACGCAAAGACACTCACCGACTGGAATGGCCTGATGATTGCAGCGCTTGCCGAGGCCGGCCGGTCGCTGGCGCGGCGCGACTGGATCGACGCGGCGGCAAAGGCCTTCGCCCATATCAGCGCCGCCAGCCGCGACAGCCGTTTGCCGCATTCGATGCTCGGCGCCAGGAAGTTGTTTCCCGCCCTATCGAGCGACTACGCCGCCATGACCAACGCGGCGATCTCACTGTTCGAAGCAACGGGCAATTGGAGCTACGTCGACCAGGCCAGTCAATTCATCGCGCAGCTCGACCATTGGCACGCCGACGCCGACAGGACCGGCTATTATCTGACCGCCTCCGACAGCACCGACGTGCCGATCCGCATCAGGGGCGATGTCGACGAGGCCATTCCTTCCGCGACCGGCCAGATCATCGAAGCGCTAGTTCGGCTCGCTTCCGTCACCGGCGATCTAGACCTGCAGGAGAAAGCCTGGACAGTCGCCGAGCACGCTGCCGGCCGCGCCGCGCAGCAAGCCTATGGCCAGGCCGGCATCGTCAACGCCTGCGCACTGGCGATCGAGCCGCTGAAACTGGTGCTGATCGACGACCTGGCCAATCCCGGGCTTGTACCGGTTGCGAATCGAAGTCCGGACCCGCGTCGGGTCGATATTGTCGTTTCGGTCGGTTCGGAAGCGAATCGACCCTTGCTGCCCGGCGGTATCTTGCCGCCAACCGACAGGCCGGGTGCATGGTTGTGCACGGGGCAGGTGTGTTTGCCGGTGGTGACGGATGCTGAAGAGCTCGAGCGTCTGTTGCGACGGCGGTAAGGTGCCTCCCGAAAGGCCGGCTTAGAACTTTGCAAGACGGCCGCGGGACAGCGCCTCCCTCTGCCCTGCCGGGCATCTCCCCCTCGAGGGGGGAGATTGGCAGCTTCGGCGCCGGCTCGCCTTCTTTAACATTTTTAACATTGGAAATTGGCGAAAGCGGAGGTGACATCCGATCTCCCCCCTTGAGGGGGAGATGTCCGGCAGGACAGAGGGGGGCGCGAAGGATCGCTAACGCCTGCCCCCCAGCCCCTTACGTATTCATCGAATCGAAGAAATCCGCATTCGTCTTGGTCTGCTTGAGCTTGTCGATCAGGAACTCGATCGCGTCGGTGGTTCCCATCGGCGCCAGGATGCGGCGCAGCACGAAGATCTTCTGCAGGTCCTGGCGGGCGACCAACAGGTCTTCCTTGCGGGTGCCGGACTTCAGGATGTCCATGGCCGGATAGATGCGCTTGTCGGCAACCTTGCGGTCGAGCACGATTTCCGAATTGCCGGTGCCCTTGAACTCTTCGAAGATGACTTCGTCCATGCGGCTGCCAGTATCGATCAGCGCCGTGGCGATGATGGTCAGCGAACCGCCTTCCTCGATGTTGCGGGCGGCGCCGAAGAAGCGCTTCGGCCGCTGCAGCGCGTTGGCGTCGACACCGCCGGTCAGCACCTTGCCGGATGACGGCACCACGGTGTTGTAGGCGCGGCCGAGACGGGTGATCGAATCGAGCAGGATGACGACGTCACGGCCATGCTCGACCAGCCGCTTGGCCTTTTCGATGACCATTTCGGCGACCTGCACGTGGCGCACCGCCGGCTCGTCGAAGGTCGAGGACACGACCTCGCCCTTCACCGAGCGCTGCATGTCGGTGACTTCTTCCGGCCGCTCGTCGATCAGAAGCACGATCAGGTAGCATTCGGGATGGTTGGTGGTGATCGAGTGGGCGATGTTCTGTAAGAGCACCGTCTTGCCTGTGCGCGGCTGCGCCACGATCAGGGCGCGCTGGCCCTTGCCGAGCGGCGCCACCAGGTCGATGACGCGGGCCGAGATGTCCTTGGAGGTCGGAACCTCCATTTCCATCTTCAGCCGCGAGGTCGGATAGAGCGGCGTCAGATTGTCGAAGTGGATCTTGTGACGGATCTTTTCGGGATCGTCGAAATTGATGGTGTTGACCTTGAGCAGCGCGAAATAGCGCTCGCCCTCTTTCGGGCTGCGGATCGGCCCTTCGACCGTATCGCCGGTCTTCAGCGAAAAGCGCCGGATCTGCGACGGCGAAATATAGATGTCGTCGGGACCTGGCAGATAGTTGGCATTGGCCGAGCGCAGGAAGCCGAAACCATCCTGCAGCACCTCGACCACGCCATCGCCGATGATCTCGACGTCCTGGGCGGCCAGTTTCTTCAGGATCGCGAACATCAACTCCTGCTTGCGCATGACGCTGGCGTTTTCGACCTCGAGCGATTCGGCATAAGCGATCAGCTCTGGCGGTTTCTTGTTCTTGAACTCGGCGAGTTTCATTTCTTGCATAGACGGACCTTGAATAGATGGAGTCTGGGTAAGCTTTGGGAAAAATATCGGCGGGATGCGACAAATGCCGGGCGCGGCCGAAAGCAACGAAGGGCGGCGCATGACGGGAAGGAAGACCCGTCTTTTATCGTCGGTCGGGTGAAAGAGCAAGCTGCGTTTTATGGGCCTGTGGGCCTTACCGCATCATGCAGGCCGCGGTCTCAAAACCGTAGCCGCTTTTGAGCGACATGCATCAAAACGGCTTGACGACAACCAGGATCACAATTGCGATCATCAGCAATGTGGGGATCTCGTTGACGATTCGCCAGTGCCGCGCCGGTTTTTCATTGCGGTCCTCGGCGAATTTGCGCACCGCGCCAGCCAGATAGCCATGAACGGCGGACAACAGAAGCACGGCACCGATCTTGGCGTGCAACCAGCCGCCGTGAAAACCAAAGCCTTTCCAGGCGAGCCACAGACCAAACACCCAGGTAACGATCATTGCCGGATTGATGATGCCGCGCAGCAGGCGGCGCTCCATCACCTTGAAGGTTTCGGACTGCACCGAGCCCTTCTCGGCATCGGCGTGATAGACCAGCAGCCGCGGCAGATAAAGCATGCCGGCCATCCACGCGATGACGGCAAGGATGTGGATCGCCTTCGCCCATGGATAGAAACTGTCGGGCGCGACGAAATACAAAAGTGCCGTGAGAACGACCAGCACGGCAATGCCAGATATCATGCGCATCATCGCCTGGCCGGTGCTGTTCGTGTTACCAGTGCTGTTTGAATCAGTCATCAGCGTGTCGCGCTCCTCACCAGTTTCACCATTGCCTCGACATGGGCTATCGGCGTCTCCGGCGTGATGCCGTGGCCGAGATTGAAAATCAGCGGCCCGTCTCCCAGCGCTTTCAGGATGGCCTCGACACCATCGGAAAGGGCTTTGCCGCCAGCCACGAGCCGCAAGGGATCAAGGTTGCCTTGGACCGCACCCAAGCGCTGCAAATCCTTCGCCGCTATCAGGGGCACCGTCCAGTCGATCCCCAGGGCCGTTACGCCGGTCTTCTGGCGATAAGTCCGGTAGCGCGCACCGGCTCCCTTGGGAAAGCCAATGATCGGAACATCGGGATGAACCGCCCGAACCCGACCAACGATCTCGGCCACCGGCTGCACGCAGAACAGGTCGAACGATGCATCATCGAGCACGCCTGACCAGGAATCGAAAATCTGCACCACATCCGCACCGGCCTCGATCTGGCGGATGAGATAGGCAGCCGAATGATCGGCCAGCACTTTCAGCAAGTGTTGGAAGGCTGCCGGCTCGCGATAGGCAAACAGCCGCGCCGGCGCCTGGTCGGGCGTGCCATGGCCGGCGATCATGTAGGTCGCCACCGTCCACGGCGCACCGCAGAAGCCTATCAGCGTTGTCTCGTCGGGCAGTTTTGCCCGCAGCCGGCGAACCGTCTCGTAGACCGGTTCGAGATTCACGTGAAACGTTTTGCTTTCCAGAGCCGCAATCTCGGCCGCCGTGATCGGCGTCAGCAGCGGACCACGTCCCTCTTCGAAGCGCACGTCGCGGCCTAGCGCATGCGGAACGACAAGGATGTCCGAGAACAGGATCGATGCATCGAAGCCGAAGCGCTCGATCGGCTGCATGGTCACTTCGACGGCAAGGTCGGGATCGTAGCAAAGGTCGAGGAACGAACCGGCCCGCCGGCGTGTCTCCCGATACTCCGGCAGGTAACGCCCGGCCTGACGCATCATCCAGAGCGGGGGAGGGAACACCGTCTTGCCCTTCAGGACGTCCAGCATGATCCGGTTCTGGGGCATCGAGCGCTCGCTTCTCCAAGCCTCTCTATAATCAAATATCTTTATATCTAAGATTCTTCTGATTCTAAGAGTCTGTTGGTTCTGGTGGTTGTCTCCTGTCCCGCTTTGCCTCGAAAAACACCAGCCAGCATATTGTCGCGCGCTTGCCCAGCCAAACTGTAGGGTTCTGGGGAAAGCCGGGAATCCATCACTGGAGTCAAGGCGTTAGGAAGTGTCGAGAAAAGCCGTCCCTGTGGACGAACGAGAGGCAAAAGCAGCCGTCCCCAGACTTGTCCCCAGCCGCCAGACAAAGCTGACAGCACAACGAATTGTGGACAAACTGCCATCTGATACAGTCGCCTGTGACGGGCCGGTCTTTCCATCCCGCTTTATCCACAGCCGCCCACAGCCTGGAGTGACCCCCTGTGAACAAACCCCAGAGCTTCTTCCACCTGCACCTGATTTCCGATGCGACCGGCGAAACGCTGCTCGCCGCCGGCCGCGCGGCTTCGGCGCAATACAAGGATGCGCGCGCCATCGAGCATATCTACCCGCTCATCCGCACCGAAAAGCAGGTGGCCAAGGTGTTCGAGGACATCGAGGAGGAGCCGGGCATCATCCTCTATACGGTCGTCGACCAGAAGCTGGCGCGCGGCATCGACGAGCGCTGCGCAACCATGGGCCTGCCCTGTGTGTCGGTGCTGGAGCCGGTGCTGACCGTGTTCCAGTCCTATCTCGGCACGCCGGCCGGCCGCCGCGTCGGCGCCCAGCATGTGCTCGACGCCGAATACTTCCGCCGCATCGATGCCCTCAATTTCACCATGGAGCATGATGACGGCCAGCTGCCGGCCAATATGGACGATGCCGATATCGTGCTGGTTGGCATCTCGCGCACGTCGAAGACGCCGACCAGCATCTATCTCGCCAACCGCGGCATCAAGACCGCCAACATTCCGATCGTGCTCGGCGTGCCGGTGCCGGAGAGCCTGGTCAACGCCAAGACGCCGCTGATCGTCGGGCTGATCGCGACCGCCGAGCGCATCTCGCATGTCCGGCAAAACCGCATCCTCGGCAACAGCAGCACCTACGAGGCGAGCGACTATGTCGACCGTGCCGCCATCAATGAGGAGCTCGCCTACGCCCGCAAGATCTGCACGCGGCATGGCTGGCCGATGATCGATGTCAGCCGCCGCTCGATCGAGGAAACCGCGGCGGCGATCGTTGCCCTGCGCGGGAAGTCGCGCTAGGGGTGTCGATATTCAGGTGATGCCGACCTGCAAACGGCGGCTTCCTGCGCTTCCGGTGCTCACGTACGAAAAGTACGCTCCGCTCCGGTTCTCGGGAGCCACCATTTTCGGCGCGGCCTGACCCGAATCTCAACACCCCTAGGTGGTGCCAGAAAACCAGGCGCGAAAAAATCATGACTGAGAAAATCATCCTCGCTTCGGGCAGTCCGTTCCGCAAGGCGATGCTCGTCAATGCCGGTGTCGACGTCGAGGCGGTTGCGGCCGATGTCGACGAGCGGGCGCTCGAGGCACCCTTGCAGGACAGCGGTGTCTCGCCGGAGGATGTTGCCCTGGTGCTGGCCGAGGCCAAGGCGACTGAAGTCAGCGAACGCAGGCCCGGTGCGCTGGTGCTCGGCTGCGACCAGACATTGTCGCTCGGCGACGAGGTGTTCCACAAGCCGGCCGACATGGAGGGCGCGCGCCGTCACCTGCTGGCGCTGTCGGGCAAGACCCATCAGCTCAACAGCGCCGCCGTGCTGGTCCGCGATGGTCAGGTGCTTTGGCGGCATGTCGGCATCGCCAGCATGACCATGCGCAAGCTCGACCCTGCCTTCATCGGCCGCCATCTCGCCCGTGTCGGCGCCAAGGCGCTGGCAAGCGTCGGCGCCTACCAGGTCGAGGGCGAAGGCATCGAGCTGTTCGAGAAAATCGAGGGCGACCATTTCACCATTGTCGGCCTGCCGCTGCTGCCGCTGCTGGCCGAACTTCGTGACCTTGGAGCAATCGATGGCTGAGGCGTCGAAAAAGGCCTTCGTCACCGGTCATCCGATCCGGCATTCGCGTTCGCCGAAGATCCATGGCCACTGGCTGGCCGAACATGGCATCGACGGCAGCTACCATGCCATCGACGTGGCGCCGCAGGATTTTGCCGAATTCCTCAAGACATTGCAGGCGAACTTCTACCAGGGCGGCAATGTCACCATCCCGCACAAGGAGACCGCCTTCGCGCTGGTCGACCGCCGCGATGAGGCGGCTGAGGAGATCGGCGCCGTCAACACGCTTTGGTTCGAGGGCGGCACCTTGTGGGGCGGCAACACCGACGGTCACGGCTTTGCCGCCAACCTCGACGATCATGCGCCGGGCTGGGCGAGCAACGGCCCGGCGGTCGTGCTTGGCGCCGGCGGCGCGTCGCGCGCTGTCATTCATGCGCTGAAAGAACGCGGTGTCCCCGACATCCGCATCGTCAACCGCACGCTGGCCCGGGCGCAGGAATTGCGCGATCGTTTCGGCGCCGGCGTCTCGGCGCATGGCATGGCGGCGACCAATGAATTGCTTGCCGATGCCGGCCTGCTGGTCAACACCACGGCGCTCGGCATGCACGGCAACGAGGCGCTTGCCGCCAATCCGGCTCTGCTGCCGGATCACGCCATTGTCAACGACATCGTTTATGTACCGCTGGAGACGCCGCTGCTTGCCGCGGCCCGCGCAAGGAAGCTGAAGACCGTCGACGGTCTCGGCATGCTGCTCAACCAGGCCGTGCCCGGCTTCGAGCGCTGGTTCGGCGTCAGGCCGCAGGTGACGGCTGAACTGCGCGCGTTCATCGTGGCGGACCTGGTGCCGAAACTATGATCGTGCTCGGTCTCACCGGCTCGATCGGCATGGGCAAGTCGACGACGGCAAAGATGTTTGCGGAGGCCGGCGTGCCGGTTCACGATTCCGACGAGGCGGTGCATCGCCTCTATGCCGGCAAGGCTGCCCCCCTGGTCGAGGCTGCCTTTCCCGGCACGACTAGTGCCGGCGTGGTCGATCGCGCAAAACTTGGCGAGCGTGTGCTCGGCGACGCCACCGCGCTGAAGCGGCTCGAGGCCATCATCCATCCGCTGGTGCGCGCCGATGCCGGTGCCTTCCTGGCCAGGCATCGCGCCGCCGGCGCATCGCTTTCCGTCCTCGACATCCCGCTGCTGTTCGAAACCGGCGGCCGCAACCGCGTCGACAAGGTCGTCGTCGTCACCGCGCCGGCCGAGGTCCAGCGCCAGCGGGTGCTGGCGCGGCCCGGCATGACGGAGGAAAAACTGGCGTCGATCCTGGCCAAGCAGGTGCCGGATGCGGAAAAGCGTCGTCAGGCCGATTTCGTCATCGACACCGGACAGGGGATGGACGCCGCCCGCGCCGCCGTCGCCGCGATCATTGCCGAACTCTCCGGGGATAAGTCTGGCAAGGCAGGCTCCTGAGGGCAGGCCGTCAGCATTGCCCATTGCCATTTTGTTCCGGTCTCATGATTCTGCTCGTTTGGAGCGGACTGATTCGATGCGTGAGATCATCTTCGACACGGAAACCACCGGCCTTGATTCGCGTGACGACCGCGTCATCGAGCTGGGCGGCATCGAACTGGTCAACCGCTTTCCGACCGGGAAGACCTTCCACCACTATATCAATCCGCAGGGCCGCGCGATCCACGCCGAAGCGCAGGCGGTTCACGGCATCAGCATGGCGGACCTGGCGGGCAAGCCGACCTTTGCCGAGATTGCCGAGGAGTGGCTCAACTTCATCGATGGCGCCAAGCTGGTCGCCCACAATGCGACGTTCGACGTCGGCTTCCTCAATGTCGAATTCGGCCGGCTGGGTCACCCGGTCATCGACAATGGCCGTGTCGTCGACACGCTGGCGCTGGCGCGCCGCAAGCACCCGATGGGCCCCAATTCGCTCGACGCGCTCTGCCGGCGCTACGGCATCGACAACACAAGGCGCACCAAGCACGGCGCCTTGCTCGATTCCGAACTGCTGGCCGAAGTCTATATCGAGCTGATCGGCGGCAAGCAGGCGGCACTCATCCTAGACAGCGCAACCGCGCCGGCCCAGGGCGGCGAGAATATCCGCCAGATCGAAATCACCATCAGCCAGCGCCCGGCACCCTTGCCATTGCGCCTAACCGAAGCCGAGCGCGGCGCGCACGCAGGCATGGTCGCTACGCTCGGCGAAAAGGCGCTGTGGTTGAAGGTTCTTGGGAACTAGCGACCAGCTAAGGTTGGTTGGCAGCGCGGGGTTATGCAGGCAGACCTTCGAGACAGGCCTGTTCTTCTGGCGAATTGCCGATTACCAAACCAGCCGTTGGACGCCGTAGCGACAGGTAGAACCCGAACCCTCGCCGGATTTGTGTTCTGGCATGCGGCGGCCGGGATCGTTGGTGACACCGATTATAGGTGCCGCCCTTCTGGCTCGCAGTCATGAGCGCGTCGCTGAACTCGCGCGGACACCCCGCGCGCCGCTGACGCTGCGCTTCGGACCGGAAGTCGGCCGTCGCCTCGACCAAGCCTTGGGTCGCATTTGCGCCTTGACCGACCACCTAGAGCGAGATCATGATCGAACTAGTTTTAGGTATGCCATAAGTTTGCGCCCAGGTTGTCCCGCGTTAAAGGACTGCCATTCATGAGCTGGCGGCGAGAAATCATTGCGGCTGTATTGATCGGCGTTTCGTCGTTCGCGCACGCTTCCATCTTAGACGATGCTGAAGACGCAATCGCGCGCGCAGATTATGCAGCCGCAATGAGAATGCTGGAGCCGCTTGCAGACGCTGGGGACGCAGTGGCTGAGAATGATATTGGATGGCTCTACTATGAAGGTTTAGGCGTCGCTCGCGATGAAGCCCGTGCGGTGAATTGGTTCCTCAAGGCCGCAACCCAAGGCCAGCCGGCTGCGCAGTTGAACCTTTGGGATGCGTATCTGAATGGCCGCGGCGTTAGCGCTGATGAAGCCCAAGCGACAACTTGGCTTCGCGCTGCGGCTGACCAGCGTCTTCCGTGGGCGCTGGTTGAACTAAGTTTCGCTCACCTTGACGGCCGCGGCGTCCGACAAAACGCAGACGAGGCATTTCGTCTGATGCAATTGGCTGCCGATCAGGGTCTGCCATTTGCCCAGAATGAACTGGGTTGGATGTACGAAACCGGGCTTGGTACTTCGCCAAACGATGATCAGGCGATTGCCTGGTACCGACAAGCGGCGAAGAATGGCAACACATCCGCGGGTTGGAATGTGGAGTACATGTATCGGTCGGGCAGAGCCGCTCCCGTCGATCCCTCAGAGGCAAAGCAATGGAATAGGAGGCGAAATTTCCGTTAGGGCGCCACTCTGAGCGCTTGTGCGGATTGGGTGGCCGATGAAAACTCACATCCGTCGATTGGTCATGCGGTTCAATGCGGTCCTCCAAGCGGTGCTGCGCCGAGGGATTCCGCAAGACGGAGTGGCATCGGGCCGGCGCGTTTATCTGGTAAACGTGGTGGCGTTGGGAGCGGCTTCGATCTGTCTGTTTTTCTGCGGCTTCAATTTCGCGGCAGGGGCCGTTCATCACGATAGGTTCCTGGCGATAAATTTTGTCGCCAGTTTGCTATTTCTGTCGGTGCCATTCACAAAATGGCTTCTCAAACGCCGCTGCAGCATACCTTCTGCTAGCGTTAATGTTCGCGATTGTGGTGCTGTTGGCGCTGCTGTCTGGGAGGGATTCCGGGGCACATTTCTTTCTAATTTCCGCCGGACCGGTTCTTCCGCTGCTGCTGGGTACCCGGCGGCCGATACTTGTTGCAGCGCTTACATTTGTCGCCATTTCGACGTTCCTGGTGCTTGAATTCACACTACCGACGCTGGTGTTCCCCGGGCGCCCTTGGCTTCCGCAAATACGCAATCCGTTTTCCGAGTCGCTGGATATTGGATTTGACGATAGCGTCTTCATCTTGTCGATGTTCGCCCTTGAGGCAATTTTGGCCTGCACAACGTTCGTTGCCTTCCGCCTGGCGGAGTCGGCCGAAGCATCCCTACAGCGAGAATACGCTCGGTCTGAGCTTCTCCTGCAGAACCTCCTGCCAAATCCCATAGCAACGCGCCTCAGGGAGCGTCCTGACAGCGTCATTGCGGACAAGTTCGATTCGGTGACCGTTCTTTTCGCGGATGTTGTCGGTTTCACATCAAGTGCAGCGCGCAAGCGGCCAGAGGAACTGGTGGCATTCCTTGAGCGCATTTTTGGGGAATTCGACCTGTTGGCGGAAAAGCACGGCCTGGAGAAAATCAAAACGATTGGCGACGCTTACATGGTGGCCGGAGGAATGCCGATTCCTGCTGAAGGGCACACAAACTCGGTCGCGAATATGGCTTTGGACATGATCAAAGTGGCAGGGCGCCTGACCGTCGAATTCGGTGAGGAAGTCGCAGTTCGCATCGGATTCCACTCCGGACCTGCTGTCGCAGGTGTCATAGGCCGTCGCAAGCCATTCTACGATGTTTGGGGTGATACGATAAACGTAGCGGCTCGGATGGAGTCCTCCGGTGTGCCCGGGCGTATTCAAATTACACCAGAAGTGAAGCGCGTCTTAGGAGCAAGCTACACGTTCGAGGAGCGTGGAACGGTCAACGTGAAGGGTAAGGGCCAAATGCCACTTTTCTTCCTCACGGGTAGGTCCACCAACGATCCCGGCGTCGGAGGAGTTCGATAACGACCACGGTTGCGCGACTTGCAGCTGCCTCAATCGAGGCATAGGCGGGCAGCGCATTCCAAATTACGCGCCCTCGATATATTCCTGTGGCGCCCCCGGCTTCCTCAATGTCGAATTCGGGCGGCTGGGTCATCCGGTCATCGACAATGGCCGTGTCGTCGACACGCTGGCGCGCCGCAAACACCCGATGGCCCCCAATTCGCTCGACGCGCTCTGCCGGCGCTACGGCATCGACAACACAAGGCGCACCAAGCATGGCGCCTTGCTCGATTCTGAGCTGCTGGCCGAAGTCTATGTCGAGCTGATCGGCAGCAAGCAGGCGGCACTCATCCTCGACAGCGCAACCGCGCCGGCGCAGGGCGGCGAGAACGTCCGCCAGATCGAAATCAAAAGACTTAAAGCTTTGATGGGCGAAGGTCCCGAACCTCGGAATCAGCACACTATGCCGGGTACCGCAGCCACTGACGGTCGAACACGTCGAGGATGGCGTGGAACTCGGCCGGCGGGATCTGGAGCGCGCCGCCGTCGCTGCTGTCTCCAGCCAGGAACTGCGCGAGCTGCCGGTTGACGGCTTCCGGTTGATCGATGATCAGGCCGAGCGCTGCCAGATCCGCGACGATCGACCGGTCGGACGCCAGATATCCGCCCCATAACTCGGTCCCGTGCGGCGGATCGGGCAAGCGGATCATCAGGATTCTGCTCAGTGACGGCTGCGGCTCCGGACCGATGATGGCGCCGCCGCACAGATAGCCGCCGAGCACGCTTCCCGGCTGCGACTGCGGGAACAGACAGAAGAAGAAATGAGCGTCGCCGCCGGGTTCCTTCAGATGCGCATAGAGGCCGCGTTTTGCCGGCGTGACCGGCCCGCCGATCAGCAGCTGCCCGGTCGGCAGTATCTCGCGATAGGCTGCAATCAGGCCGTGCCCATCCGGCCCGGCTTTTATAGACATGCTGCCTTTGATGAGTTGGCCGCGATAATAGGGCGACATGGCGCGCGAATAGCAGGCATAGGTGCCGACCAAGGCCAGGCCAAGACTCCCATCCTCGTGCAAGGATCCCTTCGATGGCGCACTGGCACGGCGCTCCAGCTCAGCCCTGTCGATGCCGTGGCGGGCGCAGATCGCCGCGGTGAAGGCTGGCAGGTCGCTCGCGGCAACCCAGGCTCCGGGCTGCTCCAGGCCGAGAAGCTTCGACCAGTCGTCATAGACGCTGAGTTCGCGCGGCTGCGCGCGGCCCTGCAGCCATTTGTCGGCGCGACCGACATCGAAAGCCGTCTTCGGGTTGACAGCGCGGAATGCAGCCGCGAGATCCTTGCGGGAGACAGTTCCGAGCAGGGTCGAGGTCAGCCTTAGCTTCTGCGCGATATGCTGTGCCATCCGACGCCCCACTTGCCCTTTGCACGCATAACACGTGCCAGCATTGGCACCCAAAGCTTTTCCACAGGCCTGTATTCCAGGAAATCCGCAGAATTCCACGCTGTTCCACGCGCTCGCCCTTTGCCATTTGGGGGCTGGCGCTAAGCTGGCGGCGGCAAGGGGCAAAAAACCTTCACGAAACTCGCACTATATCGGGCCGATCCCCTTCCTTTGGCCAAAGCCGTGAAACGGCCGTCGAGCACTGCCGACGCCGAGCTTTCAAAACGATCATACCAACCGCAAATGTCGCCCCTCACAAGGAAGGAACGATTAGATGTCCTGGTCCACTTCTCCCGCAACTCCCTACGTCGCGGTCGCGACTGGATGCGCCGCGCTTCTGCTGCTCCTGAACTTCGGACCGACCGGAGAAATTCAGGAGCGGCATGTCAACGGCACCCCCGTAGCGCAGGCCGTCGAGCCGACGCGCATCGAAGTCGACGGCGGTGCGCATGCGATCCGCTTTTTCATCGATGGAAAACAGGTCGCCCTGCTCAATTCGACTGGGTTCGAGGAATGAACTCACGCTTGCCATACAGCCGCTTGCCCGTCGCGCGAGCCGATTACCGATGGCCGGCATCCCAAACAAAAAACCCGGCACAAGGCCGGGCTTTTCATGAATTCTGCAAGGCAGGCCTCAGCTCACCTGGACCTTGGACGCCGCCTGGTCCTCGGCCAGCTTCTGCTGGAACATCTGCGCGAAATCGATCGGGTCCAGCATCAGCGGCGGGAAGCCGCCATTGCGCGTCGCCTCGGCGATGATCTGCCGGGCGAACGGGAACAGCAGGCGCGGGCATTCGATGAACAGGATCGGCAGCATGTGTTCCTGCGGGAAGCCGCTGATCGCGAACACGCCGCCATAGACCAGCTCGACATTGAACAGCACTTCCTGGTCGAAGGAGGCCTTGGCGTTCAGCGTCAGATTGACGTCGAACTGCTTGTCGGAGAGCGGGTTGGCGTTGACATTGACGTTGATGGCGATGCCGGGCGCCTTGTCGCGGCCGCGCAGCGAATTCGGCGCGCCGGGGCTTTCGAAGGACAGGTCCTTCACATACTGGGCCAGAACGTTGAGCGACGGCTGCGCCGCAGTGTTGCCGTTTCCGTTGGCTGCGCCGACCGGCGCGTCATCTTTGCTGGCCATAAGCCTTTGTCCTCTTGCCTGGGCAGCAACGCTGACCGAATTGAAATCGGGCGTTCGCTACCATGGTCGGCATGACAAGACAAGGTTTGCCGCCTCCCTTCCGGGAACGCCGCCTTACTCGTCCTTGAGGCGGCGCCAGGGAGAGTTGTGGTCCGGGCCGCGCGCATAGTCGTCGCTGCGCGAATAATCGCCATCGTCGAGGTCGATGGTCTTGTCGCGCTGCCGGCCGCGGAATCCGCCGGTGCTGAAATTGGTGGCCAGCACGACGCGGCCCTTCAATGCCCGCCAGGCGAGATCGCGGACCGGCGGCAGGAACAGCAGCAGGCCGATAATATCGGTGATGAAGCCGGGGATGATCAAAAGGATTGCCGCCAGCACGATCATCGCGCCATGCGCGAGCTGGCGGCTCGGATCGCGGCCGGCGTCCATCTCGGCCCGGATCCGCGTCATGACGCTGAAACCCTGGTGCCGGAGCAGCAGCGCGCCGGCGATGCTCGACGCCAGCACCAGGCCGACCGTCGCCAGGGCGCCGACCTGGCGTCCGACAACCACGAAGCCGGCGATTTCCAGCAGCGGCAGCGCGAGGACAAAAAGGGGAAGGAACGAAATGCGCAAGTCTTGCAAACTCTCTCGATCGTTTTGGCCGTTTCGATGTTTTGGCCGCCGGCGAGCAATCGTCGCTGGCACTGAGCCTGTTAGATAGGTATGCCTGCCTTTGATTTGAATGATTGCGCCTTGCGTTCTATATGCTTTGAATGTTGAACGCTATGCGACCGTGGCCCCTGGGGCTGATGGTCTGGCGACAGGGCAGGGATTGATTGGCGGAAGATATGGGATTCTTCGACTTCGGCACGATTTTCTTCCTGATTGCGGCGGTGGTCATCTTTTTCCAGCTGCGCAATGTGCTGGGCCGTCGCACCGGCAGCGAACGGCCGCCCTTCGACCCTTACACGGCGGCCCGCAGCGGCGACAAGGATGCTGCCCAGAAACCCGAAAATGTCGTCTCGCTGCCACGCAAGCGGTTGCCGGGCGAGCCGGCGGCCGAGACCTATGCGGCGATCGACGCTTTCGCCAAGCCCGACACCGACCTCAACAAGGGTCTGCGCACGATCAAGGACAATGATCCGTCCTTCGAGCCGAAGGGTTTCGTCGACGGCGCCAAGATGGCTTACGAGATGATCGTCATGGCCTATGCCGACGGCGATCGCAAAACGCTGAAGAACCTGTTGTCGCGCGAGGTCTTTGACGGCTTTGTCGCCGCCATCGGCGAGCGCGAGGCCAAGTCGGAAAAGATCCAGTCCTCTTTCGTCGGCATCGACAAGGCCGACATCGTCTCGGCCGAGATGAAGGGCGGCGAGGCGCATGTCACGCTGCGCATCATCAGCGAGCTGATTTCGGCGACCCGCGACAAGGCCGGCGCCGTCATCGACGGCGACCCCGAAACCGTCGCCGAGGTCAAGGACGTCTGGACCTTCGCCCGCGACACGCGCTCGCGCGATCCGAACTGGAAGCTCGTCGCCACCGAGGAAGAAGACTGAACCCGGTACAAGTGGCGAGGCTCCGGTGTCGCTATCGCCTCTTTTTGTCGCCAGGTCTTTTGCTGATATCCCCGGCTGGGGTGACGACGACCATCTGGCGGCCTTCGCGGCCTTTCGCCGCTCGGCCTTCCATGTCCTGACCAAGCCCTATCGCAGCGGCGCGCTCGGTGTCGACTTCAGCGCTTTCGCGGAAGCCTACGCCGAGGCCCGCATTGTTTCGCCGGCGAATCGGTCGCAGGCTCGCGCCTTCTTCGAACGTTATTTTATCCCGATGAATATCCGCGCCGAGAATGGCGGCTCCGGCCTCGTCACCGGCTTCTACGAGCCCGAAGTCGAGGCGTCACCGGTGCGGACGGAGCGGTTTTCGGTGCCGCTGCTGTCGCGTCCGGCCGATCTCGTCGACATCGACGACGCCAACCGGCCGCCCGGACTGGACCCCTACCTCGCCTTCGCCCGCCAGACGCCGGAAGGACCGGTCGAATATCCCGACCGCGGCGACATCGAACGCGGCGCGCTTGATCGCAAGGGGCTGGAAATCGCCTGGCTGGCCGACAAGGTCGATGCCTTCTTTATCCATGTGCAGGGTGCGGCGCGGCTGAACATGACCGATGGCCGGCTTCGGCGCGTCACCTACGCCGCCAAATCCGGCCAGCGCTTCACCGGACCCGGCAAGATTTTAAGCGAGACCGGCGAAATCCCGCTGGAAAAGGTGACGATGCAGTCGATCCGCGCCTGGTTCAAGGCGCATCCCGACCGTGTCGACGAGATCCTTTGGCAGAACCGCTCCTACATCTTCTTCCGCGAGGCTGATGTCGAGGACGCCGCCCTTGGCCCGATCGCCGCCGCCAAGGTGCCGCTGACGCCGGGCCGCTCCATCGCCGTCGACCGGCTGCTGCACACATTCGGCACGCCGTTCCACATCGACGCGCCATCGCTGATCGCTTTCGACGCAAAACCGTTTCGGCGCCTGATGATCGCGCAGGACACCGGCTCCGCCATCACCGGCCCGGCGCGCGGCGACCTGTTCGCCGGCTCGGGCGACGCGGCCGGCGAGATCGCCGGGGTGGTGCGCCATGCGGCCGATTTTCATGCGCTGATCCCGCGCGCGCTTGTTCCGGGTGCGAATCGATGACCCGGCGCCCAGATAAGCTCAGCGAGGACGACCGAGTTCTGTGGAACCTGGTGGCGCGCACCGCCAAGCCGCTTAAGGGCAGGATTGCCGTCGATATCCCCGACATCCCTGCCGAAGCCAGGCCAACACCGGTGCAAGCGGCCCAGCCCATTGCCAACCAGGCAGGCACGGCAAAGCCGAAGACGCAGCATGTCGCCCATGCGCTCGACGAACCGACGCTGGACAAGCTGTCGAAAGGCCGGCTGCCGATCGAGGGCCGCGTCGATCTGCACGGCCTGACCCAGGACGAGGCCTATTCGCTGCTGTTCTCGTTCCTGCACCGGGCGCATGCCGGCGGCATCCGCTATGTGCTGGTCATCACCGGCAAGGGCTCGTCCTCCGGCGGCGACGGGGTGCTGCGGCGCGCGGTACCGGCGTGGCTGTCGACGCCCGCCTTCCGGCCGCTCGTCTCCAGCCACGACCACGCCGCCCGCAATCATGGCGGTTCTGGTGCGCTCTATATCCGGCTGCGGCGGCTGCGCGCATGAGGATGGCGGCATGACCCCGTTCGGCGAGAAGCTGCGGGCGCTCAGAAGCGAGCGCGGTGTCAGCCAGAAGGACATGGCGGCGGCGATCGGCGTCAGCGCCGCCTATCTGTCGGCGCTGGAGCATGGCAGGCGGGGTGCGCCGACCTGGACGCTGATCCAGAAGATCATCGGCTATTTCAACATCATTTGGGATGACGCCGAGGAGCTGGCGCGGCTGGCCGAAGCCTCGCACCCGCGCGTGAAGCTTGACACGTCGGGCCTCAGTCCCGCCGCCACCGAGCTTGCCAATCTGCTGGCCGAGAACATTGAGAAACTCGACGAGGCGGAATTGCGCCGCATTACCGCGTCGATCCGCGCGGCGCTGGGCCGGCAGCCCTAGCTACGCCAGAGGTGCGCGTTTGCCTGCGCGCGCGAAGGCGTCCGCTTTACCCGAAGAGCTGCCCGCCGGCTGGCCGCCGGCGGTCAGCACTGATGAGATCATTTTTTGCCGGCCGCGCCGCCATTATTTCCCCGGCCGCCCTTGTCTCCATGGTTTTGACCGCCGTTTCCGCCGCCCAGGCAGTTCGAGTCGCCGGCGCTGCAACAGCGCCCGCTCCACAAATCGTTGGTTGATGTCTTGGCGCAGCTTGTGAAGGTCTGATCGGCCAAAGCGGATCCGGCCATGCCGGATACCGCGACGGCGGCGAGAAGGGCATTTCGCAAAAGTGCAGTCATCTGAAGTCTCCATGGTCGGTTTCTGTCCACGGCTGTGTGTCGTTGGCCGGGAGGAAATGGTTCATGGAGAAATGCGGAACTGTTGGAAGGCGCGAAGTGCAGAGCTTGTAGCGCGGCGCCGCGCCTCATCCGCCTGCCGGCACCTTCTCCCCGTATGGTGATGGGGAGAAGGGTGATGGCCGCGACGTTGGCGCCCGTCTTGCGACGACGACAATTGGCGAAATCATTGATGACAGCGTCTTTCTCCCCGTCACGATACGGGGAGCAATGTCCGGCAGGACAATGAGGGGCGGCGCCGAGTTCCGGTATCCACCGAAAGCAGCTGAAGACGCGTGATCGTGCTTCGAATACGTCGCCCGCTACTGAACCGAGCCGACCAGGACCTGCTGGCCACCGCGGATCGAGACCCAGCGGCCGGTGTTGTCGATCGCCTGCCGCTTGAGGAAGCGGTAGCCGGTCTGGTCCCACGACTTGACCTTGTCGTTCAGATTGTCGAGCACATAGTCGCCCTTGTCGGTGCGCACCGTCAGCACCGCATGGCCCTCGCCGTCGGGCTTGCGCACGACGGTCATCAGAAGGTCGGCAAGCGAGATGCCCATGCGCGAAAGCTGGCGTCGCTTTTCCAGCACATAGTCCTCGCAGTCGCCGACGCCCTTGTCGGGATAGGCCCAGACTTCGTCCTTGCCGTAGATTTCCATGTCGCTCATCGGCTTGACGGCGGCGTTGACCCTGGCGGTGACGTTGATCAGCTTGCGCATCAGCCCGTCGGTCATCGCGGCCGGCGCCAGATTGCTCGGGCGGATCGAGCATTCGCCCGGATGGAGCTTGCAGAAATCATAGTGGCCGATCGGCTGCGAGGTGAGGCCCCCGGTCGCCATCGCTCCAGCCGCCAAAGCCGGTGCCACCCAGCCTCCCGTTACTGCCAGCCCGGCTGCCACATACACGCGCAGCCTTCGCGCCATTGATGAGGATATCATTGTCCCCGTCCACCCTTTGTTATTAACGAAAGGTTAAGGGGGATTTACAGTCCGTGTCAATTACGACGACGGTCGGATTGTTGGCATGGTTACCCGAGGGGTAGGACAGCGGCACTTGTGCAACAGAATCGGCTGCAACAGAATCGGCCGGCCGGCCGCCTTTTGCCGGCGAACTGGCGCGGATTGTCGCTGCGAGATCTATCTTCTGGCGACGCCGACCAGCTTCGGCTTCACCGCAACACGGTCCTGGCGACCATAGCTGGTGATGAAGTCGACGATGCGCGGCACGATTTCGGAGCGGAAGCGCGAGCCGTTGAATACGCCGTAATGGCCGACCGCCGGCTGCATGTAGTGCGCCTTCTTGTCGGCAGGGATGTTGGGGCACAGATCATGCGCCGCCTTGGTCTGGCCAAGGCCGGAAATGTCGTCGTTCTCGCCTTCGACCGTGAACAGCGCGACGTTGCGGATATCCGACGGATCGATCCTGATGCCGCGATGGGTCATCTCGCCCTTGGGCAAGGCATGGCGCACGAAGACGGTGTCGACGGTCTGCAGGTAGAATTCCGCCGTCAGGTCCATGACAGCCATATACTCGTCGTAGAAATCGCGGTGCTTCTCGGCATTGTCGCCATCATGCTTCACCAGGTGCATGAAGAAGTCCTTGTGGGCGATGATGTGGCGGTCGAGATTCATGCTCATGAAGCCGGACAGCTGCAGGAAGCCGGGATAGACCTCGCGGCCGAAGCCCGGCACCGGCCAGGGCGCCTGCATCACGACATTGTCGCGGAACCATTCGATGCCCTTTTCCTCGGCCAGGAGATTGACCGCGGTCGGGTTGCGGCGGGTGTCGATCGGGCCGCCCATCAAGGTCATGGTCGAGGGAACGAAGGGGTCGCCGCGCGTTTCCATCAGCGCCACGGCCGCAAGCACCGGCACGGAAGGCTGGCACACCGCCATCACATGGGTGTCGGGGCCGAGCGCGTGCAGCATGTCGATGATGTAGTCGATATAATCGTCGAGATCGAAACTGCCGTCGACGAGCGGCACCATGCGGGCATCGACCCAGTCGGTGATATGCACGTCGGCATAGGGCAGCATCGCCTCGACCGTGCCGCGCAGCAGCGTCGCATAGTGGCCGGACATCGGCGCCACGATCAACAGCTTCGGATCCGCGCGGCGCCCGGCGGGAACAGCGCGTTCAAAGCGGACGAGATTGCAGAACGGCCGCGACCACACGGTCTTCTCGGTGACCTCGACGCTCTTCCAGTCGACCACTGTCTTGTCGAGGCCGAATGTCGGTTTGCTGTAGCGGCGCGTGGTGCGCTCGAACAGTTCGGCGGTCGCCGCGACCGAACGGCCCCAGGACGTGTGCGAAAACGGATTGAGCGGATTGGTGTAGAACAGGCGCACCGCATCGGCATAAAGGCGCGCGGGCTGCATGGCGGCGTGGTTCATTTCATAGAGCTGGTAGAACATCGAGAACCCCGCTGCTGCCTGCGACCGAAGGGACGACGAGCAGCGCCATGCCTTTGATATATCTCGCGGGGAAGTTAACAACTAATTGCTGCGATGCAATACGTCACGTGGCGTGACTAACGCTTCTTTCGTCCAAAGCCTTGAAAATCCGGCCCGAACGGCGCAGCCGGCTCACTGTGCGTTGCGAAGTGTGTACGAAATGTGTCCGGCCTTGGCGCCGGACTACCCGACCATGATCCCGAAAGTGGATTGCGGTTTTCGGAAAGATCCTGGTCCAAGCAATAGCAATATCAAACGCGCGCCATGCAGACGGCGGTATGGCCGGAACCGATGAAGCCGAGCTGGCCGGCGGCACCCTTCGACAGGTCGAGCACGCGACCCCTGATGAACGGACCGCGATCGTTGATGCGCACGATGACGCTGCGGCCGTTGTTCTGGTTGGTCACCCGAAGCTTGGTGCCGAAAGGCAAGGTGCGGTGGGCGGCGGTCAACGCCGACGGGTTCATGCGCTCGCCCGATGCGGTCCTGGAGTGCAGGGCGTACCAGGAGGCACGGCCACACTGGCCGGCGGCGGCCGCCGAAGATGCGCCGGCCATCAGGCCAGCAGCGATCGTTACCGCGACAAGCGCGGTCTGTTTTGTAGTATTCATATTTGGGGGATGGCTCCGTTTTTGACAGACCCCAGCCGTTATGTGTCGAATAAGGCGACAAATGCGGCAAGTATCTGGCGGTTCCATGGCGATGGCACACGTTTGGAGTCGATGGGTAACAGTCTGTTAGGGATTTTCGGCAGGCCGGTGATCAATTCTCGATGATCTTTATGCTGAAGTCGGGGACTTGTTTGACAAGATCGAGCGTTGATATCCAAGTAGAAGTGAACGCGGTCGGGTCCCTTCCTCAGTTCATTCATCGCGCCCACAGCGCCGCAACCGATCGACTTTGAAAGGGAGATCCGTCAATGAGACTGACCAAAAATCTGCTGGCGTTGATTGTGCTTGCCATCGGCGCGCTGTGGTCGCTGCAGGGCATCGGCGTGGTCGGCGGCAGCTTCATGACCGGCCAGTCGCAATGGCTCTATGTCGGCCTCGTCACCATGCTGGTCGGCCTGCTGGGACTGGTGTGGGCAAACCGTTCGCGGGGGTGAGCTGCTCTGTGCAGGACAAGCGCTAGCGATCCTTCGCGCCCCCCCTCTCGAAGGGTTGTGCTGCCCCGATAAAGCTAGCCGAACAGCCGATCCAAAATCTTGCCCTCAAGCCGGGCAAGCTCGACCGAACCGCGCCGGCGTGGCCGGGCCACGGGCACATCGAGGTCAAGCGCGATCTTGCCGGCGCTGATCACCACGACCCGGTCGGCGAGCGCGACCGCCTCGGCGACATCATGCGTGACCAGCACGGCGGTGAACTTCTGGGCGAGCCAGATGCGTTCCAGCAACTGCTGCATCTCGATGCGGGTCAAGGCGTCGAGCGCGCCCAGCGGCTCGTCGAGCGCCAGGATCTGCGGGTGGCCGACCAGCGCGCGGGCCAGCGCCACGCGCTGCTTCTGGCCGCCGGACAATACCGACGGCCATTCGTCGGCGCGATCGGCGAGCCCGACCTCGCCAAGAATGGCGAGCGCCCGTTGCCTTGCGTCGGCGCCCGTGGCAATGCCGGTCAGCCCGACCTCGACGTTCTTCACCACGCTGGCCCAGGGCAGCAGGCGCGGCTCCTGGAACATGAAGCGCGTGCGGCTGTGGCCTTCCTCTTCTGATCCAAATGTCAACGCTCCAGCCGTCGGCCGGTCGAGTCCGGCCAGCAGCCGCAAAAGCGTGCTCTTGCCGCAGCCGCTCTTGCCGATGACGGCGACGAACTGTCCGACCGGCACGTCCAGATCGATGCCGTCGAGAACGACCTTGTCGCCAAAGGATTTTCCGACACCCTTGAAGGCAAAGGCGCGCGGTCTTTCTATGGTCTGTTCCGGCTGCGGCTGCTGCGGCGCGGCGACAAACGAGCGGACGGCGGCGAGGCTGGCTGCGGGCATTGAAAACCTCAGGCGTTCTGGAAGGCGGGATGCCAGCCGAGCGACAGTCGCTCGAGCAGGCGGGCAAGGCTGTCGGCCAGCTTGCCGAGCAGCGCATAGATCAGGATCGACAGCACGACGACATCGATCAGCAGGAACTCGCGCGCCTGCATGGCCATGTAGCCGAGGCCGGAACTCGCGGAAATCGTCTCGGCGACGATCAGCGTCAGCCACATGATGCCCAAGGCATAGCGCAGGCCGACAAAGATCGCCGGCAGCGCGCCGGGCAGGATCACCCGGAAAAACAGTGCGCGGCGATCCATGCCGTAGACGCGGCCCATCTCGACCAGCTGCGGGTCGACGCTCTGTATGCCGAGCAGCGTGTTGACGTAGATCGGGAAGAACACGCCGAGCGCCACCAGGAACAGTTTTGCCTCCTCGTCGATGCCGAACCACAGGATGACCAGCGGGATCAGCGCCAGGTGCGGAATGTTGCGGATCATCTGCAGCGTCGTGTCGGTCAGGCCACGGCTGAGCGTCGACAGCCCGTTGGCAAGGCCGAGCGCAAAGCCGATCGAGCCGCCGACGGCGAAGCCGGCAAGCGCGCGCGCCGTGCTGACGCCGATGTTGCGGATCAGTTCGCCCGATAGCGTCAGCCGCCAGAAGGCCTCGGCGACGGCACTTGGCGCCGGCAGCACGTTGGGCGGCATCAAACCGGCGCGGCTGGCGATTTCCCAGCCGGCAATCACCAGCACCGGCAGCAGCCAGCCGATGCCGTTCCTGTGGAGCCGCGTGGAAAAGCTCATGACGCGGCCTGCAGGCGAGCCGCGCCATGGAAGCCGACTGAGAATTCGTTGGCGATGTCTTCGCGCGCCCTGAGCCGCCTGGTGCCGAGCCCGAGCCGAGGGAATAAAAGCTCGGCGACGCGATAGGCTTCCTCCAGATGCGGGTAGCCCGAGCCGATGATGGTATCGATGCCGATCGCCTGATACTCGCGGATGCGTTCGGTGATCTGCTCCGGCGTGCCGACCAGTGCCGTGCCGGCGCCGCCGCGCACCAGCCCGACGCCGGCCCACAGGTTGGGCGACACCACCAGCCGGTCGCGGCGGCCGCCATGCAGTTCGGCCATGCGGCGCTGGCCGACCGAGTCCATCTGGTTGAGGAAGCGCGCCTGCGCGTTTTCGATCTGGGCATCGGTGACGTGGCTGATCAGCCGGTCGGCGGCGCGCCAGGCTTCGTCCTCGGTTTCGCGGACGATAAAATGCAGCCTGATGCCGAAGCGCAGCGTGCGGCCGCGCAGCGCCGCCTTGCTGCGTGCCGAGGCGAGTTTCTCGGCAACCTGTGCCGGCGGCTCGCCCCAGGTCAGGTACATGTCGACGAGGTCGGCGGCGAGATCTTGCCCGGCATCAGACGATCCGCCGAAATAGAGCGGCGGCCGCTCCTGCAGCGGCAGAAGGTCGAGGCGGCCGTTCTCGACGCGGTAGTATTTGCCGTCGAAATTGACGCGTTCGCCCGACACCAGGCCGCGCCAGATGGTCAAAAATTCATGCGCCTGGGCATAGCGCTCGTCATGCGGCAGGAAGACGCCGTCGCCGGCGAGTTCGGTCGGGTTGCCGCCGACCACGACATTGAGCAACAGGCGACCGTTGCTCAGCCGGCCGAGGGCCGCCGTCTGGCGGGCGGCGAAGGTCGGCAGCGTCACGCCGGGCCTAAGTGCAACGAGGAATTTGAGTCTTTCGGTCAGTGTCGCGAGGCCTGTCGCGGTGATCCAGGAATCCTCGCAGTTCTGCCCGGTCGGCAACAGCACGCCGGGAAAGCCGAGCCGGTCGACCGCCTGGGCGATCTCCTTGAAATAGCCGAACTCCGGCGGCCGCTGCTGTTGCTCGGAGCCGAGATAGGAACCATCGCCATGCGTCGGGATGAACCAGAAGAAATCAAGTGGGCTGGCTAACGCGGTCATGGCAGGCCTCTCGGAGATGCAGGCGAAAACGGGAGACGGCGCCGGGTGGTCTCACCCGGCGCCGCCTGGACAAAAATCAATTGCCCGGTGCGGTCCACACCGCGTCGGAAATCCGCACCGCGTTCGGGATCAGCCCGAGTTTGTAGAAGCGGTCGGCGGTGGCCTGCTGGCCGGCGATGATCTCGTCGGTGATCGGAAAGATGCCGAACTTGGTGCGGTTGGCGGCGATGGTCTGCGCATCGAGCGGCACCCCGGTCACCTCGTGCAGCGCCGCGGCCACCTTGTCGCGGTTCTGGTCGGCCCATTTCGCCGCCTCGCCAAGGGCTGTGATCGTCGTGGTGACGATCTCGGGATGCGCCTTGGCGAAATCCTTGTTGGCGAGGAAATAGGTGTTGACCTTGAGCACCTCGCTGGAGCGGGCCAGCACACGCGGCTGGTAGCGGGTTTCGGCGATGGCGAAGAACGGATCCCAGACGGCCCAGGCGTCGATCTGGTCGCTGGCGAAGGCGGCGGCCGCATCGGCCGGGCTGAGATAGACCGTCGTGATCTGGTCGAAGGGAACGCCCGCTTTTTCCAAAGCCGCGACGAGCAGATTATGCGCGCTGGTGCCCTTGCCGACGCCGACGCGCTTGCCCTTGAGGTCGGCGACCGACTGGATCGGCGACGTCGGCTTGACGAAGATCGCCTCGCCGTCGCCGTTGGCCGGCAGTGCTGCCGCATAGACAATGTTGGCGCCGGCCGACTGGCCGAAGATCGGCGGCGCATCACCTGTCCAGCCGGCATCGATGGCGCCGACATTGAGCGCCTCGACCAGCGGCGGACCGGCGGTGAACTCGACCCACTTCACTGTGACGCCCTTGTCGCTCAGCGCCTTTTCAATCACCTGCTGCTGCCTGGCGATCACCGGCAGGCCGGTCTTCTGATAGCCGATGCTGAACTGCTTCAGCTCCTGCGTCGCGGCGCCGAACGACATGGCAACGCTGGCCGCCAGCAGGCCGATGCCGAAAACACGTCTTGTTAGGTTGAACATGATCCCTCTCCTTCGATGCGGATCGGCGTCGGGAAATGTCCTCGCCGGGTGGAAGATGGATCAGGCTAGGTAGGTCTATAAACTTAGTAGAGAAACGATTTTGCGAGTTAGGTGGGAAAGATGGAATTGTTTTGCTGCCGATCGGCGCAAATCACCAACGCAGGCGATTTGCTGGAAGCCCCATGCCTTCGTCATCCTAGGGCGGAGCAGGAGCGAAGCGACGTCGCGGAGACCCTAGGATCCATGCCGTGACGACGAGGAAAATGCAGCGGCGCAGAAGAGAAGCTTGCTCTGTAGCGATCCTTCCCACTCCCTCTGTCCTGCCGACATCGCACAAACTTCTGCACCGCCGCAGCGCTCAAACGTCACGGCATGGATCCTCGGGTCTGCGCGTCCGCTTCGCTCCCGCTCCGCCCGTGGATCACGAAGAGGGCGTGCGACTGGCTGCTGAGTGTCGACGTTCGCTGCCGATCGACGCCAACCGGCACCGCCGCCCTTCACTGCGACCAATACTGCCAGGCCCAGTAAAAACTCTCGTCGCGCGGTGGCAGGCGGTTGTGCCTGGCCTGCAATTGGACTGGCGTCGGCGACGCCGGGCCGTCCTCTTGCAGCCTGTGCGCCTTGTCCCTGGAAAGGCTGAGCAGCCAGGCGCCGAAATGGCTGAACAGCACGGCGGTGGAATGGGTCATCGTCATTCTCCCTTTTCCGATCATTCCTTTCCCGCCCACGGGACGAGCACGCGCTCGATTCTGCGGATGGTGAATTCGAGCACGAAGGCGATGGCCGCGATCACCAGTATGCCCATCACCACCACGTCGGTGACGAGGAACTGGGCGGCCGACTGGATCATGAAGCCAAGTCCGCGCGTCGCCGCCACCAGTTCGGCGGCGACCAGCGTCGACCAGCCGGCGCCGAGCGCGATGCGCAAGCCGGTCAGGATCGACGGCAGCGCGCTGGGCAGGATCACATGGCGGACCACTTGGGCGCGCGTCGCGCCAAGCGAGCGGGCCGCATTGATGCGCTCCTGCGAGACGCCGCGCACGCCCGAGGCGGTCGACAGCGCGACCGGCGCCAGCATGGCGATGGCGATCACCAGGATCTTCGACGGCTCGCCGATACCGAACCAGATGATGACCAGCGGCAGGTAGGCGAGCGGCGGGATCGGCCGCAGGAATTCGAGCAGCGGATCGAAGATGCCGCGCCCGACAGTGCTGATGCCGATGGCCAGACCAACCGGCACGCCAATCAGGATGGCGGCGATCAGCGCGGCAAACACCCTGGCCAGGCTGGCGACGGCATGCTGCAGCAGTGTCGCATCGACGAAGCCGTCGCGAGCGACGACGATGAACTTGTTCCACACGGCGGCAGGCGAAGGCAGGAAAACCGGCGACACCAGTTGCAGTCGGGCCGAAAGCGCCCACACCGCCAGCACCACCAGGATGGTGACCGCGCTGACCATGCGCGCCGAAACGCCTTTGCGCTTCGGACTGGGTCGCGACCATGGCACCGACAGGCCGTCGGCCTCGTCGACCTTGTGGCCCGGCCGTTCCGTATAGGAGGAAATGGTCATGCCGCTTCTCCTTCGAAGATCGCGTCGGTCAGCTCGCCGCGCGCCGCGGCGAAGGCCGGGTCGGCCTTTATGGAGCGAATGGCCTCGCCGGCCGCGTAGCGCCTGGAGAAGCCGGGCTCGAAGGTTTGCACCACTCGGCCCGGTCCGGGTGCCAGCACGACGATGCGGGTGGCGAGCACCAGCGCCTCCTCGATGCCATGCGTCACCATCAGCACGCCGACATCGCTTGCCGTCCACAGGTCGAGCAGCGTCGTCTGCATGCGCTCGCGTGTCAGCGCATCGAGCGCTCCGAGCGGTTCGTCGAGCAGCAGGAATTCGGGTTCGGCGGCCAGCGCCCGGGCCAGGCCGACACGCTGGCGCATGCCGCCGGAAAGCTCCCAGATGCGCTTGTCGCCGGCGTCCGCGAGCTTCACCAGATCAAGCAATTCATCAGCACGGCGCGCCCGCTCGGCTGGCCTGACACCGCGCAGCCGCAGCGCGAAGGCAACGTTCTCGCGCGCCGTCAGCCACGGAAACAGCGCATCGTTCTGGAACACCACCGCCCGGTCAGAGCCAGGCCCGGTGATCGGCTTGCCATTGATGGCGGCGGAGCCGCGCGCCGGCGCGACCAGGCCGGCGGCGACATTGAGCAGCGAGGTCTTGCCGCAGCCGGAGCGGCCGACCAGCACGACGAAATCACCCTTGGCAACGTCGATCGACACCCGTTCGACGGGGGGCGTCGGCTGGCCGTCATAGTGGATCGAAATTCCTTCGAGCACGAGATGCGACATGGAGCCCTCGCAGGAGGTTCTAGAGCATGATCCCGAAAAGTGGCGTCGGGTTTTCGCTAGAGATCATGTTCAAACGAATGGAGAATCCGACTGCCCCGGAACCGCTCCTCGTCAGCAGTCCCGGGGCAGTCAGCACGCGGCGTCAGGGAAGAAAATCCGCGCGCGTCGGGTTCATTGCGCTCAGTTTGAGGCCAGCGCCTCGGTGACATATTTCGACGACACGTATTTGGAATAGTCAGGCAGCACGGCGTCGATCTTGCCCTGCTCCTTGAGGAAGGCGGAGGTTGCCTCGACCGCCCTGACCGTGCCGCCGCCGAGGAACTTGTCCGACGCCTGTTCTTCCAGCGTCGGGAAGACATAGCCCTTGAGCAGCTGCGGCACCTCCTCCAGCTTGGCGCCGGTGAGCTTGGCAATCTTGGCCGCCTGCGGCGACGACACCGACCACGCATCCGGCTTGGCCAGGAATTCGGCATAGGACGCGCCCGTCACCTTGACGAAGTCGCGCACCGCTTCCGGGTTCTTCTCGGCAAAGTCGGTGCGCACGATCCAGGCATCGAAGGTCGGCGCGCCCCAGGCGGCAACCTGCGAAGAGTCCAGCACGACCTTGCCCGTCGTCTTGATCTGGCCGAGCGCAGGATCCCAGACATAGGCCGCATCGATGTCGCCGCGCGCAAAGGCCGCCGCGATTTCCGGTGGCCGCAGATTCAGGATCTCGACCGACTTCGGATCGACGCCCTCATGCTTCAGCGCGGCGAGCAGGCTGTAATGCGTCGTCGAAACGAAAGGCACGGCTACTTTCTTGCCGGCGAGGTCGGCGACCTTCTCGATGCCGGCGCCGTTGCGGGCAACCAGCGCTTCGGACTCGCCGATCAGGCCGACGACGAAGATGGTCTGGATCGGCAGCTCGCGGCTCGCCGCAGCCGCCAGCGGGCTCGAGCCGAGATAGCCGATGTCGACCGAGCCGGAAGCGACCGCGGCGATGACATCGGCGCCGGAATCGAATTTCCGCCAGTCGATGGCCGCCTTGGTCGCCTTTTCATAGGTGCCGTCGGCCTGCGGCACTTTCGAAGGTTCGACCACCGTCTGGTAGCCGATGGTGATCTTGAGGTCGTCGGCAAAGGCCGGGCCGAGGAAGGCAGCACCCGCAAGGGCCGCCGATGAAAGCAGAATGATGCGTCGCGAAATTGTGGACAT
The DNA here is from genome assembly GCF_042431665.1 of Mesorhizobium kowhaii. Taxonomy (NCBI): domain Bacteria; kingdom Pseudomonadati; phylum Pseudomonadota; class Alphaproteobacteria; order Hyphomicrobiales; family Phyllobacteriaceae; genus Mesorhizobium; species Mesorhizobium kowhaii. Next base: position 537,451 of record NZ_JBHLYT010000033.1, read on the forward strand.
GAAGGGCTCCTGAAAAAGAGAAAACCGGAATGCCCTATGATAGTCCGCTAATTCTATCGTTCTTGTAGAGTTAAATCCTTCCAGCCAGGACAGGCTTATTAGAAAAAATGCATCGGCGGTGCGGTGCCGAAGCGGACAAGGAGGCTGCGGTCTTTGGAGGTCGGTGAAGCCCACCAGCTTCGTCGGGTCTCCGCGACGTCGCTTCGCTCCTGCTCCGCCCGTGGATGACGAGGTCGGGACTGTCGACAGCTGGGGACGCCATCCAGAATGAACGAGAATTCCTGTCCTGCCCCATCCCAGGCAAATCCATGCCTCAAATAGCCGTGGATTTAAAAACCTGTTCCGCGTGTTCGAAGGTAAGTATAGTAATCTTATCGACATTGGGAACTGGAGGCGACGATGAGCGGCCACCGTATCGCGATGATCGCTGACGACGCGCTTTGGCCGTCAAAGCCGTGCCGTTGTGTCCCTGCGGGCACAAAGTCCTGACAAAATGGCCATAGCGGCTTGAAAACGAAGCAAAATCAACAGCTCTCGGCTTGTACATCATGTCACTAGAATTTATGTGTCATGTGGGCTTGGACGCGGCGGGAACGCACGCCAGGCGTTTCGCAACCGATGGTTCCGCGCCGTCGCATGACAGAGAAATTTTGATCTCATGCTCACGAAAAAGGGCAAGTACGGCCTCAAGGCGCTCGTACACCTCGCGCAACTGCCGGCCGGACAGCTCGCTTTCGTCAACGACATCGCTACCGGCAACAACATCCCGAAGAAATTTCTCGACGCCATCCTCGGCGAGCTGCGCAATGCCGGCTTCGTCCAGAGCCGCAAGGGCAAGGAGGGCGGCTATCGCTTGGCGCGGCCTGCCGACGAGATCAAGGTGGGCCATGTCGTGCGCGTGCTCGACGGGCCGCTGGCGCCGATTCCTTGCGCCAGCCGCACCCAGTACCAGCGCTGTGAAGATTGCAACGAGGCGACATGCCAAGTCCGACATCTGATGCTCGAGGTCCGGCAGGCGATCGCCGAGGTGCTCGATCAGCGCAGCCTCGCCGAGATGCGCGATATCGCCATCGACGACCTTCCGGTCGCGAAGGGCATCGACGACCTGCCGGTGAAGGTCCAGGCCTGACGCGCGCATTTCGCACAAGGCCGGGCGCATGACCGGGCGCGCCAACTCGATCATCATTGTCGGCGGCGGCGCCAGCGGCGTGGTGATGGCCGCGCATCTCCTGAAATCGCCCAATCCCGATCTGCGCGTCACGTTGATCGAAAAGCGCCCGCATTTCGGCCAGGGCATCGCCTATTCGACGCTGCTGTCGGCGCATGTGCTGAATGTCAGTGCCGCCGGCATGAGCGCCTATGCCGACGATCCCGGCAATTTCTGGCGCTGGCTGCTGGAGCGCGGCCTGGCTGCCCCGGACCAGGCGCCGGTCTACGCACCGCGCAGCCTCTATGCCCGTTACCTCAAGGAATTGCTCGACGAGCTGGAAACGCGCGAGCGCGAAACCGGCCGGTTGCGCCTGATCCGCGAGGAGAGCCTCTCGATCACGCCGACCACCTCCGGCGTCGAGGTCGCGCTGGCCAACGGCACCAGCGTCGTCGCCCATCTCGCCGTGCTGGCCACCGGCCATGACGAGGAGCCGGCGCAGGGGCATGCGATCAGGATGGGCTCGGAAGCCGACACGGCACTGCCCTCGGACAGCCGCGTCATGGTGCTGGGCACTGGTCTCAGCATGGTCGACGCCTTCCTCTCCCTAGAGCAGCGCGGCCATCGCGGCGACATCATCGCGGTGTCGCGGCGCGGCCTGCTGCCCTCGCCGCATCGCAAGGGCAATCCGATCAAGCTCGACGTCGCCGACATTCCGCTCGGCACCCAATTGTCCTATTTCGTCGGCTGGTTCCGCGACCTGATCAAGGAGAACCAGAAGGCCGGCATCGACTGGCGCGACGTCGTCGACGGCTTGCGGCCGTTCAACCAGAAGATCTGGCAGAACTGGCCCGCATCCGCCAAGCGCCGCTTCGTCGAACACACCAAGGCCTGGTGGGACATCCACCGCCATCGCATGGCGCCCGAAGTCTATGCCCGCGTGACCGAGGCCGTGCAATCCGGCCGCATCCGCCTGGTCGCCGGGCGCGTTGTCGACATCGCGCGGGACGGCGACTTGGCGGTCGAGGTCCAGTCGCGCCACACGCAGCGCCTCGAGACATTCGAGGTCGCCCGTATCTATGATTGCGCCGGCATCGTCAGGGACATCTCGACCTCGTCGAACAGCGTCGTGTGCTCGCTGGTCGACCGCGGCCTGGCGCGACCGGATCCGCTGCGCATCGGCCTCGACGTGTCGGCCAATTGCGAGATCCTCGCCAGCGACGGCACTGTTTCGGCCAAGATCCTGGCCGTCGGCCCGCTGACGCGCGGCACCTTCTTCGAGATCGACGCCATTCCCGACATTCGCGTTCAATGCGCCAGGCTGAGCAAGCGGCTGCTCGGCTAGAAGCCTAGCCGCCTAGCGCTTCGCAAACGACGCGCGCGGTCTCCGCGCCCGAGAAATTCTGCTGCCCGGTGATCAAATTGCCGTCGCGCACGGCAAAGCGACGCCACAGCCCGGCGTAGATGTAGTTGGCGCCGAGGGCCTTCAACTCATCCTCGATCCGCCACGGCATCAGATGCTTTCCACGCTCGAGCGCGCCTATCTCCCAGGTCGCCTTGTCGGCAAAATCCTCCTCGACATTGGCGAAGCCCGTCACCGTCTTGCCGGCCACGAGCAGCGATCCGTCCGCGCGCTGGGCATAGCGCAGCAGCGCGGTGCCGTGGCACAAAGCGGCGGCTACTTTGCCGGCTTCATGGAAGGCGACGAATGTCCGTTGCAGGCCTGTCGCGTGTTCATAGGTGAACATCGGCGCCTGGCCGCCGGCGACGACAATCGCGTCAAAACTTTCGACCTCGATCTCCGCCACCGGCCGCGTGTTGTCGACCAGGGCCGCAAGCTTCGGGCTCGACAGGAAGCCGAGCGAGATAAGGTCGGTCTCGGAATAGCCCGATGGATCGCGCGGGTCGCTCAGCGCATCGGCCTCGCATTTGCCGCCATCGGGCGAAAAAATCTCCACCGCGTAGCCGCGTTCTGTGAAGGCGAACCACGGGTGGGTGAGCTCGCTCCACCAAAAGCCGACCGGCCATCCGGTCGTGGTCGAGACAGCCGGGTTGGCGATAACGATCGCCACGCGCTTAGGCTTCAGCGCATTGACCGGATTGGCATCCCGTACACTCATCGTCGCTCTCCCCTTGAAGCCTGTTGCCGACAGATACGGACGCGGCCGTGCGGCGCCTAGCTGGCCACATGGCCTGGCAAATTCTGCTTCCGTCGCTTCCCGGCCTTGCCTACGATGCGCGCATGACCCAACGCGGTAGACTTTACGGCTGTCCGGTCGAGTTCGCGCTCGATGCGCTCGGCGGCAAATGGAGGACGGTGATCCTGGCGCGGATCAAGCAACAGCCGATGCGCTATTCCGAACTGCGGCGGACGATCCCGTCGCTGTCCGACAAGATGTTGACGCAGCGGCTGGCCGATCTCGTCGACATCGGCTTTGTCGTGCTGGAGGCGTCGCCCGATGGCAAGGGGCGCTACACCTTGACCGACCGTGGCCGCGATCTGGCGGCCCCCTTGCAGGCGCTCTACGACTGGGGTGACGTGCACGGACGCGCTGTCGGCGTCCGCTTCCGCACCGAGATCGAGGCCTGACAAGGCGCTCATCTCCCAGTGGCGAGCGCGCCGCAAAAACCCGCGACATCGGTGACGACTGCTTCGCCAAGGAAGCCCAGCGTGGCCATCGACCGGTCGCGCGCTTCCCGGTTGCCGAAGCCGCAGGCGTCCTCGATCACCACCGCCACGAAGCCATTGTCGGTCGCCTGCCGAACCGTCGGCTCGATGCCGATTTCCATCGCCACTCCGGCGAGCGCGACAGCACGCACCCCACAATCCCGCAAGGCGAAGCTGAGCGCGGTGGAATCGAAGGCCGACATGGTCAGCTTGTCGAACACGGCTTCATCGGCGCGTGGCGCGAGTTCGGGGACGATTTGCGTGGCTTCGGCATCGCGCGGAAACCACGGCTCGACCGTGTCGGGGCGGTCGCGCCGCTGCCAGGCCATGGCGGTGCGCAGCTGGGTTGCGCCCATCCATTTGCGCGGCAGGGACAAATGGCGCGTGAACGCCACCCGCATGCCCGCCGAGCGGGCCGCTTCGAGCGCGATGCCGGTGCGTTCGACGATATCAGCCGCACCGGCGATCTGGCGGCAGATGCCGACCTGCATGTCGTAGATCACCAGCGCCATGCGGGGCGGATCGCACCACTCCGCCATATTGGTCGGGATCTCGATGCCTTCGCTTGACCGGATCATGCGGCCGTCCGGTCCCAGGGTTGGGCGATGTCGACGGTGGGGTCGAACAGATATTCGAGCGGTAATGGTGCGGCGTCGAAGGCGAGAAAATGCCATTCCAGCAGCCCTGCCTTCGACAGCGGAAAGTCGTCGGTGTAGCGCCTGGCCGCCTCGACGCTGTCGAGCTCGAAGACGATGATCACACCGCCGACATCGGCGCGTGCGTAGTTTTCGCGCACGATCCCCGCCTTCCAAAGCCGCCAGACATTCGAGACCTCGTCGCGCAGATAGGGTTTCAAATCGTCGATGGTGACGCCGGGTTTGAAGTTGTCATAGGCGATGATCTTCATTGAAGGTTTCTCTGCGTTTGGCCCCGAACCAACCCGCTCGCGATCCATGGCTGCCGGCGCCATCCGCGACCGCATCAGGGCGCCTCATGCATCCCGGCTAGCATGCGGAAATTGCAGCTCGCAACGAACGAGATGGTGCGTGGAAACGGCCGGTGGCCGTGTCGAGGAAATCAGCCTGTCAGGGTGGAACGCTCCAAGCTGCAAATTCTGGCCCCAAACCTGGAATGACATTCTCCATCTGGCCGGTTGATTGGCACGATCTATCTTCTTTCCGACTGCAAAGGGCTGGAAAAGAGGATACGCTGCCGCTCTGCCCAGAGGCGGTCGCTTGATCATGGAGCATCGATATGAGCGAGCAGAAGATCGCCGCAGCAGGCAGCGCGCCGTCGGAAAGCGCCCCCTTGGGAAGCACAACATCCCGCCTGCGTCCGCCCTATGCGTCGGTTCTCGACCTGATCGGCCAGACGCCTGTGGTCGAACTGACCAAGTTCGACACCGGCAAGTGCCGGCTGTTCATCAAGCTCGAAAGCCAGAATCCCGGCGGCTCGATCAAGGACCGCATCGCCCTGTCGATGATCGCCGCCGCCGAAAAACAGGGCAAGCTCAGGCCGGGCGGCACCATCGTCGAGGCGACCGCCGGCAATACCGGCCTTGGCCTCGCCCAGGTCGGCATCCCCAAGGGCTATCGCATCGTGCTGGTCGTGCCCGACAAGATGTCGCGCGAAAAGATCCAGCATCTGCGCGCGCTCGGCGCCGAGGTGCATATGACCCGCTCCGACGTCGGCAAGGGCCACCCCGAATATTATCAGGACATGGCCGAGAAGATCGCCGCCGAGGTGCCCGGCGCTTTCTATGCCAACCAGTTCGCCAACCCGGCCAACCCGCTGGCGCATGAAACCACAACCGGTCCCGAAATCTTCGCCCAGCTCGACGGCGATGTCGACGCGGTGGTCGTCGGCGTCGGTTCGGGCGGCACGCTGACCGGGCTTGGCCGCTACTTCGCCAAAGTGTCGCCGAAGACCGAGATGGTGCTGGCCGATCCGGTCGGCTCGGTGCTGGCGCCGCTGATCAAGACCGGCAAGATGGAAGAGGCCGGCAGCTGGACGGTGGAAGGCATCGGCGAGGATTTCGTGCCGCCCAATGCCGACCTGTCGCTGGTGAAAAAGGCCTACGCCATATCAGACAAGCAGAGCATGCTGGCCGTTCGCGACCTCTTGTCGAAGGAAGGCATTCTGGCCGGTTCGTCGTCGGGCACGCTGCTGTCGGCCGCTCTGCGCTATTGCCGCGAACAGACTGTCGCCAAGCGCGTTGTCACCTTCGTCTGCGACAGCGGCAACAAATATCTGTCGAAGGTGTTCGACGACTTCTGGCTGGCCGAACAGGGCCTGGCCGAGCACGAGCAGCATGGCGACCTGCGCGACCTGGTGATGCGCACGCACCGCACCGGCGACACCGTCTATGTCGGCCCGGACGAAAGCCTGCTCAACGCCTATGGCCGCATGCGCCGCTCCGATGTTTCGCAGCTGCCGGTGCTCGACAACGGCAAGCTCGTCGGCATCGTCGACGAGAGCGATATCCTCGCCCATGTCGACGGTCCCTATGACGGCCGCTGGGAGCGCTTCAACGGTCCGGTGCGCACGGCGATGACCTCCAACCTGCACACGCTGCAGGCGAGCCAGACGCTGGACGCGCTGCTGCCGGTGTTCGACCGCAACGAGGTCGCCATCATCTTCGACGGCGACGAGTTCGTCGGCCTGATAACCCGCATCGACCTGATCAACCATTTGAGGCGCGCACGATGACCACCCACACCCCGCCACCAGGCCCATCTTCATCGGGCAAGAACCGCCTGGCCTTTTCGACGCGCACCATCCATGGCGGCCAGAGCCACGACCCGCTGACCGGCGCGGTGATGGTGCCGATCTACGCCACCTCGACCTATGGCCAGCAGTCGCCCGGCGTGCACAAGGGTTTTGAATATGCCCGCAGCCAGAACCCGACGCGCTTTGCCTTCGAGCGCGCGGTGGCCGACCTTGAAAGCGGCACGGCAGCCTTCGCCTTCGCCTCCGGGCTGGCGTCGATCGCCACCGTGCTGGAGTTGCTCGACAGCGGCGCCCATATCGTTGCCACCGACGACATCTATGGCGGCTCCTTCCGGCTGATGGAGCGGGTGCGCAAGCGCTCGGCCAACCTGCAGGTCAGCTTCGTCGACTTCACCGACCTCGCCGCCGTCGAGGCGGCGATCCGCCCCGAAACAAAATTGCTCTGGGTCGAGACGCCGACCAACCCGCTGCTGCGCATCGTCGACCTCGAAGGTGTCGCCGCACTGGCCAAACGCAGGGGCGTTCTCACCGTCGCCGACAACACGTTTTGCAGCCCCTATCTGCAGCGGCCGCTGGAACTCGGCATCGACATCGTCGTCCACTCGACGACCAAATATCTCAATGGCCATTCCGACATGGTCGGCGGCGTCGCCGTGGTCGGCGACAACAAGGATCTCGCCGCCCAGCTGAAATTCCTGCAGAACGCCATCGGCGCCATCTCAGGCCCGTTCGACAGTTTTCTGGCGCTGCGCGGCCTGAAGACGCTGGCGCTCAGGATGGAGCGCCATTCCGCCAATGGCCTCAAGATCGCGCAATGGCTGGAAGGCCGCAAAGACGTGCGCCGCGTCATCTATCCCGGCCTCGCCAGCCATCCGCAGCACGACATTGCCAAACGGCAGATGCACGCCTTCGGCGGCATGATATCAGCCGTGCTCGACCGCGACCTTGCCGGCACAAAGCGCTTCCTCGAACGCACGCAACTGTTCACGCTGGCCGAAAGCCTCGGCGGGGTGGAGAGCTTGATCGAACACCCCGCGCTGATGACGCATGGCTCGATCCCGGCCGAGAAGCGGACGGAGATCGGCATTTCGGATTCGCTGGTGCGGTTGTCGGCCGGCATCGAGGATGGCGACGATCTGATCGCGGATCTGGACCAGGCGCTGGGGGGTTAGGCACGCCGCAGCTCGCACGCGTGAATATTTACCAATGTCGGCGCTGCCCCTCATTGCCCTGCCGGGCATTTCTCCCCGTATAGTGACGGGGAGAAAGAGGCTGGTCGCAACGCCGTCGTCCTCCTTGCAATGCTGGTGATTGGCGAAACCATCGATGACAGCGTCCCTCTCCCCGTCACTATACGGGGAGAGGATGCCGGTAGGCAGGTGAGGGGCGGCGCCAACCTCCACCACCCGGTTGACCCCGAACCCCATCTGCCCGAATTGTAGCGCCCCATGGCAGCGCACGCCCCACCAAAATCCGCCGAGACGCCCCTCACCTTCGCCGTGCTGGTGTTTCCAGGCTTTCCGATGATGGCGTTCAGCTCGGTCATCGAGCCGCTGCGCGCCGCCAATGTGCTGGCCAAGCGGCAGTGCTATCGCTGGATTATCGTCGGGGCGACCCCAGGCCCGGTCGAGGCCTCGAACGGCGTCGTCATCCAGCCGGGCTTTTACGCCGAGGATGCGCCCAAGGTCGACCGCATCGTCGTCTGCTCGGGTGGCGATGCCGATCACCTCGTCGCCGAGGACGCCGCCAACTGGATCCGCAAAAGCCTGCGCAACGGCGCCCATATCGGCGCGGTGGCGGACGCGGCGTTCTTTCTCGCTCGCGCCGGCCTGCTCGATGGCCATGCCTGCACCTTGCACTGGACCAGCCAGGCCGCCTTCACCGAGGCCTTCCCCAACATCGAGCTCAGGCGCGACCTCTATGTCATCGACCGCAAGCGCTTCACCTCGGCCGGTGGCGTCGGCAGCCTCGACATGATGCTGGAGATCATCACCCGCGACTACGGCGCCGAGCTCGCCGCCGGCGTCGCCGAATGGTTCGTGCACAGCCAGCTGCGCTCCAGCATCGACCGCAAGATGATGCCGCTGCGCCTGCGGACCGGCGTCCAGAACGAGCTGGTGCTGTCGGCCATCGCCATCATGGAGGATGCGGTCGAGGAAAGGCTGGGCATGGCCGAGCTGACGGCCAGGCTCGGCGTGTCGTCCGACAAGCTCGAACGCAGCTTTCGCTCCGAACTCGCCATCTCGCCCAATGGCTACTACCGGCGCCTCAGGCTGAAGCGCGCCGCCGACCTCTTGGCGCATTCGACGCTCGCCGTGCGCGACGTGGCGCTCGCCTGCGGCTTTGCCTCGATGTCGAGCTTTGCCCGGGCCTTTCGCGAGGAGCATGGGCATCCGCCGAAGCTGGCGAGGCGGCATTAGGGTGCGGGGGTAGCGCCACGTAAGTAAGGTCAGCGGCATCCCGCACAACCCACGCGGTTTTCCGCACAATGCTCTCGCCCCTCATGCGCCATGCTCAGACCTCGCAACCCAGCCAAGGCCGCACACCCATGAGCATCGTCGTATTCGATCCCGACAGCACCGAGGACGTCGACTTCAAGGATCGCATGCGCCACCCCGCCGCGGCCGATCCGGCCGGCGGCATGTGGCTGTCCGACACCGAGCCGTCCTTCATCGACGCCGACGCCCTGCGCAAAGGCCGGCTGGCCAAGCTGCGCGGCTGGATGCGCGAGGCGGGTTATGGCGGCGTCGTTTTGTTCGACCCCTACAACCAGCGCTACGCCACCGGCTCGCGCAACATGTTCGGCTATTTCCTGCGCAACTCGACCCGCTACTTCTTCATCCCCACCGTCGGGCCGATCGTGCTGTTCGAATACCCGCAGAGCTACCATGTCTCGATGGTGCTCGACACGATCGACGAGGCGCGTCCTTCCAAGCTGGTCTGGTCGTCGGTCTCCGGCCGCGACGACGAAACCGCCGGCCCCTTCGCCGATGAGATCGCCGAGCTTTTGAAGCAGCACGGCGGCGGCTCGATGAAGCTCGGCCTCGACCGTTGCAGCCATCTGCAGGCCCTCGCGCTGGAAAAGCGCGGCTGCGAGGTCCGGGACTGCCAGGGCGAGATCCTCGCGGTGCGCGCGGTGAAGACGCCCGAGGAAGTCAAATGTCTGCAGGTGTCGATGGCCGGCGCCGAGGCCGCCGTCTATGCGGTGCGCGAGGCGATCAAGCCCGGCGTATCGGAAAACGACCTGTTCGCCATCATGTATGGCGAGGTCATCCGCCAGGGCGGCGAATTCATCGAGACCCGGCTGCTGACCTCCGGCCAGCGCACCAATCCGTGGTTCAACGAAGCCAGCGGCCGCAAGATCCGGCCCGGCGAATTGCTGGCGCTCGATACCGACACCATCGGCTGCTACGGCTACTATTCCGACTTCTCCCGTACCTTCCGCTGCGGGCCGGGCAAGCCTACGCCCTACCAGAAATCGCTCTACCGCATGGCGCATGACCAGGTTCAGCACAACATCGGGATCGTCAAGCCCGGCATGGCCTTCCGCGAGATCGCCGAAAAGGCCTGGAAAATCCCCGACCGTTTCGTCGACCAGCGCTACACCTCGGTCATGCACGGCGTCGGCATGCATGGCGAAACGCCGTTCATCGCCCATGCCATGGACTACGAGACCTATGGCCGCGACGGCCATATCGTGCCAGGCATGGTGGTGAGCGTGGAAAGCTATATTGGCGAGAAGGGCGGCCGCGAGGGCGTCAAGCTGGAGGACGAGATCCTGATCACCGACACCGGAACCGAACTCCTGTCGCGCTTCCCCTATGAGGACGAGTTTCTGGAGAAGCAGGTTTGATATCAGCTGCCCACCACCACGCCGTCGTCATCCTAGGGCGAAGCAAGGAGCGCAGCGACGCGGCGCAGACCCTAGGATCCATGCCGCGACTTCAGAGCGCTGCTGCGGTGCTGATCTGCTCCGCTGTCGATCAACGTCACGGCATGGATCCTCGGGTCTGCGTGTCCGCTTCGCTCCCGCTCCGCCCGTGGATGACGAAGTCGCGGGCGCTTCGGCCAACCCCCAAGGGCGATAGCCCGCTGAAGGCGACTGCGTCGCCTCTCTCAGGCACTGCCCCATGAAAACCCCCATCGCCCTCAAACGCGGCACCGTGGTCGCGGTCTTCATCGACCTGCAGGAAGAGCACCGGCAGGACCAGCGCTATCTGGTCGAGGGTTTTGCCGACATCCTCGCCAACGTCCAGCGCCTGCAGGCGGCAGCGCGGCAAAACCATGTGCCGCTCTACCACTGGGCCTACATCGTCGATCTCGACAAGCAGGATCGCCCGTTTCATCCGGTCGGTGCCGACGGCAAATCGGCTTTTTCCGACAAGAGCGACCCGCTGACCGAGATCTGCCACGAGGTCGCGCCCGCCAATGGCGAGGCCCTGCTGATCAAGGCCGAGGCCAGCGCTTTTCGCACCGGCCCGGCGGCCCGCGACCTCAAGTCGGTCGGCATCGAATGGCTTGTTATCGCCGGCGTGTGGACCGAGGCCTGCATCGACGCCACGGTGAAGGACGCCGTCGCCAAAGGCTTTCGCGTGCTCTTGGTCAAGGATGCCTGCGGCAGCGGCAGTGCGGCCATGCACCAGACCGGCATTCTCAACCTCGCCAACCGGCTCTATGGCGGCGCCGTCACCGACACCGACGGCGCCTGCCGGCTGCTGGCGGGCGAAAGCGTCACCGCCTGGCAGGTCGAAGGCTCAGTGCCGCTGCGCTTCACTTTTGAAAACGCGGCCGATCTTTACAGCGAGCTTTGATGTGTCTTTGTCGGCAAAGACGGACATGACCAACCACGGCAAATACGAAACTCGGCTCGACCCCGCTCTGTGGGCCTATATCGACGCGCTCAACGCCTGGTATCCCCCGGAGATCATCGGCTTGCCGATCGACAAGCAGCGCGCGGTCTATGACAAGATGTGCCGGGCCTTCCACCAGGGCCGCCCGCCAGGGGTCAAGGCCAGAGACGGCCTGATTGCCGCCGCCGGCCGCGACATCCCGGTCCGCCGCTACCGGCTTGCCGGCAAGGCGGCAGCGGCGATGGTGGTCTATTATCACGGCGGCGGCTTCATCCTCGGCGGGCTCGAAAGCCATGACGACATCTGCGCCGAGATCTGCGCCGGCACCGGTTTCGACGTGCTGTCGGTCGACTACCGCCTGGCGCCGGAGCATGTGCACCCCGCCGCCTTCGACGATGCGGTCACCGCCTTCGAATGGGCGGCGGCGACCACCGGCCTGCCGCTCGTGCTGTGCGGCGAAAGCGCCGGCGGCAATCTGGCGGCAGGGGTGGCGCAGGCAACGCGCCGCGGCGCCGCGATCGGCCAGGTGCTGATCTATCCCGAGCTTGGCGGCGACCAGAGCACCGGCTCCTATGTCGAGCACGCCGACGCTCCGCTGCTGTCGCTGCACGACATCGCCTTCTACCGCGACGTCCGCTCGACCAAGGCGCAATCATCAGACGATCCAACCTTCTCGCCCTTGCGCGACCGCGACTTCTCCGGCCTGCCGCCAACGGTGATCGTCACCGCCGACTGCGACCCGCTGTCGTCGGATGGCGAGACCTACCGCGACCGCATTTTGGCCAGCGGCGGCAAGGCATGGCGGCACGAGGAGCCGAGATTGGTGCACAGCTTCCTGCGCGCCCGCACGACCGTGCCGGCGGCGGCGGGAGCGTTTGCGCGGATCATTGCCGCGGTTGCTGCCCTGGGTAAGGGCGAGTGGCCGTATTGAAACGCCAACGGTGAAGCGCCAATCTCCCCCCTCGTGGGGGAGATGCCCGGTAGGGCAGAGGGGGGCGCGAAGGATCGCGACCTTCGATCCTCTGATCTTCCGAAATCCTTTGAGGGCTCAGTTGAACTTGGCTGAGAGGTTGGCGGGACAGCGCCCCCCTCTGTCCTGCCGGACATCTCCCCCACAAGGGGGGAGATCGGCTGTACGCCCTGCGGAGCACCGCACAAGAACTGCGGAAAACCGAACACTCCCCAGCGTCACCCCGCCCTATCATCGGCTCTCAGGCACCCGGCGGTCGCGTCCGGCCCCGCGTTCCGCCGGGCGCCCAACAAGAGGGAACGACGATGAAATTCATGCTGACCGACGCAAAATTGCACCCCCGGGCAAAACCCGTCGCCGACGATTTCAGGAGAGGCGGCATCAACCGCCGCGAATATCTCGCGCTGATGGCCGGCCTCGGCGTCAGCGCCGCAGGCGCGCTGGCGCTGGGCGGCCTTGCCCCCACCCCTGCCCGCGCGGCTGAGCCCAAGCGTGGCGGCACCTTGCGCGTCGCCATGAACGTCAAGGGTTTCAAGGACCCGCGCACCTTCGACGGCGTGGAGATGTCGAATGTCGCCCGCCACTGCAACGAATATCTGGTGCGCTGGAACACCGACTTCTCCTTCGAGCCCTGGCTGCTCGAAAGCTGGGAGGCGAGCGACGACGCCAAGACGCTCACGCTGCACGTCCGCAAGGGCATCACCTGGTCGAACGGCGATGCCTTCAACGCCGACGATGTCATCCATAATCTCACCCGCTGGTGCGACGCCTCGGTAGCAGGCAATTCGGTCGCCGCGCGCATGGGCGCGCTGGTCAATGCCGACACCAAGAAGCTTGTCGACGGCGGCATCGAGAAGGTCGACGACTTCACCATAAAACTCAATCTGCCGAAACCCGACATCTCGCTGATCGCCGGCATGGCCGACTACCCGGCGTTGATCATGCACCGCTCCTACGAGGGCGACGGCGATCCCATGAAGGCGCTTTCCATCACCACCGGCCCGTGCGAGCTGGTCAGCTGGGATGCCGAGACCGGCGCCGAGGTGAAGCTCAAGGCCAAGCCCTGGTGGAAGGGCGAGTTCTGGCTCGACGGCATCAAATGGGTCGACTACGGCTCCGACCCCAACGCCATGCTGTCGGCGTTCGAATCCGGCGAGATCGACACCGACCACGAAACCGCCTCCGATGCTGTCTCGCAGACCGATCAGATGGGGCTCAAAAATTCCGAGATCGCCACCGGCTCCACCATCGTCGCCCGCTTCAATGTCGGCAACGCGCCCTATGACGACGCCAAGGTGCGCCGCGCTGCCCAACTCGCGGTCGACAATTCGGCGGTGCTGAGGCTCGGTCTCGGCGGCCGCGGCAAGCCCGCAGACAACCACCATGTCGGCCCCATGCACCCCGAATATGCCGATATCGGCCCGGCCAAGCGTGACGTGGAGGGGTCGAAGAAACTGCTCGCCGAGGCCGGCAAGGCTGACCACGAGTTCGACCTCATCTCCGTCGATGTCGAATGGCAAAAGAGCACCGGCGATGCCATTGCCGCGCAGATGCGCGAGGCCGGCCTGAAGATCAAGCGCACCGTGCTGCCCGCCGCCACCTTCTGGAACGACTGGAGCAAATACCCGTTCTCCTGCACCGAATGGCTCGGCCGCCCGCTCGGCGTCCAGGTGCTGGCGCTGGCCTATAAATCGGGCGCCGCCTGGAACGAAAGCGCCTACGCCAATCCCGAGTTCGACACCTTGCTCGACAAGGCGCTGGCGACACCGGACGCCAAGGCGCGCCAGGAGATCATGGCCAAGATCGAGCAGAATCTGCGCGATTCCGGCATCATCATCCAACCCTACTGGCGCTCGGTCTACCGCACCTACCGCAAGGGTGTTGAGGGTTGCGAGCAGCACCAGGCGCTGGAACAGCATTTTGAGAAAGTGTGGATTGAGACCTGATCTGTACTTAGGTCCTCATCGCTGGTGAAGCGGCAAGACGGATGAGGGGTGTTCCAGCTTGGCTGTACGTCAACAGTGCATTTGAGCGAGAACCACCAACGCCTCGTTCCGTCCAGCACCCCTCATCCGTCTCGACGCTGCGCGCCGATCCACCTTCTCCCACAAGGGGAGAAGGTCAGCACTGTCACCGCTCGCCCTGCAGTAGCGTCCAGATCCACCCAACAAACGTGAGCACCAGGAACGGATAGCCGGCGGCGGGCAACAGCGCCTTTTGTGCCGGTAGGTTCTCATGTCGATAGGAATTTATTCTTGACAGGGTGAGGGCAGCTATGCTACATATTTCCCCATGGTGCTGATTTGCGCCAATGACCCGCTGCCGAGGCGGGTTTTTACGTTTGATGCTTCGTCAAAGAACGCGTCGGCGAAGGCTTCGAAGAGACCCGTTAACCGGATTCGCTGCCCTGCGATCTTCCCTTCTCCCACAGGGGGGGAAGGCAAGGGGCACAGGCCCGCCGCCCTCTTCACCGCCCAGGCCTGAGCAAGGTCCAGATCCACCCAATGAAGGTAAGCACCAGGAACGGATAGCCGGCGGCGGGCAGTGGCGACGAGGTCGGCAGCAAGGGAGTGCCCCAGATGATCCGGCCTGCCGACACGACAAACAGCGCGGCCGCCACGACAGCGGTGAGCCGCATCCACACAGCGAAGGTTCTCGGCACACTGACCATGACCAGCGCTGCCGCCCACAGCGAGATGCCTCCGACATAGGAGGGAACGCTGGCCTGAAGGCCTGCCGCGTTGCCGGCGAGCAGCAGGCTCTCGCCGGCGAGGAAGGTCAGAAATCCGGCCGCGACGCAGTCGTTGCCCAGCCGCTGATACTTCATCGTCAGCAGCGCGGTCGCCACCACAAGTGCTGCGCCGTCGATCATCCACAGCGTTTCGCGCAGCGCGTCGCCGCCCACAAAGGTGCCGGCAAGCCCGAAAGCGCCACCGATGGCAAGGCCGATCGCGGCAACGATGTCCAGAGGGCTGGAACGCATTTGAGATCTCCCCCAAGCCGTGCAGAGGATACTCCCAGGCGGGGCGATCTAAAAGCCGTTGTCCGGAGGGTAGTCGCAAAACGAAAGCGGCAGAGGCGTCGAGCGGTCGCCGTCTGCTTCGGGTGATTGCCACCCACCCCCATACCATCCCGGGAAATGGCCGGCGCGAATGCCGGTGAGGGCAGTTGCCTGAGCCCGCGCCGGCCACTGGCGAACTGATTAAGGTCCGCCGCCCGATTTCTCTACCGCTACGGTGCTGCAGGATCAACCAACTCAGGGTTGGTGCGGACGCGTACCAACCCTTCCCTGGGACACAGCCGAGCGCTGCGCCGATGGGCGGCCCACGTGCGGGAAAGTGCTTCCCGGAGTTGCTGTTGCTGATTTAGACGAGGCGGACATGGCGGGTGAGGTGAGGTGCCGAGAGGTAGAGGCGGTGGAGCTCCAACCGCAAGGGTGGTGGAACGCACTGCCGCAACCCCCGGGGTGGGACCCGCTGCCTTCGGCAGCTCCCACCCGGACTTGCGCTCGCATCGACCCACCGGGTCGATGCGTTCGGCCTAAGGCCGAACCGCTTAATCCCCCATCTTCAAGGCCTGGATAAACGCTTCCTGCGGGATATCCACTTTGCCGAACTGCCGCATCCGCTTCTTGCCTTCTTTCTGCTTGTCCAGCAGCTTGCGCTTGCGCGAGACGTCGCCGCCGTAGCATTTGGCGGTGACGTCCTTGCGCAGCGCCGAGATGGTTTCGCGGGCGATGACCTTGCCGCCGATGGCGGCCTGGATCGGGATCTTGAACAGATGGTTCGGGATCAGCTCCTTCAGCTTCTCGCACATCTGCCGGCCGCGCTTTTCCGCCGCCGTGCGGTGCACCAGCATCGACAGCGCGTCGACCGGCTCTTCATTGACCAGGATCGACATCTTCACCAGGTCGCCTTCCTTGTAGTCGGTCAGATGGTAGTCGAACGAGGCATAGCCCTTGGAGATCGACTTCAGCCGGTCATAAAAATCGAAGACGACTTCGTTGAGCGGCAAATCGTAGATCAGCATGGCGCGCTTGCCGACATAGGACAGGTCGGCCTGGATGCCGCGCCGGTCCTGGCAGAGTTTCAATATGCCGCCGAGATAGTCGTCGGGGGTCAGGATGGTGGCGCGGATCCACGGCTCCTCGATGGCCGAGATCTTGACCACGTCGGGCATGTCGGCCGGGTTGTGCAATTCCTTCATCGAGCCGTCGGTGAGCAGCAGCCGGTAGACGACCGACGGCGCGGTGGCGATCAGGTCGAGGTTGAACTCGCGCTCCAGCCGCTCCTGGATGATTTCGAGATGCAAGAGGCCAAGGAAGCCGCAGCGATAACCGAAGCCGAGCGCGGCGCTGGTTTCCATTTCATAGGAGAAGCTGGCGTCGTTGAGGCGCAATTTGCCGACCGCGGCGCGCAAATCCTCGAAATCGGCGGCGTCGACCGGGAACAGGCCGCAGAACACCACCGGCTGCGCCGGCTTGAAACCGGGCAGCGCCTTGGCCGTCTGGCGCTTGTCCTCGGTGATGGTGTCGCCGACGCGGGTGTCGGCCACTTCCTTGATCGAGCCGGTGAAGAAGCCGAACTCGCCGGGGCCGAGCTCGTCGACATTGATGCGGGCCGGCGTGAACACGCCGGTGCGCTCGACCAGATGCTTGGCGCCGGTGCCCATCATGCGGATGGTCTGGCCCTTCTTCAAAACGCCGTCGATGATGCGCACCAGAACGATGACGCCGAGATAGGCGTCGTACCAGCTGTCGACCAGCATGGCTTTGAGCGGCGCGGAGGCATCGCCCTCGCGCGGCGGCGGCAATTGGTGGACGATGGCCTCCAGCACATCGGGAATGCCAAGCCCGGTCTTGGCCGAGATCAGCACGGCGTTGGAAGCGTCGATGCCGATCACCTCCTCGACCTGCTCGCGGATGCGCTCCGGCTCGGCGGCCGGCAGGTCGACCTTGTTCAGCACCACGACGATCTCGTGATTGTTGTCGATCGCCTGGTAGACATTGGCCAGCGTCTGCGCTTCGACGCCCTGCGAGGCGTCGACCACCAGCAGCGAGCCCTCGCAGGCGGCGAGCGAGCGCGACACTTCATAGGCGAAGTCGACATGGCCGGGCGTGTCGATCAGGTTGAGGATATAGTCCTCGCCATTGTTGGCGTGGTATTTCAGCCGCACGGTCTGCGCCTTGATGGTGATGCCGCGCTCGCGCTCGATGTCCATCGAGTCCAGCACCTGCTCCTTCATGTCGCGCAGCTCCAGCCCGCCGGTCAGCTGGATCAGCCGGTCGGCAAGCGTGGATTTGCCATGGTCGATATGGGCGACGATGGAGAAATTTCGGATGTGGTCGAGGGGCGTGCTCATGGCGCGCGTTTAGCAGGGGCTTGTTGCTGCGGCAAGCGGCACCGCCGATACCGAGGCAAGCGGTGTACCGCTGCCGGGCAAGCGGGGCGTCCCGCTGCCGGGGCAATCGCTGCAGACCTATGACAGTTCCAACTTGTGGCGGAGACCACCAATTGTCGAAAGTCGGCAGCACCGACATCTGGAGAAGGGTGGGGGCGAACCCAAACCTGAAGCGATTATGCTGCCCGCTGCGGGGCGCGGGGACTTGTCGCCTTTATCGGGCGGGTTCCCGAAAAATCGATAAATTTTAACCACGTGCGTTAGAGCATAATTTGTGACTGTCATGTTAGCCGGGAGAGATATTCGTTTGTAAGGATCAAGGCATGTGGGGGCTACCAGGCAGGTTTGTCAGATCGAGGAGCGGCTCGTTTGCGCCGATCCTCATCCTTAGTATGATGCCGCTCATTGCCGCCATCGGCTTCTCGGTCGACTACACCTCGGCGGTCCAGACCAGGGCGGACATGCAGTCAGCGCTCGATGCCGGGATCCTGGCGATCACCACGATGGATACGACCTCGACGCTGGCGCAGCGCCAGGTGGTGTTGCAGGATTCCTTCGCCGCCAACGGTGCACCGGCGGGGGCCACCGCGACGCTGAACAGTTTCGCGGTTGACGCCGGCGGCACCGCCACCGCGCAGGCCACGGCAAGTTACTCCATGCCGACCGTTTTCATGCAGATCGCCAGGATCAACACTGTGCCGGTCGCCGTCGCGTCTGCGGTTAGCAAGAAGCCGGCGTTGGTAACGTCCACTTTCAAGGTGATCGGGGTGTCAGGTTACTGGAACAAGACGATGACGCTCTACGGCACGCAATTCGGTGCGGCGGTTGCCAAGCCGCTGATGACGATCGATTACGTCTACGGCGGCGGCACAGATCCCAAAGGTTACGGCACCACCACCGTCAGCACCATCAACAATTTGGGCGTCTCCACGGTGGTCCAGACGCAGGTCTGCAAGGTCGGCAAAAAACCCCCCAGCGGGGTGACGCTCAACACCGACCAGTATGGCACGAAATATTACTGTGTCGACACGATGGTTCCAGCCAACAGCGCCGGCGCGGCGATCGACGTCAGCCTGATGGGCGGCCTCAATCTGCAGATGTACGTGCAACAGGGCAACCCGCAAAACCTCAGTACGAACGACGCGACCACCTCCAACCGGCTTTACATCGACGGCACCGAGGTGCCCAACGGCACGGTCGTCGACATCTTCTCCGCCGTGCCCTGCGGCCAGCCCAGCACCCAGGCCTGGGAGGATGGCGGCAACCCGGTGCCGGCGCCGGTCTCCAATACCGACTTCTCCTACTCCGTCACCGGCAAGTGCGACTTCAACAAGCGGCCCTCCAACACGGTGCTGACGCAGTAAGGCTGCCAATCTCCCCCCTCGTGGGGGAGATGGCCGGCAGGCCAGAGGGGGGCGCTGTCCCGCCAGCCTTGCCATTGTCGGCGATATTCGCCCCCACGCTTCTCAGACCGATCTGACCACCATTCTACTGTTGCCCACTGTTGCGCGACGCCGCCGTCGAATCGCGCCTTTGGTGCTCTACGGCGCCCCCCTCTGTCCTGCCGGACATCTCCCCCACGAGGGGGGAGATCGGCTGTTGCGGCCGGCTTTGCCAATCTCCAGCGTCGCAAAGGCGACGAACTTGCATCACAAACCGGTGAGCGCTGTAACGAAGCCTCGGCCTGCGGCGAAGTGGGGACATGAGCGGTGCATCCAGGCGCCGCCACCCACGGAGCCAGCCGATGTCGCGATCCTGCAAGTCTATCGTCGTGTCCAGCCTGGGCGCGCTTGCGCTGGCAGTGTCGCTCGGTGCGGCGCAAGCTCAGCCGCTCACCGTGGTCGAGCTGTTCACCAGCCAGGGCTGCTCGTCCTGCCCGCCGGCCAACGCCAATCTGATCAAGGTCAAGGACCAGCCGGATGTGCTGGCTCTGTCGTTCAACGTCACCTACTGGGACTATCTCGGCTGGAAGGACACGTTCGGCCGCCAGGAATTCACCCAGCGCCAGGTCACTTACGAACCCTCGCTCGGCCATGACGGCCCGTTCACCCCGCAAGTGGTGGTCAATGGCCGTGCCGATGTCGTCGGCGCCGCACCCGGCGAAATCCAGCATCTGATCTCGAGCGGCGGCCACACCAGCGGCCCGTCGCTGTCGCTCGACAGCGGCAAGGTCAGCATCGGCGCCGGCTCGGCGCCTGGCGGCCGGGCCGATGTCTGGCTGGTGCGCTATGCCAAGGGTGTCGTCGAGGTGCCGGTGGCGCGCGGCGAAAACACCGGCCGCACCTTGCCGCACGCCAATGTCGTGCATTCGCTGAAGAAGCTCGGCAGCTGGACCGGCGACGCCACGGCGCTGGATGTGCCGGCCGCTTCCGGCGGGCTCAGCACCGCCGTGCTCGTCCAGTCGCCGGCCGGCGGACCGATCCTCGCCGCCGCCACCAACTGAAATTCCCCGCGCATGATCCCAGAAAGCATCATGCGCAGACCGCGCAACGCCGCATGAGCGGCGCCGCAACAGCCCGGCCACCGAAGAGGTGCGCCATCATCCCCAACGACCAACCAGGAGACCATCATGACCGCTTTTTCCCGCCTGACGCTGCCGGCGCTCGCTCTCGCTTTGTGCTCGACGGCGCTGGTTGCCGCCGCCCGAGCCGACGACGCGACCAACGCGATGAAGCCCGCCGCCAACGCCATGAAGCCGGCGACCGATGCGATGAAACCGGCCGGCGCGATGGCACCCGACGCGATGAGCACGAATGCCATGAAGCCGGCAGCCAATGCCATGAAGCCAGCGGCCGATGCGATGAAGCCGGCAACAGACGCCATGAAGCCGGCGACGGATGCCATGGCCCCGACCAACTAGCGCTGTTTCCGGCTTCGGTCCTGACCCCAGGACCGGATCCGGGCGCACGCGAAAGTGAGGCTTCGGCCGCAACTCACCCGTCGCATGATCCACTCTTATCCAATAGACTCCACATGATGGACGTCACAGGAGCTCAGCCATGACCGACATTCGAAAACCAGCCGCCAGATTGTCGTCGAATTTTCTCAGGAGCGCGCTCGCCGCGTTGGCGCTTGCCGCCGCGGGCGCCGCCTTCTGGCTGACGCCAGCGGTTTCTGCCGAGGACGCGGTGGTCATCCCGCCGCCGTCGATCGACGAGAAGGCGGCCAGCGGCAGTGAGAAGGCGATCTTCGCCGGCGGCTGCTTCTGGGGCGTGCAA
The DNA here is from genome assembly GCF_042431665.1 of Mesorhizobium kowhaii. Taxonomy (NCBI): domain Bacteria; kingdom Pseudomonadati; phylum Pseudomonadota; class Alphaproteobacteria; order Hyphomicrobiales; family Phyllobacteriaceae; genus Mesorhizobium; species Mesorhizobium kowhaii. The sequence goes on from NZ_JBHLYT010000033.1 coordinate 558,434, forward strand.
GGCGTTTTCCAGCACGTCAAGGGCGTCAGCAAGGCGGTCTCCGGCTATGCCGGCGGCAGCAAGGACACCGCCGTCTACGAGACGGTCGGCTCAGGCCGCACCGGACATGCCGAATCCGTCGAGATCACCTTCGATCCGTCTGTTGTCACCTATGGCCAGCTGCTGCAGGTCTATTTCTCGGTCGCCCACAACCCGACCCAGCTGAATTTCCAGGGTCCCGATTCAGGCACGCAGTACCGCTCGACGATCTTTGCCGAAAACGATGCGCAAAAGAAGATCGCGCAGAGCTACATCGCCCAGCTCGACCAGGCCAAGGTCTTCCCCAAGCCGATCGTCACCACGCTGGAAACCGGCAAGACCTTCTATCCGGCCGAGGACTACCACCAGGACTTTTTGACCCTGAACCCGACCTATCCCTACATCGTCTACAACGACCTGCCCAAGGTGGCGAACCTGAAGCAGCTGTTCCCGGCACTGTACAGCGACAAGCCGGTGCTGGTGCTGTCGGCGAGCAACTGAGCTGATTTGATCGAAGGAGGCGTCGGCAGGACAGAGGGGGTGCCTGGCGCCTGAGGTCCGTGCTTAGAACCGCTCTCAGTCGTAGGTCAGGTCGGTCGCCTTCCCGCCGAACACCCGGTAGGCATAGAACGAATAGAAAATGATGACCGGCAGCACGACCACGGTGCCGACCAGGATGATGGCCAGGCTTTCCGGCGCCGAAGCCGCCTGCCAGATGGTCAGACGATCGGGCACCACGAACGGATAGAACGACCAGGCGAGACCGGCAAAGCCGAGCGCGAAGATGGCGGCCAGCGTCAGGAACGGCGTCAGCGAATGGCGGTCGTCGGGCCTGGGCAGATGAAAAGTCTGCCGCCACAGCCACAGGAACAACAGTGCCGACAGGATCGGCAGCGGCGACAGATAGAGCATCGAGGGCCAGACGAACCATTTGTCGAAGATGCGCGGGCTGGCGAAGGGCGTTGCCAGCGACACTGCGGCCATGCCGAGCGCGGTCAGCACAAGTGCGGTGCGCAGCCAGCGCACCGCCTTCCTCTGCAGATCGCCTTCGGTCTTGTAGATCACCCAGGCGGCGCCCATCGCCGCGTAAGCCGCGGCAAGGCAGAACGCCACCAGCGCGCCGAACGCCATGCCGCCCAGGCCGACATCGAGGCCGAGCACATAGACGCCGAGCATATAGCCCTGCGCCAGCGAGGCGATGACCGAACCCAGGAAGAAGATACGGTTCCAGCGATGCTTGAGCTCGGTCGGCACCTTGGCGCGGAAATCGAAGGCGACGCCGCGCAGGATCAGCCCGACCAGCAGCACGAACACCGGAATGTAGAGAGCGGTCAGGATGACGCCGTGCGCCAGCGGGAAGGCGACGAGCAGCAGGCCGACGGCCAGCACCAGCCAGGTCTCGTTGGCGTCCCAGAACGGACCGATCGCCGCGATCATCGTGTCCTGCTCGGCGTCTTCGGCGGCGGCGAACAGGATGCCGATGCCGAGATCGAACCCGTCGAGAATGACGTAGATCAGGATGGCGAGGCCCATCAGACCGGCGAAGATCAGCGGCAGCAGGGTTGGCCAGTCGAAGGTCATGTCACTCTCCTGCAGCCGGCTGCGACATCGGCGCGTTGAGCACGCCCGGCAGCGGCGATGAATCACCGTCCTTCGCCGCCTTCAGCGCCAGGTGCACCAGCACGCCGAGATAGGCGATCAACAAAAGCACATAGAGGATGAGGTAGATGGCCAGCGTCAGCGCGACATGGCTGCCGGCCACCGGGCCGACGGCGTCGGCGGTCTTCAGCACGCCGGTCACCAGCCAGGGCTGGCGGCCGATCTCGGTGGTGTACCAGCCGGCCAGCGTCGCCAGCCAGCCCGACAGCGCCATCGGCACCATCAGCAAGGCGAGCGGCTTCGGCAGGCTGTGCCGGCGCTTGAGGAAGAAGGCCGCCGACCAGGAAACTGCAAGCATCAGCAGTCCCGTGCCGACCATGATGCGGAAGCTCCAGAAGATCGGAAAGACCGGCGGGTGGTTGCCGGGATAGTCGTTCAGCCCCGGCACCACGCCGCTGGTGCTGTGCCGCAGCACCAGGCTGGCCCCGTCGGGGATGGCGATCTCGAACCTGTTTTCCTTCGCCGCCTCGTCGGGCAGGGCGAAGAGAACCAGCGGCACGTTGGGGCCGGTGTTCCAGTTGGCCTCCATGGCGGCGATCTTCTGCGGCTGGTGCTCCAGCGTGTTCAGCCCATGCTGGTCGCCGGCAAAGATCTGGATCGGGATCAGGATCGCCGCGGTGAAAACGCCGGTGCGCAGCGCCTTCCACATCGATTCCGAGCGGTCGCCATAGAGATAGCGCAGCGCCGACAGGCCGGCGATCAGGAACGATACCGTCAGGCCGGAGGCCAGCAGCATGTGGACCAGCCGGTAGGGCATCGACGGGTTGAAGACGATCGCCCACCAGTCGACGGCGTGCGCGACGCCGTCGCGGATCTCGAAACCGGCCGGCGTCTGCATCCAGGAATTGAGCGCGATGATCCAGAAGGCCGAGACGGTCGTGCCGCCAGCCACCAGCACCGTTGCCAGCGTGTGGATGCGGTTGGAGACGCGGCGGAAGCCGAACAGCATGATGCCGAGGAAGGCCGCTTCGAGGAAGAAGGCGGTGAGGATTTCATAGGCCAGGAGCGGCCCGGCGATGTTGCCGACCTTTTCCATGTAGCCCGGCCAGTTGGTGCCGAACTGGAAGCTCATGGTGACGCCCGACACCACGCCCATGGCGAAGGACAGCGCGAACACCTTCACCCAGGTGAAATAGGCGCGCATCCAGCTGGAATCGTTTGTCGCGTTGTAGCGGAGCTTGAAGAACAGCAGCACCCAGCCAAGCGCAATGGTGATCGTCGGAAACAGGATGTGGAACGAAATATTTGCGCCAAATTGCATGCGCGACAGGATGAGCGGGTCCATGGTGGGCTCCGGCTGCTTCTAATGAGGCAAGAATAGGCCTGTCGCGCGGGTCGGTCAAAGCGACGTGCCGCCGCGAGGCGGAACGCCGCAGCGCTCGGGCAAGATGACGCATGCGTGCCGCTGCCGTGCCGGGATTGCAACCGCCGCCGGCCGCCATGGCCGTCTGGCAACGATTGTCGAGAACTGTCAGCAGCAGGATCGGCTTACGGTTGCACGCACCGACATTCAGCCTATATCAGGGGACCTCTTTCAGGCAGCCGTTTTCAGCCATGCCCTCCATCCTGTCCATTTCCGGGGTCTCCAAGACCTACGCCACCGGCTTCACCGCGCTCAAGGAAGTCAACCTCGACATCCAGCGCGGCGAGATCTTCGCGTTGCTCGGGCCCAACGGCGCCGGCAAGACGACGCTGATCTCGATCGTCTGCGGCATCGTCAATCGTTCGTCGGGCACCGTCACCGTCGACGGTCACGACATCAACAGGGATTACCGCGCCGCGCGCAGCCTGATCGGCCTGGTGCCGCAGGAACTGACCATCGATGCCTTCGAGAGCGTCTGGGCGACGGTCAATTTCAGCCGCGGCCTGTTCGGCAAGCCGGCCAACCCGGCGTTTGTCGAGAAGGTGCTGCGCGATCTCTCGCTGTGGGACAAGAAGGACGCCAAGGCGATCACCCTGTCGGGCGGCATGAAGCGCCGGCTAATGATCGCCAAGGCGCTGTCGCATGAGCCGCGCGTCCTGTTCCTCGACGAGCCGACCGCCGGCGTCGATGTCGAGTTGCGCCAGGACATGTGGGCGATGGTGCGGCGGTTGCGCGAGGACGGTGTCACCATCATCCTCACCACCCACTATATCGAGGAAGCCGAGGCGATGGCCGACCGCGTCGGCGTCATCAACCGCGGCGAGATCATCCTGGTCGAGAACAAGGCCGAACTGATGCGCAAGCTCGGCCGCAAGCGGCTGGTGCTGGAGCTGCGCAGCCCGCTGCCGGCGATTCCCGACGCCTTCTCGCGCTATGCGCTGGAGCTGTCGCCGGATGGCGGGCAGCTCACCTACACCTATGACAACCAGGCCGAGCGGCCGGGCGTCGCCTCGCTGATCCGCGATCTCGAGGCCGGCGGCATCCAGTTCCGCGACATCGACACGCAAAACAGCTCGCTCGAGGAGATCTTCGTCAATCTGGTGAGGAGAGAGCCATGAACGTGCGCGCGGCCATGAATCTTCGTGCAGTATGGGCAATCTACCGGATGGAAATGGCGCGTGCCTTTCGCACCGTGCTGCAGAGCATCGTCTCGCCGGTCATCTCGACATCGCTGTATTTCGTCGTCTTCGGCTCGGCCATCGGCTCGCGCATCACCGAGATCGACGGCATCAGCTATGGCGCCTTCATCGTGCCGGGGCTGATCATGCTGTCGCTGCTGACGCAGTCGATCTCCAACGCCTCCTTCGCCATCTACTTCCCGAAATTCGTCGGCTCGATCTACGAGCTTCTGTCGGCGCCGGTCTCCTATCTGGAGATCGTCATCGCCTATGTCGGCGGTGCGGCGACCAAGTCGATCCTGCTCGGCCTGATCATCCTGGCCACCGCCTCGCTGTTCGTGCCGCTGACCATCCTGCACCCGTTCTGGATGGTGGCATTCCTGGTGCTGACGGCGGTGACCTTCAGCCTGTTCGGCTTCATCATCGGCATCTGGGCGAGGAGCTTCGAGCAGCTGCAGCTGGTGCCGCTGTTGATCATCACGCCGCTGACCTTCCTCGGCGGCAGCTTCTATTCGATCAACATGCTGCCCGGCATCTGGCGCACGGTGACGCTGTTCAACCCGGTCGTCTATTTGATCAGCGGCTTCCGCTGGAGCTTTTACGGCAAGTCCGATGTCTCGGTCGGCGTCAGCCTCGGCATGACGATCGTCTTCCTGCTGGTCTGCATAACCATCGTCGCCTGGATCTTCAGGACAGGGTATCGCCTACGCAACTGACGGGCGAAAGCACACTGAAGCGCGGCTAGCGCGGTTCACCGTTTCACGGAAACGCTGAACCACTCTAGCTCTTTGTTTTGACGCAATTCCGGGCGGAAACCGGTTCCCACTTTTCCTGGAATTGCTCTAAGGTCTGTTGAGATTCAGGTCAGGGCCGAGTCGAAAATGGTGGTGTCCGAGAACCGGAGCGGAGCGTACTTTTGTACGTGAGCACCGGAAGCGCAGGAGACCGCCATTTGCAGGCCGGCATCACCTGAATATCGGCAGACCTAGATCGCCTTGACCAGTCGCAGCAACCCCAGCATCTCGACATAAGTCCCCTCGCGGAAGGCGATGTAGACCGGCTCCTCGACACCGTGGAAGCGGCGCTTGAACGCCGCCTGGCCTTGCAGGTTGAACCTGCGGCGGTTGACCCAGGGCGAGTCGTAGGCGCGCTGGAAAGCGCTTCGCCAGAAATCGCTTTCGGCAAATCCGCTCGGGCCTACGTCAAGCATCGGCGACAGGCCGAGCGTGACCACCGAGATGCCTCGCTCGCGAAAACGGTCGACGGCGAATTTGGTCAGGCCGATCTCGGCGTGCGGCGAGGCGTCGATATGCTTGCGCTTGAACGCCGTGGTGTAGCCGATGACCTTGCCGTCGCGAAACAGCGGGTCGAAGTCGAGCAGGGCGACCAGCCCGCCATCGGGGCCGTGCAGCACGAAACGGCGCATGTCGGTGCCGAGATGGTCGGCGAACGGACGGTTGAGAAAGCCCATCTCCCAACGCTTGACGATGCGGTCGCCGCGCCAGTTTTCGGAGAGTCGGGCGATTTCGTCGAGATGGACGGTCCGCTTGTCCTCGTCGAACCAAAATCCCTTCTTCAACAGCCAGCGCTCGGAATAGCGCACGGTCTCGTTGCGCTTTCCGGAAAAATCATGGTCGGGCAGGTTGAGGCGGGTGTCGACGCCGAGGCGATTGATCTTGTAGCCGAGCCCGGCCAGCACCCGCGCGGTCGCTTCGCCGATCTGCACGAACCACGGGCTGCCGGCGGTTTCGACGAAGCGTCTGATGTAATCGGGCCGATGTGCCGGAGCCACCACCGGATCGCCGAGCGCGAAATGATGCCTCATCTTGGTGCCGAAGGCGATGTAGCCGTCGGCATCGCCGAAATAGGAAAGCTTGCCTTGCACGGCGGTCGAATAGGCAAGCGAGAAGTCGCCATGGCGGCGCACAAGCGCCAGTCGCTCGACATGGGTCAGCGCCTGCCGCGCCACCTTGGGCGCGGCGTCCTCAAGGATTTTGTCGAAATAGATCCGCAAGGAGGGCATGGTCGAGATTCCGCGTGCCGCCTACAGCTCCGCGCCCAGGACGCGCAAAGGTGCTGTAACACTTTGATTCTGCGCATGACCTCGGAAATCGAACTCGATTTCGGGCATGCACGTGGGGGATAACAGAGACCCGCCAGCCCCGGGGCCTCGAATCAATCACATTGCCGCGACCTGATTACCGTTGATATCGCGCATATGCCATATAGTGCGCAATCGCGGACGGCGCATGCTCGAAATTCGGGTTCGATTCGCGATATAAGTCATACGCAGGATCGAGCCGCCGCGGCCTCCCTTGGGCAACCACGGGAAGCGCGGCGCCGGAAGGGTCGAATGGAGATCAGAGAGGGAATGGCTGAAGCGACTATCAGACCGGTGACGAACGAGCCGGTCGAGCCGGCAATCGTCGTCGGTGCCGGTGTCGCCGGCCTGGCCGTCGCGCATGCCTTGATGAACGCCGGCGTGCCGACGGCGATCCTGGAAAAGGAAAGCCGGCTGGCCGAACCCTGGCACCGGCGGCATCAGCAATTGCATCTCAACACCCACCGCGATCTGTCTTCGCTGCCCGGTCTCGCCTATCCGCCGGGCACGCTTGCCTTTCCGCACAAGACGGTCGTCATCCGCCATATGAATGATTTCAGGGAGGAGAACCGGCTGCCGGTGCAGTTTGGCGTTGCTGTCGAGGAGATCGTCTTCAAAGGCGATCACTGGGCGTTGCTGACCAGCGCCGGACTGCGCCTGGCCCGCCATGTCGTCATTGCCACCGGTCGCGACAGGCAGCCCTTCATTCCCGAATGGAAAGGCATGAAGGGTTTCGCCGGCCGCATCATCCACGCGGCGGATTTCGGCAGCGCGCAGGACTATGCCGGCAAGAAAGTGCTGGTCGTCGGCGCCGGCAATTCGGGCTTCGACGCGCTCAATCATCTGGCCGGCATAAACACGGCCGCCATCTGGCTGTCGGCCCGCAACGGCCCCGCGCTGCTGCCCAAGCGGATCGGCAAGATCGCCGTGCATCGGCTTTCGCCGTTGATGGCGCGCTTGCCTTTGCGGGTCGCCGATGCGGTGATGGCGACAACGCAGCGCCTGGTTTTCGGTGACCTGACCAAACTCGGCCTGCCGCCCGCGCCTTCGGGCGGCGCCAGCCGCCTGACCTCGGACTACACCGCGATCGCCGCCGACGACGGCGCCGTCAGCGCCATCAAGGCCGGCAAGATCGTTGTGATGCCGGCCGTAAGGGAATTCACCCGCGACGGCGTGATCCTGGCCAATGGCAACCTGATCCACCCCGACATCGTCATTGCCGCGACAGGCTACCGCACCGGGCTGGAACCCATGGTCGGCAAGCTCGGCGTGCTCGACGGCAAGGGCGTTCCGCTCTTCAATGGCGGGCAGGCCGATCCGAAACTGCCCGGCCTGTGGTTCACCGGCATGCGGCCAAGCATTCGCGGCTGCTTCGCCAATGCCGGCATCCTGGCCAAGGCGATCACCAAACGGATTGCCGGCTCCGCCGGCGTCTCCCAGCAATCCGGTGCTTCACGCTGATTTCGGTTCGAGCCGCCGGAAACCCACGGCTTCCATCAGCATGTCCTCGTCGATCATGCCGGCTATAGCGCTAGCACGCCCTGGTTCGATTCATCGACGCGCAAAACGCCGAGAAGCTGCCAGACTTGGGGCCGTTTGATCTGGTTGCCGACGGCGAACAGCATGCCCAGCCTCGGATACTCGTCGTTGAACTTGTGGTTCATCCAGTCGAGCGTTTCCTGCTCTGACATGCCACGTTTAATGCCATTGTAGAACATGGCGTGGGCCTCCCAATCGCCATTCTCGAAGTCGTGCTTGGTGTCGTCCTCGAATTTGAACCGAAACTCGAACGGCGTCGGCTCAAGCGCCGCGAGCTCGTTGTCGAAGAGAGAGGTCTGCCGTGCTGCCGACTTGAACGCGTCACGCTCCTCTTGGATTTCCGCAGGGGACTTCCGTTTATAAGAGAAACGCGTGTTCTTTGGGCGGATAACGGCCAATGACTGCCCCTTGTCGACAGCCGTATTTATCGATGGGAGAACAAGCGACTCGAGGAACCTGGAATGCTCGGCCTTCGGCAATTTGCCATCTACAACGATACTCTCCTCATGGATGCGGCAGCTTTCGGGTCTCGTGTCGTGTGTTGGTTTCGTGTGGCGAAAAGACACCCAGTCCCAGCGGCTGAAACTGCTGCTTCCCGACAAATGCCGAAACCGGACTGGAAAGAGCCGCTTCCATTCGCCTTTGGCGGTGACGCCAGCGCAACAGACAGTTTCGCCGTGCTTCTTGCTAGGCTGCGGCAATGCCTTCACGAGGATGGTAACGCGGCATTCTTGAGCCGTTACGGACATAGCGCTCCGGATCGTCGCCGTAGAGATCAAACACCTCGAAATCCGACTCCGCCAACTGTCCAGCGACGATGGAACGGTGGCAAGTTTCCGGATCCCTCTCGAAGCACAGCAAACAAGTTGGCGCTGCGCTAACGGTGCCCAGCAACTTCTTCATTGATGCTTGTGCTTCGTCGGAATCAAGGTGCAATCCGTAAATATCACGAAACTCATCGAAACGACCAGCTCTTGCGGCCTCTCTCCCCGGTTTTGGATCGCCAAGCTCGACAAAATGCAAGTATTCGATGCCTTCTGCTTCCAGACGGGCTGACAAAGACTTCTTTGAGAAGCCTTTTTTCCGAGAGAGTGCCACAGCGCGAACGTCCGCCACACGTTTCACACCTACCGCTTTCAGGGTCGCAACGAAGCGGTCGATATCCGTCCCTTCATATCCGATCGTGTAAATGACGCTCATGGGATTCTCCGACAGTTCTCCGTGAATACTCGCATGCATGGCTTGCGTCGACCTGAGGCAATGCCACACCCACGTCAATGTTTGTTCCAAGACCCGTGAACGAAGGTTTACACAGGCGCGACGCACCGGGGCGATTGCAAAGCCGGATGCCGTGAACCGCTCAGGAGCGCCGTCAACGGGCCAGCGTGACATAACTAATCAGGGAGGACGGCCGCCGCAGTCCATGCACTCACGCCGACTTCGGTTCGAGCCGCCGGAAGCCGACGGCTTCCATCAGCATGTCCTCGTCGATCATGCCGGCATTGTGCAGCGCAAACAGGGTGAGAGCCAGTTCGCGCGCCTCGGCCGATTCGGGATGCACTTCGCGGCGCCGGCAGGCTTCATCGAACACACGTTGCAAGGTGGCGACTTCGCTGGGCTTGAGCAGGCCACGGTCATAGACGGATTTCGGCATGGCGATCTCCTGATAAAAGATCTAGGGCGCCACGTGTAAATTGCCAATCTTTCCCGAGGCTTGAATGATTTCACAAGAAAAAGGAGGGGCTTCGGGTCACCGAAACCCCTCCTTGAGATTGCAGTGCCTGATATCAGACCGCGATCTTGCCGCCGCCCTGTTTGGTGATGGCGACGACCGCCGGCCGCACCGGCATGTCGGGCTTGAAGTCGGGCCAGCGCGTCGACAGGTCCTCATAGTAGGACGGGCGGCCGAACGGCTGCCAGTCCTCGCCGCCGTCGCCCGGATGCTGGACGGCGACAAAGGCGGTCTGATCGTCAGGCGCAAACAGCGGGCCGCACATTTCGGCGCCGATGGGCACGCGGAAGAACAGTTTTGAGGTCGCCCGCGCCGAGCCTTCGGTGTCGACCGCCCACAGACCATCGGTGCGGCCGGTGGCTTTTGGGCCCTGGCCGTCGGTGGCGACCCACAGGCGCCCGGCCGAATCGACCGCGCAATTGTCGGGCATGCCGAACCAGCCATTGGCCGTCGTCGCCGTCGAGAAGGTGGCGCCGACATCGGCAACCGCCGGATCGCCGCATTTCAAAAGCACTTCCCACTTGCCCTTGGCAGCAGTGAAATCGCCACCATCCTCGGCGATCTCGACGATGTGGCCGAAAGTGTTTTCGGCGCGCGGGTTGGCGGCGTCGACCTGGTCGGCCTTGCGCTTCGAATTGTTGGTCAGCATGACATAGACCTTGCCGTTGACGGCATTGGGCTGGATGTCCTCGGGGCGGTCCATCTTGGTGGCGCCGAGCAGGTCGGCGGCGCGGCGCGTCTCGATCAGCACGTCGGCCTGGCTGGCAAAGCCGTTTTCCGCGGTCAGCGGACCTTGGCCGAAAACGATCGGCAGCCATTCGACGGAGCCGTCTTCCGCGAACTTGGCGACATGCAGCGTGCCGTCGTCGAGCAGATCCTTGTTGGCCGCGAGGTCATTGGGATTAAACTTACCGGTGGTGACGAACTTGTAGACATAGTCGAAGCGCTCGTCGTCGCCGAGATAGAAGACGACGCGGCCATCCTTGGCGACGATCGATTCGGCGCCCTCATGCTTGAAGCGGCCCATGGCGGTGCGCTTCCTCGGCGTCGAGGTCGGATCGTTGACATCGACTTCGACGATCCAGCCGAAGCGGTTGGCTTCGTTCGGCTCCTTGGCCAGGTCGAAACGGTCATAGTGCGCCGCCCATTCATAGGCGCCTTCGGGAATGCCGAGGCGCTTGTAGTTGGCGGCTTCCTTGTGGCCCTCGGGCAATTCGCCGGCGAAATAGCCGTGGATGTTTTCCTCGGCCATCACATAGGTGCCCCAAGGCGTGACGCCGCCGGCGCAATTGTTGACGGTGCCCAACACCTTCGTGCCGGACGGGTCGGCATTGGTCTTGACGCGGTCATGGCCGGCGACCGGGCCGGACAGCGCCATTTCGGTGTTGGAGGTGATGCGGCGGTTGAGCTTGCCGTCGCGCACCACTTGCCATTTGCCGCCGTCCTTGCGGATCTCGACGATGGTGCCGCCATGCGCCGCCATCTCGACATCGACCTGCTCCTTGCTGAGCGGTGCGATTTCGGCCGACTTCTTGCCGTCCTTCTCGACGATCTTCACGATGCCCGGGAACATCAGATGCGGGTTGGTGTATTCATGGTTGACGACCAGCAGGCCATGTTCGGCCGAGCCGTCGATGGCGATGTAGCCGACATAGTCGTTGTTGTAGCCGAACTGTTTCGCCTGCGCCTGCGCCGACTGTTTCGTCGGGTCGAACTCCGGCGAATCGGCAAACAGCGGATCGCCCCAGCGCAACAGCACATCGGCATTGTAGCCCGGCGCGACATGGTGCTTGTCGTCGATGCCGGCCTCCAACTCGTCGAACGCGAAGGCGGAGCCTTCGGCGGCCCGGGCCTGGTCGGCGCTGACCAGCGCCAGCGGGCTGACTGTGGCGGCGATCGCCGAGACGGCCAGCGAGCCTTTCAGGAAACCACGGCGCGAGAACCGCGCGGCGATGATCTCGCCCATCGTGCGGTTGTCGGTGAGGTTGGTGGCCGGGCCGTCGTTTTCCTCGAGCAGGCTGGTGCGGAATTTGGCGTCGGGGGAGCGGTGTTCGGTCATCTGGCTTGCCTCTGGCTTTAGGGGTGGCTGGAGCGTGTTGCCTGTTCAACCCCCTTATAGCCGGCCGATCACATTTTCGTGACATCAAGAACTTTCAGCCGCAACAGGCATTCCGTGCTGTCGGCTAAGCATTCTGCGAGCAGCTCGGTGCGCTGGGACAATGGTCCCTTGCCGGGCCCGGCAAAGGTCCCCTGGTGGCACCGCATCGGTCGTGGGCCGGTTACCCAAGGCCGCCATGTCGGCGATGGTCGCCACTTGCGAACGCCTGCCCGAAATTCGCCTGCTTGAAATCCGCCGGCCTGATCGAAGAGGAGACCAAGATGCGCAGATCGATCACGACCCGCAGTTGCTGGCTGGCGCTGAGGGCGACGTCGGCACTGGCGCTGGCCATCGCCCCCTGTCAACTCACCTTTCACGGCCCTGCTCCCGGCATCGTTGCCGCAAGCGCGCATGCCAAGGATGGCGGACATGATAGCGGCGGTGGCGGCGGAAGCGGCAGCGGCGGGAGTGGCAACAGCAACAGCGGAAACGGCGGCGATGGCGGTTACTCCGGGTCCAGTGGCGGAGACGACGACGAGGGAGATCATGTCAATGCGGCAACCGGCGACAGGGTCGAAGTGGAAGGCAACAAGATTGAGGTCGAGCATCCCGACGGCATCAAGGAAGAGATCGAGAACGGTCGTTTCGAAATGAAGGATGCACTCGGCCGCACGATTGTCGAACGTCCGGCGACGGCAAACGACATCAGTCGTCTTCAGGCTTTGTGAAGCAGATCAACAGGCTACAGCCAGCTTTACAAGTCACCTCCGCCGCCCCCGGCGGAGGTGACTTGATGTTCGGCGTGTGCAGCCGCCAGGCATCAGGAAAGCCCAGCTTCCCGTCGGCGATGGCGGTCGCCGCCGTCCATACGAGGCATTTATTAGCACATGCTTGGGACTTTAGTCCAATCTTGCGCTTGCAAAGGTCCTGGGTGACAAGCGCAACGGTCGGGTACGGCTTTCGAGGATCATTACTTTCGGCGATGCTGTGCAACTGCAACGTCGACGGTGGCACGCCAGCTCAATCGACGGAGATCAGGATGCATGGATCGATGACGACCCGTTGTTGCCGGCTGGCGCTCAGATCGGCAGCCGCGCTGGCGCTGACCATCGCTCCCTATCAGATTGCCCTCCACGGCTCCGCTCCTGGGATCTACGCCGCCAGCGCACAGGCCGACAAAGGCGGTGGCGGTGGCGGCAATGGTGGAGGCGGCGGCAACGGTGGCGGTGGTGGCAACAGCGGTGGCAACGGTGGCAACAGCGGCGGCAAAGGAAACAGCGGCAACTCTAAATCCGGCCAGGGGCAGAGCGACAATGGCAACGGCCATCATGTCAACGCCAAGACCGGTGACCAGGTCGACGTGGAAGGCAAGACGATCACGGTCCGGCATCCCGACGGCATAACGGAAAAGATCGAGAATGGCCGTTTCAGGATGGAGGATTCGCTCGGGCGTACGATCATCGATCGCGGAGCCACGCCTGCGGATGTCAGCCGCCTCAAAGCCTTGTGAAGTTGGCCAACAGGCAACGGCCAGCTTCACACGTCACCTCCGCCGGCCCCCCGGCGGAGGTGACCTCGTTTTTGACCGGCGTCACCCGCGGCATGGAGCGGTTTATCGTTTCACAGAAACGCAGAACCGCTCCATCTCTTTGTTTTGACGCAATTCCGGACGGAGAACCGTTTCACACTTTTCCTGGAATTGCTCTAGGAATGCCGAAGCCTCTACGAATGGTTCCGGTCCCGGTCCCGGTCGCGCGACTCACGCATCATCAAGGCTGCTTCGGTGCGGTTTCGCACATTGAGTTTCGAGAGCACGCCGGTCATGTGATGCTTCACGGTCTTCTCTTGCAGCTCCAGCCGCAAGGCAACTTCCTTGTTGCTTAGCCCCTCCGCCACCAGCCGCAGAATTTCTGCCTGTCGCTCGGTGAGTTGCCGCAGCCGGTCCGCTATGCCGTCGGTCGGCTGCAGGGACTGAAGATCCGAAAGCAGGCGGGCCGACAGCGTCGGCGAAAGATAGCTTTCGCCGGCCGCCACACTGTGCAGGATGTCGGCGAGCCCGCGCGACCCGATGCCTTTGAGGACATAGCCACGCACCCCAGCGTTCAGGGCCCTGGTCACATCGGCATTGGCCTCCGAGACGGTCAGCATGACGATCTTCTGGGCGGGATGGCCGGCGAGGATGCTTGCAACCGCGGCCAGACCGCCGCCCGGCATGGAGATATCGAGCAGCAATATGTCGGGCCGTACCGTCGACACGATGCGTTCGGCATCCTGCGCCGTGGCGCCCTCGCCAACCATCTCGAAGCCTCCGATTTCCGTCAGGCTGCGCGTCACGCCCTCGCGAAACAGCGGATGATCGTCGATAATGGCAATGCGAATGGCGTCGATCATGCTTGCTCCTCGACTGATAAACGGATCACCAATCGCGTGCCGTGCGGCCCGGTCAAGGTTTCGAACTGGCCGCCAATGCTTTCGACCCGCTCCCTGAGGCCGGCGAGCCCGAGGCCCTCGACGCGAGCTGGATTGAAGCCTGGCCCGCCGTCCGAGACTTCAACGAAAAGCCTGCCACCCTTCATCCCGGCACTCACCGCCTGATCCTTGCCTCGTCCGTGGCGATAGGCATTGTTCAACCCTTCCTGCACGAAACGATAGATGCTGATCTTCTCGGAGGCGCCGGGCTCTGGCAAGTGTCCGGCCAGCGTCAGTGTCACCGACGTTCCCGTCCTCAGCTCGTGTTCGTTGACGGCCAGCCGCAGAATGTCCGTTGTGGCAGCCGTCTCTATCTGCGGCAGGACGAGGCCGGTGCAGATACCGCGTATTTCGCGCATCGCGTCCTCCAGCGTCTTGCGGATCATCGCGACCTCGGTCGAGCGGCTTTCGCTCGAATGGCCATCGCCGGAAAATACCGGACTATCCATGCGCAGCGCCGCCAGCGCGACGAGTTGGGCCGGACCGTCATGGAGGTCGGCGCCGATGCGGCGCAGGTATCTTTCGTTGAGCGCGGTGGCGCGGCGGGACGCCCGCTGCACGCGTACCCGCAAGGCATTGTTTTGCGCCACCAGGCCCTGCAGCTCCGACACCTGGCGGCGCAGCGCCCCGCGCTGATCGTCGATGGTGCGACTGCCGCGCAGGACGATGCCGGACAGGAGCAGAAATGCCGCCAGGGTTGCGCCGGCCACGATCAGCCAGCTCGACAGCAGAGCGGAAGCCAGGGTGGCTTGGAAGTCGTCGGCGATTTCATAGAATTCGGTGACTGCCACCACTTCGCCAGACCAGGGTTCGCGCACGGGATTGTAGATCTCCAGCAACGGCAAGCCGATCGCCCCTTCCTGGATTTCGTTCTCATCGAACGTATCGAATTGGGCGACGACATTGCCCTGGAAGGCGGAACGCAAACCGTCGGTCAGATCGAAGCGGCGGCCAATCAAGGCTGCATCCTTCGCGTAGAGAACCGTGCCGTCACGGCGCCAGAGCCTGAACGATACGATGCGCTTGCCGAGCGCGCCCTGGCCAAGCGTCTCGTCGAGCGCCTGCTTGGCGCTGTCGCTGAGTTCCTGGCTCTTGCGCAAGTCGGGCAGCAGCGGCGCAATCACGCTGTCGACATAGAGGGCCGTCGTGGCGGCCGAATTGCGGGTGACGCCTTCCCGGATCTGTGACGTCACCCAGGCGCCCACCACCAGCATGACGGCCAGAAGCCCAAAGCCCCCGGCAACGAGGAATTGCAGGGCGAGAGAAAGCTCGCTCCAGCGTCGCGATACGTTTTGAAGAATGCGAATCATGGTCCCCGACCGCCCTTCAATCGATAGGCTGGGCGATACCGGCACATTGAGCTTCCATGTTGCGGTTGCCAAGACTTTGTTTGATCAAGGTCGCTTGACGTCCCGGCGCGCTTCGGAAACAAGTCCGCGATACACGCGGCGCGAGCCGCTTCGAGAGGGGACGGGACGTGAGCTTTTCGGGGTTGCTGCAGCTTGGCTTTTCGACAGTGATCTTCCTGCTGGCGGCGATGGCGGCCAAGCAATGGGGCATGGCGCCGAGCCTTGGCAAGATCCTGCTGACGCTGGCGCTCTATTCGCTGGGCAATCTGATCATGCTGCGGCTGATCCGCGAATTCGGCATGTCGGTGTCGTTCAGCCTGTCGGCCGTCATCCAGTTGGTGTCGGTGAATGTCGTCGCCCTGATGTTCTTCGGCGAGCGCGTCAACGCGCTGCAGGCGACCGGCATCGTGCTGGCGATCGCCGCTGTGGCGCTGATCACGCTCGGGCCCTATCTGCAAGGGCGGTTGTAACGGGCGAATTGCCGATGAAGAACGCCGCGAACGCTCTCATGAACCGGGTCGAATTTCCGGTGCTGCTGGCCGGCCTGGTAATCGCCGGCTGCCTGTGGGGGTTCGAGGAGTTGATGGAGGTTGCGCGCGCCAGCACGCCGCACGCCTTCGACACCGAAATCCTGCTCGCCTTCCGCCAGCCGGGCCAGCCGGGTGTGCCGATCGGCCCGCTTTGGCTGGAGGGCGCCATGCGCGACATCACCAGCCTCGGCAGCTCGGCCGTGCTGGTGCTGATCACGGCGGCGACGATCATCTATCTGTTGTTGATCCGCAGGCCGGCCACGGCGCTGCTCATCTTCGTCGCGGTGGCGGGCGGCCAGGTGCTGTCGAGCCTGCTGAAAGTCGGCGTCGACCGGCCGCGGCCCGAACTCGTCTCGCATCTTGTCAACGAGACCTCGCTGTCCTTTCCGAGCGGCCACGCCATGCTGTCGGCGGTGACCTATCTGACGCTCGGCTCATTGGCCGCGCGCTTCCTGCCGGGCCGGGTGACGAAGATCTATGTGTTGTCGCTTGCCGTGCTGACGACGCTGCTGGTCGGCGTCAGCCGCATCTATCTCGGCGTCCACTGGCCGTCGGATGTGCTGGCCGGCTGGTGCGCCGGCTTCGCCTGGGCGATGCTGTGCTGGTTGGTGGCGCGGGCTCTGCAGCGATGGCGCGGACAGAGCGACGACGCCTGATCAATCGCCGTCAGATCAGTCGGTTGATCAGCCCATGTCCGCAGCCTGCCAGCAAAAAAACCACCGACAGCAAGCATGCCGATGTCATGAAGGTCTTGAAAAGATTCACCCGCGTTGCCCCCTGCCCCAGATGGAGCACCCTAGCTCGCAATCCTCGGGAAGTATCTGATAAAATGGACAAGCAGGCGGCGGCGCTTACGTCTCAGACATTCATGTTGATGCTTGAAACATCACAATGATGGTATTATACGCTAGACCTGCAGACTCAGACGGGGATTTCGGCCGATGATCACTGCCGCGCAGATGCGCGCCGCAAGGGCGTTGGCCGGCATCGATCAGAAGACGCTCGCCGAACGCGCCGGCGTTTCGCTTCCGACCATCCAGCGCATGGAGGCGAGCGACGGCGTGGTCAGGGGCGTGGTCGATACGCTGATGAAGGTCATCCAGGCTCTCGACGAGGCCGGGGTAGAACTGATCGGCGAGAACCAGACCAGCGAGCGCGGCGGCCGGGGCGTGCGCCTCAGGCCTGTCGTGCCGCCAGATCCAAAGGCTGAGCCGGCATAAAGTCGCGACGGCGACCGCCGACAGTCCTGCCGACGATCCCGCCGCCTTCTGGAGCGGAAGCCAGTTCATGGATCAGACACAGCGGGCAGTGCATCAACCGGCCCAGAAGTCGGCCCAGAAGTCGGCGAAGCCGACATTTTCCGAATTGTTCACGCCAAAGCTGGTGACAGTCTGGCGCGAGGGCTACCACCTGCCGCAGTTCAAGGCCGACTTCATGTCCGGCCTGACCGTCGCCATCGTCGCGTTGCCGCTGTCGATGGCGATCGCGATTGCCTCGGGGGTGACGCCGGAGCGTGGCCTGTTCACCGCCATCGTCGGCGGCTTCATCGTCTCGGCGCTGGGCGGCAGCCGCTTCCAGATCGGCGGGCCCGCCGGCGCCTTCATCGTGCTGGTGGCGGCAACGGTTCAGCGCCAAGGTGTCGACGGACTGCTGTTGGCAACGATGATGTCGGGCGTCTTCCTGCTCGCGATCGGCTATCTGCGTCTTGGCACCTACATCAAATTCATCCCTTATCCGGTGACGGTCGGCTTCACCGCCGGCATCGCGATCATCATCTTCTCCGGCCAGATCGTCGAACTGTTCGGGCTGAAACTTGCCGGGCCGGAGCCCGGGCCGCTGCTGCCGAAACTGATGGCGATCGGCGAGGCGGCCGACACGATCAACATCTCGGCGACGCTGGTGGCGGTGCTGACCATCGTCAGCATTGTCGCGCTGAAACGTTGGCGGCCGGGCTGGCCGGGCATGCTGATCGCCGTCGGCCTGGCCTCGCTGGTGGTGGCGCTGCTGGCGCTGCCGGCGGAAACGATCGGCACGCGTTACGGCGGCATTCCGCGCAGCCTGCCGTTTCCGGCGCTGCCGGCGCTCAGCCTCGACAAGGCGATCGCCGTGCTGCCGGACGCCATCGCCTTTGCACTGCTCGGTGCGATCGAATCGCTGCTGTCGGCCGTCGTCGCCGACGGCATGACGGGCCGGCGGCACCGTTCCAATTGCGAACTGGTGGCGCAAGGCTTCGCCAACATCGCCTCGGCCCTGTTCGGCGGCATCTGCGCCACCGGCACCATCGCCCGCACCGCGACCAATGTCCGGGCCGGCGCGCATGGGCCGGTTTCGGGCATGCTGCACTCTCTCTTCCTGCTGGTCTTCATGCTGGTGGCCGCACCGCTCGCCAGCTACATCCCGCTTGCCGCCCTTGCCGGCGTGCTGGCGGTCGTCTGCTGGAACATGTTCGAGAAACAGGCCTTCGCCACGCTGCTGCGCGCGTCGCGCGGCGACGCGCTGGTGCTGTTGGCGACCTTCCTGATCGTCGTCTTCCGCGACTTGACCGAAGGCATCGTCGTCGGCTTCGCGCTCGGCTCGGTCCTGTTCATCGACCGTATGGCCAAGTCGATCGCGGTCGAGGCAGACTTGCCGCTGGTGCAGGAAGATGTCGCCGACAGCAGCGGCCGCGCCTATGATGCCAGCGAGGCAACCGACGTCGACACCGTCGTCTACCGCATCTCGGGCGCCTTCTTCTTCGGCGCCGCATCGACGGTCGGCACCGTGCTCGACCGCATCGCCGACCAGCGCAAGAACTTCATCCTCGACTGTTCGGCCGTGCCGTTCTTCGATTCGACGGCGGCCAATGTCATCGAAGGCGCCGCCCACAAGGCCAAGCGCGCCGGTGTCCGTTTCATCATATCGGGTGCTGCGCCGCCGATACGGCGCATGCTGATCAACCACGGCGTCAAGCGGCCGCTGGTGACCTACGCCGCCTCGATCCGGGATGCGCGGGCGCAGCTCAACGGGAAACGAGAGACGGAGTAGCAATCAGGGTTGCCGGCCGGTGGCTACGATGTCGGCATGAATCACCCGCCGCTTGCTCGGTTCGTCAATCCGCAGCGAGTTTCGCAAGGCGAGGATAATCACAATCGGCCAGATTTGAGAGCGTCGAAAGTTCCTCGATGTCGAACCACCGGATCTCGGAGTGCTCGTCGCAGATATTGCTCGGGTCGCCGTCTTTCCAGCCGAGCACCTTGTAAACATGGTGCACCGCCATCCCATAGAGTTCCGGGCGGCGTTCTTCGATGCGCTCCATCCAACGGAACTGTGTCGGCTCCACTCCGACTTCTTCTTGAACCTCTCGCACGAGTGCTGCTTCCAGGGTCTCTCCGGCTTCAACGCGACCGCCGATCGCATCCCAATGTCCTGGCCATGCGCTCTTCCAAACGGCACGCAGGCCCATCAGGACCTTGCGATCATGACTCACCAGCAATGCTCCGACTGTGACTATGGTGGTGGTCATTGTTTCATGCACTTTGGCGGGGACGGGGCAAGGTCTCGAAAGGGTGGGACCCTGCCCTTCGTATCGATGTCGTGGACAGGCTCTCAAAGCCAAAGCTGAAGGAGTCACAATTGATCGCACCCGACCGGCTTTCGCAACCCCCGACCGGCTGATGCCCGGTCAGGGTGTTTCCCGTTGTGTCAGCAGAGACGATGCCGGCGTTTGAGGGCGAGCCTACGACATTTCTACGTTGCGTCGCCTGAATCGGTTTCAAGGTGACGCGCTTTAGATGAGCGTCGCGAGCCGATATCCACCCGTTCACGAACCTTCGAAACGCGTGCTAGGCTCGAAGCATGAAAGGACTTTGGCCGTTCACTTGTTTTGTCCTCACTGTTGCCTGCGCGTTCACCGGCGCGCGAGCACAGGATTTCGATCGTGCCCCAGGCGAGGACGACATGGCTTTCGCGAAACGTGTCGTCGGGTTCTCGAATGAGGCTGACCCGCACACGACAGCCGTAAGCTGGAACGGCCTTCAGACACTATTCGTCGACTACGAGACGACTGATGAATATCCAGAACGCCCGCTCGTAGCGCTGCAACAACAATCCGATAGCGGGTACCGTGCAATCCAAATCACGGTCGGCGAACAAGAGGGCGGCACGCCCGATATAGCGCTCGGCCTCGCCAACGCCGATCATGATCCGGCAAAGGAGCTGATCGTCATACTTGCCTGGCCTCAGAAGCACTACGATGTCGAGGGGACGCTTTACGAGGCACGCATTTTCGACAGCCCCAAGCCAGGCCGGAAGGCGCTCGCCCAGTTGAAAGTGAGCCAGAAGTTCGACGCCACATGCGACTGCTCGTGGCGCGACGGCACGACGGAGCGTTCCCGCTTCAAGACGATCGCGGCGGTCAAGGCTGAGCTGAAGCGCCTGGGCTATTAGCCGCCGCGGTGGTTTTCGCAGAATGCTGCCGCGGTCGCCTTGCTTACCGGCACAAATTGTCCGCCGGTTGAATGTCAACTTTCGAGCCCAGAACGGCCTTCATCCGCCGGTCGATGCTGCCGTGAAAACCGCCAATTGAGCGTCGTAGGCACGCTTGAACGCCGGCCGCGCTTCGCCGCGGGCGACATAGGCGGCGAGGTTCGGATCCAGCAGGCCCGATCCGTTCAACCTGCGCAGGACACCCACCATCACGAGGTCGCCCGCGCTGAACGCACCATCGAGCCAGTCGGCATCGCCCAGGCGATTGGAGAGCTGCCCCACCCGGTCACGGATGCGCTTCTCGACAAGCGGCAGACGCTGCTCGTACCAGGTCTCGTCGCGCTCGAGGAACATGGCGGCTACGCGTTCGAGAATCGGCGGTTCAACCGTGTTGAGCGCGGCAAACATCCATGTGATCGCCCGCGCCCGGGCATCCGCATCGTCCGGCAGCAGGCCCCCATGGCGCTGCGCGATATGG
Organism: Mesorhizobium kowhaii; assembly: GCF_042431665.1. Classification (NCBI taxonomy): domain Bacteria; kingdom Pseudomonadati; phylum Pseudomonadota; class Alphaproteobacteria; order Hyphomicrobiales; family Phyllobacteriaceae; genus Mesorhizobium; species Mesorhizobium kowhaii. Next base: position 579,412 of record NZ_JBHLYT010000033.1, read on the forward strand.
AACACGATCGCGCCCGACTCGAACAAAGTGAGGTCGCCTTCTTGATAGGTCGGAATCTGCCCGAAAGGATGCAGCGCACGATGCGCGGGCTCCTTCATCTCGCTGAACGAAACAAGACGAACGTTGCAGGGCTGGCCCACTTCTTCGAGTGCCCAGCGAACACGCATGTCACGTGCCTGTCCCTTGCCGCGGTCGGGCGAGCGTTCAAAGGCTGTGATGGTGGGGATCATTGGAGGGCTCCTGGTGATTGCATGACGCTGTCGAGAGTTAGCTGCGGGATCTTTCTCATGGTCCGGTGTCCGGTTCTTGGCACTTTGCATCCAGAGGACGAACGACCGGCGTCACTCCCGACAACCTACCTCGTTTTTAGCCACGGGATCTCGCGGTTCGAACCTTGGCTGCCGTTCCGGAAATGCCGCACGTGTGGTCGAGCTTTGACGACGCCAGGAGAACTGCGCATGGTATGGAGAATCGATCCTGAGCGGAGACGGAAAACGTGACCGTGACCAATCGAGACCTTGTCGAGCTCACGGCGTGGCGGCGCAAGCTGCACCAGCATCCGGAAATCTCGAATGAAGAGGAAAAGACCGCGAAAGAGGTCGTCGACTTCTCGCCGATACAGGGCCGGACGAGGTGCTGACCAGATTGGGCGGACACGGCGTGGCGGCGATCTACGAAGGAAACCGCCTGCGGATGGTGCTCGCAAGCGACTGATCTGACGGCTGTAGGCCTGAACCGGGGGGGACAATGGCGATAAGGGTAATCGGAACGGGCTTTGGCCGGACAGGAACGGATTCGATGCGCGAGGCGCTGACGATCCTTGGCTTCGGCCCCTGTCACCACATGTTCGAAGTCATGGCCAATGAAGACCAGAAGCGGCTTTGGCGTGCGCTGGCGCAGGGCGCGACACCGGACTGGAACCAGCTGTTTGCGGGCTACGCGTCCTGCATCGATTGGCCCTCGGCGCACTATTGGCGTGACCTGATTGAGTTCTACCCGGACGCCCGGGTTATCCT
>NZ_JBHLYT010000034.1:0-42438 GCF_042431665.1 Mesorhizobium kowhaii
AGGCTGTCCGGGGCTTGAGCGCAAACCGGGTCCGCTCAATGAACGCGAATTCTCGTCGATCTGACGCCTAAACGAGGCTGTCCGCCGGTGAAAAACGAACGACAGAGGCCATTTTCCTACTAGGCGCCAAAACGAACGATAATGCAACATTATCATTCGTTTTGTTGTTTCGACAACCTGTGCGTTTTGGTGCGATAATCATGGTGTAAAGCGCACGGCCACTTTACCCTCAATTTCATGATTCGCCTTGATCCCGCGACCGCCAGCTCCTCTGCGCCGCCCGCCGTTCCGGCCTGGGCGCTGGCCGGCGGCGGCGCGGCCAATGAAACGGACGCCGCCTTCCGGGCCGGCGCCGCCCTGGGTGTCCTCGACACGCTGGCCCGCGCGCAGCCTGCCTGGGCCGGCGTTTGGCGGCAGCGACTTGCGCTCGATTGCGCCGCCGCCAGCATGCGGCTCGCCGGCCGCGCCGAGGACCCGGCTGCCCTGCGCGACGCCTGGTACCTGCGTCCGACCGGCGCCGATCCCGGACCCGCCGGCACCATCTTCGGCGCCTGGCGGCAGCTGGCGCTGCAGCCGCCCACCGCCGGCGCCGAACGTCTGGCGAAGGTGGTCGAGTTGCTCGGGCTCGCTTGGGACAAAGAGGCTCTCGCCGACCTGTGCACGGCGATCGACGACCAGATCCGCGGTGGCCGTTCGTCGCCGTTCGTCGCCGCGGCGATCGCCGCTCACGTCGTCGCCATGCGTCCCGATGCGGAGCTTTTGGCCTGGTGGCTCGCCGACCTGGTGCTAGCGCAATGCCTGCGCTGGCCGCGGCCGCTGCCGCTCCTGATGGCGCAAGCCTTTGGCCCGTCCTTCCGCGCCGAGGCCGTCGGCGGCAAGCGCATCCGCCCCGGGGAAGAAAGCTTTGAGCGCGCGGTTTGCGTCGCGCTGGCCCAGGCGGCGGCCGAGGCCTGCCGGCTGGCTACCGAATTATCGCGCCGCGCCGAAAAACTCCTGGCGGTGGCACCGAAATTGCGCGCCAAAGGCGCCAGCGACGTGATTTTTTTGCTCCTGAATGAAGATGCCGTTTCGGGATCGGTGACGACGAAAAACCTGTCGCGTTTTGCCGCGCGGCGGCTGTTCGAGCGGCTGCAGCAAATGGAGGTCGTGCGCGAGCTCTCCGGCCGTCCCACCTTCCGGCTGTTTGGGCTCTAGCGATGAGCGAAGCCTCTGCCCGCCACAAGCCGAACGATCAGCCGGCGCTGCTTGACACCGAGCTCGATCACCTGCCGCCAGAACTGCGCTGGCGTGAATGGATGGGCCGCGTCGAAGCGGTGATTTTTGCGGCAAATGAACCGGTGACACGTAGTGTCCTCGCGCGGGTGGTGGGCAAAAACTGCAATCTCGAGCTGATCATCGACGACATCCGTGCCGAGCTCGCAGGCCGCCCCTACGAGCTGGTGTCCGTCGCCGGCGGTTGGCAGCACCGGACCAAAAAAGCCTTTGGAGACGTTATCCGCAGTGCATTCGGCTCAGCCGGGCAGGAGAGGAAAGAATTATCGCAGGCGGAGGCGCTTGTCTTGATGTGCATCGCCTATTTCCAGCCGATCACGCGTGGCGAGCTGTCTTCCTTCTTCGGCAAGGAGGTGTCGCGCGACCTGATCGGCGTGCTGCGGGGGCAGGACCTCATCGCCTCGGGGCCGCGCAGCCCGCAGCCGGGCGCGCCCTATACTTATGTGACGACCAAAAATTTTCTCTCGCAGTTCGGGCTCGAGACGCTGCGTCAGCTGCCGGATTTCGAGGCGCTCGAGGATGCCGGACTGCTGTCCAAGGAGAAGCTCTTGGCCGGTGACATTCCGACGGGACTCGCTGCTGATCATTTAGAAGATGAGCTACAATCCAACGCATAGTGTTGCCTGAGCCAGCCAAGTTATTGCAACGGAGCTTGGGATTGTGCCATGCAGTGTCAGGCACTTGGTCAATGATTTCGCTCGGAGGGTGAATTGGCGGAGGCTCTCATAGCTCATCCGCAGTGGACGGACTGCCGCGAAAAGGGCGGTCTCGACCCGCTGGGAATGCAAAATAGCAGCATCGACCTCTATCAACGTCTGCTGCCTGGCGTCAGCAATGTCACACTGCGGATGCGTTACTACGGGCTATACGCGTGGTTAGCCTCCCAGTACGCGCGCCGCTCGACAAGCACGGCATTGCGCGACTGGCAGCAGGTGGTTCGGCGATCCGAGGCGCTGTTTGCCCTTGCCGCAGTGCATGGCGAGGACGCAGGGGGCGTCGCCGGCAGCCGCTGGGCGCGCCGTAAGCTGGCGGCCGAGGGTCGCCGTTTTTCCTTCGCCGAACATGCGGATCCGGGCGGTGACGGCTCGCCATACCTTCAACAGTCTTGGGGCGCGTATGGTGCGGCCTATGGCAGTCAGCTCTTTGAGATCGGTGTTCTGGCCCAGGCTGCAGATCACGCGATCCCAGTGCCAAGTCCACAAATTGGCGATCCACTCGCAACCGCGTTCTCAACAGCGCTCGGCGATGCCGGGAACCGGTTCTATCGCTGCGTGGAGCGCGGGACTGTCAGCCGCACGGATCTTGGCGAACTGTCGCCGATACTCCCATCGGCCATTGGACGCACCGGGACCGAGCGTCGCCTCTATGAGGCGCTGCTATTTGCGCGCGGCGCACTGCACCGGCCCAAGGATCTCGCGCGGCGTGACACGCTTTTGTTGCTTCTGCATTCGGCGTGGCATCTTGGCGAACTGCCGCGAACCGATCAGGTACGGTGGCTGCTTTACGCCGCATCAGCCGCAGACGGGCGGCGTCTTTCTCTGGCCGATGAACGGCTGGAGCTTCAGCGGCGGCGCTGGCGGATCTACCAGGCCAACGATCTCCTGCATTTCAGCTATGAGACGCTGCTCAAATACGTTCTCGATACGCTAGCCGACTATCCTGCCGGCGGCGTGAGGCTGGCGTCCCTGATCGGGAACTGCGTTGAGGCGCTTTCCGATTCACTAGACCCATGGCCGGAGACGTGGAATGGCTTTCGCCAGGCAACAAGGCCAAGGCGGAACGCCGCTACCATCAAACACGGCGGCGAACGGCAATTGTCCGACCTTGGAGCAGACGCTGCGACCCCGCAAGCCCGATGTACCTCCGAATGCGCGGTCGCAGCCTTGAAGCTGCTCGTCATCGTCGAGCAGCGCGTTGCCGAGGATTCCGACAGTGTCAGGGAGGAACTCGGTCCTCTCGACCAACAATTTTTTCATTCGCTCGTCACTGAGACCAAGTTTCTCGCCTCGCTCGACGAGGTGGATTTCACCACGGCAGTCGCGCGGATCATCGAAGGTCGCATCATAAATCGCCATCTGTGGGTGGCGCATCGCAAATTCCGCTATCAGGGCGACTACACGTTCCTCGTCGAAGCGGATGAAGGGCGCGTTCGTCTCCGAGAGACCAGCGGCCCAGTGTTCACCAACCCGCGCTTGGGCTCTGCGCTCAACTTTCTGCGTGACATCCACCTGATTGGCGATAACGGGCTTACCGCGCTCGGGCGAAAGGTGATCGAGGCGCAATGAAGCTTTACGAGAGTTTCGGCAAGCAGGGCTTCCACACCAGCATCGCGACCAGCTTTGGCATCGATTTCGAGGCCTATGAGAACGTGATGTTGGCCCGTTTCCGAGGGGCGGGCTGCCACAACAATCTTCTCGTTGTCGACGCCAACATGCTGAGCCTTGCGCTTGAGGGCAGCGCGCCGCCGCCTGTCTTTGCCGGGCGCAGCTACACCGTTACGCCCGCTATCGCCCGCCGCGTATTTCATCCGAAGGTGGTGCTCCAGTTGGGACGCTCCACGGCCCGCATGTTCGTCAGTTCCGCCAATGTCACCGCACCAGGTTTGGCTGGCAATCTTGAAGTCGTTGGGATGGTAGAGACGGACGATTTCGCCTCCGGCGAGGCCCGCCTGATCGCCGCCGGCTGGCGTTTCATTTCCCAGTTTCTAGACACGCGTCTTGAGTCCGTGCGGCGGCAGATCGAATGGATGCTGGCGAGGACGCCATGGTTGCGTGAGATCGAATCGTCCGACGGCATTGCGCGGCTCAAGGACAAGACGGATGCGGCATTCCTAACGTCGATCGAAACTGCCGGCATTGGCGAGCAATTTCTCGGTGCTCTTGCCGGGCAGCCGGTGCGAAGATTGATCCTGGTGAGCCCATACTGGGACCTCGATCTTTCCACACTGAATCTGCTGCTCGATCGCCTTGAACCAAAGGAAGCCTGCCTGCTGCTGGATCAAGGACGCCACGTATTTGCGGCCGAGGCGATTGCCAAGCGGCACCACAAGCGCGTCAAGCTCTTGGACTTCAAGGCAAAGGGTGGGACGCGCTTCATACACGCCAAGCTAATGGTTGCCCAAACCGCCAAGCGGGATCATGTGCTGTACGGCAGTGCCAACTGCACCGCTGCGGCGCTGGGAGATGCGGCCTTTGTGGGTTCGAACGTAGAAGCTTGCCTCTATCGCGCGCTCCCAGCTGGATCCGTGCTCTCGCAGTTGGGTATCTCGGATGTTCTCCAGAAAAAACCAGTGCCGGTGCGCGATTTCGTGTCGGCTGAGCGCCCAGAGGAAATCCCGCTCGACGACGTAGCCGGCCGTGCCCCCGGTCAGTTCGTCTGCAACCTCGACAAGTTGACCTGGTATCCGCCGTCGGGAGCCGACCTGGAGAACGACCGTGTTGAACCACTCGACCGGGCCGGCGAACTGCTTTCGATCGCTCTACGAAGGGGGTCAGGCGCCGACGATGGCTGCGTGCAGCTGCGGCTGCTCGGCAAGGACCGCCCCGCCTTCGCACGCGTAAGGCGATCGGATGGGAGCGTGTCAGCGCCGGCGATCGTGGCGCGGATCGACGAGCTGCGCGAGGAGGTTCGTGATGCGCGCACACGTCGGATCGACGCAGCGCTGGCGGATATCGATGGCGAAACCGACCTCGGCCTTTGGCTTCTCGAAACGCTCAACGAACTCGAGGCGGCAGAGGCCTCGCTGGTAGACCACAAGGTGCCGCCGATGCGGCGTAACGCGGCACGGCGTATCGACAGCGCCCAAGCAGCAGAAGAGCGCAAACTCACCTATGAGCAATTCATGGCCGGACGACGCTTGCGGTCGGAAATCGACGGCCCTGCTCGCAATAGCCTTGCAGGAAGTTACGCCTCGCATATTCGCAGCTTCCTCAATCGACTCCTGGGCATCCGGACTGAAGAGGAATCTCAGCCGGATGACGAGGCTAACAAGCATCGCGCCGCATTCGGTCGAGGTGATGAGACGGGCAGCGCTGAGGATGCTGTCGAAGGTGGCGGCGAGTTCGGAGGACCGCTGCCAGACGAGCAGCCCATTGCCGAGGTCGATCAGGACGCGCGAGCCCTACATCAGCGTCGGCAAAATCGAGACCAGCTGATTCGGGCCGTGGAGAGTTTGTCGGAAACCGTGGCTGAAAGGGCGTCGCAGAAAGGACTTCGCAGCATCGACTTGTTGCGTCTTCGGGCTGTTTTGATGATCATTGCAAGCGCCGGTTGGAGCGGGGTTCGCCCGCCAAGCAACTCGCTACAGGTGTTGCCGGCCGCGAATGATGGCGATGGTACATGGCCCCGCCTGCTCGGCAAGGTCTTGTTTGCCTATTTCGGAGGGCGGCGCAACGCGATCGCGTCGCTGGTGCTCGACGATTTGGACGACCAGATCCCCAAGGACATTCTTGAATGCTGGGCGACCTGCATTTGGGTGATACAGGTTACGATAGCGGGCGTTTCCCGGCATCGCGAGTCTCAGACAATCGCACGGGTTCTCGAAACGCTCAGGGCCACTATTTACCGCGTCATTGCCTTGGGCGTGGAGGAATTGGAGGGCGCCTCCGTGCTTGGCGTTCTGGATGCGCTTAGCAATCGTTTCGGTCCGAGACTAGGGATTGATTCCCCCAGCGTTCTGGCAGCCCACAGGCAAACGAGTAGGATGCTCTCGGGTGAAAACGCCCTGAACGCTTCGGACCGTGAGCGCTGAGGGAATCGCCAGCGGTCGGACATCGGCAACATGGTCAATCTACTGTGCTGTCGCTCAGGTGAGAGCACTTGGAGCCGCGATACGGCTGCTAGCGAACGTCTTCGGTTCCGGGCACCTTCGTCACACGCAGAATGGCGCCGACATCAACTTCTGCGCCGCCGGACCCTATGGTCTCCCAGGCACCGGTCGCTAAAAGAACCGCGAGCGTCTCGTCATCGACCACGTCGTAGGCGGCAAAGAGCTCCGAGAGAACCGGAGAAGACGGAAGCCGGTCGTTCAGCCCAGCCGCGAGGTTGGCGGTACGGATCTGCATCTCGCGCAGTAGGATCTTTCGGTCGGCACGTCGGCCTGTAATCGCTTGCCGGATATCTGCTCGCGCAGGGCGTCCGTAGGCACCACCACCAGCAGTCGCTCGAAGCACTGATGGCGGTTTAGCGCGAGCATGGTCTCAGTCTTGCCGGTACCGGTCGGCATGACGATGGTGGCAGGGTCGGTCGACCTTGTCGCATGTGCCAAGGCAGCATGGAGCCCGCCGATCTGCGGACGCCGCAGCCCAGGCCTCGCCGGAGGGCCGTTCTCTGCGGAGCGTCCTTCTCGCAAGTGAACCGCGTCTGCCCACGAAGCGGAGACGCGACCCAGTCGCTCGACACGGGCGGCCCGATTGATGGTGGCGATGTTGGTCGGCAGCACATTCATCCACCGGCCGTCGTCCAGTTTAAGCGCCTCGGCGATCCGCACCGGCTCCGCCGCGCCGGGCACCAGGAGAATAAGATCGGCGTCCAGCGTTGTCGCCGTCTTCGCACTGATGATCTTCAGCGTCTCGTCGGATCTGAGAACCGTGTCATATCCTTTGACGCGGCGGATCGCGAAGGGCGTAACCGACAGCGCACATGCTGCGCCGGAACGGCCAGTTGCCGCACAGCGCTTTCCAGCGCCTTGCCTTCGACCGCAAGCCGGACCGGCAACAGCAGTTCGACCTCTAGATTGAAGAGGTCATCGTGACTGGAGGCGGAGGCGCGCTTGCGAAAAGCCATCGGGATTTCTCAGGCCGCCATCGCCTGGAGCGAGGGAGAAACAGCGATTACGACCGCGCTTGTCATCAGTACAATCAAGCCCTGCTCGGCGCCGGTCATGTCGAGATAGGCGAGCACCTGTGCGCGATAATGCTCGAGCGTTTGAGGCTCGGGGTTCACGTCGCTCTTCCAGTCGACGACTACGACTGGCCGGCCAGAAGGGTGGACCGTCAACGCGTCGGCAATGCCCGCCATCGCCACCAGTTCGGTGTCTTCACCGTGAAGGACATAGACTGGAAATTCGGCAAGTAGCGCGGGCCGAAGAGCCGCGATCTCGGGTATCGCGAGCGTCCGCGCGACGCAGCCGGCCAGTTCTTCCGGGACAAGTCCGGCAGTCGGATCGGCGGCCGGGATCTTGCCAAGGGCGCGGATGAGACTCTCGGCCCGCGTGGCGAGCGCCGAAAAGGCCTCACATGTCTCGCCGGTCAGGACCTCTTCCATCAGCTTGTGCAAGATGAGGCCACGTTCGCGGCCCCCTTGCACGAGAGCGGGAGCCTCGAGCTCGGCCGGCGGACTATCATCCGAGCCGGTCCAGATGTCGGCTTCTTCCTCCTGCAATACCGTGCTGGTCGCATTCTCGCCGCGGCTGGGTGCAAGCCAGGTCAATCGTACCTGCCGATCGGCGATCGCGCTGGCCTCGGCGGCAAAACCCTCCCGCGTCTGATCGTTGCTGGCGCTGCCCACCGCGACGTTCGGACCGAGCGGCAAGTGGAAAACGTCGAGGGCGGGAAGCGCAGCAAGCGACAGGTCGACCAGACCGATCCAGGCAGACTTGGAGGGCGTGACGTCGAGCCGCGGCAGAACGAGCAATTCCCGAGCGCGCGTTGCCGCGACATACCAGAGGCGGACGCGTTCGCGATCCAGTTCATCCCTTTCCGTCTGGCGCGCGATGTCGTAACCGGACGGCGCGACGCCGAGGATCGGGCAATAAAAGGTGTCGGTCTGGCGATCGATCACCGCACTGTCGGGCGCCATCACTCCGGTCATGGTATTGATGGGAATGACCACCGGCCATTCGAGGCCCTTGGCGGCGTGCATGGTGAAAAGCGCAACGGCTTCTTCCTGGGCGTCGGGCCGACCTTCGACAGCGCGGGCCTCATCGGTCCAGGCCGCTGTCATCGCCTCGGAGAAGGCCCGCAGGCCACGCACGGCATAGCTAGTCGAGAGGCTGAGATAGAGGTCGACATTGGCGAGCGCGCGCTCGGCCTGACCGCGATGGCGGTCGAGCAGTATGGGACGTAAGCGCAGCACATCCACGGCTTGCGAAAGCAGCTTGTGCGGGGTCGTGCTGTTGCCGCTTCGATAGAGCGCTTGCAACTTTTTGACCACATCGCGCGCCAGCGGATGAGCGATCGTCGCAGGATCGATCCCAAGGTCGAGGCGGGGAATGCGGTCAGGTTCGTCAGCTGATCGCGGAAGCACCCAGACGATATCCAACAATTCCTCTTCGCTGAGCCCGACCAGCGGGCCGCGCAGCAGAGCGCCAAGCGCCAACGTGTCGCGGCGATCAGCCAACACCCGCGTCAGCGCGATGAGATCCTGCACTTCCTGCCGGCGGAACAAGCCCTTGCCGGCCTGGGTTGCCACCGGAATGCCGCGCCGTTCGAGGGCTTCCTCATAGCGCCACAGATCGGCGCCAGTCGGCGCAAGAAGGGCGATGTCGCCCGGCTGACAAGGCCGTTCCCTGCCGGCTTTGCGATCCAGAACCGGATGGCTGCCAATCAATCGGGCACACAGGTCAGCAACCGCATAGGCTTCCGCGTGTCGTTGCCGCTCGGCGCTGGCCTTGCCGTTCTCGTCGGCAACGGTAATGTCCAGCGCGGCGACGCACACACTATCGCCCCGATCGTCATGGAAGGGATCGAGCGCCGTGAAGCCGGGCTGGCCATCCGCCGACAGGATGGCCTCGAAGCGATCGTTGACGAATGTGAGGATCGAGGCGCAGGAGCGGAAATTAGTCGAGATCGAAATGAGGCCGTGCGCATCCTGCTCTGCGAAGGCGGTGCGCGCCTCGACATAGGCGCCGACATCCGCGCCCCGAAAGCGGTAAATCGCCTGCTTGGGATCACCCACGAGGAAGAGCGCGCCCGGCCGAATCCTGAAGTTGGTCCAATCCTGCGGATTGTCTCCAGGATCACCGCACAGGCGCCAGATGATTTCCATCTGGAGCGGGTCGGTATCCTGAAACTCGTCAACAAGAACCTTCGCGTACCGCTGTCCGAGCGCCTGTCGTACTACCTCAAATTCGCGCAGCAAATCGCGGGCGGCATAGATGAGGTCGTCAAAGTCGAGCTGGGCGCTGGCGCGCTTGTGCTCGTGATAACGCTGTACAATCGGCTGGGCTTCGCCGATCAGCGCGGCGAGAACCTGACCGGAAGCTGCCTGAAGAAGGGCATTCCAGGCCGAACAGCAAGCCTCAAACAGAGTTTGAGCAGCATCGTTCAGCCGCTCGCCGTCCGCCTTGGAAAGACCCGCCTGTTTGGCCGCGGCTGCCCATTTGCCCTTCTTGCGATAGGAGGAAAAGGTGCCGGCCTTGGTGCACAGGTCAAGATGCGGTCGCGAGACCAGCAGCCCCACCAGGCCTGTAGGCGTGGCGACCTCCGCTAGCGTCGGGAGAGCCGCCGCCATTTCAAAAAAGCGTTGCGCGTAGCCCTCCGTCTCCGGTTCCCCGGCGTCGGCGGTCCGCATGAAGGCGGAGATATCGTCTGACGCCTGCCGGAAAGCCTGCAGGTGATCGGCCAGCGGCATCACCGCAGGCGCCGTGAGGCTCCTACGCCGGCGCAGCGCTTCGGCGATCTTATGCATCAGCGCCACGGTCTCTGCGGGACTGTGCAGCACCATCTCGACCAGGATGCCACCATGGCCGCCGGACAAGCGGTCGCGCAGCCAGCCATCGACGATTTCGATGAAGGCGAGATCAGCCTGGTTCCGATCCAAGACGGCGGCGCCCGGATCGATATTCGCCTCGGCCGGATAGGGCTTGATGAGACGCTGGCAGAAGCCGTGGATGGTCGAACAGGTGATCTGGTCGATCGCGGCGGTCGCCGCGATCAGATTGTCGCGCTGCGCCTGCGACAGTCCGTCGGGGAGCCCGACAGCGAGCTCGGGTGCGATGTGGCCAGCGGCGAGATCGGCGACGAAATCCCGGACGCGCGAAAGCAGTTCGCTAGCAGCCAGCTCGGTGAAGGTGACCGCGGCGATTGTGTGCGGTGCGACGCCCTGCGCCAGCATGACGGCGATGCGGCCGGCCATGACCGAGGTCTTACCCGATCCCGCGCCGGCCTCGACGAGGATGGAGCGATCATGACGGCCGATCGCGTCATGTCGGGCGCCGTCATCCTTGAGGATCTTTATGCTGCCCATCATTCAGTCTCCCAGACCTGAGCGAGTTCGCCGAGCCGTTCGGTCGCGGCAGATTGCTTGCGTTTGCAGTAAGTGGCGCCGGCATTGGCCGGCAGGGCGAAGGCGAGATCGTCATAGTCGCCACCCGTATCCGGACCGGGCAGTGCCGCGCCGCCCGCAAGCGCGGTGCGTGCGGCGAGGAGATAGCCCCTGACGTCCACGAGCACGGCTTCCGGATCGTGAAGTTGAAGATCCAGCGGTTCGCGCGGATAAAGCAACGACGCGCTGATCGCGACATGGTCGCCCAAGAGCGCTTTGACCGCGAAGGCGTAAAGACAGCGCTGAAGCTCGCGCCCGCCGTTCAGACGAATCCCGCCCTTCGGGGGGCTGCCGGTCTTGTAATCGCGCACCAGCGCGCGGCTTCCGTCACCAGCGATGTCGAGCCGGTCGATATAGCCTGCGATCTGAAAGCCCGTATTCGGGATCGTCACGGGCAAGCTTGCATCCCACGGAGGCTCCGCCGTCGATTTGGGTTCCGACCCTCCGAAAGGCACTTCGCCATAGGAGCGGTTGCCCGGCAGATGATCATTGCCATAGGCGAGCGCCTGACCGGCCAGATTGCGTGCATCACCGAGCGTCCGGACCCAAATGGCATTAGGGGGAATGGGGCGCTCGCTTTCCCATTCGGCGGCCACTGCGGCCGAAGCCTCGGCCACAGCGACCTCGATTGCAGACGGATCGGCTGACGCCAGGCCGCCTGCCGCTTCGAGATTTCGCAAAGCACGATCCAGAACCAGATGGACGAGGTCACCAGCCGCGAGCGCATCGAGCACGAGCGGTTCGGCGGTGCTTTGCGTGGCTTTCCAGCCGAAGGCATAGCGCCAGATAAAACCGAGGGGGCTGCGCAGCAGCGTCTTGAGCGAGCTTGCCGACTGCGTCCGAGCGAGGATCGCGAGAATAAGCGGATGATCGGGCCGGACAAGGCCGTCATGGGGTGTGACTTCTGCCAGCCGCCAGTCACGCCAGCAGGCACGTGCGGCGATCGCCTGCGGATCGGCAGCGAATTCCTGCGGCCGGGCCATGAGCCGGTCGGTTTCGCTAAAGGCATGCGTGGGGACGGAGTTGCGGCGCAGATAGGTTTCATCGCCACGGGCGGCAAGTAGCGGGCTGCGGCCCAGCAGTCGGCCGTCGCTATCGCGCCGGGCGCGGGACAGAATCACCTCACCGGCGGTGGTCGCGAGGATCGTCTTGAAGTCGCGACGGTCGGACAGGCTGACGGGAAGCGGCTCGAGTTCGGCGGTCGGAATGATGTGGTCGGGGATTAGCCGGTCCTCGGCGATTCCGCGCGGCCAGCGCGAGGAGTTAAGTCCGATCAGCCTGACGAAACGGCGTGGCGATGCCGCAAGGGCGCTGGCCGGCATCCAAGCGACCGACACGCAGGCCTCCAGCTCATCATCCTGGTTCAGCGTTTCGAGCGTGACATCGATCGACGCGGCAGGGCTGGCGAGCAACGCCTTGCGCCAGATTGACAAAGCCCGGCCCTTAAGGAAGGTCTCGCCGATCTCTTGCGCGGCGTCCGGCCCTTTTGCCAGCAATTCGACCGCCGTGCGCAAGACCGGGACATGGTTCATGCCGTCGGGCCAATCGTCCGGTTTGAGGCGCGTTAGCACGCGGCTCCAGGCCGCCGATGTGGACAAGGGCGCATCGCTAGGCAGGAGCCGCAGCCAGCCTTCGGGAAGCGAAGCAAGGGGCGCCGAATCGCGGCACAAGGCCACAAGACGGCGCAGACGCGACTGCGAGATCCCGCGCACGACGATGTCCGCGAGCGCTGCGGCCGCCTGTCCCTCCCGCGTGGTGGCGACGCGGAAACCGTGAACGAAATGCAGGTCGATATTGGCATCGGCGCGCAGCGCCAGGAAATGGTCGTCATATTCGGCCGGCGAGGCAGTGGCGATGGCGATGGCGGAGGGCGAGACGCCCGACGCGAGCAACGCGCGCGCCCAGCGCATGGCCTCGATGGCTTCGTGATAGGCGGTCGCGGCGCTAACGGAACCAACCATCGGCCGTTCGGCCTCGTCGCGCACGACAACGACGCCGCTATCGCCAACCCAGGCCGGGACAGAGCGGGGGCCGGCGGACCATTGCACCGGAATGCGCGCGGCGAGCGCCTTTACCAAGGGTCGCCAGCATGGAGACAGTTCGGTGAGGCCGACGACCTCGATCGCGCCGAGAACGGCCGGCGCATGTGCAAGACGGCTGTTGGCTGCCGTGACGATATCGACCGGTCGCATCATCCCTTCGGGAAGTTGGGTGAGAACTGCCGCCTCCAGGCGCGCGATGGCGTCGAGACGGGGATGATCGCTCGACCGGGCGGCCAAATCGATGCCGGCGCGCCATGCCTTATGGAGCGTGTCCGCAGCCGCGCCGATCATGCCCGGCAGCATCTTGATGGTCTCCAGCTCACCCATGGGCGTGGCGGGAAGAACTGCCTGAATCGCCGCGCGTAGGCTTTCCTCGTCGATCGTCCGGACAAATCCACCGGCGAGCCGCACGGCGGCCTGCTCGAAGGACATGATCTGAAGGCCATGGCGACCGCCGCGCGCCGCCGCAAGGCGGGCCTCCCGCATCGCCAGGCGACCGTGAACGATAAGTGTGGATCGAATCGCGGTCGCCATCGCCGTTTCCCCTTCCAGATTACTTCTTGTTCGAACGCTGGGTCAGCGCCGAGGCTGCCGCGCTTTTTCGCAGCCTTGCTGCTCTTGGGGTTCCGCAGAACCTTGGATGCCGCGCTTGCCGCTTTCTGCGTTTGGGCATTGCCTTTCATCCCAATTCGCACTCGCCTTCATTGACGAATGAGTCTGATGGGGATATTAGTTATTCGAATCTAATAACTGTGTCCATATATTTTTTATCTCCATATGGGATTGAAAGCTGATGATGAGAGAAGCCGCGAAGGCGTTGAAATGGGGTGTGGAGCGCCGGCTCGAATTCATTGAATTCCGGCTATTCTGGGAGGGCGGTGTCAACCGCTCCGACATCATCCAGATGTTTGATGTGTCCGTCCCCCAGGCGTCGAAGGACCTGACGCTCTACCAGGAGCGTGCCCCGCAGAACGCGATCTACGACAAGAGTGCGAAACGCTATGTCGCGGGGCCCCAGTTCTCGCCGACTTTCCTGAAGCCGGACCCAGACGGGTATCTTTCGCGCCTACGATCGTTGGCGGAAGGTCTCACCGACCATAGCGACTCCTGGATCGCGAATCAGCCTGAGACCGACATCGCACTAACACCGCGACGAAAGGTAGACGCAGATGTATTGAAGGCCGTTCTCCAAGCAGTCCGCGAGAACCGTTCGCTCGAAGTCTACTATCAGTCGATGGGGAGCAGACGAACCGACCCAACATGGCGTCGCATGACGCCGCATGCCTTCGGCTACGACGGCTTTCGTTGGCATGTTCGCGGCTATTGCCATATCGATGAGAAGTATAAGGATTTCCTGCTTCCGCGAATCCTCAGTGTGCGCCATATGGATGTGCCTGGTCCAGGCGGCGATCAGGATGTCTTTTGGAACAGGACCTTCGATATTGAGATTGGCCCCCACCCTGGACTGACCGCCAGTCAGCGCGTGGTGGTCGCGAAGGACTACGGCATGACGAATGACCGTGCCGTCCTTACGGTTCGGTACGCGATGCTATTCTATGTGCTTAAGCGGCTGGGGCTTCTGGGAGACGCAAGACAGCATAATCCACGCACCCAACATATTGTCGCGCTCAATCCCCATGAGACAGAGCGAGCGCTGCAGCTTGCGAATTTCGAATTCGGCGAAGTCGAGCAGGCGCAGAAAAAAGTCGGAGATGCTCGATGAGGGCCGCGGCAACAGCTTTACAGTGCTTTTTTTTAAAGCCTATTTTCAGTCCGGTAGTGTGGTTCGGGTGATGCACCATCGGTTGCACAGATGATGTGTTGACTTGGTGGGTTTAACCGCCAGTCTACAAGTCGGCGGTGTCATCGATTCGGTGAATGGGGATATGGACCAAGCGAGCATTGCGGTTCGCATGGCGGCGAAGGGATTGGTCGAAGCGCATCGTGCATCTTTGACCAGCCGCGGAGTTCTGTCCCAAGGCCCCGACATGCCGCTTACTCTGCGACGTGGGATGGCGCTCATTTCGGCGGTTGCTTTGGCGGATGGCTATTCCTCAGACATCGCAAGTCAGGTGAATGATTTCACAACGCTCGCAACAAGACCCGTCCGCGAATGGGGCCCGGCTTCTCTTGCGCTATGCGAAGAACGGAACGCCATCCTTGTGGATGAAGGCTACGGCACGCCCACGGCTGAATGCATTGATCTTGCTGAAATCAGCGACGAGGGATCGATCGTGGAGGACATCTTCCACGAGAAGTTGAGAACGGCGCTGTCGAGGGTCGGCAAGAATGCAGACCGCCTTTACCGCTCGGTTCGCGAAAACATCATCCGGAAACCTTGCAGGACAAGAAAGGAAGTCCTGGCCTTCGCCCTCGAAGTTCCAGAACTCGCCTCGGAAATCCCGACCTTCTTTTCTCCGCTGCCGGCTTCGGCCCTTCACGGAAAGACATTGCGGCTTTGCGCCCGCTGCAACGCACCCCTTTTTGCCGACCCCAACCGCTCGCGTTATCCGAACGGCCGCTGCGCCGTCAGGGAATGCCGCATGTCGTGGCCGGATATGGCCGTTGGCGAAGAGCACCAGATTCCCGTCCATGACGACTGGCGCATGGCGAACCCCGTCATCATGACCTTCTGGGTCGGGCCGGGCCTGCCGGAAATCGCTCTTTATGATGCTCTCCGCAAAAAGCGTGAGGATGTCGTTCTTTATCCCATGTGCGATCTCGCCGACATCGGAATCGAGGGAACAAAGATCGGCATAGATGTGAAGTCCTATTCGAGCGCGGCCGTCCTGGGGAAGCGCTTCTCGGCGAAGATTGGAGGCATGGCTGCCTTCCGCCGCCGGATCGTGGCTGTCCCCGATTTCTGGATAAAGGCCGACCGGGATTACCTGCGCACGGCATCGGCCGTTTGCGGCAACAAGGACGGCATCGAGTTCATGTCGGTTTCCCAGGTGGCGGAGGCGTTTTCGTGAGGGAGCGGCCCGAAGGTTTTTCAAACGCGCTCGCCATCCAGTGGCTGTGTGCTGCTGTGGAGCAGTTCACAGGGAGCAACGAACTGGCGGACACGCCCGGATTTCTCTCTGGCTTTTCCTCGATCGCAGACCATCCCTCGCTGGCACCGTTCGCAAAAGCAGCCTTTTCGCTACGCCAGCTTGGCGTGAGCTATACATCGGAAAACGAACTCCGTCAGGCGGTCTACGATTTCCTGACATGGGAGGAGATGCGCCGGGAAGAAGACGAAAACTACGTCGACCAGCCCTACAGCATCGACCCGAGGTCGAGGCGCATCACCTTCAGGCGACGCGCCGGGAATGACACCAGGATCGAACAGTGGGCTCAAGCACTCGAGAACGGCATTGCCGTCCGCATGCACGGCATGTCTCCCGCCGAACCGGACAGGGCGATGGGTATTGATCCTCGGGAAGCGGGAGCGCGGCGCATCAATATCGACCTGGGGGATGCCGCGGAACATTTGCCCGAGCGGCCTGTCCACGACAATTCCCCGCGCGAGCGCCGTCCCGTCTCTATCCCTCTGAGCGAACTGCAGGCCATTGCTGAAAGGTTCGACGCCATTGATGCGGCCGATCCCAACAGGATGCCCAAGTCATGGTCGCGGCGTCTTCGTGATGCGAGAGGGGCGGCAAAGGTGGATGTGCTGGTTCCGGCAGCCGACGGGGCGAGGCTGGTCGCGACGGATGCCATCACTCTTGACGGCCTCAAGCACATGATAGGCCTGCCCGGCACGGGCAAGACGACGCTGGTCGCCCTTATCATTGCTTGGCTGTACGAACGGAAGCTTCGCACGGTTGTCCTGCTCCCCTCGATCGAGGTCAGTTTCAACCTGATGTCGGACCTGTCCGGTTACGGGGTCGATGTCGGGCTTCTCATGGGACAGTCGCCTGAAACCCGTCTCAGCCATGCGCGCAAGCTGGCCGAGCGCATCGGCTCGTTGGACGGTGCCAGGGGGTTCGGCCGTACCGTTCCGTTCGCAGACCTCATGTCGGTGAATTGTGCGCTGGCCGGGTTCGACGACAGACATGACGAAGAACAGCCATTTCCCCATATCGATCCGCCCTGCACGCGCATCTCCCAGGCAAAGCTGAAAGCCGACGGCACGCCGCGTAACAAGGAATCGACCCTGTTCTGCCCCGCTTCCTCATGGTGCGGCCGCATGAAAGCGGCAAGGCTACTTGTCGAACGCCGTGTCTGGCTGGGGCACGTGATGTCTCTTGATACTAGAATGCCGCCGCATTTCGCCGAAGAGCACATCCGCCACATTGAAGCGGTCGCCCGGACGGCGGATGTCGTCATCGCCGACGAGGTGGACGGCATCCAGTCCGTCCTCGACAGCAGGGCTGTTGGCGAGATCACGATATCCGGCGCTCAGTCTTCATATGAAAACAGGCTTCTTGACGACCTCCTGAAGCCGATTGCACTGGGCGAAAACGATCGGACAGGAACGAATGTCGCCGATTACGCCTCCAAGGCGACACGGTTCATCGACCTCAACAGGTTCCTGGTCAGGCTGCTGCAGAACGACCGGGTGGCATCCGGCAACCGTTTCTTCGCCAGCTATGACGACGCCTTCATAACAGGCAACAGGGTGGTCGCCGACCTCTTC
Source organism: Mesorhizobium kowhaii (assembly GCF_042431665.1). Classification (NCBI taxonomy): domain Bacteria; kingdom Pseudomonadati; phylum Pseudomonadota; class Alphaproteobacteria; order Hyphomicrobiales; family Phyllobacteriaceae; genus Mesorhizobium; species Mesorhizobium kowhaii. Next base: position 17,200 of record NZ_JBHLYT010000034.1, read on the forward strand.
GGCGATCCCGCCAAAAGCCGCGGCAACGATGCCGAACGGGCGGCCGAGGACGAACGGGTCGGCGCGATCATGGCGTTTTGGGACGCCTGCATAAGACAGGTGCTTTTCAGGACGCTGGACACCGCCGAGGGCGAGGAACGGGATTTCGACATCCGGCGTACCGCCATCACCCTGTCGAAATCGGAAGGGGAGGTACAAGAGGCGTTCCGCCGGATCAACGATGCTCTCCAGGACTGGCTGTCCTACCCTTCGAGCGTCCAGAAAGCGGACGCTATCGAGGAAGCACGCAAGGCGATGATGGAATTCGTTCCGCCGAACCCCGAACTCGGCATTGCGAAATCCACGGCGCTCTTCACCTTCCTGGTCAACGTCTCCAGCGTGATCATGCAATTCCTGTCCCTGTTGCCGGCACAACACGTCATGGCGGCCGAGGGCGTTCACCGCTCGCCGATACTCGTCGACGGCATGAGCATGGATTTCGGACGGCTGGTACCGGATTCAATTATCGGACGGCTGGCTGGCGTGCGCTTCCTCTTTCAGCAGCGCAGGGGCCGTAACAGCCTCCAGCTGCATTATGTGACGTTCGAGGGAGCGCCCAGAATGCTCCTTTACCGCCTGCATGAACTGCTCCGCCATGACGGCGTAAAGCGCGGACCGAACGTCCTTCTTACGAGCGCAACCTCTTTCTTGGCCAACAGCCCGGCTTTCCACGTTCCCGTCGGGCCTGACTATGTGCTCCGCCGGACGGACAGCGATACCGCATGGAAGGAAAGCCGTTATCTCCTGAGGCCGATACCCGATCCCCAGAACCCGAAGAAAGCGCTGCGGTTCTCCGGTGCACCCTACGAAGACCGGGAACGCATCATGCGTGCGATGACGGACCACTTCGTCAGGGAAGGCGGCCTGCTGCAGAGCCTGCTGTCGGATTCCTTCGCCAAGGGCCGCAAGCTTGCCTTCGTCGTCAACGGCTACGAGCAGGTCCGGCTGGTCAAGGACTATGCAATGTCGGTGTCCGAGCGCAACGGGCGAAGGCTGGTCGCCGTCGTCAATGCGGTCCCGGAAGGCAATATAGGCGACTACGTCACCGCCGCCCAGGTCGAAAGGTTGGGCGAACGCGACGACTGGGATGCCGTCGTATTTCCGATGAAAGCGCTGTCACGCGGCGTGAACATCGTCTTCGGCGGGCCGCTTTATTCCGAAACAGAACTTGAGGACAAGGCGGCCATCGGAACGGTCGTCTTCCTGACGAGGCCGCACCCAGCGCAGGAGAGTTTCGACTTCGTCGCCGGGATGGTCGGCCGAAGCTCCATGGAATTCGACCGCGAGGCCTTCGGCAAGGACATGAAACCGCGTGATCTCGTAGAACGTCTGCGCACCATCCGCCGCCAGGCCATGACCGACGTCCGCAGGCTCCTTCGCCACTCGGTCCGGTTCGGGACGCTCGGCAATCTCAATGACGCCTTCGTTGCCGATGTGATGATCGATGTCATCCAGACCATCGGGCGCTCCATGCGAAACGGATGCAAGACACGCGTCCTGTTCGTGGATGCGGCATGGGCACCGAACTCCACCCGGCCGGAGGGGCCGTCCGAAGACACGGCCTCCACGAGCTATCTCGTTGCCATGCAGCGCATACTGGACCGCCTCGTGAATTCCGGGGATGCCGTGCACGCCGAAATCTATGAGGCCCTCTACAGGCCGTACCTTGAGCCGCTTTCCCGATGCCAAGGCCTGTCGGTCAAGGGCACGGCGGAGCAATAGAAAGCAGCATGTTCTATCTGGCGAAACCCGAAGAGAAGACCGAGAGCGTCTCCGTCATGGGGTTGTCCTTTCTCGGGGGCAGCATGCCCGCCCGAGATTGCACAAGGGTTAGCTGGCATCCCGACATGGCGCAGGCTTTCGCTGCCCTTGCCGCGGCTGCCAAAAATACCGGAGACCCGGCAGGCAACCGTCTTCCCTATGCAACATTGAGAGCCTTGCTCTCCGCCGGGCTTCCCGACCCGATCTACGTAGACTCCGACCTGGGCGGTATCGGCTGGCATGACAGCGAGAAGGGGCCGCGTGCTTTTGCCGAGTGCGCGGCAACCGAAGACGAATGCCTCAAGACCGTCACGTCGGCGGTGCGCATGTGGACGGCGAAAGTGCTGGCCCCTTGGGCCGAAGCCAGGGGACTTCCGGCAGACTTCGCCGAAGAGATCACGCGCCTCGCCATAGAAGGCTCCGCGGCAACGGCAAGCAGGAAAACGCTCGAGACCGAGGATGGCAAGGGCAAGAACTTCACGGATGTCCGCGACATCATCCACGCAGAAGCGTTCCGCCGCATTGCCGGGACCGAATTGTTCCCGGGTATGGGGCCTGTCCGTACCTTGATCCGGTCTTCTTTCCGCGACAACTCGATCTGCTTCGTGACCTTTCCCAGGGCGGCGGCTTCCGGATCGTGGTCCATGCAGGCCAGGCTCACGGTCGAAACGCTTCCCGGACAGACACAACCTTTCGTCAGGATCGATGTCTCGCGCAAGCGCTGGACGCCGGATGTTCCAGGCAAATTCCTGCCAAGGCAGAGGAAACTGACCGCGACTGTATTCGGCGAGGACGAAAGGAGAGCCGTTTCCTTCCATGTGCCGATCCTGAAAGGTGCCGTCAGCGAACCTGAAGACCCGGCCTATGTTCTCTCCGCGCTCAAATCGGGCGTCGATACGGCCCTTGGCTTCGCCCAGCTCGTGAAATCGGGCCCGCAGGACGGGGCCTTCGTAGGCATCGCCTATTCTACCGCATATGAAACAACGCCATCCGTGGCGACCGGAGCAACGGAACTGGACTGCATCGACTGCTTCGACCGGATCGTCGAGGCCATGAAAGGCGTCCTCGAACGCCTTGCCGCCGAACCTGTCGAAAGAAAAAAGCGCGTCAAGCGCAGCGACGAAGACATCCCCGCGATGAAGTCGGCCATGGTTCTCGAAGAGATCGCGCGCTCGCTGGGCTACAACGACATCGACGACAAGGCGATCGCCGAAACCTGGAACATGCTTTCCGACGGCGACCTCCCGCCGTCGGTGAAAGTCCCTGCGGACGTTGAAGGCCAGCGGGAGCGCTTCGACCTGTTGCGGGAGGACAATTCCACAAGGCTCCGGCAGGTTTTCGGGACCAGTCCGCCTGTTCTCGTGATCGTCTCGGCAAGCATCGCCGACGCCGAACATATCGGAATGGCGGTCCGGACGCTCTTCAACAGCCGCCTCCGCATCGAATACAGGCTTATGCCGGAAGGTGTGCACGGCCCCCGAAAGTCTCTCTCGCTTCCGAACGGGAAGGCGCGGGACCGATATGAAAACCGGGTTTCGCTGTGGAAACCCTTTGCCCAGAAACTGGCGGAAGAGTTTGGTGCGACCCGCGTCCTAGTGCATGCCCGAAGGTTCGCCGACGACGGCGTGAACAAGATTGCCGGGCGGGTGGCTCTGGCCCGCTATGGCGACTGCAACGTCCAGTATCTCGACAGCAAAGGCCCGAAGGTCGACGACTGGTTCTTCCGCATACAGGCTGCCGTCCTCGATTTGATGTTCGGCCATTCCGCGCTGATTTCCCCGGTCAGGGACAATGTCTCCGAGGCATTCCCGAATCCAGCCACCCGGCCGGAGACCATTACCGGGATTTCCGTCGTCTCCCTGAACCGGACCCGAACGAGGCAGGCATCGTCCTTCTTCCTGTCGGTCTCCATAGATATTGAAACCGGGAGCACGACCGCCAGGGCAGGGCGTCCCATCAACGGCTCCATCGACATCACCGATCCGCTTCCCTTCTTCGATCTCCTGAAGACGGTGGCAAGCTGGGATGAAGCCGACACCGGAAACGGCGAAACCGAGAAGTCCGATTTCCAGACATTCGTCGCCGAGATTGCCAGCCATGAATGCGACCGTGGCCGCAAGCCTCTCATCATGTTCGAGGGGGACCATGCGAGGCAGCTTTGGCCTGCCCTTTCCAACAAGGGATGGGATGAGCCTCGCAAGCTTGTCGGCACCGATTTCAATCCGTCGGAGTGGCCCGGCGCGCGTATCGTGCGCGTCCAGGACCAGATCGAGCCGGCCGTCATTACCCGCAAGGAACAGACATTCGCCATCCTCGACCCCGAAACGGGCGAGGAGACCGGAACGAAAACCCGGCAGGCTCCGACGCTGACGGATTCGGGCCGCCTCGTCCGGCTGGCGGGGGCAGCCGACAACTACATCTCAACCGGGCATCTGGACGGAACACAGAAACTGCCGAAAGGGCTGTCCGTTTACAGGCCGATCCCTCAGATGAAGACGGCGGCTGGAGACCTTCCGCCTGCCTTGGCCGACATGAAGATCAAGGTCGAAGGCGAGCGCGATCTCACCACGGAGCCCTATAAGCTGCCGGGAACCGTCGGCATCCTTGTCGTCCATCATCTCGAAGGCGATGACCCGGACAGGATCGCGGCGCTTTGCCATGGCCTGCGGTTCGGATTCGGCCACACACGCTCTCCCGTGAAAATGCCCGCTCCGCTTTTCCACACCAAGAAGGTCGCTGAATACATTCCCGCTTACGTCCTGTCTGAAGAAGACGAACGGGAGGAGGTGTCTGAAACCGTCGAATCGCCGGAGCAGGATGAGGCGGAGGAACCCGACGGGCTGACGGATGCCGAGGACGGGAACGAGACGGATGCCGGAGAAAGGCAACCGGCATCGCATGCACATTTGGGAGACTTGCCGTTCATGAACGGAACCACCGGGCCGCAGGGCGCTACAGCCATTCCGAACTCGTCTTTTCCGAAATCGGGAACAGTAATGCTTCCCGCTGAAATCCGTGCCCGGGCAAACGGCGACCAGAGAATCGAATCCATCCTGGAAAAGCTATGGGTTGGGCCATTGCCCTCCTGTTTTAGCGAAGAATGGCTCATGTCGCTTCTCAGCGCCCATTCATCGGTAAAGCCGAGGCAGAAACTGTACGACGTCGCCATGAAGGTGGAGGTGCCGTTCAAACTCGTGCTGCCCGAAACCGACGTAAAGGACGACCGATCGTTTGCACGGTTCCTGATAACCCTGCTTCAATTGGGCGACGCATGCTTTCTGGTCAACTCGGCTATCCCCCGCACGATCGACAAAAACAGGGGGAGATGGATTTTCAACCCGGTCTACGAGCAGATCGCCCGCAAAGGGAAGGCGGCAAGCAAGCTTGAGCCGGGCCCTTCCCTCGTTGACACGCTCTACGATTCCCCATTCAACACATTGAAGAAGTTGCATGAGGGCGGTGACGGACTTCTCGCGCGGCACTTCATGGCAGTCGAATCCATCTTCAAGCTGGAGAAGGCCGCCATTTACGCAGAGACCGCCGGAAAGCTAAGGCAAGAATTCGGCATCGAATATGCCGATACCGAGGCTTTTTGCGGCCGCATGGCAGCGTTTCAGGAGCAGTTGATAGACTACCTGCAGGACATGAAATCGATCCTGGCGGAGATGGAGCAAAAAAAGGCGTCTCCCCGCATCGGCCGCCTGGGCATGGACGACTATCAGACAATAGCCGAGGAAGGCGAACCCGCACGCCCCTCCGTGCCCGACGTGAACGCGGCCTGGCTCAGGGACCGGATTTCATTGAGCGGTGCCTTCAGGAGTCATCTCCACAACCATCGCGCAGAAATCCGGGAAGCCCTGGGCAACCCAAAGGCATGGCCGGAAGACAAGCCGTCCAGCGAAGTCATCGCCGATTGCGTCGCAAAGCTCTTCTCTGTTCCGGAACCGATCCTGGCGGCTATATCAAAGCGCGACAGGGAAAGCCTGTTCAAGCCGTTCCACCGAAAGATCGAGTCGACCGTCAGGGCAATCGACGAAAGCCGCCCCGAAGAGAAGCGGTTGACGCTCGCCAACTGGGAAGAGGAAGGCATTGCCCCTGCAATCTTCACCCGGCTGATCGAGAGCGGTTACAAGCAGACGGCCGACGAGTTCGCGAAAATCCGCGCCATCGAGAACCCTTCGCTTCCTCTCGAACGGGCAGTGAAAGCCGCTGGAGAGGAATTCGCTAATACAGCGGGGTTCATCGAGGCACGGCGCAAGGCCTCACTTTGGTTCTTCGCCAATGACGACCGCTCAGACAGTCCGCTCTATGAAGACTATCTCGACAGTTTCGAGAACGGAGAGGTCGCCGCCGCCGGCGACGGCATCCGGACATCTGCAACAGGGGCCGGAAACCCGCCCGAGAAACAGGAAGAACCCGAGGCAAGAGAAATAGAGCCGCAAGTCGTTGTGCACGAAGCCGGGCAGACAAGGGGGGCTGATATGAGCATCGAAGATATCTTCCGCGCGATCATGAGAGAGGCGGAATACGGGGTCGAAAAGCTGGGCAAGCCCGATTGGGCCAGCCTTTCAGCTTCGTTGGATAACATTTCCGGCCTTCTGGATCAGGCTCAGGCGGCCGTCGCCTCCTTGCCGCGCCAGATGTCGAATGCCGCATTGGTCGCCCGAGCACGGGAACTCGAGAAGGAAGCCGCGGAGATCTGTGAATTCCTTGGCTTCGAGCATGCAACGTCTGGCATGCCGGAAGAAGGCGAGATCGACCCATCATCGGCTGAAAAGGCCGGGAGACATCTCGACGAAGGAGGCGCCGCGCTTGTCGGAACGAAGCTCGCCGTCGACGCCTACAGGGAACTCGACGCCAAGATTGCCGCAGCCAAGCCCGCTGAGAAAATCCAGCTTTCCCCGTCGATGTACGAAAAGGTCGGCGAAGCGGAATCAGGCATCGGCGCGGTCGCATCGGCACTGGTGGCGGCCGTTGCACTTCTGGCTCCCGCTTCGCCTTCGCCTGACGGCGGAGACGGCCCCGACAGTGATGTTTCCGATGAGACCCGGCAACCAGAGTCCATTGCGCGCGAGGCTGAAATCGAGACGCGGGCATCGACTCCAGATCCTGTCGTTGTCGCAACCGGCGCGGAAAGCGAATACGCCCAGGACGGTGCTGGCGATATCTTCGAGGAAGTCATCCCGGACGAAGACATTCTCGAACCGAAAGCCGCAGAAGATGACGTCGTGCCGATGGCGGCACCCTTGGCGCAGGACGGCGACGCAGTTGCGACGGTCCCCGAGCAAAAGCTTGAGACGCCGCCTGCGGAAGACCTCGAGACGCTGAGGATAAACCAAGCCCTCGACAGGTTCATGGAGTCGGGAAGCTATTCGCTGGCCTTCCACCTTGCCCGGGCGTCAGAGGCAGAGGACCTGTCACGTCCGCTTTTCTACACCGCGAAGGAGGCAAAGCTTGCAGCGATAGCAGGACACCTCAATCATAACGCCCTCCAGTCCAATCTCGACCTCGTTTCCTCATGGGTCAACGAGGCACTTGGCTGCGTCGAACTGATCGAACGAGACGCCAACGGGGAACGGGCGGCGGCACGTCTTCTTACATTGATGCCGCTGGCAACCGAACTGGCTATCTTCTCGCCGTCCTACGGAAGCGCTGAAATCCTGCGCTCCATCAGCTCGCTTCCGGGAGACCTCGGGAAGAATGCAGGCGAGGTTTTCAAGAACCTCGATTCCCTAAAACACACGACCATCGTCCTGTCGCGCGCCATGCTCGCCAACGTCGCCGACGAAATGGACCTGACGAAAGCACTGAACGAGAGCCGGGCGCATCTCTTTCAGAAGATCGAGGGTTTCCAGGGTCTTCGCTTCAACTACCAGCCCGGGAACAAGATCAAGAACGAGCTTTCCCGCAGCGACAATCTCATCGGCAAGCTGCGGACCCAGATCACCAAGGGCAAGGATGACGATGCGACCCTGGCCGTCGTGAAAGACTTTGCCGAGGCCCTCAAGGACCGCAATGCCGTCATCGACCTGCTCGACGAAACGCATGCAATGCATCAGGACCGCTCAAAGGGGCTGGACGGAGTCGTGCGCAACCGACTGGTCTCCTTCCTCGAAAACTTCCGGGATGCCGCCAACACTTACATCGACCTCAAATCCGAAATGCGGGAGACCAGCTCTGCGGAGCGACCGAAGGCCCGCGACCTTGCAAAGAGGATATCCCGCTCGCTGAACACGATGACTGCCGCCGTGGAAGCGGCCGCACGGGACGCAGGCCTGATCGGGACGGCGGCACGGCATGTCGCGCTGCGCCTGAAGAAGCTCTCGGCCATCGTTTCGGGCGAACAGGTGCCTTCAGCCGACAGCAACGAGTATCTGCAGGCCTGCCATGCGGAAATCGCCCTCATTCCCGAACTTGACTACGGCCGGTCCTGGCTTCCAAGCCCCTATGTTGCAGCAAGGCTGGTGGACCTCCTTTGCGGAACAAGGCTCCCTCTTCTCCCTGAAAGGAAGCCGGACCGCGACGAGGTGTTCGACAACATCGTGCGTCAGCGCATGGAACGCGGCTCCTTCGTCGGTGCACGCATGCTTCTCGATGCCGCCGATTTCTTCGATATCGACCAGGAACTGGCTGAGAACCTGGGCAAGGAAGTGGATGAAGCCATTTTTGCCGCAAAGGAGACAATGAGAGAAGATATCGGCCAGGCCCGAAAGGTTGTCGAACGCGTCATGCGTTTCGGTTCGCTCCGCCAAGGCACCGATGCTGAGACCGCCGCCTCCCTTCTCGACCGTCTCGAAAAGATCGAGGCCGTGGACGTTCCCGTCACCCTCGAGCCAGGAGCTCGCGTATTAGAGGAGATTGACGGGATTTTCGACGTCAGCGTGGCGCAGGACGAGATCGAAACGATCCGGGAAGGTGCGCAGGCGCTACTGGAGGAACCGCGCATCCGCCTCCAGAAGGATATCGACGAGCTATCATCCCGCGGCATCGACCCCCAAATCTGCCAGAAGCTTCGCGCGCTTTGCGAAACCGATGACCTCCTGACAGCGGAAGAGCACATCCAGGAAGTCAGGAACGAACGCCGCCTGCCGGAATCCCGCCGCCGTAACTGGAGGTTCGAGACTTTCCGCGACAAGGTGCTTCCGGCCCTTGAACACTACCGTGGTGACATCGCCAGCAATGTCTCCATTGCGATCATGAACGGCGATGCGTTTGAAGGGATCGCCTATGACCAGCTGTCGGAAACTCGCCGGAAGGAATCCGTTGAGATCGTCACGGAATGGCGGGACCTGTTCCGCAAGTTCCACGTCAAGGACTTCTCCCCCTTCGCCGCGAGCTTCCTCGAAAAGTTCGGAATAAGTGCCGAGTTCAAGGACGTGGCCAACATCCTCGTGCCACCGAGCGCAAAGGGAAAAATGTATGTCGGCGATTTCAAGCTCGACATACCGACCGACACCGAAAGCCTGCTCTTGCCTGATTTTGGCTCCCGGACCGAGGGCAATTACCGTGTGGCCGTGAGCCAAAGCCTGCCTCCGGAAAGCACATTGCAGAAACTGCCCGCTGGCAACGGCCTTATCCTCCTGGTCAGCGACATCGTCACGCCTGAAGAACGGCGCAAATTCCTGACGAGGAACCTAGCGGCCAACCGCCGCATCCTGCTGATCGATTCGGCGACCATTTCCTATGCCGTCAGCGAGCCGCAAATCAGGGCACTGACGCTGGTCGAGCTTGCCCAGCCCTACAGTTTCGCCGAACCCTATGCCGACTGGGGTAGGAGCGCCGTCCCCCGCGAAATGTTCGTCGGGCGCGAGCAGGACATCCGCGCGATCCTGCTCGATAGCGGCTCCAACATCGTCTATGGCGGCCGCCGTATGGGCAAGACCGCCCTCCTAAAGCATATCGAACTGGAGAACAACGATCCGAAAAGGGGCAGGTTTGTCGGCTTCGTCGATGCTCACCAGATCGGCAAGGGGCATCTGGCGACCAAAGTTATCTGGCAGGAGATCGCAAGAGCGCTTCCTGACATTTTCCAGGTCAACGCTCCGATCGATGCAACAAGAGTTACCCAGACCATCAAGCGATGGCTGGAAGACGACAACCGCCGTCGGATTTACCTGCTGCTGGACGAATGCGACCAGTTCATCGTCAGCGATGCCGCGCGCGGCTATACGGAGTTCCTGGCTCTCCAGCAATTGATGACCGACACTAACCGGCGGTTCAAGTTCGTGCTGGCCGGGCTGTCGAACGTAACCCGCCTTGTCCAGACGGGCAATCCGCCATTGAAGCAGATTTCAGCCGACCCGCGGCGCATTGGCAGCCTTACTGGTGAAGAGCGCACGTCGGCCGAGGACCTCGTTCTTCGCCCCTTCGCGGCACTCGGCCTCGAACTCGAAAGGCAGGATATCTGGAGGATACTCTCGCATTCGAACTATTACCCTGTCCTGATCCAGACCTATGCGAAGCACCTGCTGAAGAAGGTGCTATACGCGGCACATTCCACGCAAATGCCTGTCCGCAAGGTCCCATCCGAGCTGATCGCAAGCGTGCTGGACGATCAGGCGACCAAATCGGAGATCAAGGGCATCTTCGACATGACGCTCGAGATTGACCTGCGGTACAAGCTTATCGCCTATGTCGTGGCGAGCCTCGTTTTCGAGGCAGAAGCGGAAGGCCGCATGGACGACGGGTTCACCACCCGTGAAATCCGGGAAACCTCCATCAGCTTCTGGGAGGCCGGCTTCAAGGACAAGAACCGCTTCTCGCTCTTCGACGACCTGCTCGACGAAATGGAGGGACTGGGCATCGTCCGCAGGGTCGGCACCGACCGCTGGACGCTGCGCTCGACCGCGGTCGTCCGCCTTCTCGGCACCCGTGACGAGATCGACACTGTGCTCCTCGAGTTCACGGAGAAGGAAGCCCCGATCGGCTTCGACCCGAAATCCCACAGGCGGGAGATCAAGGCCGCGAAACACGTGCTGCAGAAGCGGACCGTATCGCCGCTCACATTGAGCCAGGAACGCGATACCCTGCTCTCCGGCTCAAGGGCGACCATCATTCTGGGCAACAAGCTCGCCGATTACGACATCGTTCCCGCCGTGCTGAAGACAGTCCCGGACTCGTTCTCGGACGGGGACAATTACGACGTGCGCATCCTGTCCGTGAACACGTCCGCCGAAATGGCCTCAACACTTCGCGACCAGCGCGTCGTCCAGGGCAAGAAAGCCATCGCGGTCATCAAGCCTTCGGCACCGTGGACGGCAGAATGGGTCAAATCGGCGATCAACGCGAAACCCGTAACCAAGGGGGATGTCCGGGTGATATTCGTCGGCGGCCCGCAACAGGCCGCCTCGGTCGCGTCCGACGGCCAGTTGGCCGGACTGACGTCCCATGTCGAGATCATCGTGCTCGAGCCATGGTCGACGGCATTCTTCACCGAGATGGCCGACAAGGAACACCCCGGCCCCACGATACTGCATTACGATGACCTGCTTGCCCAATATGGCGGCTGGAACGAGCCCATGTCGCAATATGTCGGCTACGCTCAAAGGGCCAAACCGAGGCAGATGCCCGACGCCGTCGGCGCTGAGGAGACCGGACTGGCCGGAGAATACGGCAAGGTGCTCGCGAAGGCGCTCGAAATGAACGGCCCGACCCCCTTCAGCGTGAGCGATGCGGACGCGTTCCTCGAACTCAATGCCGATCTCAAGGTCCACGGCATGACAGGAGAGGCTCTCATCCAGTACGGGACCCTGATGGGCCTGCTAGCCGTTGCGCCTGCGAAGCCCGGGGTCGAACGCCAGAAAAGCTCCTACCTGCCGACACTTCTCACGGCCGGACTTCTCGACATGAAGCTGGTGGCCGCAGAATGATAGACGAAGGCTTATTCTGGTCCCTTCCGGGCCCCTCCGGTTTCATCGACGATATCGCCGAAGCCGTCACCAAACACGGGGTGGCTGCAATCCAGGCACCGCTCTACCGTGCGCCCGGCCTGTCCGAGGCTGTCATCGAAAGGTTGGAAAATGACGGCTACGTGCCCGTCTACACGGTTCCGTCGGGCGCCCGCGGCCCGATTATCCACCGTCTGGCAGTTGCTGGCGGAGAAATGCGGATGTCGATGCGCACCGCAGGATCGCTGATCGACAAGCCCGAGTTCAGAGGAGCCGCGTTTCTCATCAAGGACATCAATACTGGCGAATGGGACAACTGGGTTACCTTTTTCAGGTCGTATTCGGCCGAATGGCGCAGGCGCTCCAATGAAGCCCTGAAGCCAGCCCTGGTAGCGCTGGTTCCTCCCGACGTTCCGAAAGCTGACCTCGACCGTCTCTTCCCGGCGGCGCTTGTCCGGTGGAGCGGACGGGTCTCCTCCTTCGACATGAGAACCTACATCTCCAGACGAACCGGCAGATTCACCGGACTGCCACTTCTGGAAAAGGTGGCGATCGAGGTCGCGATACGACTTTCCGGCTACGATCCGAGGCTTGCCGAATATCTGGTAACCCTCGACCCCGTCTCGGCGGTTGACCCTTGGGATACGCTGAAGGCAGCCTATGGCGGGAACGCAGACGTCAGGCCATGCTGGGGGAATGGACTCGTCGATACCATCGACGGTGACGTCTATATCCATACAGCAAGCCTGATAGCGGCAAATGACAGGAAGGCATTCGACATCCGGCGCTGGCGCGCTGTAAGCGGCCCTGTGCTCGATTTCAACGCGACCGTATGCAGGCACTTCGCCGACGTTTATGCGAATTTGATCGATGCCAAGCTTCCATGGCGGGTGGCCCTGCCATTCGGCGAAAAGATCATCACCAACCGATATGACATGGAGAACAGTTACATACGCGAATGCCTGGGCAGCGCGCTGGAGGAAGGGGAGATCCGCTTCTTGAAGCAGACCGCAAAGGCCCGGAACAACATCGCCCATAATGACATTCCGGTGGGGGCGCTGATCAACACATTGTCAACGACCTGGAAGACATACGCCTCCAGCAGCAAGAAGGAGACGGTCGGCTGGAACTGGCCAAGATGCGGGCAGAAGCTCGTCATGATGGTCGGCCCGAGCGGCGCAGGAAAAAGCACTTTCGCGAAAACAAACTATCCGCCAGATGAGATCATATCGGCCGATGCGGTCAGAGAACAGCTTTTTGGTAGCGCTGTCGTCGCCGGACCTCAAGCGAAGATATTCAAAGTCGTCACAGAACGGCTTGTCGCAAAACTGTCCCGAGGAGAGAGCGCGGTCTTGGATGCAACTAATATCAAAAAGCGCGACCGCCTGAACATCGTGGACCTGATACCGGAAGACATAAAAGTCGAATATGTCGTCCTCGACCGAAACATGGACGACAAGCGGCGGGATGGCGGCTGGCGCAACGGAAGGGATGGTCTCTTGGAGGGACATGCAGAGATCTTCGCTGCCGAAATAGCTGACATTCTCGCCGGAGATCAACGACCTAACATTCTGGTGACCGACCAGCGCTTAGGCAATACGAAGTAAATTCCGCATGTGCCCGCGGCGTGCGCGGGCTGACGCTAGCGGATGCCGGCAACTTCGGCGGCTTGGGTAGGTCGAAGGATTTTCCGGCTTCGTTGTGGCGTCTGTTTGCGGTGTTGCGGAAGTTGCGACTGGTGCCCGCAACGAACAAAGCATTACGCCAATCAAAACTACCGTGTCTCAACGGGAAGTTCATGCTTTGTGCTTCGAAAGTCGCATAAATGGCAGACTGGTGTGACGTCCGGAATTATCTGTCCTCGTGAGGGCAAGAGCCCAGAATTATCTGTCGCCAGCCGGACTTCTAAGTGGATGATATCCCGCCGCTTTCGCCCGAAGAGGTTACCAATGCCCTTCGGACAACAGGTTACCAATGTGCTCCAACGACAATCAATTCCCGACTAGCCTTAAGGATATGTTTTGATTGAGCTTATTGCGGCTAAGATTGGGAACCTAAGGCCACCCAACACGCGCATTGGTAACCCCCAGCGACAGGTTTGGTAACCCTCATCGAGCGAGCGGCGCTCGCACCTCTCGGCGGAGCGCTATTGCAGCGCTTAATCTTCTTGCCGGGGGCTGACATTGATATTGCCTCCGCGAGGTGGTCTCGGACGATCTTCAAATGGCTTACACGTTCGCGATGTAGCATATCCCCACCTCAGGAATTGCCCCGCGTCGACGCCAGGTTGCTAGCTATGAGCGAGTGGCTGCCTACAGTTGAGTTTGCTGCGCTGGTCGGCATTGGGCGACAGGTGGCTCACCGCGCTCTTCGTCGGCGCCGCTGGCGAAAGAATCCGCTCGAAGTGCGGAAGGTCAATGGTCGGCGCGGCGGGAACGCCGGAGAGCAATATGAGGTGAATTCCACGTCCCTGCCGCTCGAATACCAGCACCGTTTAAAGGTCTTCTAAAACCCTCGTTGAAAACCACTCGAAATCGATCACAGGCAGGACGGCAGAGCACGCATGGTGGCTCGATTACCTGAGGCCAGCGCTTCAGCATCCAGCCAACTCGACTGGCCGCGCCGACGCCCTGGCCGAGCTGGCAGGAACTGGGAGGGTAGGGCGGTCAGCTATTCCCAGCGGACGCTACACCGTCATGCCGCACGCTTTGACGAAGGCATGAAAGTCGGCCGGCATGGTCGATCGGACAAGGGCAAGAAGCGTGTCGTCATAAGCCGAAAGTGGGACAAGCTGGTCCCCCAGGGCGAAAATTGCGGAGGACCTAAAACAGGAAATCCGCGGCCTGCTCAAAGGCGGCATGTCGTGGGGCCACACCCTGCAAGAAGCCGAGAAGTTTCTGATCGACGCGACTCGGGCCTGGGGCTTTCGTCCCGGCGAAACGCCGCCGCAGACGACCTCCGCGGCCCGGCTTAATTCCGGACAGCGACAGATAATTCCGGACGGCACAGTGGAATTGCAACTGCCCCAGCAGGTGGCAGAAATTCGGTGTAGAGATCTTTTGCTGACAGGCGGATCACGCTGCCGCGAACGGCAGTTTTGCACGTATCGGCCGTCTGGCGATGCTTCGGACGTTCCCAATTGCCTACATGCAGCGCCAAGCAAGGGCCCAGTTCCCATCGCGTCTTATTTGGTCCATCCTCGAATGCGGCAAGCGATCTCAGACGTCGAGATTCCATAACGGTCATGAAGTGTCGGCAAGGCGCCTGCATCGAGGAATTCATCTGGCAACGCGATCTGGCGAAAGACGGGAGCCACTCCCTCCCGCATCAATAGCGCGGCAACACCCTCACCCAACCCACCTATAATGGTGTGGTTTTCCGCCACGACCACCATCCGTCCAGCCCGGCGCGCGGCGGCAAGGATTGCGTCCGTATCGAGCGGCTTGATCGTCGGCACGTGCAGCACCGCGCAGTCGATGCGGTCTGCTTCAAGCGCCTTCGCGGCCTCCAGCACGCGCATGGTCATCAGGCCGCTGGAGATGAACAGCACGTCCGCCCCATCGCGCAACAGCCGCGCCTTGCCGATCTCGAACGTGTAGTCGTATTCATCGAGCACCACGGGAACCTTGCCGCGCAGCAGCCGGATGTAGACCGGGCCCTTGTAGTCCGCGATTGCCTCCGTGGCCTGTTCGATGTCGAGCGCGTCGCAAGGGTCGATGATCGTCAGGTTCGGCATGCCGCGGAAGATCGCGATGTCTTCTGTCGCCTGGTGGCTGGGGCCGTAGCCGGTGGTCAGCCCCGGCAGG
This sequence comes from Mesorhizobium kowhaii, assembly GCF_042431665.1. Classification (NCBI taxonomy): domain Bacteria; kingdom Pseudomonadati; phylum Pseudomonadota; class Alphaproteobacteria; order Hyphomicrobiales; family Phyllobacteriaceae; genus Mesorhizobium; species Mesorhizobium kowhaii. The sequence continues at coordinate 32,693 of NZ_JBHLYT010000034.1, forward strand.
GCGCAGACGATCTTGACGTCGAGCTTCTCCTCGGCAATCGCCATGCAGATGAAATCGTAGGCACGTCGGGAGGCAAAGACAGCATAGGTCGTGGCGAATGGCGTGAAACCCTCGCGTGCCAGGCCGGCGGCGGCGCTCATTAACACCTGCTCGGCCATGCCCATCTGATAGAAGCGGTCCGGATGTTCCTGTGCGAAAACATGAAGGTCAGTGTATTTCGCAAGGTCCGCCGTCAAGCCGACGATCCCGGGCCGCTGATGGGCCAGCCGGGCAAGTGTGTGCCCGAACGGCGCGTTGCGCGTCGGAATGCCATCGGGCGCAATTGAGGCGATCATCGCCGACGTGGTCTTGCGCTCGCCCGCGTTGACGGCGTGGCGCGGCACGAATTTTGACAGCCTCACTGCGGACGCCCCTTTTCCAGTGCCTCGAGCGCCAGCGCCCATTCATGCGGCTCTACGCGGATGAAATGCGTGATGTCGCGAGCCTCCAGGAACGGCACACCCTTCGCCATGCGGGTGTCGCAGACGATGATCCGCGGACGCGGATCCTTGAGATCCCGAGCGTTGTCGAACGCAGCGCGGAGGGCCTCGATGTCGTTACCGTCAACGCGCTGCGCGTGCCAGCCGAAGGCCTCGAACTTGTCGGTCACCGGCTCGGAAGACAGCATGGCCGTCGACGGGCCGTCGGCCTGCTGGTTGTTGAAGTCGACGATGGCGATGAGGTTGTCGAGCTTGTGGTGGGCGGCAGACATCGCTGCTTCCCAGGTCGAGCCCTCACCGAGCTCACCGTCGGACAAGAGATTGTAGACGAAACTGTCGCTCTGCTTGCGTTTCAGTCCCAGGCACATGCCAACGGCAATACCAAGACCGTGACCAAGCGAGCCGCCGGTGATCTCCATGCCTGGTGTGTACGCCGCCATGCCGGACATCGGCATGCGGCTGTCGTCGGTACCGTAGGTCTCGAGCTCTTCCTCCGGCAGCACGCCTGCTTCGATGAATGCCGCGTAGAGTGCGATCGCATAGTGTCCGATGGATAGGAGGAAGCGATCGCGGCCTTCCCATAGCGTGTCATCCGGCCGGTAGCGAAGCGCATGGAAATAGGCGACCGCAAGCACATCGGCGACGCCGAGCGCCTGCCCGACATAGCCCTGGCCTTGGACTTCGCCCATGCGCACGGCATGTCGGCGTATGCGATAGGCGCGTTCTGCAAGGCTGACATTGCTGCCCGCGCGTGGCATCTCGAATTCCGTTGTCTCTTCAGCCATGGATCAGCATCCCCCCATTGACGTCGATCACGGCACCGGTGATGTAGCTGGCCAGATCGGAGGCGAGGAAGAGGTAGGCGCCCGCCACGTCACGCGCATCGCCCAGGCGACTGAGCGGGATACCCTTGATGATGTCAGCGCGCATGGCATCGGTCAGTTTGCCGCCGGTTATGTCGGTCTGGATCAGGCCAGGCGTGACGCAGTTGATGCGAATGCCGTCAGGCCCGAACTCGCGTGCCATGGCCTTGGCGAGCCCGAGCACACCCGCCTTGGCGGCTGAATAATGCGGGCCACCGAAGATGCCGCCGCCGCGTTGCGCTGAAACCGACGACATGCAGATGATCGAGCCGCCGCCATTTTCACGCATATGCGGGATGAAGGCCTGGCTGAGATAGAGCACGCCGCGCAGATTGACATCGAGGATGCGGTCCCAGTCGGCCGGGCCGATGTCCAGTGTCTTAACGGGCTGCGTGATCCCGGCAATGTTGCATAACACCTCGACCCTTCCGAACGCTTCGGTCACTTTTGCCGCAGCCCTCTTGCAGGCATCGAGGTCGGCGACATTGCAGGCGAGGCCGATGTGCTCGGGTCCAAGCGACGCGGCGGCGTCACGGGCTTGTTCCTCATCAAGGTCAAGAATAGCAATGCGCGCGCCTTGCTCCGCCATCAGCGTTGCCGTGGAGCGGCCAATTCCCCGGGGGCTCGCGGCACCCGAAATCACGACGGCCTTGCCCTTCAGCAACATGTCAAAGTCTCCTGCTGTTTCAATTGTTTCGGCGGATGATCTAGAGCCGGTAGTACCGGGCTGCGTTGTCATGGAACAACGCAAGCCGCTCCTCGTGCGGGTAGTATCGTGTGATCTCCTTGAAGGCGTTCACGACCGCGTCGAAGCTCGAGAACAGCTTGTCTACCGGAAAGTTCGTCGCGAACATGCTGCGCTTGACGCCGAAGGCCGCGATCGCTTCCTCGACATAGGGACGGATCGACGCCGTGGTCCATGACCAGTCGCCCATACCCAGGCCGGAGATCTTGCAGGCGACGTTCGGCGCTTGCGCCAATCGGTGCATGCCCTTTTTCCAGGCGTTGAAATGCTTAGGGCCGTCGACCTGCATGCCGGTGTGGTTGAGAATGATCTGGACGTCGGGAAAGTCGAGCGCGAGCTGAAGAAACTCTTCCATCTGCGGATAATAGAGCTGCAAGTCGAAGCTTAGCCGGCGCTTTGCCAGTTCCCGGAAGCCGCGCCGCCATTCTAGCGTCCGGCTGACCTCTGGCCGCGCCTGATAGGTCTTGGCGGGGTCTGCATGATAGTTCATCGACTGCCTGATACCCCGGAAGTTCGGATACTCCATGTGCCGGTCGAGGAGTTCGCCGACATCGGGTTTGGACAGGTCGGCATAGCCGACGATGCCATGCGGAAAGCCTCGCTTGTTGGCGATCTCCTGCAGCCAGCGCGTCTCCCCGACCGGATCGCTGGGATCGAACCCAACGTCCAGATGCACCGATTTCACGAGGTTCTGGTTCCTGGCGTCCTCAAGATAGTCGTCGAGACGATAGCTCTTGCGGATCGCTTCGTAGTCGCCGAAGGCCGACGGCTTAACCCCCTCGGTCAGCCACGGATAGTAATTAACTTCCAGGTCCCAGAGATGATGGTGCGGATCGATGAACGGCAGCTCGGCCACGGTCAGGATTCCTCGCTCGGGATCTGGACCCGCCGGCCTCTGCCGGCGGGTCCATTGGGTGGCGGTCAGTTGCTCGGGGGAAAGACGCGGGCGATGACCTTCTTGGCCTCGGGACTGTCGACCTTGTCGGCGGTAACGAGCGGCATGACCAGGGCCAGGTCCTGGGTCACCGGCGCGCCCGTCAAGGCGTTGTAGACCTGTTGGGTGCCGTCGATGCCTTGGCCGACCGCCTCCTGGAAGAAGATGCCCTGGATCGCTCCCTTCTTGAGCAGCGCGATCGTCGTGGGCGAGCCGTCTGCAACGGTAATGCCGATCTTGCCGGTCAGGCCGCGGGTCTCGGCAACCTTGGCGGCGCCCGTGCCGGCTTCGTCATACATACCGTAAATGGCCTTGACGTCGGGATTGGCGGTTAAGAGGTCGTTTGCCTGGGTGACGGCTTCGTTGATGGTGAGGCCGCGTGTTTCCAGTATCTGGACGAGGTCGCACCCGTTGGCGGCGAAGGCTTCCTTGGCGCCCTTGAGATATTTCTGCGCATTCTCCCGATCCTGCGGCAGCGACAGCATGCCAACCTTGTTGCCGCCACGCTCCTTGGCGAGTTCGCAGGTGAATTTGCCTTGCGCCTTGCCGGTCTCATAGTTGTTGGCGGTGACCGAGGATGTGTAGTTGGTGAGGCCTGGCTGCGGCCCGATGCCGGCGAACGCGATCGGCACTTTCTGCTTCGCCAGATAGTCGAGCAGCGGCGGTGTCGATGTCGAGCTGACGGGGCCGATCACGATGGCCGAGACGCCTTTGGTCACCGCGGTCCTGGCATTGTCCATCTGCTTGGCGGGTGAGTTTTCCGACGTGTACTCGACATAGTCCATGCCGAGTTCATTGGCCTTCTCCTTCACGCCATAGCCGACCCATTGCCAATAGGAAATGTCGAGCGATGGGGCGATGTAGGCGACGGTCTTCTTGTCTTCGGCGTATGACGCGCTTGACAAGGCGGCCGTCGCCAAAGCTGCAATCAGGATGCTCTTCAACTTCATCTTGGTTCCTCCCGTTGATGATCTAGATGCGGTTCTTGTTGCTGAAGCGGTCGATCAAAACCGCGAGCAGGATTGCGGCGCCTGTGACGGAGCCTTGCCAGAAGCTGTTCACGCCAATGAGGTTCACCCCGTTCTGGATGCAGGTGATCATCAGCGCGCCCAGCACGGCGCCGATCGCGCTGCCGGTTCCGCCAAAAAGGCTGGCCCCGCCAATGACCACAGCGGCAATCGCCTGCAGCATCAGGCTCGCTCCTGCCGTGGCTTCGGCGTTGAGGATGTAGCTGACCGTCAGCAGCCCCGCGAAAGAGGCAAGCAGGCCCGAAGCGACATAGGCCGCGAACTTGATGCGCAGAACCGGGATGCCAAGCAGCCGTGCCGCAATTGCCGACGAGCCGACGGCATAGAACCAGCGTCCGACCACGACCTTGCGCAGCACATATTCCAGCGCGACCATCAGTACGATGCAGACCACGAGATGGTTGGGCATGCCGGGGACGATCTCGCCGGAATTCAGGAGCCAGAAATCCGGTGCGCCGATCGGCATCGAACGGCCGTTGGTGACGATGAAGGCCAGGCTGCCCGCCACCGCGTAGGTGATGAGCGTGACGACGAAAGGCGCGAGCCCGACGACCGTGACCAGAAGACCATTGATCGCGCCGAACCCCAAGCCGACCGCCAGGCCGGCGGCGCTGGCGGTCAGTCCGTCAGCGCCATTGGCCATCGCCAGCGCGGTCACCATCCCGGTCAGGGAAAAGACTGAACCGACCGAAAGATCGATGCCGCCGGTGACCACGACCAGCAAAACACCGAGCGACATGATGATGAGAGGCGCGGCGGCCTGGACGATGTTTTGCAAATTACCCATGCTGAGTGCGGCGGGCACGAACATGCCAACGGCCAGCAGCAGGACAACGATTGCCGCTGCAATCGCGGCTTCCGTGCGGTAGGACAAAAGAACTGCTGGGACGCGTGACGTGGCGCTCCGGAGTTTGCTGGTGGTCGTGTTGCCGTTGGTCGCGTCGGTCATGCCGCCATCCCCGTCAGTTCGGCGAGCCCGTCTTCGGTGTAGTGCTCCTCAGGCAGGAATCCTTTTGGCTGCCCATCGGTGTCGAAGGCGAAAATGGCATCGCAAAGCTCGAGCAGTTCGACATTCTCGGTCGACCACCAGATGATGATCGCGCCGGCGTCGGCCATCTCCCGGATCAAGCCGTAAATGTCATGCTTGGTGCCGATGTCGACGCCCCGCGTCGGCTCTTCCAGCACCACCATCCTGAGCGGCAACCCAAGCCAGCGTGCGACGAGAAGCTTTTGCTGGTTGCCGCCGGACAGCGAAGCCGGCAGGTCCCAGATCGAGGCGGCTTTCAACTTCAGCGCCGAAACGAGATCGCGACAATCCTGCGTCTCGGCCGCGGCAACGATCCGCCGCCTCTCGCGAACCCTGCGTGCTGCAAGCACGTTGTCGACGATGGGAAGCTGAGAAAGGATGCCCTTGGTTGCCCGGTCGCCCGAGACGAAGCCAATGCCTGCGCGCGCCGCTGCCGCCGGAGACGAGAACCGGTCGGCAAAACCCTCTCCGGAAAGGCGCCAGCCGGCTCCAGGCCCGGCGCCGACAAGGGGAGCTATGAGACCGGTCGGACCCGCGGGTGCGCCGGCCAGTCCCAGGATGGTGCCAGACGAAATCGCGATCCTGACATCTCCGGGGCCAAGGAGTTCGACGGGGGCGCCCTGTCGGCGGCGTTTTTGCAGGTTGCGGTGCATTGCCGGACCCTGTGCGGGCTGTCCCATCTGCTGGACGATCTCGGCGTCGCTAAGCAGGGCAAGTGACGTGGCATTGGCGATCGTGACGCCATCGCGCAAAATCGTGCAGACATCGCAGAGCGCGCGGATTTCCCGCATGCGGTGAGAAACAAAGACGATGCCGATGCCTTCCTCGTGCACCAACCGCTTGAGCACCCAGAAGAGTTTGGCTGTCTCGCCGGCGGTGAGATTGGCCGTGGGCTCGTCGAGAAGCAGGACTTCTGCTCCAGTGGAAAGGGCACGAGCGATCTCGACGATCTGGCCTTCATGAAGCGACAATTTGCGTGCCGGCAGATCGATGATCTCTTCGCCGATCGCTGGGTCGATCAGCTGGAGCGCTCTAAGGGCAATTTCACGCATGCGGCGACGGCTGATCTGCGACCAGCCCGACCTTGCATGTACGATGCCGATGTTCTCCGCGACCGACAGCTCGGGCAACAGCGCCAGCTCCTGATGCACCACCGCGATGATCGGGCTGGTGCGGCCGGCCTTCGACGAGGCGACGTGAATTTCGCCGGCATCGCGTGATGTCAGCCCCGTGATGATGCGGATGAGAGTGCTTTTTCCGGCGCCGTTACCGCCCAGGAGCGCGTGGATTTCGCCAGCCCGGACCTGAAAGTTCACACCCCGAAGGACACGGGTTGCGCCATAACTTTTTTCGACATTGGCAGCTTCGATCAGGGGCTTCCTGGTCGATACTTGTCCAACTCCCGGCACGTTGCCGGCGCTACCCACGCTTTGGGTTGAACCCGGTTCCATCCTGTATCTCCTCCCGAGACGACAGGATCATGCGACTGATTGACATTCGGCTCAATTCTCGTTTCTTAACATTCTGTGTAGCTGAACTTAACTGACTGACCAGAAAGATGTCGGATATCAAGTTCAATTCGATGACCCATTTCGAGGCCGTCGCCCGGCTCGGCGGCGTGGCAAAGGCTGCGCAGGAGTTGCACGTGACACCTTCAGCGGTCAGCCAGCAGCTGCGGTTGCTCGAACACCAACTCGGCGTGCGGCTTTTCCAGCGAGAAAAGCGCCATCTCTCGCTGACCATCGACGGCGAACGACTTTTCCAGACCACGACCCAGGCCTTCGAATCCATTCGTGAGGTGCGAAACGCCATTGTTCGCCAGCGCGAAAGCTTCCAGCTCAGTCTTCGCGTCAGTCCTTCTTTCGGCGAGAAGTGGTTGGCGCCCCGGTTGGCTGAGTTCAGCAAGGACTATCCGAGCTGGAACCTGCGGGTGGACGCCACGCCCAATTTCTCCGACTTCGAAACCGAGGTCATCGATCTCGATCTACGCTATGGCGACGGTGGCTGGGCTGGCCTTTATTCCGATTGCGTCGTCAACGACCTCATCCTTCCGATGTGCTCGCCATCCTATCTGGCGGAGCTGCGCGGACTGTCAGTCGATCCGCGCGAGCAGCTTCGTCATGCGAGACTGATTGACAGCGTGAAGGCCTATTTCCGCTGGGACTATTGGCTGCCGCGCAACGGCATCCAGGGTGCTCGGATGACCTACCCTTATCGTTTCGACCGTTCGTCGATGTCGGTTCAGCTGGCGAAGGACGGAGCAGGCGTCGTCCTGGAAAGCACGACAATCGCGTTCGAGGATCTCGTGTCGGGTTCCCTGGTGCCGGTATCGACCGAGTTCGACGTCATTGAGTTTCCCGGCTATTGGCTGGTCTGTCCTTCCAGGCACATGAACCGGCGCGCCGTCCGCCTGTTTTCGGAATGGGTATCGCGGGTCGGCAAGCGCGACACCGATTTGGCTCGCCAGTTTCTATGCGAGCAGGGTCTTCGCATATCGTTCGAACGGCGGCCTCACTTCGGCACACGGGATGACAAGATGGCGCCAATGGCCTGAGCTGTCGGAGGTTCAAGACACTTGGTATCACCGTCGGTTCCCTGTGGGTGAGTTCGGGCTGATATCGAGAGACCGCCGAGCCTAGGGTTCGACTCTCGCGACGAGGTCGCTCTCAGCAGTCGAGCCGATCGCACCCACCGGATGGGGCTCTAAACATTGCGGTGCGCGCTTGCGGATCACCGCCGCGAGCAGTTGCGGGTCGGACGCGCACTTGCCCCGCCAAATCCTCTTGCAGTCCTGCCGGATCGATATTGCCGTCTCTTTCGTGGACACGTCGAGACCGATATACTGTTCCATGGCTGTCCTCCGTTCGATGGGCCCGGTGTCAATCGTCAGCCCGTTCTTCATCCTATCGAGGACTCAAAGCGGACATTCATGTGCTAGGGTCCAGGCTTGCCTCAGTGGCGTGTTCCGTTCCTCCAAGGCGGGGCGCCCCTCGGCTTATCAACCCATCAGGGATGCATCAAACGGACACGTTGTGAGGTTCTCAACGCCCTTCTCGGTGACCAGCACCTGCTCTTCCAACTTCACCGCTTCGCGGCCGCCCACGGCGCCAATATAGGCCTCCACGCACAGGGTCATTCCCGGTTCGAGCACGTAGTCGAAAGCACCTGGGATGAAATCCTCGGGATAGAGGATTGCCGGGTATTCGTCACAAAGCCCGATCCCGTGCATCATCACGCCATAGCGCTGATCGACGAACTCGGCTGGAAGCTTGTGGCTCTTTTCAGTGAGTTCTGTGAACGATACGCCAGGCTTAAGCATGGCCATATTCGTCATTACGTGTTCGTATGCGACAGCATGAAGTCGAGAGATTGTTCGGTGTCGGTGATAGCTGCAGCGAGAGTCGCCACAAACCGTCAGTCCAAGGACCGCGCTACTTCCTTCGCAAGACGCACGATCATTTCCGCATTGAGTTCCTTAGCGCAGGCCCAGGCCGTAGCCGTGAACTCGGACTCCTCATCGTAGAGGTCGTCCAGATCTCTGCAGAGGTCCTTCAGCCGGTCGCCCGCGTCGGTGTTGTTCTGATGACGCTGGGCTTCGACGGTGCCGCGCAGATCCTTCAACCGACGTTCGCAACTGCGCCATGTGTCGCGGCGGCCTTCGCAGAGTTTCTCCGTATCAAGGTTGAGGAGTTTGACCGACAGCTTGACTCTCAGCGCCGCCACCTGGTCTCGGGGATCGGCGCAGGTCGGCTCGCCAGTCCCGTTGAAGGTCAGGAGGTCCGGATCGCCCCACTGCGTGGGATCCAGCAGTAGGGGAACCTCCAGAGCGGTCGAGGGGCTGGCGCCGGTCGCTCGGTTGGTTTCATCGTTCAGCGGAAAATCGTTGGACTTGGCGATATTGGGCATGCCGCCGCACAAGCGCATGTTTCTCCAGTCGAAGGCGAGCCAAGGATAGAGGCTCTTAGGACGGTAATGGTCAACGTGCCAGAAGGACACCCGGTCCTTGGCTTCCGAGTACCAGCATTTTCCCGAAGACAGGGCTTCCAGGGCGGGCTTCAGGTCGCTCCAGATCTCGCTTCGGCTGGCGACGTAGACTTTGGCCGCTTCCACGGACATCTGAGCCGCGGTGCTGGCGGCGGTCTCGGCCCTGGCCCGCCAGGCGGCCTCGATCGCGCCCACTGGATAGTTGATGTATTTCACCGAAGACCCTCAACGATCTCCTGCATGAAGCGGTTCTGCGCTTCGACCTCTTCAGGCGTGTAAGGACCGCGCTCTTCTTGGTCAGCCCGATGCAAGGAGCGCAGGAAGTCTTCGAAAGCGGGGTTGCTGCTCTGGTAGGCCAGTCCGAGGGAGTCCAGCTTGTTGTTCAGCGCGAACAGCTCCCAGCTCTTGTCGACCTGGACCTCCCGACGACAAACGTCGCCGAACTCGCTCTTTCCCTCGATTGTAATTGTCCACTCCACCGCCATCGTTGCTTCTCCTAACAAAGCGACGGTGATGAACTGCTCGGGCCTAACAATCCGTGCTCAACCCCAGAAAAATTACCGGTCTCTCTGGAGAAGTCGGCGCAATCTCACATTTAAGATGCTATGGGGCTGGCGGCGAAGGTGGCACTTTCGGCGCTTCCAACCAACCCGATGGAGAGCCCCATGCCGCAATCAAACGATCTG
>NZ_JBHLYT010000035.1:0-1470 GCF_042431665.1 Mesorhizobium kowhaii
AGCGGATGGTCAAAAAGCAGCAGATGCGCAGGTCCTCCTACGGGGCCCACATGCTCATGCAAGTCCGGACGGCGGAGATCAATTGCGAACTTCGCGATCGGCTGGGCTTGAATAATACCAAGAGTCATGGAGTTTGACCGACATGAGCCCATTCTCGCATTCCGATCGATGTGATTGTTTCGGGAGCGGCGAGTAGCTTGTGCCAGGCATCGCATGCGGCGTCGATAATGGCATCGTAGCTTTCGAAGACGCGGTTTGAGAGCCAGTTCTGCCGCATGTACTGCCAGACATTCTCGACCGGGTTCAATTCGGGCGCACGCGAGGGCAGGAAGATCGGCGTGATGTTGCGCGGCATGTTGAGGTTGGCGGTGGTGTGCCATCCGGCGCGATCCATGATGAGCACGGCATGCGCGCCCTTTTCGACATGGCGGCTGATCTCGTCGATATGGAGTTGCATGGCCTCAGTGTCGGCAAACGGCAGCGCGAGAGCTGCCCCGGTGCCCCGCGCCGGGCAGATGGCGCCGAACAGATATGCGCTCTTGTATCGCTGGTCGGCTGGCTGTCGCGGCCGCGTGCCGCGCCTGGCCCACTGCCTTGTGATGCCGTTCTTCTGACCTATCCTGGCTTCATCCTGGAACCAGAGTTCCACCTTCGTACGCGGCGGCAGGTCGCAAAGATGCGCCTTCAGCGTGCGCTGCCAGTTTTTTTGAACTCTTCGATGATATGGGCGTCCTGCGCCGGGTGGTGCGGCCGGGCGCTCATATGCGAGAAGCCGAGCTTGTGCAGCAGCTTCCCGACATAGCGGGTATCGTAATCGATGCCGAAACGCTCCTTGATGACGCGCTTTAGGTCGATGCGCCGCCAGCGCACGACGCCGTCGACGGCGCGATCCGGCCCCCTCTCCACGATTGCCGCCAGTTCAGCATTCTGTTCAGGCGACAGCCGGCACGGCGGGCCCGACGACCAGTGGTCGACAAGGCCATCGGGGCCGGTCGCGTTGAACCGGTGCACCCAGTCCCGCAGCGTCTGGCGGTCCATGCCGCCAATCCGCCCCGCGTCTGCCCGGCTCATGCCGTCCAGTACCGCAGCGATCGACAATAGCCGGCTGCTCTGCCGCACATCCTTCGACCCACGCGCGAGGCGGCGCAGTTCCGTCGCCGAATAGTCCGTTCGTAACTTCACCGCTGATCCCATGGCCGAATCTCCTTCGGCAACACGGAATCACGGTTGGGCGACGCTCCAAAATCACGAAAGAGTCAGCACCCGAGACCGTTGGTATAATGGGCGCACGTTTGGCTCTGGCTGTCGGAAGGGTGCCCGCAGTATCCCCAGAGAAATTACCGGTCTCATTTTCTGGAGAAGTCGCCGCAATCTCACATTTAAGATGCTATGGGGCTGGCGGCGAAGGTGGCACTTTCGGCGCTTCCAACCAACCCGATGGAGAGCCCCATGCCGCAATCAAACGATCTG
>NZ_JBHLYT010000036.1:0-2212 GCF_042431665.1 Mesorhizobium kowhaii
GCTGGGATTGGATATGGCGAAACCGGCACAGCGATAATCGTAATGGAGAAGAGCGGACAGCTTAGATGCGCCTCGATCAACGGAGACACAGCCCTTTTGGTGGCAGAATTGGCTGCCTGGGATGCGTCGCCGCTAAGTGAGCAAGCGAGGGGTGAGCACCGCGGAACGGCCATCATCCTTCTCGCGAGGCTTCGTGGCTCGGGTCACTTCGCCCCGTTCCCTGCCGGCTGAGCGCTGCTTCTTACGGGAGGGCACATTCGCGTCGGTACGGCAGCTCTCGGCAAAACAAAAAGGCCCGCGACGACGTCGCTGGCCTTTCCGTTCTGATCGGCAGGGGTTCGATCAGAAGTTGCGCTGGAAACGGACGATGCCGCCAACGCTATCCTTCTTGTCGGCCTTGGTGAAGTTGCCGAACGGAGTGCCATCGTCGAAGTGACCGAATGGTCCCAGTCGACTTCGGTCGTGATCGTGAAGCCCGGAACGATGGTATAGGCGACGTTCGCAGCCAGAGCGTAGTTCTTGTCGTCGTCAGCCGAAGCCTGGAGGTTGAACGCGGTCTTGGCATTGAACTTGTAGGTGCCGCCGCCCCAGACGGCCCAGTTGCCGCCCCACGGCTTGTAGAAGCCGCGGCCATGAGCATCGATGGCATTGCCGGGATCGTCGCTGAGGTTATCGTCCGTGCCGTAGCCGCCCATGATGAACAGGGTCAGTTCCTTGGTGACGTTGACGTCCAGTCGAACCTTGCCAGCCACTTCCATAGGAGCTGTCATAGGCGACGACACCCGTGACCGCGCCCCAGTCGCCTTTGTATTTCAAGCCGCCGACAACATGGGGGACATAGCTGTCGATTGTGCCGGTCGCGCCGGAGCCTTCTTCCAGCGAGACAACGCCCGAGAAGCCGCTGCCAGCGTCGAAGGTCCTGCCGACGACGAGCGCTTTGGACCTTGCGGGAAGCGTCCCTGAACAATCGATCGGGCATTGAACCCAAAGGGAGAGCGCATTGCGCCGCGGCCAACAACGCGGCGAGCCTCCATGATTGTTTCACCCCGATTGGATCGCGAAGCAAACTCCAGCGCAGACGTCCGACGTTGTTGACCCAGCGACGCCAGACGACACGGATCATGCCGTCTCAAGCACGTCGGTCCATCTCGGCAAACTGCGTCCCGACGCGATCGAGGAAGAGGACGTCGGCGACGGCACCGTGCCAACGTGGAGCGGCTTCACGTCCTCTCTGCAACGGCAGTTCGTGGGTGGCGAGCACGGGACCATTTATGTACGCACTCCACTAAAGTATCGTCGGCGCTTGCGTGCTCTCGTTGCGCGGCCGCCACGTCTGCCGGTGCTGAATGCGGGAGGCTACAGCCTTCAAGCTGTTTGAATATTCCAGATCGTCTAATTTCAGCTCACAGGAGTAGACCACAGTCTGGCGCATCGCAACGATCACGTGGTCCTCGCAGTCGTGCTCGGCCTCGGCCGCCCGCATCCTGAGTTGTTGCCCGCTCCGCCGCAGAATTGGTCGCAAATACGCCCGGGGTATTCTTCAAGCTCTCGCTTCATCGCCTCCGGCATCGGCACGTGCGGCGGCGTGGCGTTGCCCTGCACGATGCCGCGGCGTCTCGAAGTTCGAGTCGGCGCCAGCGCGTTCGCCGGCGATGTTACTCGAACGTTATCCACGGCACGCCTTGAACCAAGCGCCCACCGTGTGAACAGGAATCTCCCATCCGCGCAATCCTCTTGCCGTTGATCCGCGCGATTGAAGAGCCTTCTTTAATGCTGTCGGAGGTGGTCGGCGCGCCGGAACATAGGCATTTGTCGCTCACGGTGGCGATTGGAACGCCCTCCACGCAGACAAAATTCTGACCGGTCAAGATCACGGGGCCGCCGATATGCGGCCGTGGTCCAGGCTCGACCAGGGGGCAGATATGCATGTGGCCTTTGAGGCTAACAAGTTGTCCAACCATGTCCATCTTCTCAGTCCCGTCCCATTATGCTCCCAGAAAGTTGATCGACGATCCACAGGAGCCATCCGGCGATTTCAAGATGAGCTGATGGCACGACGACCGTTCTCGACTTCGACGGAGCCCGGACGCCGCGGGCTAGGGCATGACCCATTCGACCAGACATTTCCGAGCTGTTCAGGACGCGAATGACCGACGCGAGAACACCACGAGACATTTGCCAACAGCGGTGACATGATCAAGCTTTCGTGCTC
>NZ_JBHLYT010000037.1:0-41019 GCF_042431665.1 Mesorhizobium kowhaii
GGGAATCGCCACACGATACGACCGAGACCCGCTCAACTTTCTCGCAGCAATCAAACTCGCTTCAGTTCGCATCTGGTTGCGGCATTATGAGTCTGCGGCCTAGACTAAGACTAGGTGGATTGCCCATATTGAGGTCTCCCCAGGACTTAGCCCATAGGCTTGGATACTAGGGATTCATCGATATTCTGACCCCACTGAGCCATGTTGTGGGTGTCGCAGAGATGGACTTTCAGCGACGGCTCGCCTTTCGACCGGTTCACACCGGATTGTGGGATGACCAAGAAGCGTCCGATTTGATCCCTCTGGTTGCAAGTTGGCTAGGTTTCCGGAAACAGCTTCGGAAACAGCGCGTCCAGAGCGTCCGCAGGGAAGCGCAGCGAAACCGGACCTTTGGGCGTGTCAGACGCTAGCAGACCAAGCCCGATCACCTCATTAAACACCCTTCGCGCCGTGCGCTCGGGCAGTCCGCTTATGCGGGATCCTTCGCCGCGGTCAAATTCGCCGCGCATAAGCGCTTCTTGCAGGAAACGAGATGCTTCGGGCTTCACGCCGCTGCGCTCCACATAGCTATGCAGCCGCTTGGCAAGCGTATCGAGATCGAACAGACCTGTCAGAAGCTCACCTGATCGATGCACACCTGCAGGAACCATAAGGTAAAATCACCGAGCACGCGTTCGGAGAGGTTGCCGCGTCCGACGAGATCCCCTTGGCGGGGCATATCGGCATGATCCATCATGCGCTTGTAGTCCGTGCGGCTTTTCGCGCCGCGTGCCAGACCGCGCGAGATCGACCACAGTCCATGCGCAGCAATCCCGGCCTCATGGGCCATGGCGTGGCTCATCAATCGGCTGACGCGACCGTTGCCGTCGGGGAAGGGGTGAATGTAGTTGAAACGGTGATGCGCAGCAGGAATGGCCAGGATGCGCCCGGCCTTGCCCAGCTTGTCGAAGCGATAGCGCATGGCAAAGTACTGCATGAAATCGTCGACACGCTCGCTCGAAGGCGGCTCATGCCGGCCGACAGCGACGTCATGCTCTGGCTTCGATCGCCACTGGCCTGGCGCCATGACAAATTCACGGCCGGCGCCCTTGATGGTCAGCATGGGCGCTTCCGCATCGCGATAAAATTCCGCATGCAGCCATCGCAGAAAATCTACCGATGCCGGCTCCCGCAACCGCCCCTCGGCGGCCATACGGTCGATCTCCGCTTGCAGGCGAACATGGGCGGCCGCCTCGAGCTGCAGGTTGCGACGATTCTCGTCTCGATCGAAGTTTCCGGCCAACGCCCGTTCGATGTCGCGCGGGCGCGTATCATGGCCCTCGATCAGGTTGCTGTAGTAGGTGTTCATGATGCGCACGAGATCGGCGAGATTGGCAGCGGTACGCGGGTGCAAGCTTTGGCCCAAAATAGCCGATGTAGCCGATAGCTCCGCCAGCGCATCCGACATTGATTCGGATACATCCGTCAGGCGTGCCGGTTCGATGCGCTGTACGCTCTCTTCCATAATTGGCCGATCTTGGTTTCCGCTAAATACGGAATTATAAATATATATTTCTAATATTCCAGAACATTTGGCCGATCTTCTGGCCGATCATCGGCATCCTGCCGACTTGCGCGGGCCTCGGCACCATCACCGCCGCCAACTTGGACACCATTGATGCCGCCCGACGATGATGATCATGATGGCCGATGTTCGGGACGCCTATTTCACTGATAACCATGCACAAAACTGCAATCGGGAGGACCATGTGGCCGATGTTTTGGCCGATCTTCGCCGATTGGCGGGACTCAGATAGAATAGAGGCAGGAAAATAGAGGCAGCCTCAAACATGGTTTCTGCTGAAATTGTCGAAGCGCGCGAGTTCGCGACCAGGCTGGGCGATAATCTGCCGCGTCGTATCGAGGCCGCGGCCTTGGGCGTGCGCTCAAAGGCGCCGTTCCAATTGCTTTGTGCACGTGAGGCGCTGATCTGGCGAAGCGAAGAACTTGCGCGCAACGCATGCAATGCGCTTGAGCGTGAGGATCTGAGCGTTGCGGCCCTATTGACGCGTTCCCTTACTGAAAATGCTGCCCTTGTATGGAAACTCTGGGAGATTCTTGATGCGCGGCATACCCATTCACCACAGCAGCTAAACGATCTGCTGATACGGGCTTCTCGTTGGCTCGAGGAAATGGGCGGACGGACCACAGGCCATGCAAATCCTGAGCTGCATCAACAGGATGGACAAGGCGGTGCCGGGGGTGCGTGCCGGGTACGACAGCCTGAGCGAAATCGCTCATCCAAATTGGGCCGGCGTCGCCGGCCTCTATTCGAAACCTGATCCCCCACGGTATTTGACCGACTTCGGACGCGGGTTGAGGGAGACGAAGGGCACTGTCGACATGATCGCCAATGCACTGCTCGGCTCGCTCGGCTTGTTTGAACTCGCTTATCCTGCAGTCGGAGAAGGCGATCCATTGGCTAAGGCCCGATATCTTTTGGAGACCACGGCGCGCGGCGAGATGGACTTAGCAGAGCACATGCAGGCTCTGCTCTGCTCGACGATGTGGAACGGATGAGACCGACCGCTGTGTAGCCGGTGAGCTCGATCAGATCGTGTCAAACCTGTGGTGCGATTTTCAACCAGAAATGTGCAGGTGAAGCAGAGACAGTCTACCGCGCCTGCTGGGAAACGCTGGCGAACCACCAAGCTTTTCAGTCCCCTTTGATCCGCCCAGGAGCCGCAACCTGAGCAAAAATTGAAGCACCGGTGCTTGAGCTAGCATGCTGGGTCGATCCGGGTTCCCGTTGGCGAATGGCAGAGTGCTGGGTCCCAAGCCTCGTTTTCACGGTGCAGGATGTCTCACGCGCTCTGAAACTGTTCGTCACCCTTTGGGACACCACTGGCAAAGATAGGCAGAATGCGAAACCGCGCTAAGGAGACGGAGGCTTCTCCGCCTACACTCAATCGATTATGTCACTTTTCATATGTCCCGGTTGACAAGACAGTGTCCCATCTGATAGTGCGGACGCATAGCTTGAATTGCTGAAGAGCCCGGCAGCTAGGGAGGAGATCGACTTGGAAAAACTGATTATTACGGCGGCCTATGACTCGCGGGTCTCTTATCCGGCAAATCATTTCTGTATGCCGTCGACGCGCGAGAATGTGCCGCTGATTGCCGACGAGTATGTGCGCTGCCTGAACGCCGGAGCAGCCGTTGCCCACCTTCACGGAGTGCGACGGCTTGAAGACAAGATCCAGGAAGACGGCAAGAAGCTGAGCCGCCTTGACGTCGATGGTTGGTGGGAGATGACGGAAGGCATCAAAGAAAAGGCGGATTGCATCATCCAGTACGGCATTGCTGGCGCGAGGCTCGACGACCGGGTTCCGTTGATGAAGCTTGGGCCTGACATGATGGCTGTCGCGTTCAATGCTCACGACGAATATTTTCAGCCTGACAAGAATTATCCGCCGAACGCGATTTACGCTCTTCATCCGCTGGACGAACTGCGCGACTACGCCCAGGCGACGCGGCAGCATGGCGTAAAAATGGAGCTTGAAACCTTCCATACCGGCGCTCTTTGGAACATGCGCAAGCTGATGGAAGAGGGTCTGCTCGATGAGCGAATCTGGACGACACTGTTCATTGGATGGTCCGGCGGCTCCTGGACCCCATGCACAGAGCGCGGCCTGCTCTATTTGATTGATTGCCTGCCGGAAGGCGTCGTGTGGAACGTCAGTTGCATGGATCCCCTGCGTCACTGGAACATTCTTGCAATGGCGATTTCGATGGGCGGACATGTACGGGTAGGTTACGAGGACAACCCATATCTGAATCCCGGCGAGCTAGCCGACAGCTGCGCGCGACTAGTGGACAAGGTGGTTGCCCTGGCACATATGCTGGGGCGCGAAATCGCCAGTCCGCAAGAGGCCCGTGAGATCATAGGGCTGAAGGCGGCTTGAGGTCAAAGGAATAGAAAGGGAGTGCCTTGGACGAAGACGGGACGAGCACGGCGCAGGACGAGACTGCCCAGTCTGGCGGGCTGATCAATCTCGTTGCGGATACTCTCTTTGCCCTCACGGAGAAATCCGAGGGCTTGAGCATCCGTGCCATAGCGCAAGCGACCGACAACAGCCGCAGTTCGACGCACCGGATTCTCCAGGCCCTCTCTCGTAGCGACTTCGTTCAACAATCCGAGAGCGGCAGTTATGTCGTCGGCCCGCGAATGCTGATGCTGGCGGCGCGGGTGTTCGGTGTCGTGCCTGTCCTTCAGATTGCACATGTGATCATGAAGGACCTGGTTCAGGAGCTGGGTGAGACCTGCTATCTCGCCACGTTTTCCGAGGCGGACGGCCATGCCACTTATGTCCACCGGATCGAGAGCGATCATCCGGTGCGATACATCCAGGCGCTTGGCTCGACGATACCGCTTCATGCGGGTGCCGTCGGCAAGGCTATTCTCGCGGCCTTGCCAGACTTCGATTTGGGTAAGCTCGATATGAAGGTCTACACCCCGAACACTCAGAGCTCTCTGACAGAATTGAAGGCCAGTGTCGCCCTGGCGAGGAAGAATGGTTATGCGACGAGTATCGAAGAGCGTGTGGTCGGCGTCGGCGGAGCGGCTGCGGCCGTTCGTTCGGGCGATCGAGTGATCGGAGCACTGACGGTCTCGGTTCCCAAGAACCGGATACCTCCAGAAGGGCTCGACAAAATTGGCCTTTGCGTGAGCAAGCACGCCGAGGCGCTTTCATCCATGCTGACTGCCATCGGCGTGGAGCGCATTTAGCAAGGGTCAGTCCCAGCGAAGGATGATCGGCGGGTGTCAATGCGATGCGCCTCAGAATGCGTCGCACGACGACGCTTGCCTACAGTTTGGCGAGGCACCATGGACTTACTGTCTAATTTCCGGTCGATGCTCGGCGCCGCAAATGTTCTAACAGGCAACGACGCGGCACCTTACCTGACCGATTGGCGAGGAGTATATCAAGGCGCCGCGCAGTGCGTGGTGCGGCCTGCGACCACCGAGCAAGTGGCCGGGATCGTGGCACTTTGCGCCAGCTCGGAAATCCCGATCGTTCCCCAGGGCGGCAACACCGGGCTGGTAGGTGGCGCCACGCCTGACGCGAGTGGCAAGGCCGTGGTCGTGTCAATGTCGCGGTTGAGCCGTGTCTGCGGCTTCGATCCTGAAAACAACACGGTCACCGTCCAAGCTGGCTGCGTGCTGCAGACCCTTCAGGAATATTGCCGCGACCGGGATCGATTGTTCCCGCTATCGCTTGCGGCGGAAGGCAGCTGCACAATTGGTGGCAATCTTGCCAGCAATGCCGGCGGATCGCAGGTGTTGCGGTACGGCACAATACGCGAACTGACGCTGGGTCTCGAAGTCGTCACCGCTGACGGGGAGATATGGAACGGGCTTGGCGGCCTGCGAAAGGACAACACGGGGTACGACCTGAAGTCATTGTTCGTGGGCAGCGAAGGGACGCTAGGCATTATCACGACCGCTACGCTGAAGCTTTTCCCGCTGCCCCGAATGACCCAGACGGCGCTTGTGGCGACAAACGGGATGGCGAGCTGTGTCCAGCTGCTCATCCGACTTCAGACGCAAATTGGGTTGAGTTTGACGGCATTCGAGGTCATGGCGAATGAGTGCCTGAAACTGGTCACATCACAATTTCCGCAGCAACATCTGCCTTTCGACGGCTCCTCAGTCGATGCGCCCTGGTTCGCCTTGCTGGAACTGTCCGGCAGCCAGGACCGGGAAGGGCTGGGCGAGTGCCTAGAAACCATGCTGGGCGACGCTTTGGAGGCGGGTGAGATTTGCGACGCGACCATTGCGACGAGCGTGGAACAGGAGCGGGCCTTTTGGCATCTTCGCGAAAGCATCACGCTAGCGCAGGCCAAGGGCGGCAAAGGCATCAAGCACGACATCGCGCTTCCGATCTCGAAAATCCCCGAATTCGTCGAGGAAATGGACCGGAACCTTTCGACGACATTCCCTGGCCTGTCGGTAATGCCGTTTGGGCATCTTGGCGACGGTAACCTTCACTACAACGTCGGCCCCTCTCCGAGGTTCGCAGAGGATGCCCTACAGCGCAGCCATGATCGGATTTATGTGATGGTGCACGACGCCGTCCATGCGCTCGGTGGGTCGATAAGTGCCGAACACGGCATCGGCCAGCTGAAACGGGGTGAGTTGAAGCGCTACAAGACGGCTCACGAATTGGCAATGATGCGCTCCATCAAGGCGGCATTCGACCCCATGAACATCTTAAATCCTGGAAAAGTTATCTGACCAAACAGTCTGGCGGGTCTTGGCGAAGTCGCGAATACCTGAATGGAGCCTACATGAAGTATCTCAGTTTTTTTGCTTCCGGATTGCCGACCTGGGGCGTCGTTTCTGGCGATTATGCATTGGCAATTGGCTTGGTCGATGGTGCTCCCTCGACACTTCGACAGGCCATGTCGGACAAGAGCGATCTGGCATCTCTCGGCGCCCTTGCGCGCCGTCTGCCCCTAGCAGATATCGAGTACCTTCCTGTTATCCCCGACCCCGACAAGATCATCTGCGTCGGGCTGAATTACGAGGAGCACAGGAAAGAAGCGGGGCGGGCCGTCGTGGGACATCCGACGCTATTCACCCGTTTTGCCAATGTCCAAGTCGGGCATGGCAGGCCACTGCTTCGCCCGAAAGAGTCGATCGAATTCGACTATGAGGGCGAACTGGCCCTGGTGATCGGAAAGGGCGGCCGATCCATTCGTGAGGAGGATGCCTTCAGTCATATTGCTGGCTATGCCTGCTACAATGACGGATCGATCCGGGATTGGCAGCGCCACACCTCGCAATTCGTGCCCGGAAAGAACTTCATCGGCACAGGCGCTTTCGGACCCTGGCTTGTGACACCGGACGAGGTCGGCCCGCTCGACAACCTGCAGATCGAAACGCGCCTGAACGGCGAAACGGTGCAGAAGTCGACCCTCGGCCATATGATTTTCGACATCCCTACGATCATCGCCTACTGCTCCACCTTCACCCGGCTCGAGGTCGGCGACGTCATCGTAACAGGCACACCCGGCGGGGTGGGCATGAAGCGGGAACCTCCCCTGTGGATGAAGGCGGGTGACGTGGTCGAAGTCGAGATCGACCGCGTTGGCCTGCTGCGCAACCCAGTCGAGGACGCAGCGTGAATCCAGGTCAACATATTTCGGGCGGTCGAACCTGCTGCCTAAAGCCAGATGGAGGACGATGTGATGGCGCAAGGACACAATAAGGGCGATTCCAAGATCGAGGCCCTGCTTGCTGTGGTCGAACAATTCCAGCCGGGCGTGCGCGAGCGCTTTGAACTGCGCCGTCGCATCGACCCTGCCTTCGCAGAGGCTGTATTGACCTATGCCGCCCGACTGTTTGGCCGCCCGGTGCTGGACGTCCGCACCCGGCTGCTCGTCATGGTCGGCCAGTTCACCATGTCCCGCCGGCACGCCCGACTGCGCGAAACCGTGATTGCCGCCTGCAACCACGGACTAAATCTCAACGAAGTTCTCGAGGTCATACTCCAGTGCTCGATCTACGGCGGCGAGTCGATCGTGGACGAGCCGCTGGAGATATTCGCCGAGGAGGCCGGCGCACGCGGTCTGCTCGACGGCGTCAGCGCGAAGGCCCTGCAACCGGGCCAACGCAATGCGGAACGAAGCCTGGAGGCCGAGCGCCAAACCTGGCATCCGGTCGATTCAAAGGATCCACGGGCAGATTCCCTGTTGAAGAAGTATGGCTGGCACGGGATCAGCATCGCGCTGGTGCTTCGGCCGCTACACACGCTGAACAACGCGACCTTCCTCGAATCTCTCGACGAAAACTTCACGCACGCCTTCTACGATTTCGGCTACAGCGACATGTACGGTCGACAGGTTCTCGATCACCGGACCCGGCTCCTGTGCATGGTTGGCAACACTCTCGCCATTGGAGAAATCGTCCAGACCCGCCACCACATGCGCACGGCCATCAAGCAAGGCGCTTCGGCACGCGAGGTTCTTGAGGTGCTGTTCCAGTCCGTTGTGACGGTCGGCCATCCGAACATCGTGCCGGAGCGGTTCCGCGATCTCGCGAAGATCGTCGAAGAGGAATCCGGCGCCTCGTTCTAGGCGTCGGAGCACCAACGGGAGAAATGACAGTGGGCGAGCGCAGGATACTGATCGTTGGGGCAACGGGCCTTGTGGGGGCGGCCGCCACCGAACATTTCTCGTTCTTGCCCGGATGGGACGTTGTGGCTTTGTCCCGCCGCCCTCCGTTGGCGCAGGCGAGTTATCACATTGCGGTCGACCTGACCGACCGCGACGCCTGCCTCAACGCATTCAAGGGGGCACCAAGGATCACCCATATCCTCTATGCCGCTCTCTACGAAGAGGAGGATCTGGAGACGGGCTGGCGCAGCACGTCGCAGGCGGGCATCAACCTGCAGATGCTGCAGAACGTCGTGGAAAGCGTCGAGGCGACATCCGAACTGAGCCACGTCACGATCCTGCAGGGCGGCAAGGCCTATGGTTCGCACCTCGGGCGGGTGCCGGTTCCGGCCAAGGAACGCTGGCCGCGGATGTCGCATCATATCTTCTACTGGCAGCAGGAGGACTATTTGCGGGCTCGCTCCGCCGAGGCGGGTTGGGCCTTCTCGGTCCTGCGGCCGCAGCTTATTCTCGGCGATGCCTTGCGCAGTCCAATGAACATTGTCGCGGCGCTGGGTGTCTATGCCAGCGTCATGCGCGAGATGGGACGGCCATTGACGTTCCCAGGCGGCGGCGCCTATGTGACCGCCTGTGCCGACAGCCGGCTCATTGCGGGCGCTGCGGAGTTCTGCGCCACACGGCCTGAGGCGGCGGGCGAGACATTCAATGTCGTCAATGGAGACGCCGTCGTCTGGCGTGACCTCTGGCCCTCGATCGCCGCCCACTTCAACATGCCGGTCGGCGATGACGAGCCTATGAAGCTAAGCGAGCAGATGCCGCTCTTTTCGGACTGGTGGGATCGCATTGTGGCAGCTCACAGCCTCAAAATCCTGTCCATGAACGAAATCGTCGGTGCTTCCTGGCAGACTGCGGATCTGACTCTGGGCTATGGGCGCGAGCGCCCCTTCGACAGGCTGATGAGCCCAATCAAGCTGCGCAAGGCCGGTTTTAGTGACTGTACGGACACGGAAGACGCCATTTTGCACTGGCTGAAGCGAATGCAAACGGCACGTATTCTACCCCCCTGACGCACCCGAGGGCAGCTTTTTGGCTCGTGCCTGCGCCCGCGAATGCTCTGCACTTTTCAGTTACTCCGGTGGTTCTTTCAATCCAAGAACGTTGACGTTTTCGTGCCTATCTGCTAAATTGGGTCATCGTCCCGGTATGTGGGACAAGTAGGGAGGAGCGCGGTGATTTGTATCCCGCTTGGTCAAACCGAAGGTCAACGCTGCCGGCTTGTCGGCTGACGCCGGGCTAACTGCCTTTGGTTTCATCGAAGGACCTTGCCGCCTGGCATGAGGCCGAGACCTGGTGCCCGACTTCGGGATTGGCACGGAAAATCGAATTGGCAGTGAGCCGCAGAGCCGCTTGGACCCGCAGGGGTGACTTCATGGCCTGCACGGAGGAGCTGGATGCGGGTAGGGCGCCGTAGACCGCGCCGCGCCATCTAGAAACAGAAATGGCGGGCATGTCGCTCGCGATCAAGGGAGGACTGTCAATGCAAACAATGTCTCGAAGGAACGTTCTGAAGCTGGGTGGCATAGCCATTGCCAGTCCGTTCATTATCCGCAACGCACGTGCGGCCGAGTTCAACTACAAGCTTGGCCTCGAGCTTCGCGACGATCAGCCGCTGCCGAAGCGGATGTTGGAAGCCGCCGCGACGATTGCCGAGGAGACGAATGGCCGGTTGCAGATCCAGGGCTTTCCCAATGGCGCCTTGGGTAACCCAGTCGAGACGCTCAATCAGGTCAGGTCCGGCGCCCTTGAATTCCTGACCTCGTCCTTCGGGATACTTTCCACGCTCGATCGGCGAGCCGGTTTGCCGACGTTGGGATTCATTTTCGAGAACTACGACCAAGTCTGGAAGGCCATCGACGGTGATCTGGGCAAATATGTGGCCAAAGTGATCGCCGAGCACGGCGAACTGGCCGTCGTGGATGGCATCCATGACATCGGTTTTCGCCATGTAACGTCGAACAACGGATTGTTTGCGCAGCCCGCAGACCTGAAAGGGGTCCGGATCAGGACGCCCCCAACTCCATTCCTGACGTCGCTGTTCAGTGCGCTCGGCGCCTCGCCCACTCCGATCGCTTTCGGTGATCTCTATTCAGCGCTGCAGACCGGGACGGTGGATGCGCAAGAGAATCCGCTGACGGTGGTCGCCAGCTACAAGTTCTATGAGGTACAGAAGTTCTGCACGCTTACCTCCCACACCTGGGACGGCTGGGTGCCTGTGGCAAACCGCGCCGCTTGGGAGAGACTGCCGGAGGATATTCGTCAGGTGGTGGCTCGCAATTTCCAGAAGGCCGCTCTGCAACAGCGCAAGGACATAGCAACGCAGGTCGCCGCGGTGCGGACGGATCTCGATCAGAAAGGGCTGCAGTTCGGCAGCCCTGGCCCGGGCGTGTATCGCAAGACACTGCAAGGAACCCAGTTCTATTCAGACTGGAAAAAACAAATCGGCGCGGAGGCATGGGGTGTCCTCGAAGGCGCAGTCGGAAAGCTGGGATGAGATGACCATGACCGCGGCCGACGACGGAAAGACACTCGACGCAATCGTTCAATGCCATGAGGCAAAAACCGTCGGCATGCCCAAGAGAGACTCGCTGTCCAGGATTTTGGATCTGGTGGTGGCGTTGGCTGCCCATGCAGGCGCCATCCTCCTGATTGGCGAGATCGTCCTATTGTCGGCCGCGGTCTTCTTCCGATACGTCCTTCGCTCGCCGCTGATCTGGTCGGACGAACTGGCCGAGCTCATTCTCATCTGGCAAGCCATGCTGGGTGCGGTAGTTGCCTTTCATGCCGGTCAGCATCTGAGGCTAAGCGTTCTGTCGGACGCGCTGCCGATCAGGGCGAGGGCGTTCCTCGAAATGGTATGTCTCATCCTCACGGCGCTCGTGGCGGGGCCTTTGGCGTTCTATGCGCTCAAGGATGCAAGAGCGGACCTTGGCTTGATGACGCCCGTGCTTGAGATCTCACCCGCCTGGCAAACGGGTGCGTTGATTGTCGGGCTCGGGTTGATCGCGATCTTGGCTCTTGGTACCCTGATCCAGAAAATCACGGCTGACAATCGGTCGACGACGCTTGCGGCATTTGGAACGGTCGCAGCCGTCATGGCGGCAGCCTGGATGCTCCAAGACGAATTTTCTGGCTTGGGCAATCTGAACCTGGTCGTCTTCTTCATCGGGCTCGTCGGGGCCTGCATAGCGATTGGCCTGCCAATCGCTTTCTGCTTCGCGATTGCGGCAATGGCCTATGTCTTGTTTGCCACACACGCCCCACTCGACATCGTGCCGGCCCGGATGGAAACGGGGATGGCTCACATCCTGCTTCTTTCGGCTCCGCTGTTCATCGCGCTTGGTGCGCTGCTGGTCATTTCCGGCATGGCCAACAACATGGTCAAGCTTCTCGTGGCGTTGGTCGGCCATGTGAGGGGCGGCTTATCCTATGTGCTTATCGGCGGCATGGCTCTTCTGTCAGGCATTTCCGGGTCGAAGGCTGCCGACATGGCGGCGATCGCCCCGGTCCTCGTGCCGGAAATGCGCCGCCGCGGCGCCAATGACGGCGAAATCGTCGGTCTGCTCGCCGCATCCTGCGCCATGTCGGAGACAATTCCGCCAAGCCTGATCCTCATCATGACCGGGGCCGTAACCGGCGTTTCGATCGGCGCCTTGTTTGCGGCCGGCTGGTATCCGGCGCTTGCCCTCGCGGCCCTTCTTTGTGTGCTGGCCCGGTTCCGGGCCGCAAGATCGGGCGAGGACCAGTCCGAGAAGGCAAGCTGGGGCAAGATCGGCAAACTGGCGATCGTCGCAGTGCCCGTGCTGGTTCTGCCATTCCTGATCCGAGGCGCGGTGGTCGAGGGCATCGCCACCGCGACCGAGGTGGCGACGGTCGGCATTGCCTATGTCCTGATCCTGACTCTGCTGATCGAACGCCGCTTCGACTGGCGCCGCCTCTATGCGTCGCTAAAGGACGCATCGGCGTTGACGGGGGTCATTTTCATAATCTTGGCCTCCGCGAACGCCATGGCTTGGGGCTTCGTCCAGTCCGGCTTCTCATCGATCCTTGCCGGCGTGGCGGGTACACTCCCTTGCGGAACTTACGGGTTCCTGGTGATATCCATCATCGTGTTCATCATTCTGGGGAGCATCCTGGAGGGCATTCCGGCCATTGTCCTCCTTGGACCTCTGCTTTTCCCGGTTGCCAAGTCCCTGGGTGTATCCGAGGTGCACTTTGCGCTGGTTACGGTGATGGCCATGGGCCTTGGGCTTTTCGCCCCGCCTTTTGGCGTCGGCTTCTACACGGCCTGCGCCATTTGCCGCGTCGAACCGGCCGTGGTCATGAAAGCGATATGGCCCTATCTCGGTGTCATCTTTGTGGGGATTGTCCTGGTCGCGGTTGGTCCAATTGTCGTCGAAGAAATTGGCGTGATCTGGTAGCCGAAATTCTAAAGATTTGCCGGTTCCCCAGGTGTCGCAATGATTTCAGGAGGTGGGTTGGGGATTTTGGCTTGGCCGGCCGCGAGACTGCATTGCTGCGACGCATTCGTTGGCGCGAGGCACATCGTCCTCCACAACAGCGGCCCGGCTCGGCGCTCGCACACACAATGGTTCGCCGGCGGCAATGGAGCAGAATGAGATGCTTGTGCAAGACAAAATGACCAGGGTTATTCTTGGCGGAACGGTTGTGACTGGCCGCTCGGCACAAGCTCCCTTGCCAAGTCACGATGTCTGGCTGAGCGGTGAAAAGATCGTGGCCATTGCGCCCTCCGGCGAACGAAGCGTGCCGGCAGAGTGCGATGTTGTCGATGCGCGCCACGCAATCGTCATGCCAGGGCTGATCGATTCACACCGGCATCTGTGGCAGACGACTTTGCGGGGAATGTGTTCCGACATGATCGCGCCGGAGTACAGACATCAGCTGCGCGAAGCGCTGGTTCCTTTTTTCCGTCCGCAAGATGTCTACGCCGCGACCCTGGCCGGCGCCCTGGAACTGATCGACTGCGGCATCACAACTGTGTTGGACTGGGTTCATATTCTGAACAGCCCCGAACATGCCGACGCCTCGGTCGCGGCCTTGCAGGCGTCGGGCATGCGAGCCGTTTTCGCGCACAGCGCACCAAATGACACCGATGCGCCGCTTTGGTGGTCGAACAGCGATCGTAAGCATCCTTCCGACGTGCGACGTCTGCGCAAGAAGCTTTCGGATGACGAGGCGCTCGTGACCATGGCCTTCGCTGCTCGGGCGCCACAGCTCGTCCAGCGCGTGGTGCGAGTTCATGACTGGCACCTGGCACGTGAACTCGGCCTGCGGATCGCCACGGATGGCGGGATCGGAGGAGGGCTTTGGGGAGGACGCACCTACCCGATCAGATTGCTACAGCAGGACGATCTTCTGTGGCCGGGCACGGTTTATATTCATTGCAACAATCTAGCCCCCGACGAGTACGATCTTATCGCTGGTACAGGTGGCCATATTTCGATTTCTCCCTGCGCTGAAATGTTTGTCGGATTTGGAATGCCCGCGACTCAAAACGCCTTGAGCCACGGGACAAGGCCGGCGTTATCAACGGACTCCGTGATTTTCGTAGCAGGTGACATGTTCGGCACGATGCGGTCGACGTTAAGCTCACTGCGGGGGATGTTGGGATATGAGGCAACCCTTGCAGACAAGGGTGTCGAGCCTTGGGACATCACAACGGCCGACATATTGGAGATGGCGACAGCGCGGGGAGCTGCCGCCCTCGGCCTGTCGGACAGGACAGGTACGCTCGAAGTCGGCAAATCAGCCGATATCGTGCTTTTGAATACCCGATCGGTCCGCCTTTCGCCCCTCAACAATCCCCTGTCGACGATCGTCCTTTTAGCCACCCCCGCCGATGTCGAGACTGTCCTGATCGCCGGCAAGATCGTGAAGAAGAATGGTGTCCTCACGAATTTCGATCTGAACGCAGTCATCGATGGTGTCACAAAAAGCCGAGACTGGCTCGTCGCAAAAGGGGGCTCTCAGCTTGGTCCTGCGGTGAAGAGACGGCTGGCAGACAGTGGATTCGACCACCTGTGATCACCGACTGACTGAGTACCTGCGTACAGGGAGCACGCGACCCGTCGGCCCGCCTGGGCAGCGTAGAGATGAAAACGAACAACTATGGAGGAAGACATGTCCACCTACAGCTATTTCCTTCACCTCAGGCGGCCGAGCTTCCGCCTGGTCTTGAAGAGCGGCAGCTCCTTTCCCTCGGGTTTGGATCCCATTGACTGGAAGTGCAAGGAGGAGCGGCCTTATGACAAAGTCCATGCCGAGGTGATGAAGGACATCGAGCGTCAGGGCTTTGGCGCCTATCAACAGGATATACGGTCAGAAGACATTCCTGGTGCGCGTATCGCTGCGTCGTCAAGGAGATAGGCGAATGGCCGAACATTATTGCGACTATCTCTACAAACATCTGCCGGCATTCAGACTTGTGATTCCAAAGGACGGCCCCATGCCGCCCGCCACCACCGCGGACGACTGGCAACTGATCAGAAACAGATCGGCATCACAGCTTTCGGTCGACGGTCGAGATCAGGTTGACAGCGAAGGATACGCAATCATCCGGGTCAATGTGACCCTGGGTGAGCTCCTGTCGCTCTAACGCATGTCGCCCAGAATTGTTGGCCCGGCATGGGCAGGGGGCGAAGCGGCTGGCTTCGAGTCATGGGGCTGCTGGAGCCACCACTGGGAAGCGGCCGCGGCGCCGCCACCTCAGTCTTTTCGACGGCATTAAGTGGGACACTGTCTTGACTAAAGGGACAGTTTAGTCAAAACTTGATCAAGGTGCGGGATCGCTCGAAGCGCTGGTCGTGGGACTGTCGGCAAAGGCGCTTGATTGTGCCGAATGCTCAGAGCGCATCCGCGGGATCGCGTACGCGCTCGACAGCCAAGATAAAAATGCATCAGCCACCCGTGAGGAGGAAAGACCGATGAGAGCACCCTATCCGAATTTGCCCAGTTACTCAGAGATCATGGCTCGCACGGATGGCCCGGCTGGTTCGGGCTGGGGCGTCTTCGGTGACGATGATCATATCGGGACGATCAATCTTCTGTCTCCGGAGGCCGTCGTCAGCGCCGCCTCATTGGTGAAGCGTGGCGCAACCTTCAATCTGGACTACGAGTTGAACGCGTTCGCGCCGCCGGTTTCCCCCTACCGTCGAGGAATTCAGCACACCGTCGTGTCGCGCCATGACGGTCAAGTCTATGACGATTTCGTCAGCGACTTCTTTTTGCAAGGCAGCTCGCAGATCGACGGTCTGCGGCACCATCGCCACAAGATCCACGGATTCTATGGAAACGTGCCAGCGTCAGCAGTGGAGGCGGGCTCGCCGGCGCTCGGGGTTCAGCACATTGCCCAGAAAGGAATTGCGGGCCGGGGCGTGCTTCTCGATGTCCAGCGATATCTTGAGGAGCAAGGGCGACCTCTGGATCTCGCCACCAACTCCGTGATTGCGCTCAGTGATCTGGAGGGAGCGGCCGAGGCCCAGGGCATCTCGTTCGAACGAGGCGATATCCTTCTGCTGCATACCGGCTGGGCCAGACATTTCCTGAACGATCTGACGACGGAGGATAGGGCTTGGATCATCAAGGAGCGCACATTCTGCGGTGTCGAACAGTCGCGCGAGATGCTGGCTTGGATTTGGGACAACCACTTCTCAGTCCTCGCAAGCGATACCGTCGTGGTCGAGGTGATGCCGAGCATCCCGACGTCGCCATTCGAAACAAATGTCGGGCGCCTGATGCATCCCGATCTCATTGCGCTTCTCGGCGTCTGTCTCGGCGAGATGTGGAAACTTGACGAGCTGGCCGCGGATTGCGCGCGGGATGGCGTGTATGAGTTCCTGCTGACAGCCAAGCCGTTGAACCTTGTCGGAGGCGTTGGTTCGCCGCCGAACGCGCTGGCGATCAAGTAACTCCGGGAGGTGTTGAGGCCCCGCAAGCAGCATTCATCCAACCGCTCAAATCGGATCGCTGCCGGCCTGAAACCAGCTTCGCACGCCCTTGTATCTTGGGTCAGCAAGCGACAGGTGCGACGCTCCGACCTCACCCAAGCTACCCTTGCCCCATCTCAAAGGTCACGAATGACGAAGCAAATCGATACCAGCGGCAGTCGGTTTCTGCATCGAGTTCACGTACCATCTCGTCGACCTCCGCGACAGGTGAGCAGGCCTCCATGCGGGTGGTGTAAGTGCCCGGCCTCTCCCTGAAACGAGAGCCGCGACGCGGGGGCAGGTCCATAGCGAAAGCGTATAGAGCGCATTTGAAAAATGTATTACCTCCAAAGTCCTGATTGCCCGATAGTCCCCCACGGGTTCCACTGAACTCAGCGTGCCCACGGCTCAACGCCCGGCACTAAGGGAGGATAAATTGACGACATTCGCAACCATGTTGCGATCGCTTGCCGTTGTCGCAACGATCGCTAGCGTCACCCCTGCATTTGCCGGTGGCGTGGATGAGCTGCCCAAGAGCATCCAGGATGAGCTCTATAGCAAAGACATGATGGATCCGATGCAGCCGCTCGCGGAAAGCGCCTACCGCGACTGGAAGCCCAAGAAGGGTCCGCCTTGGACGATCGGCTACGCCAGCTCCTATGCTGGTAACACCTGGCGCGCCGACGTCATGAAGCGGCTCCAGGAAGAGATTATTCCGAAATGGAAGAAGCTCGGCCTGATCAAGGACGTGATCATCACCCAGTCCAATCTGAACGACTCCACGCAGATTCAGCAGATGCGGCAGTTGGTTGACCAGGGCGTCGACGCGATCATCGTCTGCTGCTCGAACCCGACGTCACTGAACCAGACCGTCGAATATGCCCACCAGCGTGACGTCCCGGTTTTCTCTGCCGTTGGCTATCTCACCTCGCCTTATGCGGTGAACACTTCGGCGAACTTCGTCGTGGGTGGCAGCATGCTCGGCGAATGGATGGCCAAGCAGATCAACGGCAAGGGCAATGTCCTGGTGGTCGAAGGCATTCCGGGCGCGTCTGCTTCCGACTCACAGAACGTCGGCGTTCTGAAGGCCCTGGCGAAGTACCCGGACATCAAGGTCGTGGGCCAGGTTGCCGGCATGTGGACCGATCAGGTTGCCCAGTCGGAAATCCAGAAGTGGCTGGCCACCAATCCAGGCGATCTGAACGGCATCATCATACAGTCGGCATCTGAACTGGGCGCCTTGCGCGCACTGCAGCAAAGCGGCCGCGATATGGTCCCGTTCTCGATCGGCGGTGAGATCGGCGCGCTTTGCTACTGGCGCAACAACAAGGATTTCATCTCGCAGGCGATCCATGCCTGGCCTCCGGGGGACGACTTCGAGTTCGGCTGGAATGTCATGATGCGCACGCTCGAGGGCCAAGGCCCGAAGATCCAGTCGATCCTGACCAAGCCGCAGACCATGACCTACGACCAGCTTGAAAAGGCCGTCCCGGCTGATTGCAGCGAAGATTCCGATGGCTGGTACAACGTTGGTGCCCAAAACTGGGCAAGCAAGGATTACCTGGACCAGTTTTTCCTGCGTCCGGCCGATCCCGAAGCCTTCAAGGCGAACTGACCGAAAGAGGTCTGGCCACCCCGTCAGCGGTGACGGGGTGGCATTTCCTTCATTCCGTGCAAGTCTAGCCGACCAACGTCGGCCAACTGGACCTATGATGTCGTACCCCACGGTTGAACTCTCATCGGTCAGGAAGACCTTCGGGCCGACTGTAGCGCTCGGCGGTTGCAACCTGACGGCCTACGCTGGGGAGGTTCATGCGATCATTGGCGGCAACGGCTCGGGCAAGAGCACGCTGGCGAAGGTCATCTCCGGCGTACTGATACCGGACAGTGGCCAGGTGTCGATACTCGGAAAGTCGGCAACGTCTCCGCACGAGGCGCGCCAGCTGGGCATCTCAAATGTCTTTCAGGAGGTGCTCGTCGCGGACGAGTGCTCGGTGCTGGATAACCTCTATCTGGGCGCGGATGGCCTTTTGGGTTCGTCCATGAACCGGGAAGAAAAAGAAGCCAAGGCATCCGCATTGATGCGCGAACTCCTCGGCTTTGACATCAATCTCTCCGGTTTGGTGGGCGAACTACCCCTGAGCGTCAGACAATGGGTGACGATAGCCAGGGCTCTCCTGACTGATCCCAAAGTCCTGATTCTCGACGAGTCCTCGGCCGCGCTCGACTTCGATTCCACGGAAAGGCTGTTCCGCAAGATGCGGCAGCTCAAGCAACGGGGGGCAAGCATCCTGATCGTCACCCACCGGATCGCCGAGCTGGTGCGTATCGCCGACCGTGCGACGGTTTTGCGCGACGGCGTGGATGTCGGCAGGCTGGCGAAGGAAGAGATTACCGAGGCCAGGATTCTCGAACTGATTGCCGGTGCCGAGCGCAGCGGCACAAATCGTGATCAGCCGTTGCCGACGCGGCGCGGCGATCGGCCGGTCCTCCGCGCAACCGATTTTCGGGTCTGGTCAGACGCTGCCCCCGTGAGATTCACCGTGTATCCTGGCGAGGTCGTCGGGATTACCGGGCTGGATGGGCAGGGGCAGGCGGATTTCGTAAGATGCATCGCTGGCATCCAGTCTCCGATCGCCGGCCGGTTGGTGGTGGTCAACGACGGCAAGGCCAGTGAGGTCACGGATCTCGCATCGGCGCGACGCAATAACATCAGCTATGTCAGCGGCGATCGCAAGAAAGAGGGCACCTTTCCCAATCTGAGCATTTACGAGAACCTGCTGCTTCCGGTGTATCGCGAATTCCGCTCGGGCGGGGTGCTCAACTTCATTAACCGCACCAAGCTGACGCCGGTGTTTGAGTGGGAATCCAGCAAACTGGCCGTTAAGATGGGGAGCCCGGAGAACCTCATCACGTCGCTGTCCGGCGGTAACCAGCAGAAGGTACTGATTGCCAGGGCCTTCGCGGAAAAACCGGTGGTTCTGGTGCTCAACGATCCTGCCCGCGGCATCGACGTCGGGGCCAAGCTCGATCTCTACCGCAACCTGAAGGAATTCGCTGCGCGCGGCAACGCCGTGGTTTTCCTGTCCAGTGAACTGGAGGAATTTCTGAACCTGTGCACGCGGGTTCACGTGTTTCGCAATGGCGCCATATCGGCGGATTTCGAACCGCCTTTCGATGGCCATGCCATCCTCAACGCCATGTTCGGCCGCCGCGCGACGGCGCGCTTGCCCGGCGAGGCCGCCAACGAGAATGGCCCAGGCAAGCCGGCGACTGTCGCCGAGAGTCACAATCCCAGACTTGAGCAGGGCAGGCCGGTGCCGAGGCCTGTGACGCTGCTGAACAAGGAGGTAAACCATATGGCGGCAACCCCATCTTTCATGCTGAGTTGTCCTGATATCGCGCCTGGTAGCGTCATCCCGGACCGGTTCACCGAGGACAACCGGCTTTCGCCGAGACTTGTTTGGTCTGGGCCGCCGGAAGGCACGCGCAGCTTTGCCTTGGCCGTCACCGATCCTGATCTGCCGGAAGCATTTAATTTCCCCCGCTCGTTTGCGCACTGGCTGGTGGCGAACATTCCGGTCGAGGTTCGTGAGCTCCCAGAAGGCGCCAGCGGCAGCTTGCGGCTGACGCACGGCGCCGCTGAGTTCAACAGCGACTTCGTGACATTCAAGATCCCAGGGTTCGGCAAGGGATATGGCGGCCCTTGGCCACCGGACAGGGCTCACCGGTACTTTTTCACGCTCTATGCGCTCAAGGCGGACAAGGTCGAGTTGCCGGCCGACGCCGATCTTGGCGCATTTGCGGCTGCGGTCATGCCGGTGGCCATCGATGCAGCGTCGTTCGTGGCAGTCTACGGGCCAGCAAAGAAGTCTCTGCCCGCGTAAAAACCGGGCAAGTAATTCCCCAATCAGGAGGATCGCATGAGTAGATATGGAAGCAGGAGCAGCTTTGATCTGGAGTGGATCGAGCGATGGGCAAGGAAGGTCAATGACGACCGCATTTTGCCGGTAGTAGGGCGGTTTTTCACGAGTAAGTTCGTGCTCGGCTTCGACGACACGGAGTATCTCGTCGACGTCCGGGGCGGCAAGATCCAGAAGATTGCGCAAGGCCTCACTGCGAATGACATGGGAGTCGAATTTTGGCTCAAGGCGCCGAGCAGCGCCTGGTCGAAATTTGCCCAGGAAATCCCACCGCCGATGTTCAACGACATATGGGCGATGGCGCATCCGCTGCACAAGCAGCTGATTATCGAGGGCAATTCGCTCCCCTTCTGGCAAAATCTGCGGGCGCTGACGCGCATGCTCTCGCTGATGCGACAAGTTTAACGGCAGCGCAGGAGAGTTGTCATGAATACACACGATCCAATCGTTGGGCGCTACGTCTACGTCCAGTGCGAAGGCAAGACGTACCGCACCTATTACGAGGAACACGGCGAGGGCATTCCGATGGTCTGCCTGCACACGGCCGGCACGGACGGGCGCCAGTATCGGCACCAGTTGTGCGACCCGGACATCAGCCTGAATTTCCGCGTTATCGCTTTCGACATGCCCTGGCACGGCAAGTCGATCCCGCCTGCAGACTTTCACCTGATGGAAGACGAGTACAAACTCACAACCAAATTTTACTGCGAGTTCATCGTGGCGTTCTGTCGGGCCCTCGAACTGCGCAAGCCGGTCCTCATGGGCCAGTCGATGGGCGGCAACATCTGCCTGGCGCTGGCATTGCGCTATGAGAGCGAGTTTTCGGCCTTTATCGCGCTAGAGGCATGCGACTACTCGCCGGGATGGTGGATCGACGCGCTGCATCACCCCCATATCCATGGCGGCGAGGTGGTTGCGACTTCGGTGTTCGGCCTCATGGCACCGCTCTCGCCGGACGACTATCGGTGGGAAACCTGGTGGTACTACGCGCAGGGCGGTCCCGGCATCTTCAAGGGCGATCTGTACTTTTACAGCGTCGATTCTGACTTCCGGGATCAATGCCAGAAGATTTCTGGGAAGGTGCCGATCTATTTCCTTACCGGTGAGTATGACTTCGCCTGCACGCCGGAAATGACCCAGCGCACGGCCGAAAAAGTCAAGAATTCGGAATGCATCATCTTTGGCGGCGGCCACTTCCCGACCTCGGAAGACCCGGCAAAATTCAAGGAAGTGATCACGCCGGTGCTGAAGAAGATCCTTGGTGCGGATCCCGAACGGCGCGGCCAGGGCAGCAACGCCCTTTCCGGACGGAGCATTTCCGAAACTCGGTCGACCGCTCGCAGTGAGCGGACCAGTGAAGGCCGGAAGGTCATCGAGTTCTAGGTTGCGCTAGCAACGAAAGACAAATGTTGATGTCCCAGTCCAGGGGTTCCCAGAACACCTACCTGTTGGTCCCGATCCTGCTGATCGCGCTGCTCTTGAGTACCGCGGTCATCAGGGGGCCGAACCTTGTGTCCTTGTCGGGGTTCGGTAGCGCGATCATCGTGTCGGCGCCCCTGATCCTGGCGACATTCTCACTCATGGCCCTGGCTGTGGCGGGACGTGGGACAGTCGACCTTGCGGTCGGACCCTTGCTCGCCTTCATCAACGTCACGATCGTCAAGCTCAATGGCCTTGGCATCGTCACGGGTCCCTTTGGCGTCTTTCTGGTCGCCCTGGGGATTGGCGTTCTCTATCAGCTCTTCTTTGCCCTCATCATCATTTTCGTGCGCGTCCAGCCGATCATTGTAGCGCTCAGTGGCTTTCTGGCCCTGACCGGGATCAACCTCGTCATCCTCCCAAGACCTGGCGGCACCGCACCGGACTGGATGTCGTCCTGGGGCCTCGGCAACACGATCTTTTCACCGATCTTGCTGATCGTGCTGCTGGCTATCGCGGCCTGGCTGCTGTTCACCACGACGTCGTTTTACGCGAATTTGCGTTTGATGGGCTACGATGAGCGTGCGGCTTATACGAGCGGCGTCCGCATCAACGTGGTGCGTATTGGGGCTCACATCATCGCAGGTCTCTTCGTTGGCTTGGGCGCGATCTGCTATACCGCCCTGATTTCGTCAGGAGATCCGACACAGGGCACCACCATGACGCTGACGGCAGTGACCGCCCTGGTGCTGGGCGGGGTCAGCCTGTCCGGTGGACGCGGTGGCGTGGCTGGCGGGCTGCTGGGCGCGCTCAACCTCTTTCTTATCGGCTATGTTCTTGCCACGTTCAATTTCGGTTCCACGCAAGCCTTTGTGACGCAGCTTTTCTACGGGCTGATCCTCGTTCTGTCGCTCTTGCTGACCCTTCTGGTCCCCATCATCGGGCGATACCTCCACTTCATTTCACCCTTTGCGGCCTTCGCGGTCCTGGGCTGCGTGGTCGTCGGGATCATGCTGTACATCAGCACCCGCGATACCTATGGCGTGGCCGTCGCCGGCGAGGCCTTCAAGTCCAATCCGGACGTGATGACCCGCTATCTGCTGCTGCCCGTACAGTCGGGAAGCGGGCCGGCTCTGCCCGATCTCACGCCGCTGCAAAAGATCGTCTTCGGCTTCGCCGTCATCTTGGCCGTGCTGACGTTCACTGTCCGCGTCATCGTAGCTGAAGCGGTTTCCGTGCGCCTTGGCGCCTTCATCTATGTCTTCGTCTCGGCACTCATCCTGCTCCTCTTCCTGGTCGTCGGCCAGCAAAGCCACGCGGCCGGAATTCTGGCGACAGGACAATCGTTGGGGATCGGGCCATGAGTCAGACTTTCGGCGACGGCGGCCGCAATGGCGGTCTCTTCATCCCCCATTCGCGCGCCTTGGTGTGGCTTAACCTCGCCGTCACGTTCGTGGTGGCGGCGATCAGCTTCAGCCTGGGTTTTTGGCAGGGGCTCAGCGCCCAGATCGTCATCCTCTACACCATCGTTCTGGCCGCCGTGCTGTTCTGGCTGATCAACTACGTCGCCGTCATCTTCGAGTCCCGATCTTCGTCTCTTGAAACCGACACTGCAGCCCCGGCTGGCGCCGGTGGCGTCTGGGCCGGCAACCGAGTTCTGATCATCACCATGGCGGTGATGTTGATCGTGTATCTGCTGATCACGGCCACGGTCCCGTCCTTCAGATCCCTTGGCAACCTGATAGCCTTCCTGCTGCTGGAAGCGATCCTGGTCTTTGCGTTCAAGGTCGGTAACCGTTTCGCCCATGGCCGCAGCGCCTTTATTGGACTGATTGTGCTGCTGGCGCTGATTGTGATCAGTTCCTTTACGATCAACGGGTTCCTCTCCGCAGCCAACATCAAAGCAATTTTGCTGTTTGCAGCCTTCCTGGGCATTGCCTGCGTCGGGCAAACGCTGGTGGCGTTGCTCGGCGGCTTGGACCTCTCGATCCCGTTTGTTATCGGCGCGTCCAACATAGGGCTTTTGTTCCTGATCGGTCTTGGCGTACCGCCCTGGCTCGCGGTGGTGTTCGTGCTGATCATCGGCGGTGCCTTGGGTTTCTTGAACGGCGTTCTGTCCTACCGCCTGCAAGGTCAGGCATTGATCCTCACCCTCGGAATGGGATTTGCAATCGCTGGGCTTGTCCAGATTCTGACCAGCATTGGATCGTCCTTTGGCGGCAACGTCTTTGGGACCGTTCCGAAATGGCTGCAAAATCTCGCCGCCATGAACGGTCGTACCTTCGGCCTGGCTGTCCCGCCAACGATCCTGTTGTGGATTGTCATCGCGGTCATAGTCATCGTTGGCCTGCGTTATTCCGCCTTCGGCCGCTACATCTACGCCCTGGGCGGCAATCGCCGCTCGGCCAAGCTGATCGGCGTCTCCGAGTTCAAATACTGGACACTCGCCTACACCATCAGCGGCTTCTCCGCGGCGTTGACCGGGGCGCTCCTGCTCGGTTGGAGCGGGGGTGGCTTCATCGGGGTCGGCGACCAGTATCTTTTCACAACCCTGGCCGCAGTCGTGATCGGCGGGACGTCGCTCATGGGCGGATATGGCGGCTATGGCTACACCGTGATCGGGGTACTCGTCCTGCAAGTCCTGAGCGCCTTCCTGATTGGCATCGGGCTCAAATACGAATGGCAACAATTCATTTTCGGTCTTCTGATCCTGCCGATGGTCGCGCTCTACGGCCGCGCCCCTCACATCAGAGCCCAGGTCTAGGGAAAGCCCATGTTTGGAACACTCTTTCAGTCCAGCGCCGTGGTCAGCACCGCGCTCAGCGTTGCAACCCTTGCCATGTTTGCCACAGCTGCCCTGGCAATGCTGGGCCTGACATGGACGTCAGAGCGCTGGCGGGTTCCCCTGGCGCTGTCAGCCGTTGCGCTCCTGGCGTCGGGCCTTGAATACTATGCTGCCTCCAACATCTGGCTGGTGGGCCAGCAGCTCAGCGCCGCCTCACGCTACGTCGCGTGGTTCGTGGTCCAGCCGATGCAGGTCGCATCGGTGTTTTTCTTTACCTGCATTGCAGGGAAAGTGCCCGTGGGCGTGTTCTGGCGGACACTGGCCGCGGCAATCCTGATGGTGCTTGCTCGCTACCTCGGTGATGCACGGCTTTTCAACCCAACCCTTGGCGTGCTGCTGTCGATCGCGTTCTGGCTTTATATCCTGGGTGAATTGTATTTCGGCGCCATGGCAGATGCCGTTGGCAAGTCGACGCGGCCCATCCGGCTCGGTTATTTCTGGATCAGGCTGATCATGACCATCGGTTGGGTGATTTACCCGATCCTGCATTTCGTGGATGTCGTTATCGGCACGGGACACGTGGCACCGATCATTGTGCTCTACACCGTTGCTGACCTTATCAATCTCATCGCTGTCTCAATGATCGTCCTCGCCGTCGCCGGCGAGGAGCGTTTCTGAAGGCTGTCAATCTTTCGCGCCAACCTGCTCGGCGCCCGCGGTTAAGTGGAGGATCGTCCCATGAATGGCTCTGATGTGATCGCAGTCGTTATTCTCATAACGATCATCATCGCGATCGGTGTCTATCTGCTGCACTGGCTTTACAGACACTCGTCAAAAGACCAGTCCTTCGTCCGAACCGGCCTCGGCGGCGAGCGGGTGGTCATGGGCGGTGGTGCGCTGATCATCCCGATTGTCCACGACATCACGCGCGTCAACATGAACGCGATCCCGGTGGAGATCCGGAGGCTCGGCGAGCAATCCCTGATCACCAGGAACAAAATGCGCATCGACATCATCGCCGAGTTCTTCGTGCGGGTGGTGCCGACGGAAGCCGGGGTGTCGACTGCGGCCCGCACCCTCGGTGACCGCACCCAGAACCCTGCCGCGCTGAAGGAGATCGTTCAGGGCCGGTTCATCGATGCGATGTCGGCCATCGCCTCCACGATGACCATGGATGAAATCCACACCAATCGCGGCCGCTACATGAGTGAGGCGGCCGCCCTGGCGGCGACGACCCTGGGGTCGAATGGCCTCGAGCTTGAAAATGCCTCTCTGACGAGCCTCAACCAGACCGACATCTCCGTATTTGATCCCTCCAATGCGTTCGATGCCGAAGGCCTGACGCAGCTGACCGAGCAGATCGAAGAGCGCCGCCAGCTTCGCAACCGCATCGAAAACGAATCGCGGATCGGCATCAAGCTCAAGGATTTCGAGACCGAGCAGCGGTCTCTGGAGATCGAGCGTGACCTCGAATACGCCCGCATCGAACAGACGCAAGCGATCGAAATCCGTAAAGCCGCCCAACTGGCCGAGATTGAGGCCGAGAGATCTAGTTCCACAATCAGTATTCAGAACGCCAGGATCCGCAGCGAACAAGAAGGCGAGCGGATTCGTATCGCCAAGGACCGGCTCATCGATTCCGAACGGATCAACACTCAGTCGGAGGTGCGGTCATTGGAGATCAGGAAACAGCAAGAGACCGAATTGACGGAGATTATGTCGCGCCGTGAGCTCGAGATGCAGAGGATCCAGAACCGCCGGGAAGTTGAGGCGGAGCGGATCGACAACGAGCAGCATGTGAAGGAGTTTGAAATCCGTTCGCGTCAGGAGCTGTCGATCATCGAGACGACGTCATCGGCAGAGATCGACCAGGCCAAACTGGAGAACCAGCGGATAACCGAGTCGCACCGTATTGAAACCGATAAAACCATTGAATTGCTCGCCGTGGCGAAGTCGAAAGAGGTTCGCATCAGCAACGAACTTGCTGAGGCTGACCAGGAAAAGGCGCGCCTGAAGAAACGTTACGATGTCGATGTCGAACGATTGAGGGTCGACGAGGAAATCGTGCAGCTCGAGATCGAGAAAAACCAGAAGATCAAGCTCGCCGAAACCAAGGCGTTTCAGGAGATTCAGGACGCGTCGATCGCCGCCAACCGCCAGATCGACGAGTTGCGCATCGCTGCGCGGAAGTTTGTCGATAAGTTTGAGATCGAGCAGCAGAAGGAAGTCGAAATCATCGACAAGGAGCGCCTGATCGCGGTGATCAACAAGTCGATCGAGGAAGCCTACGCAAAGACCGAGGCTGCGGAAGCCCTGAAAAAACAGGTTGAACAGGAAGAGCAGGTCAACAGCGCACGCGAAGAAGAGGTGGCCGAACGCATCAAGCGGATCGAGCTCATTCAGTCCTCGTCCAGGGTCGAGCGTGACGCCCAACGCGTCGTTTCTTCGGCAAAGGCCGAGAAGGAAGCCACGGAACTCAGGGCGCTGGCGGAAATCGCCGACTCCAATGCGGCCGAGGTCCGCTATGCCAAGGACGCCGCCGGGAAGCGCATGCTCAACGAGTCCGAAAACACCCGTTCGGATGCCAGCAGACGCAGTGCCATCTACGAAAACCTCGTCAGCAATCTGCCGAGCATCATCCGCGAAACGGTCAAGCCGATGGAAAACATCGAATCGATCAAGATCCTCCAGGTCGACGGGCTGCCGGGTCTCAACAGCCCGTCCGAGATGGGTGGCGGGGGAGAGGGCGGCTCTGGCGGCGGCAACATGACAGACCGTGTGGTGAATTCCGCCATGAAGTATCGCACTCAGGTCGCCTTCGTAGACGGTCTCATGAAGGACCTGGGACTGCCGATCGAAAACCTCGGAAGCGCCGGCGGCATGTCGTTCCGGAACTTCCAGGGTCCGGATGCGCCGAAGGACAAGGACGACTGAGCGCGTACGAAACTAGCGAGAGCAACCGATGACCCCGCTCGGCAAAAACGAAGCGCTGGACCGCCACGCCTTGGTCATGGCCTGCTGGTTGGCAGCGGCCATGCCCGCCGCGATCCTGTTTGAGTATGGATTTGGCCGGGGCGGAACACCCTATATCCTTGCCGGGTTCGCGGCCATTCTGGCAGGCTTTGTCGCCCACGTGATCGTCAATGTGGTCTACGGGACGGGTTTCTCGCCCCGAGAACTGGGGCTCGGCCTGGTCATCTACGGACTCGCGCTTGTGTTGTTCGTTGTCCTCTCGCTGGTTAGCGCGTCGTTTGCCGCGCACAACTTCTTGCCGCTGAGCATCGGTTTTATCACAACGGGGGCCGTGGTCGTTTTCTACCTGATCACCCGGTACGGGGCACGGCAGGCCTTCGCAGCGTTCGACGTTATCCGGGACTTCCGCTCACGCTCGCCGGGAGACCATATATGACCCCGCTCTTGGTTTCCGTGCTCGGCATTGTCGCGGTCCTGGGCCTTTACCTTGCGACCATCAGCGGCCGTCACACCCAGCAACCCGGTGATTTCGTCGACGCGGGCCTGGCATTGCCGCCATGGGTGACCATCTTCGCCGGCGCCGGCATCACCTTGGCCAGCCTCAGCCTTCCCGATCACCTGCTTTTACTCGCCACCTTCGGCCTTCAATATAACCAGGTTGCAGTCGGTCTCATCTGTATCGCCCTTTGCGCTGCCATCACGCAGAAGCGGGTCTGGCTTGCCGCCCGGCTGACCTCGCTGCGCACGCTTGGTGACCTGCTGGGCGATTACTTCGGTAGCACGACCCTTCGCATCTATTTGCTGCTCGTGCTGTTCCTTTTCAGCATCCCCTTTGCAGCGATGTGCCTGTCTCAGGCGGGTGCCCTGGTGAGCGCCGCGACCGCCAACGACGTTCCGTCCGGTCTCGCAATCTGGTCGATCGCGTTCGTCCTGTTCCTCTGCAGCGTGATCGGAGGCTGGCGCGGGATTGCCTATCTTGTCGCCGCCCAGTCCCTGCTGGTCCTGGCCCTCATGGTATTTTTCGGCGGGTTCACGGGCATTACGCTCGACAAATTGGCATTCGCCGTCAACGGGATTGGTACAGCCAGCGGTGTGCTGCCGGACAAGATCCCGGGCGTGATCCAGTTTAGCGCCGGCATTGGCAAGGAGCTGCCGGCCGGGGGGCTCTGGACCACCTTCGCGGGACTGACGTTCGCCCTGTCTCTGGGCGGCATCGCCATCAGTCCCGGCTTCAGCTTTCTGGGCGTGACAAGTGCGCCGCGCCGCGGCCTTGCATTTGGCCAGGTCTGGATGATCGCGGGCCTCGCGGCTGGCACCCTGATACTGATCGGGCCGGTTCTGGCCGCGGAGATTGCGGCCAGTGGCTCGCTGACAGCCTTCACGACACGACTGGCAACGCTCGATCCGATGGTGGCGGTGGGCTTTACACTTCTTCTGGTCGCGTCGAGCCAGATCGCCGTCGCATTCTTTGCCGGATCAGGTGCATCGGTGTGCACCATCGAGCTGACGTCACGATACATTATCCCGGGCATGGACCAGCGTTCGACGCGGTTTGCCGCGCGCGTGACCCTGGCGCTCGTCTACGGAGCAGTCGCTGCCGTCGCGAGCTTTGCGCCCCTCAGCGCTACAATCTTCTCATCCCTCACGCTCAGCCTGTCCATGCAGCTGCTGCCTGCGGTGCTCGGGTTGTGCTGGATGCGTTGGATCAGCCGCAGCGGTGTTCTGGCCGGTTTGATTGTCGGAAGCCTTTGTGTGGTGTTCACCGAGAGCTTTGGGCTGGTGCTGTTCGAGCGGCTCTTCGTCGACCTGCCATGGGGTCGCTGGCCCTTGTCGGTCCATTCGGCGGGATGGGGACTTGCGACCAATTTTACGGCGTGCCTCCTTGTGTCCCTGTTTACTCGCAGCGGCGCCGAGCGGGATCGCAGGGATCGCCTCCATGACGCCTTTGAGGAGAGCCAGCCGGCGCGTAACGGGAGCCAGGCGGCCACAACGGCCAAATGGGCCCTGACACTTCTGTGGGCGTTTTTCGCGCTCGGCCCCGGTGCAATCCTCGGCAACACATTTTTCAGCGAGCCGATTTTTGCTGGCACGGTGGTGGCACCGGGAGTGCCTTCGCTGCTGATCTGGCAGGTCCTGTTCTGGTTTGTCGGCGTATTCATCGTGTGGTGGTTGGCCTATCAAGGACGCCTGTCCGTTATCGATGAACGTCCTAGCCACGGGATCGTCCTCGTGCCGGAGGTGAACCCATTGTTAGAGCCAGTTTCGACCCCGTGGATCGCACGGCTCCTCGACCGCGTGACCGGCCGGTAACCGGGGCAGGGCATGGAAGGCATCGACCTCAGGCGTCTGCGCTATTTCATCGCGGTTTGCGAGCACGGCGGCTTCTCCCGCGCGTCCCAATCCATAGGGGTCGCCCAGCCGTCCCTGACGCGACAAATCAAGCTGCTCGAAAAGGAAGTCGGTATCTCGTTGATTAACCGAAGTGGGCGCGGTGCCGAGCCTACGGCCGAAGGACGGTTCCTCCTTGGCCAGTCGCGCCTGCACATCGATGGGCTCGATCATGCGGTCCGTGAGGTGCGCCAGCGCTCGGATAAGCTCAAAGGCGAGATCTCACTTGGCATATGCCCGACCATTGTGCCGCTGTTTCTGGAAGACATACGCAATTTTGTTGAAGCCCAGTATCAGGGTGTGACGCTGAATGTTGTCGAAGCCTACAGCGGCGACCTTGCCAGTCTCATGCGCGGCGGCCGCCTCGACGCTGCGCTCACCTATCGGCCGAGTGCGACGGATCAGCTCGACATCGTGGATCTGTTCGCAGAGCGCCTCGTGCTGGTAACCTCTTATACCCGCGCTCAGGTCGACGCGCCGCGCCAGCTGAGTGACATCAGCCGGTTAAAGTTGATATTGCCGAGCGAAATCCATGAACTGCGGCGGATCATCGATCGGGTCTATCGCGAGCGTGGCATCGCGCTGCAGCCGGAACTCGAACTCGACTCGCTCAACGCCGTAAAAGCTGTCATTGCGGACAAAACCACCCAGTACGCAACCATTCTGCCGCACTCGAGCGTCACGCGTGAACTGGCCGGGCACGTGCTGAGCGCTTATGCGATCGCCGACAGCGCCATGGTCCGCACTATAGCCGTGGTGCGGCCCCAGGGAGGCAGCCCCCGGAAAGTGGTGCTCACCGCCTTGATTGACGAAGTCCGCCGGCAGGCGGGACGGATCAAAAGATCCATGGGCAGCGCCGACGTGGTCTTGTTGGGACAGGGATAGACGGACCGCCGGTTTTTGTCGTTCCCTCAATAACGAAATGTTATACGCTAGCCCTCCGTAGAGCGTAGGGAGGCGTTTTGGATCTTCGGCAGCTAAGATATTTTTCCAAGGTCGTCGAGAGCGGCTCGTTCTCGAAAGCCGCGACGCAG
Source organism: Mesorhizobium kowhaii (assembly GCF_042431665.1). Taxonomy (NCBI): domain Bacteria; kingdom Pseudomonadati; phylum Pseudomonadota; class Alphaproteobacteria; order Hyphomicrobiales; family Phyllobacteriaceae; genus Mesorhizobium; species Mesorhizobium kowhaii. The sequence continues at coordinate 30,686 of NZ_JBHLYT010000037.1, forward strand.
CTTCATGTAGCACAACCCGCGTTGAGCCAGCATGTCAGGCACATGGAAGAGGAGCTTGGCCTTGCTCTCCTGCATCGCGGGCCGCACGGCGTCAGTGCGACCGAAGCGGGCACGCGGCTGATGGTGCATGCCAAGCGCATCCTTGCCGAGTTTGCCGAAATTAACGACAGTGTCCGGGGCGCCGCCATAGCCCCTCGCGGCGAAGTGCGTTTCGGCCTACCGGGTACAGTGAGCGAGCTTCTTGCGGCGCCGCTGATCGAGGCCGCCCGCGAGCGGTTCCCCGAGGTGCGCATCCGCATCGTTGAGGCGATGAGCGGCTACATTCTGGAATGGTTGAAGCGCGGGGAGGTTGACCTCGCGATGATTTATGCAACTTCGGATCCCCGGGGGCTCGCGGTACATCACGGCTTGTCCGAGGAAATCTGTCTCTTTGCCGGCCCGTCGATGCAGGGCCAGGCCGACTTGCAGGGCTCTTCTGTGGAGCTTCGTGACGTCGCCGGACTGCCCCTCGTTGTGCCGGGCCCGGGCCACGGCCTGCGAGAACTGATCGAAGCCGTGGCAACGTCAGTCCAGGTCGCCATCAACCCGGCGATCGAAATCGACTCCTACACCCAAATCAAGAGATTGGTGACACGTGGCATCGGTTACGGGATCCTGCCGCGGATGGCGATCAACGCTGAGGCGCAGGCCGGCTTGTTTCGGGCGTGGAGTTTCCAAAACCCGCCAATTACACGTAAAGTGTACCTGGCTTACTCGACCGAACGGGCGTTGCAGACAGCGCCCCGCGCCGTCGGGCAGCTATCGTGGGAGATCCTTCGCCAGCTGGTCAAGGACCAGGTCTGGAGCGCAGAGCTACCCAACGAAAACCAGCGACCCAACCTCTTCGGCTAGGGTGCTGCAGGCGGGCGGCCGACTGTACCGTTTCGCTATACCTCCCATTACAAAACGCTATTTGACGGAAGGACCCCTTCCGGTGCGATGGTATCGGAAAAGCAGCATAAGGAGCGAGCCATGCCAGGCGCGCTGGAGGGAACGACCGTCATCTCGCTGGAGCAAGCCGTGGCCGCGCCTTTGGCGACGTCCCGTCTGGCCGACGCGGGCGCGCGGGTCATCAAGCTCGAGCGCCCCGAGGGCGACTTCGCGCGCGGCTATGACGATTATGTTCACGGCCTCTCCAGCTATTTCATCTGGAACAACCGCGGCAAGCAATCCTGCACCGTCGATCTGAAGCAGCCGGATGATCTTGCGCTGGTCGAATCCATGCTCGCCACCGCCGACGTGTTCGTCCAGAACCTCGCACCTGGCGCAACCGACAGGTTGGGCATCGGCAGCGCCGACCTCAGGCGGCGGTTCCCCAGGCTAATCGTGTGTGACATCGGTGGCTACGCACCCGGAACACCCGACCACGAGCGGAAAGCCTACGATCTGCTGATCCAGGCGGAAGCGGGCTTGGCGGGGGTCACTGGGTCCGCAACTTCTGGCCCGACCCGGGTCGGCATATCGATCTCCGATATCGCTACGGGACAGGGGGCCTACGCCGCTATCCTCGAAGCCCTGATCATGCGCAGCCGAACTGGGGACGGGGCTCACCTGCAGCTTTCCCTTTTCGACACCCTCGCCGAATACATGAACGTGCCATATCTGGCGCGCCACTACGGTGGCAAGGAGCCGCGGCGGCTTGGGCTCGCCCACCCCTCGATCGCGCCCTACGGGCTGTTTCAGGTGAGTGACGGGGAAATCCTGATCGCCGTCCAGAACGAACGCGAATGGGTCGTCTTCTGCGACAGTGTCCTGCGCCGGCCGTCGGTTGCAACGGACCCGAGATTCGAGCGCAACGTGCTTCGCATCAAAAACCGCGAGCCGCTTGACGCATGCGTGCAGGCGATCTTGGCGACCTACACCATGTCTGCATTATGCGAATTGCTTGACAACGTCAGAATTGCCTATGGCCGTGTGTCGACCATGGCGGAACTGGCGGTGCATCGCAGTGCCACCAAAGTATCGGTTGAGACCGCAGTTGGTCCGGTTGAGCTGTTTGCGCCGCCGGTCACTGTCAATGGCATGCGTCCCGTGCTTGGCAGTGTGCCTTCGCTCGGGGAACACGATGGGGCTTTGCGGCAAGAGTTCGGTCCTCCAGATATGGTAGGTCCCAAACGGATAGGAAATGCAGCACTATGAGCTTGACCCGCGACCTGACACGGTTGATCCGTGAAAAGCCAGTGACCGACCGCGACCTCGAATGGGCATCGCTATTCGTCCTGGATACGCTCGGCTGCGCCCTCGGCGCATTGCCAACCGAGCCCGCCCGCATGCTGAAGGTGGTCGCCCCGCCGGCGCAAACCGATACCGCCCGCAAGGCGTTCTACCTGGGCGGCCTAGCACATATCTTGGAGATGGATGACCTCCACCGGGACTCGGTGACCCATCCCGGCAGTGTCGTCATTCCTGCGGCCTGGGCGGTAGCCCACGACCACGATCTTGGCGGTAAAGCGTTTCTTCGCGCGGTTCTCGCAGGATACGAGGCCTGCTGCCGGGTCGGCACCTCCGTCGGCAAGAAGCATTACCGGGTCTGGCACAACACCTCGACCTGCGGGCCGTTCGGTGCGGCGTTTGCCGTGGCGGAGCTCCTCGGCCTCGACGACACCAGGACCGTATGGGCGCTTGGGAATGCGGGTACCCAGTCATCGGGTCTTTGGGAGTTCCTTGCCGAAGGCGCCATGAGCAAGCATCTCCACACCGCCAGGGCTGCGGAATCAGGCGTCATCGCTTCGTTCCTGGCCAAGGAAGGATTCACGGGCGCGCAGAACATCCTGGAAGGCGAGAAGGGCTTCTACGCCGGTCTGTGTCCGGACCCGATTCCGGAGGCCGTCACGGCAGGGCCTGAGCGGGCCTGGCAACTGATCAAGACCTCGATCAAGCCATGGCCGTGCTGCAGACACACCCATCCGGCGATCGACGGCGCGATCGCCTTGCACAACGAGATCGCCGGGGAAGCCATCGCAAGGGTTCATGTCGGGGCTTACCGGGCGGCCCTTGACGTGTGCGACCGGCCCATTCCGGAAGATCCGTACAGTGCCAAATTCTCGCTGCAGCACACGGTGGCGATAGCGCTCGCGGACGGCCGCGTCGATCAGGCCAGCTTCGATGCTGATGCACGGCAACGAATGGTCGGCGAACGCAAGAAGGTCAGGGTCGAGCTGGCGCCGTCGATCGATGCCGCCTATCCGGAATCGTGGGGTGCCGAGGTGATCGTCGAGACGGCTTCCGGCAGACGCTTTTTCGCCGCCCGACACGACGCCAAGGGCGATCCCGATAACCCGGTGACGGCAGCCGAGCTGTCTCAGAAGGCGCGCACGCAGCTCGTCGCCGGCGGCACTTCGCAAGCCCGTGCCGACGACCTGATCGGCGCTATCCTGGGCCTTACCGACAACCGTCCGGTGCGCTCGCTGGGTCTGTTTGAAACCGCTGGGGACGCGCCTCCCCAGGTTCATGCCGCGCGGAGCGCCTGATGTTCAAGGACTTTGACAACGAGGACATCCGCGACGCCGTGCGCCGGCTCTGCGAGCGGTTTCCGGGCGAATACTGGCGCAAGCTCGATGCCGGCCGCGCCTACCCCGTGGATTTCGTCAACGCGTTGACCGAGGCCGGCTACCTTGCGACGCTGATCCCCGAGGAATATGGCGGGTCGGGCTTGACGCTTTCGGCAGCGGCCGCCGTGCTCGAGGAGATTCAACGGGCGGGATGCAATGGTGCGGCTTGCCATGCGCAGATGTATGTCATGGGCACGGTGCTTCGCCACGGCAATGAATCGCAGAAGCAGTGCTATCTTCCGCAAATCGCCTCCGGAGAATTGAGGCTGCAGGCGTTCGGTGTAACCGAGCCGACCAGCGGCACCGACACCACTTCAATCCGTACCTTCGCACGGAAGAACGGCGATCACTACGTGGTCAACGGTCAGAAAATCTGGACCAGCCGGGCCGAGTACTCGGATCTCATGCTGCTGCTCGCCCGGACCACCCCGAAGGATCAGGTCGCAAAGCGCACTGACGGCCTATCTGTGTTCATTCTTGATATGCAGGAAGCACTCAAGCAGGGTCTCTCAATCCGGCCGATCCGGACGATGATGAACCATTCCACGACGGAGGTCTTTTTCGATAATGTGAAGATCCCTGCCGAAAACCTGATCGGTGAGGAAGGCAAGGGTTTCCGGTATATCCTCTCCGGGATGAATGCCGAGCGGATCCTGATCGCCGCCGAATGTGTCGGCGACGCCAAGTGGCTGATCAACAAGGCTTCCACTTACGCATGCGACCGCAACGTCTTCGGCCGGGCCATCGGCGCCAACCAAGGCGTCCAGTTTCCCATCGCTAAGGCTTACGCGAACATGCGTGCAGCCGAACTCATGGTCCGCGAAGCCACGCGGCTCTATGAGGCCGGTCAGGACTGCGGCGCTGAAGCGAACATGGCCAAGATGCTGGCTGCTGATGCTTCCAATGAAGCCGCGAACGCCTGTATCCAGACGCATGGCGGTTTCGGATTCGCTGAAGAATATGACGTCGAACGCAAGTTTCGCGAGACCAGGCTTTACCAGGTTGCGCCGATCTCGACGAACCTCATCCTGTCCTACCTCTCCGAGCATGTGCTCGGGATGCCACGTTCGTACTGACGGTAAAGGCCAGTGGACGCGACCGAACAGAAGCTATCGGCAGAATGGATTGGCCGTCAGAGCGAAAGCATCGATGTCGTTTCGGAGCGCCTCGTGATGAGCTTCCGCGCCATTTTCGAACCGCATCTAGCGCCGCTGCCCGCAGATGCCGCCTCGTTGGGCATCCATTGGTGCCTGTCGCCGGCAATCGCCGGCATGGACCAGTTGGGTGCTGACGGACACCCCGCCAAGAACCTGTCGTTGCCGCCTGTGCCGCTGCCGCGCCGCATGTGGGCTGGTGGTGAACTTCAGCTGCATGATCACCTTAGGGTCGGTGACAAAGTCCGCAAGGCGTCCACCATCCTGGACATAGTGCGCAAGCAAGGCCGATCCGGTGAACTCTGGTTCGTCGCGGTCGGCCACGCTTATCATTCCGATCGTGGTCTCGCACTGAGTGAACGGCAGGACATCGTTTATCGGGAAGCTGCGATCTCGGGAAATGGCGTGTCTCGAAACACCTCACCGGCCGAGCCCACGGCAATCCGGCCAGCAGCGCAAGTGTGGTCTGTCGTTCCTTCGTCCACGTTGCTCTTCCGCTACTCTGCGATCACCTTTAACGGTCACCGTATCCACTACGATCTGCCTTACGCGACCGAGGCTGAAGGCTATGAGGGGTTGGTTGTCCATGGCCCCCTCCAGGCAACGCTTCTCCTCAACCTCGCGGCGTCCCAAGGCGCCGGTATACCCCTGACGTTTCGCTACCGCGGGATAGCTCCGGCGATTGTAGACCGTGAACTGACCGTCAGGGTCGGCATCGATGGTCAGCGACTCTGGACGCAAGGCGGGAGCGGCGCCGTGCACATGGAAGCCGATATCGACCGGGGTGTGGCCTGATGTCTGCGCAGGGTGACTTGCATTTTACGCCTGTCGCGCCTTTGTTCGTTCCGGCCGACCGGCCAGAGCGTTTTGAAAAGGCCGACCGGTCCGGAGCCGACGCGATTATTATCGATCTTGAGGACGCCGTTGCGCCCGCCGCCAAGGATGGCGCCCGGTCCAACCTTCACCATGCCCTGACATTGCGGAACCCCACCTACGTTCGGATCAACAGCCAAGACAGCAGCTGGTACACGACTGACCTTGCTGCAGTCGGGGCGCTCGGGCTTCGGCGCATCTGCCTGCCAAAAGCGGAGTCCGCGGCGATCCTCGACGCGATGGTTCGGATTTTGGGTGACGACATCGAGATCATGGCGCTGATCGAGACGGCGCGAGGGCTGCAGGCGGCGGGGGCGCTGGCCGCTCATTCGCATGTCGCGAGACTGGCCTTCGGACCCGCAGATTTTGCGCTGGACTTGGGTGTGCCCGCCTCCAATGACCTCAAAGCGCATGCCATGATGCGGCTGGCGGTGGCGAGCAGGGCCGCCGGCATGCCCCTGCCGTTGGATGGCCCATCCTTCGAGGTCACGGACACCGCCAGACTGGCCACCGAATGCCAGCAGGCCTTAGATCATGGGGCCGGCGGGAAGCTTTGCATACACCCTGCCCAGACTTCCCATGTCATCTCGGCTTTCCAGCCGAGTGAACAGCAACTGCGCTGGGCGCAGCGCGTCGTCGACGCGGCCCGGGACGGCGCAGCGCGCCTTGTCGACGGCAAGATGATCGACGCTCCCATTATCGCCCAGGCCCGGGCACTTCTCGCGCGGGGCCGTTCGCAACTCAGTGAAGGTGTCTAACCATGGCCGTATCAGCGACACTCCTCAACAAGATCAAGGACAAGGATCTGATCCGGGAAGCGGGATTGATCGGCAAGGAGTGGCTCGGCCAATCCCGGTCCGGACAAACCTTCGAGGTCACCAACCCTTCGACCAGCGAAGTGCTGGCCAGGCTGCCCGATTTTACCCGAGCCGACATCGCCAATGCGATCGATGTGGCCTATGTCGTCCAGAAGGAGTGGGCTGCCCGTACCGGCAAGGAGCGCGCTGCAGTCATTCGGCGCTGGTATGATCTGACGATCGCCAATCTTGATGACCTGGCGACGATCCTGACCGCTGAAATGGGGAAGCCGTTCGCCGAGTCCAAGGGCGAGATCCTCTATGGCGCGTCCTACATCGAGTGGTTCGGCGAAGAGGCCAAGCGCGTCTATGGCGACACTATCCCCGGTCATGCCCGTGACAAGCGGATCGTCGTGATCAAGCAACCTGTCGGGGTCGTCGGCGCTGTTACGCCCTGGAATTTTCCCTCGGCGATGGTGGCGCGCAAGATCGCTCCGGCGCTGGCGGTGGGCTGCTCGATCGTCTTCAAACCGGCAGCCCTGACGCCACTCTCCGCCTTGGCCCTCGCCGTACTTGCGGAAAGGGCAGGGGTGCCGTCCGGGCTATTGAGCGTTGTCCCGATCACGAAGAGCTCGGACTTCGGCGATGAGGTTTGCGAAAACGAGAAGGTTCGCAAACTCACGTTCACCGGGTCGACCGAGGTCGGCCGCACCCTGATGGCGCAAGCCTCGGCGCAAGTCATGAAGCTCAGCATGGAACTGGGCGGCAACGCACCGTTCATCGTCTTCGACGACGCCGATGTCGATGCGGCCGTCGAAGGAGCCCTCGTCTCCAAGTTCCGCAATGCTGGCCAGACCTGTGTCTGCGCCAATCGCCTTTACGTGCAGAGCGGTATCTACGAAGAGTTCGCCGACAAGCTCGCGCATCGCGTCAAAGCCTTCAAAGTTGGTGACGGCTTTGCGGAAGGCACCGAGATCGGCCCGCTGGTCGATGACCGCGCCGTGGCCAAGGTCAGGCGTCACATTGAGAATGCAGTCTCTCAGGGCGCCAGCATTGTGGCGGGTGGGCCAGACCACCCTCTTGGCGGCAATTTCATCTGGCCGACTGTCCTGACCGGGGTAACCTCCAAGATGGCGGTCGCCCGCGAAGAAACTTTCGGGCCGTTGGCGCCCTTGTTCCGCTTCGATGCGGTCAATGACGTCATTGAGATGGCAAATGACACCGAATTCGGGCTTGCGGCCTATTTCTACGCCCAGGACATGAGCCGTGTGTGGGCCGTCGCGGAGGCCTTGGAGTATGGCATGGTTGGCATCAACACCGGGCTCATTTCGACTGAGGTCGCGCCGTTCGGGGGTATCAAGCAGTCAGGATTTGGCCGGGAAGGTTCGAAATACGGCGTCGATGATTACCTGGACCTGAAATATTTGTGTTTTGGGGGGCTCACGAGCTAAGGCGCAACGCAAGCCTTCTCCACTCGCGGGCGAGCGTTCGGCCGTCGGAAACCGCTTACAGTTAACTGACAAAAATAGACCGGAACGGCGGGATGCATACCACCTTGAGCGCGTCGAAGAGGATGGGACTACCGCGGCGATTGCGGTTTTCTATTCGACGCGCGAAGCGGTAACCATTATCCCCGAGCCTGGACGAGAACTACCGCTTGTGCTCGTGACAAGCAGATATGCGGCATTGGATAGCAAAAGCCCCCAATCTCCCTTGGGCGGCTCTGCCCTTTTTGCGGTATACAAATCGCGATGTCGGGCGCGCCAGCGCCGCGCCTTATCTTCCAAACAGCTCTGAATGTGAGCCAAGCCTGACAAATTCGACGAAGTCGTCATCGGCAGTATAGACAAGGAGAAAGTCACCACCGATATGTGCTTCCCTCGCCACTTTCCACTCTCTACCTGAGAGCTCGTGGTCGGCCCACTCAGCGCCGAGTGGCCTTTTCAGAATGATCAGCGTCATCAATTCGATTGCGCGACTCATATCCATTTTCCCGGCCTTATTGTATCGGTTCCAGTCCTTTCGAAATTGTCTGGTGTATTCCGATGCTCTTGGAAGGGAGGTGCGTCTGACGTCGCTCGGTTTCTTCAAGCTGCTTGCTCGCTGAATTTACTTCTTGCCGTTCAGCTCGGCGAAAAGCTCATCCGGTGTCATAAAGCGAGCCTTACGGGCCTTCCTGATCTCACGAGCCTCCGTCAGGGCGGCGCGGGTTGTTTCGTTGGGAACCTTGAGCTCGAGAGGAAAGCTTTGGCTCGCCACAACTCGATGAAGAAACACCCGAACGGCATCCGAAAGCGAAAGACCGAACGACCCAAGAACCAAGGAAGCCTCTTCACGAATGTCATCTTCGACCCGAACATGAATCATTTTAGTGGCAGCCACATCAAGACTCCTTATAACGAACAACTCGCCGGTGGCCCACTCACATCGAATGGCGATATGACCCCCTATATGTGTCTCAATTGCGATACAGTCAAGGGCTATTGAAGTTCGTGGCGACTCCTGCGCCTACCGGAGTGAAAGGCGGCAATCCAGGCTGCGACTGCCCAAAGATGTCTGCGGCCGTCGACGGCACCTGCGTGCGGACGCGGCACCTTCAGGAGATCGAGCATGAATGACATATGGTTGGCGATGTAGCCAGCACTCGGGTTGGTTAGCTCCAGCCTTTGATCGCAAACCATGAAGCGCGATCGGCCTCAAAAGTCCCGTGCGACCTCCATCAGGATTTCGGCCGCTGTTTGGTGGCGTTTGCTGCCGATGTTATGGAATGGATCTGCCAGCTTACCGGGGCGCAGACGTCCGACGTTGTTAACCCAGTGACGCCAGACGACACGGATCATGCCGTCTCAAGCACGTCGGTCCATCTCGGCAAACTGCGTCCCGCTCGATCGAGGAAGAGGACGTCGGCGACGGCACCGTGCCAACGTGGAGCGGCTTCACGTCCTCTCTGCAACGGCAGTTCGTGGGTGGCGAGCACGGGACCATTTATGTACGCACTCCACTAAAGTATCGTCGGCGCTTGCGTGCCCTCGTTGCGCGGCCGCCACGTCTGCCGGTGCTGAATGCGGGAGGCTACAGCCTTCAAGCTGTTTGAATATTCCAGATCGTCTAATTTCAGCTCACAGGAGTAGACCACCGTCTGGCGCATCGCAACGATCACGTGGTCCTCGCAGTCGTGCTCGGCCTCGGCCGCCCGCATCCTGAGTTGTTGCCCGCTCCGCCGCAGAATTGGTCGCAAATACGCCCGGGGTATTCTTCAAGCTCTCGCTTCATCGCCTCCGGCATCGGCACGAGCGGCGGCGTGGCGTTGCCCTGCACGATGCCGCGGCGTCTCGAAGTTCGAGTCGGCGCCAGCGCGTTCGCCGGCGATGTTACTCGAACGTTATCCACGGCACGCCTTGAACCAAGCGCCCACCGTGTGAACAGGAATCTCCCATCCGCGCAATCCTCTTGCCGTTGATCCGCGCGATTGAAGAGCCTTCTTTAATGCTGTCGGAGGTTGTCGGCGCGCCGGAACATAGGCATCTGTCGCTCACGGTGGCGATTGGAACGCCCTCCACGCAGACAAAATTCTGACCGGTCAAGATCACGGGGCCGCCGATATGCGGCCGTGGTCCAGGCTCGACCAGGGGGCAGATATGCATGTGGCCTTTGAGGCTAACAAGTTGTCCAACCATGTCCATCTTCTCAGTCCCGTCCCATTATGCTCCCAGAAAGTTGATCGAGATCCACAGGAGCCATCCGGCGATTTCAAGATGAGCTGATGGCACGACGACCGTTCTCGACTTCGACGGAGCCCGGACGCCGCGGCTAGGGCCATTCGACCAGACATTTCCGAGCTGTTCAGGACGCGAATGACCGACGCGAGAACACCACGAGACATTTGCCAACAGCGGTGACATGATCAAGCTTTCGTGCTC
>NZ_JBHLYT010000038.1:0-4503 GCF_042431665.1 Mesorhizobium kowhaii
GTCAGCGTAGAGGTATGTGTGGCCGTTGAGTTCTTTCCACCATATCTGCGAAAAGCCTGGGCCGATGTCGTCTGCCTTCAAGACATGATCATCAGGTGTGACTGCGCCGATGAACTGGTCTCCCAGCGATCCGGTAAAGGCGGTTCCCAGTTGCCCCATGAAAGCCAGTGGGCCGCCATCAAAGGAGCCGGCGGCACCGCGACCGACGGAAAGGTCCAGCTTGTCGCCGTCAAGCTGATTGAAATCGGCTACGACATCGATGCCGGCCAGATTCGAGTCACTTGCGCTGAAAAACCTGAAAACGTCGGCCCCTGTGTCGCCTGTCAGAGTGTCTGCGTCGGCTCCCCCTTCGAGCGTATCGGTGCCTGCGCCACCGCTGAGGTGATCGATACCGGCGCCACCAAAAAGCGTGTCCGCGCCCTCGTCGCCTGCAAGGTCGTCGTCCCCATCGTTACCAACGAGCACGTCATCGTTGTCGCCGCCATGGAGCTCGTCGTGGCCAGTGTCTCCATAGAGTGTGTCGTTCCCAGCGTCGCCAAACAGTTTATTGCCCGCTACGTCGCCGTTACCAAAAACGTCCAAACCTGCAACGAGCGTGTCATCACCAATGCCGCCATGCAAAGTATCGGCATCCAACCCGCCAATCAGTATGTCGGTGCCGTCGTCGCCGTTGAGGATGTCGTCGCCCGATCCGCCATCCAGTGTATCGTTTTCTGATCCGCCATTAAGTATGTCGCCGTCATTGTCGCCGAAAAGCTGGTCATCGTCGCTACCTCCATTCAACGTATCTACACCGTCGCCGCCGTGGAGTTGGTCGTTGCCACCGTTACCATTCAGGACGTCGTTACCGCCCTGGCCGAAGGCAATGTTGCCAAGCGAGGTGCCTGGATACGCGTCGGCCTGGTCCGTACCGCGATAGACTATCAGCGAGTCAGAGAAATCGGCGGCGACAAGCTTTGCGTTAGGATCGCTGGTCGTTAGGTGAATGAGCATGTCCTGCTCGCCGAATTGCCCGTCGTCGTCGGCGTCAACCCAGATTTCTATGCCTGACCAGCTTCCAATCGTCGTCCAATGCCAAGAAATATCGGCAAACCCATCGGGCGACATGAACGATCCCGACGGCACGTCTGGCGTATAGCTGAACTGGAGCTGTTCCGCATTGAAGGCCAGCGGGAGATTGCCGTAGAAACTGGGCAGGTCGATTTGATCGCCGCCGGCTACGCCCAACCCTTCGAAATCAGTGATCGTGTCTACCGTCGAGGGTGCGGACGCGCTCCGCGGGATCCCGAATCCGAACCGGTAGACGTCGCTACCACCGCCGCCAGTCAATGTGTCAGCGCCAAGACCGCCCTCGATAATGTCGGCGCCTCCACCACCGGAAATGATGTCACTGCCATCACCACCCAGCAATGTGTCGGCACCCGCACCTCCGGTAAATGTGTCCGTTCCATCACCTCCAATCAGGTGAAGGTGGTTGCCCGAAGAAACTGAACTGCCATCGACGATTAGTTGGTCATTCTGACCCTCAGCCGAACCATCAACCGACAGTGTCGCGCCCAGCGCGCTTGAGACAGCTGCGTTGCTCAACGTCAGATTGAACGCGCCCCCGCCCTGATAGACGATCTTTTCGACCTCAGTTATCGTCGTTGGCGAGAGAGGGACCGAGAAACCGCCAGAAACAATCATCGTGTCGTTGCCGCTGCCGCCTGCTATGGCATCGGTCTGATCCAGGTGATCTCCTACGACGATCGTATCGTCGCCGCCGCCGGCCGAAATTGTTTCAGAACCGTTGGTTCGCAAATAGAAAAAGTCGTCTTGGTCCGATCCCGTCAGCGGGTTGGAAGTGTCAAAATGCACGACGCTGCCGTCGGCGAAGGCGAAATTTGTATCCAGCAGTTGATCTATGGTGACTGAGGCGAGCGTGACCGTGGATCCGTTGCAAGTCACAGCCACATCCGAGTCGAGCTGCGTGAGCGTCAGTTCGCCAGCCGAGAACGCCCCATCGAAGCTGAGCTGGTCTTCCGAAAAAGAGAACGGCACTATCGTTCCAGCTGCGTCGGCAAAATTAATGATATTACCCATTCTTGCCTCCCCGGTTTACTTGAACAGAGCACTCACTGAAGGTCGTCGCTTCTTGCTGAGCGCGAAAACGCGAGGGCGTGTTCCTGAAAGGACGCGAGTTCAAGATGGGGCCTGTGGCCAACTTATCCTGGTCGGAGGCCTTCAAGACGATTGTTGGGAGCAGATGCTCGAAACCGTTCGTCGCGGTCTTGATGGTTCTTGGCAACTCGTTCGCCATGACACACGCCTGATGAAACCATGGGGTTTACCCGGCGACGGGAGTAGCTCGGAGTTCGTTGCCACGGACTAGGCGTCCCTGGGGCAACAAGTAACCAGTTCGGGCGGCTGAAGAACCACCCGAAATTCAACCTCTCCGGAGCCGCGCCTTGTTAGGTAGCTTCCCCAATCTTCCCTCATATTAGCGATATCTTAGTTAAGGTTAATAGTCCAATACTTAATTCGAAAGTAGAGGGGGGCCGAGGAGGGTAGACCGACCGCGTGCCCGCGTTCTGACAGTACTTTCCGTCGCGGCGCGTCAGCGCGCATCACCCATTTGGGGTACTCCGCGAGATTCCCAGCCTCGAAGTGGGCCATCAAAAGAGCAACTCGCGCCTGAGGTCGCACACAAGCAGTCCATGTCCAGTACGAGCGATCTGACATAGATTGATTGTCGGCTAGCTTGATCGCGATGATTGCTGTGGGGCGACGAGACTTCGTCTAGAAAGACCCCTTTGGAAGCTGGCGTAGATGTCTGCTGGGGTGCGGCGAGCGAAGTGGCGGCCGAAGCCGCAGGGGCATACGGCGCTGCCCTTTATCCCATCAACGGCCGCCTTCCAGTGATCAATCCGATTTGCCGACCGGAAAAGAGCTGCTGACGCTTAGAAGCACACGAATGAGGTCGGACTGTCGATGGACTCCAGTCTTCTCGAAGATCGACTTCAACTGGATGCGAACCGTATCCTTTGACACTTTGCGCGCATCGGCAATGTCATTTATGGTCTTGCCGTTCACCAACTCGCGCGCGACCGCTGCCTCCGCTGCCGTCAAGTCAAAAAGCCCGAGAACCCGAGAGTCCAGATCGATCGCGCCTTCGGTTGACGTGATGATCAGCAACTGGTCCGCCGCACTAAAAATGTCGCGGGCGGCCCCCGTCGTGGGCATCACATGAGCGATCATGGTCGGGAACTCCGTCGAGGCACCGATCGGAAACGTCCCCCCTGAGGCGATGGCACTCGTTTGAACCAATTTGTTCCAGCAAGCGTCAGCGCCGGCTTGGGTGAATGTCAAGCGCGAGGTTCGGTCTTGCACTATCTTCGGGATCAGTTTCTCGAACCCTTTGTTGGAGAGCACGAGCCCTCCCCGCTTGATCGCCGCCGTTGGTAGTCCGATTAGATCGAAAGCGTCGACCGCCGCCTGCACCTGTTGGAACCGAAGACGCGCTGTCAGCAGTGTCGCTCTGGCCAGATGCGGGCGCAATGTATTCAAGCGGTCGGTGATATTCGGCTTCAGAGGGCCGGCATCGTAGCCGCGATGAACCGACACCTTGATGACGTCATTCGTGGTCCCTTTGATTGAGGTGCCCGCATGCCAATACATACCCTGCGGCCGCATGAAATTTTGATAGTAGTTGCTGGCCTGCATTTCGTCGGCAGACATCACTTCAGTGTCAAGAAGGAAGCGAGGCTCGCTGAAGCGAGCACGGCGCTCGGGAGTCTCGAGATATGGATTCTGCACTACCCAGTTATCTCTGAAATACACTTCGAGCTTTGGCGCGGCAGAGTCATTGGTTATCCAGCGTATGACGCCTTCATCGTCGACGGCTATGACCACACCGTCCGTGCAAGTGGCCACCTCGGCAATGATATCGAGAACGCCTCGACCGCCCCATAGCTCAGGGACGGCGGCAGCCTCGTATATCCGAGCGATAATTTCGTGTTCGTCGAGCACCCTAGTCCCTAGCACGCCATCTTATTGCGCCCCTGTATCGTAGTAATACCTATTTCGGGAGCGTGTTGCCACAATCGAGTACGATTACTGGCATGCGCGAACACGCTGAAGGGGTTACGGCGCAACCGCCGATTATGCGTGGGCCTGGAGGGAACTCCGAGACTTTGCATGGCCGGTTTGCCGTACGGCCCGCGTGCCTAGTGTCCGCTTGCAAGACAATCTCGTCAGAAGCGGCCGCTCAACCAATCCAATCAAGCTTCTTGTGGCTGGATTGGTGGGAATGTGATTTCCGCCTCTCCGTGAGTTTGCCTGCAAAGCGCCTCGCAGTGATGGCATCTTATGGTTGAGCGCTCGAGCTGCTGAATGGCAGACGCGCACGGCTGTTTAGTCAGACTAGCACTACTTTGGCAGGTTTTTAGCGGCGGGCGAGTTTTTGGAATTCCCAAGAGAGAGTTTGCGTGATTCATAGGAGGTCGGCTTGTGGAGGGCCGATCA
>NZ_JBHLYT010000039.1:0-14789 GCF_042431665.1 Mesorhizobium kowhaii
TGAAGGGAACTCCATGGTCAGATCGACGCCTCTACCCGCTCAAGTCAAATGCCTGTCGCGCCATCTCAGGCCGAGGCGCTCCTCCCGCGGAGCGGGTTCGTGCAGGGGGCGCAAAGCAGTCATTCGTGATCGTCGGGTTTTGACCCCAAAGTAGCCCTTCGGCAGCAGCCGCGATCGGACCATAAACCACGCCATGTGAGGAATGGCCCAAGCGACGTGGTGAGTTGATCGCTGCTGGCGCCGGCACTGCACGCTCGCATTCGAGCTAGGACTAGAATACGCTCGCCGCCCGGAGCTTCGACCTATGGAAGAGGCAGGACACAAGCATGGAGCGACGCCTCACCGCAATCCTTGCTGCCGACGTCGTCGGCTACAGCCGCCTCATGGGAGCCGACGAGGTTGGCACGCTCGCACAGCTGAAGAGGCTTCGCGCCGAAGTGATCGAGCCCAAGATCACAGAGTCTCACGGACGCATCGTCGGTTCCGCTGGCGACAGCCTTCTTGTCGAATTCGCCAGCGCAGTCCACGCGGTGCAGTGTGCGGTCGAAGCCCAGGAGGGATTGGCCGCTCACAATGCAAGTTTGCCGGAAGACAAGCGCATGACTTTCCGCATGGGCGTGAATTTGGGCGACGTGATTGCAGAGGACGATACGATCTACGGTGATGGCGTGAACATCGCCGCGCGGCTCGAGAAGCTTGCAGAACCTGGCGGCGTCTGCGTCGCGAGCAACGTCTACGAGCAGGTCAAAGGCAAACTAGACTATGCCTACACCGACCTCGGTAGCCATCAGTTCCACAACATCGTGGAGGCGGTGCGCGCCTACCGGGTCAGTCGAGCAAAACCCACTTCGGCATTCTCGACAAGGGGTACGCTGACGCTTCCCGAAAAACCGTCAATCGCGGTCTTGCCATTCGACAACATAAGTGGCGACCCCGAGCAGGGCTACTTCGCTGACGGCATGGTGGAGGAGATCATCACCGCGCTGTCCCGGACGCGCTGGCTGTTCGTCATCGCGCGCAACTCGAGCTTTACCTACAAGGGCCGGGCAGTGGACATTAAGCAGGTCGGACGCGAGCTTGGTGTGCGCTACGTGCTTGAAGGGAGCGTGCGCAAGGCGGCGAGCAGGGTGCGCATCACCGGGCAGCTTATCGATGCGGCAACGGGTGCACATCTATGGGCCGACCGTTTCGACGGCGGGCTGGAGGACGTTTTTGACCTGCAGGAGGAAGTGACCCGGAGCGTCGTCGGAGCGATCGCTCCGAAGCTGGAACAGGCAGAGATCGAGCGGGCCAAGCGCAAGCCGACCGAGCACCTTGACGCTTACGACTATTATCTGCGCGGGATAGCAAGCCTCCACCAGTTGACCAGGGAATCCAACGCAAACGCCCTTCAGTTGTTTTACAAAGCCATCGAGCTCGACCCTGAATTCGCCTCGGCATACGGCATGGCCGCGTGGTGTGCCGTCATGCGCAAGGCGAACGGCTGGATGGCCGATCGTGAGCAGGAAACCGTCGAGACAGAACGCCTGGCTCTGAAGGCAGTGGATTTGGGCAGGGATGACGCGGTTGCGCTCTCACTCGGCGGGCACGCGCTCGCCTTCGTCGTGGGCGACAACAATAGCGGGGCAGCGTTCATTGATCGCGCGCTCGCGCTCAATCCGAACCTGGCTACTGCGTGGCTATTCAGCGGCTGGGTCAGAATCGACCTCGGCGATACGGAAACCTCACTCCAGCACCTGGCGACTGCGATACGCATGAGCCCGGTCGACCCGCTCATGTTCGATATGCAGAATGCTGTTGCAGTGGCTCATCTCTTCGCTGGTCGATTTGAGGAGGCATCATCTTGGGCTGAAAGGTCGTTGCGGGAAAAGCCGGACTTTTTGGGGTCGTTGCGCTATGCGGCTGCAAGCTATGCTCACGCCGGCCGAACCGAGGACGCGCAAAAGGTGGTGAGCCGAATTGTCGCCCTCGATCCTGGCCAACGAATTTCCAATCTCGCCGACGTCGTTTCAGCCGTCCCAGCCCATATGGCTCTGCTTGCAGAAGGTTTGCGAAAGGCGGGGCTGCCGGAATAGCGCTGCCAGGCTGGCGCATCGATCGCGAGTTGGGAACGCGCTGCAGAGCCGCACGAATGCGCCGTGGTCGTCGACGTCGGCCGATGCGAGATAGCCGACGGCGACGAGGTAGGCCGGCAAAGCCACCTCGTCGACATCGATCGACAGTGGGATCAGGCCTTTATCCCTCAGTTCGCGCGAACGCCGCATCCGTTCGGCCGGGCTCACTCCTCGCGACCCTCCGGCCAGCCCTTTGCGACATAGCGTCGGACATCGGAACGAAAG
Source organism: Mesorhizobium kowhaii (assembly GCF_042431665.1). Lineage (NCBI taxonomy): Bacteria > Pseudomonadati > Pseudomonadota > Alphaproteobacteria > Hyphomicrobiales > Phyllobacteriaceae > Mesorhizobium > Mesorhizobium kowhaii. Next base: position 2,340 of record NZ_JBHLYT010000039.1, read on the forward strand.
GCGGATCCGCGAATTCTACTGCCGCCCGTAATCGGCCAGCGGCGTTGGCGTTCACCGGGCCTGCCTCGAACAGCGGGGCAACTGCTAAGAAATCACCTGTCAAACCACGCAGGAGGCAGCTGATGGAATATTTTTGCGGACTGGATGTTGCGGTGGACGAAACCGCGGTGTGCGTCGTCGACGAACATGGCGAGGTGCATCTGACGGTCAAAGTGGAGACCGATCCGGATGCGTTGGCCGTGGTGTTGAAGCCGTTCGTGGCGCGGCTGCGGCGTGTCGGCCATGAAGCCGGATCACTATCGCCCTGGCTGCATCCCGAGCTTCTGAAACGCGGCCTTCCAGCGATCTGCCTGGAGACACAGCACGTCCGCGCCGCGATGTCGGCGCAGCGCAACAAGACGGATGCCGCCGATGCGCTCGGCATCGCCCACATCATGCGCACCGGCTGGTTTCGTCAGGCCCACATCAAGACGCAGGATTGCTATCGCATGCGACTTTTGCTGACCCACCGGCGAAACCTGAAGCGCAAGTTCCTCGATCTTGAGAACGCCATCCGGCACTCGCTGAAGGCGTTCGGCATCAAGCTCGGCGGCACGTCGCGTGGCGCTTTCGACCAGGCGGTGCGCGCGGCCGTCGAGGCTGATCCGCTGTCAGCCGAGTTGATGGACGCCATGTTGTCGGCGCGCGCCGTGCTGTGGCGGGAATATTGCCGGCTGCACGATCTGGTGGTGAAGATCGTCGCGCGCAGCGAGCTGTGCCGGCGCTTCATGGCGATCCCCGGCGTCGGCCCGGTGACGGCGCTCTCCTTCATGACGGCGATCGACGATCCGTCGCGCTTCCGCCGCTCGCGTGACGTCGCCGCCTACTTCGGGCTGACCTCGCGGCGATGGCAATCCGGAACATCGATCGACGTCCAGGGACGCATCTCGAAGGCTGGCGACGCGGACGTGCGGCGCGCGCTCTACGAGGCGGCGTCGGCGCTGATGACGCGCTTCCGCGGCACGGACAAGGTCAAAAGCTGGGGTCACGAGATCGCCAAGCGCTCCTGCCATCGCAAGGCGTGCGTGGCGGTGGCGCGCAAGCTGGCGGTGATCATGCACGCCATGTGGAGCGACGGAACGTTCTACGTCGGCGATCCGGCGGCGAGCCGCAGCGACGCTGCCCAGCGCGCTCATCTCAAGGACCGCAAGCTGCTCGGAGCCCATCGATGAGCAGGGGATCGTCAGTTGAAACGCAGGGCGTCAGCGACGTGAACGACGCCAGCTGAACACGGAGATCCGCCTTGGCGGATGAGGACCGATGCAGACCAGGAACGACGGAACGCACGTTATCTTGCCTGCGGCCGCGCCGATCGACAGACGGCCGGACCGCGCTCGATTGCCTGTGACGATGCTCCGTCAGTCCGATGGAAAAGTGCGCCACGACGGTTCGAGCGCTGCTTTCGCGCAGCCGAAACACCCCGTCGCAGAGCGCGGAAGACTGCTCGGCGCATCGGAACTCGACGCCAAAGCGTGGAAGCGTAGCGTAGAGAATAGATTCGTATATTATCGTAGATGGAAGGAGAAACGACGATGGATACAAAGTCTCGCCAAGCACGACCGATTAAGACTGCTAGATAATTGGAATCGTCGCCCATGAGGCTAGCGACCCTCCACCTTGAAACTGCGAGATACGGCGACGCATATCGCGCCGCAAGGCTCGCGCTGCTGCGGCAGCAAGTTGTGCGGCACATCAAGCGCACGGACGTTTCGGCACAGAAAGTCGAACAAGCGCTGGCCACGTTGGCCGAAGCAAACGCGCCCATGGATCGGCTCGCGCGGCATCAATAGGGCCGAGCGAAATGCGGCGCCTTTTTCTTCCGCCGAAAACTCGATTTCTAACGCTTTTGCACAACCGTGAAGCCCAGCGGTCGGCGCCCGTGATGCCTCGGAGATTGTTACCCTCGCCCCCCTAATGAGCCCCTCGCGCGCGGAGGCAGCGCCCGACATCTGGGAACGAACCGCTCCGCCATGAGTTTCCAACCCATGATGAACACACCCCACGGACAAGGAATGGCGGCCGATATTTTGACGTCGGAAGTTGCCAATGCCAGGGAGCGCATCCACCGCACCGAGCTCGCGCTTCAACGCACAGAAGAAATGCTGGCCGAGAATATCGCGCTGCGCGGCCGGATACGAACCGCGGTCGAGGCCGTGGTGAAGATCGATCCCCCAGCAATCGCGCGGGTTGAACCAGGCCGCCTCCGCCTGGTCATCGCTTCCGCGTCCTCAGCGCGCCGCCGCAGTGAGGGCAGGTTTCGAGGTATTCCTTAGCCTTGCCGGTGCGTCGCTTGATCTCATCGGCAACAGCGGTTTTTGATGTCAGCCCCTTCGTGAGCCGGACATGATCCAAAACCGCTTCAAACTCGTCTTCCGGGATGCTGGCATAGGGCATGCAGCGGTAGACATAGGCGCGCGAAACGCCCATGACGCGCGCCGCCTCGGCGATGGAAAACTCCGCCTCGCCGCTGTTGCACATCGCAACGTAGTCATCGAGCGTGAAGTTCGGTCGATCGGAGTGAGAGTGTTCCCCCGGGGGAACAGTCGGAGCGCAACATGCTCGCCTCCGCATGGGCACGATGTGCGGCGGGTAAGCCGCGTGCTCGCACTTCAACCCGCGTCGCATCAAAAGCACGGCACGTTGCCGTCGGCCTGCTCCTGACCGGACCTATGCGGAGAAAGAACCTTCCATGCCCAGAATTCCTTGGGGAAACGCCCTCGCCTGGCTGCTTTCCGCGTTCTTCCTAATTGGCGCCTACAGCCAGGCGCTGGCGTGACGTTTGGCTTGGTAAGTTTTGCGCTCGCAACCTACGCAAATTGGGCGTACCGTTGGCATATCGTCGACTGCTAATACATGAGCCGGCGACTGAGAGCGCAAGACTCCCGCAGCGGACTGGGCGCGCTAGAATCCACAACTACTCGTCGCGCTCACCAGACCATCTGCCTCCGCCGAAACCGCTTTTGCTCGGTTCCGGCCAGTATTGCCTTTTGCAAATCGGAAGGGGAGTGTTCGGATGCAGATCATGCAAACCCGCCGCCGATTCCTGGCCGGCGCTGCAATGGTAGGCGCTGCCGGTATCGTCGGACTTCCGGAGTCACTACACGCGGAACCGCCGTTGGAAACGACCACGGTTCGTCTGCCGCGGAGGGTTGGTGGTTCCTACTGCTGGGCAGGCGCGTACATCGCTGGTGAACTGATGCGCGCAGATGGCTTCACCGACATTCGCTACGTAGAAGCCGACAAAACCGTCGACCAATCGGAATGGATCGCACGCGGTGAGACCGATTTCTCTGTGAACTTTCCGCCGAATCAGATCGCGTCGATCGACGCCGGCGTGCCGATCAAGGTGCTAACCGGGTTGCACTCGGGATGCCTCGAACTGATCGCCAAGGAGAGCATCCGCAGCGTCACGGATCTGCGGGGCAAGAGGGTGGGCGTGGATGGTTTCAACAACTCGCGACACAAGTGGCTGACCCTCATGTCCGCGTATGTCGGGCTCGATCCCGTGAACGATATCCAGTGGGTCCTGACTGAAGACGTCAAGCCGACGGAACTCTTCATCCAGGGAAAGATCGACGCATTCCTCGGCACGCCGCCCCAGCCGCAGGAGCTGCGCGCCAAGAAGATCGGCCACACCATCCTCAACAATGCCGTCGACCGCCCATGGTCACAGTATTTCTGCTGCATGATCTCCGCCACCACGGACTACGTGAACAGGTACCCGGTGGCGACCAAGCGGGTCTTGCGATCCATCCTCAAGGCCGCCGACCTATGCGTGTCGGATCCGCAACGGGTGGCGCAGCAGATGGTCGATCGCGATTTCGTCCCGTCGTACGACTACGCGCTCCAAACGCTCAAGGATATCCGGTACGACCGCTGGCGGGAATTCGATCCTGAAGACTCCCTGCGGTTCTACACACTGCGCATGCAGGAGACGGGCATGATCAAATCGAGCCCGCAACAGATCATCGCCAACGGAACGGACTGGCGCTTGCTCGACGAGTTGAAGCGTGAGCTGAAAACCTGATCCCATTTGTCTCAAGGGGAGACGTGGAGATGCAAATCATCCAGAGCCGCCGGCGCTTCCTGGCCGGCCTTTCGGCAGCCGGCGCCGCGAGCCTCGTTGGGGTCCGCCAATCGCTCTCCGCAGAGCCACCGCCGGAAACGACGCGGATCCGGCTCGTCCGGATTCCCAGCATCTGTCAGGCCCCCCAGTATGTAGCTGAAGAACTGCTGCGCAGCGAAGGGTTCACCGAGGTCACTTACCTCCAAAAGGAGGGGACCGCAGATATCGAGACGGCCCTCGCATCCGGTGAAGCCGACCTCAATAACCATTTCGCCGCCCCGCTCCTTCTCCGCCTGGAGGCGGGGGATCCCATCGTCATCCTGGCAGGACTCCACGTCGGCTGCTTTGAGCTGTTCGGGACCGATCGCGTTCAAACGATCCGCGACCTCAAGGGGAAGACCGTGGCAGTGCCGGCGCTAGATTCCAGCCGATACGTATTTCTCGCCGCTATGACGGCGTATGTGGGCCTGGACCTCCGTAAGGACGTACACGTCGTCACGCATCCGGGACGCGAGTCCATTCGGCTCCTAAGTGAGGGGAAGATCGATGCCTACCTAGGCTTTCCCCCCGAACCGCAGGAGATGCGGGAGCAGCAGATCGGCCATGTGGTGATTAGCAGCACGGTGCACCGGCCCTGGTCGCAATACTTCTGCTGCATGCTGGCTGGGAACCGGGAGTTCGTCCGCACAAATCCGGTGGCCACCAAACGCGCCCTCCGCGCCATCTTGAAAGCGGCGGATTTCTGCGCCAGCGAGCCCGAGCAGTCCGCGCAGTTCCTGGTAGATCAAGGCTATACCAAGCGCTACGACCATGCCCTCCAGGTCATGAAGGAGCTCCCCTACGGTCAGTGGCGTGAGTATAGCGCTGAGGACACCCTGCGCTTCTACGCCTTGCGCCTCCACGAGGTCGGGATGCTCAAGAGCACCCCCCAAAAGCTCTTGGCCCAAGGTACCGACTGGCGTTTCTTCAACGAACTGAAGAAGGAGTTGAAGACCTGACTAGGCAGCCAGCCCCGTGCCATTTTCAACGCGAGGGAGAACCCCATGCAAATCATCCAGAACCGCCGCCACTTCATGGCCGGTGCGGCGGCAGCAGGCGCTGCAGGTCTCATCGGCGCAACGACTGACGCTTGGGCCGAGGCACCCCCTGAAACGACCTCCGTCCGCTTGCCGCGGTGGATCGATGGTGCCTACTGCTGGGCAGGGATGTACCTGGCCGGAGAGCTCCTCAAAGCGGAGGGCTTCACCGACGTCCGCTACGTGCAGGGCGACGAGAAAGTCGATCAGGCGGTGTGGATTGCACGCGGCGACACGGATTTCAGCATGAATTACGCGCCGGTCCATGTCGCGTCGATCGACGCCGGCGTGCCAATCAGGGTGCTTGGCGGTCTGCACTCCGGGTGCCTCGAGCTGATCGCCAACGACAGCATCCAAGGCATCCCGGACCTCAAGGGCAAGCGGGTGGGCATGCACGACATCGATGCGCCGTCACGCGTGCTGGTCGCCCTGATGGCCGCCTATATCGGACTGGACCCCGTCAACGACATCGAATGGGTCCAGGAAAGCAAGCCGGTGGAAGCCTTCGCCGACGGGAAGTTCGATGCATATCTCTTCACGCCGCCGGAGACGCAGCAACTGCGCGCCAAGAAAATCGGCCACACGATCCTCAACACGACCCTCGACCGCCCTTGGTCGCAGTACTTCTGCTGCATGACTTCGGCCGCTACGGACTACGTGAACAGATACCCGGTGGCGACCAAGCGCGTGCTAAGGGCCATCGTCAAGGGCGCCGACCTATGCATTTCGGATCCCGCATGGAGTGCAGCGCAGATGGTCGATCGAGGTTTCGTCCCCAGCTACGAAATCGCGCTGCAAACGCTGAGCGACACGCGGTACGACGTCTGGCGGGACTACGATGCCGAAGCCTCGATGCGCTTCTACGCGCTGCGCATGCACGAGACGGGCATGATCAAGTCGAGCCCTCAGCAGATCATCGCCGATGGAACGGACTGGCGCTTCATCGAGGAGCTGAAGCGTGAGTTGAAGATGTGAACGGCACGCATTTCTCTTTCGATGGGAGGGGAGAACCCCATGAAGATCATCCAGAACCGGCGCACTTTTCTAGCAGGCCTGTCGGCGGCAGGCAGCGCTGGGCTGTTCAAGGTTCAGCCATCCATTGCCGAAGGGGAGCCACCACCGGAGACAACGACCATTCGCCTCGGAAAGCCTTCGGCTGCTTGCCTCGCGCCGCTGGCCATCGCCGAGGGATTTCTTCACGAGGAAGGGTTCAGCGAGGTTCGGTATCTGCCGCAGCCGATGACCGGGGCGGCGATGCTGACTGACGGCGACGTCGATTTCGACATGCAGTCCTGGTCCGACTTCTTGCCCCTGGTGGACGCGGGGCAGCCGGTGACGGTGCTCGGCGGAGTGCAGGTGGGATGCCTGGAGCTGCGTGCAAATGACAGCATCCGGAGTATCGCGGATTTGCGCGGCAAGAAGGTGGGCATCAACAACTACGGCGTGACCGACCATATGCTGGTGAGCATCATGGCCGCATATGTCGGACTCAAACCCGCCTCCGACATCGTCTGGGTCGTCAATCCGTCAGTCAGCCAGGTCGAGCTCTTCAAGGCCGGAAAAGTCGATGCCTTCATCGGCTTTCCGCCGGAACCCGGGCAGCCATGCGCGCGCAACGTCGGGCACCTCATCGTCAACATCGCCCATGACCGCCCGTGGTCCAATTACTTCTGTTGCATGGCGGTCACCAATACCAACTTCATGCGGAAGAACCCGGTGGCGACGAAGCGCGCGCTGCGTGCTATCCTCAGGGCCGCCGATGTCTGTCACCGGGAGCCTGAAACGGTTGCGGACCGGATGGCCGCCCTCGGTCTATCGCGAGAATGCGTGCTGATGACCATGAAGGACACTCGCTACGACCTCTGGCGCGAGTACGATCCCGAGGACTCCGTCCGTTTCTTCGCGCTTCGGCTCAACGAACTGGGCATGCTCAAGAAGACCCCTAAAGAGGTCATCTCCGGGTTCACCGACTGGCACTACTTCGAGGAACTCAAGCGCGAGTTGAAGACGTGACGGGCTGGCCGGCATGCGCATTGGCACTGGCACTTCTTGCTCCTTGGCCGGCACACGCGCATGACGCGCCGCACGACCAGCGCCTGCCGACGATTGGACCGGCGCCCGACTTTACCCTGGTATCGCAGGATGGCGGACCTGTGTCGCTGCACGACTTTCGTGGCAAGGTGGTCGCCGTTGCATTCATCTATACGTACTGTACCGACGTCTGCCCGATGCTGACCGCTCATATGGCCATCGTGCAGGAGAAGCTGGGCTCGACGTTCGGATCGAAAATCGTCTTCGTTTCGATCACTGTCGACCCGGAGCGCGATACGCCCGATGTCTTGAAGGAATATGCGCAGAATTTTGGCGCCGACCTGAAGGGCTGGTCGTTTCTTACCGGTGATCCGGCGGTCGTCCATGAGGTGGGACGGAAATACGGGGTCATCGCGAAGAAGGCGGCGAACGGAGATGTCGACCATACCTTGTTGACGTCGCTCGTAGACCCCAATGGCATCTTGCGAGTACAGTATCTTGGCGTCCGGTTCGACTTGGAGGAGTTCCGGGATGACCTTGTCAGCCTCTTGGACGAATCCAAATAGCATAACGAACCGGCTCGTTGGTTGGGTTGCCCGGCTGCCGGCGCGCGTCCAGACCAAGCTCTTGGTCGCGTTCCTGTCGATCGTCGGCCTGTTGATCGTGCTCGGGGCCGTTGGGTTGCAGGTGCTGAGTGGGGTCAATGATCAAACAAACGAGCTGATCAAGCTGCAGCGACGGATCGCAGCCTATCGCCAGGTCCAGCACGACACCACGAACCAGCTCTACAGCATCTCGACCGCACTTCTGCTTCAGGACGAGCGGATGCTGGATGCAGCGCTGCGCCAGCTCAACCAGTTTGGCTACGACCTCGACCGCATGGAGTTCGTCGCCGAAACCGAAGCGGAGGTGCTGGGCGAGGTCCGGCAGGAATACGAACGGCTCGCAGCCGGCGTGACGCACGTTGTGGAGCTTTTCCGCGCCGGTCGCACGGAGGAGGCGCGCAAGATCCAGCTCGATGAGATCATTCCGTCGGCTGACCGCCTCGAGCGGCTGACGAACCAGCTGGTCAACATGGCCGAAGCCGACATGGTGGCGGCGATCGAAACGACCGAGGGGGCGTACGGCACTTCTCGACTGATCGTGGTCTCTTTTGCTGTGGGCAGCATCCTGCTGGCACTGGGGCTTGGCTACATCATCTCCTGGTCGCTGATCGAACCGGTCAAAAAGATCGAGACGCGTCTCAGCCAGATAGCGGCCGGCGACTTCGCCCAACAGGTCGCCGTCGCCAATCGGGACGAACTGGGAGCGCTTGCGGACAATGTCAACCAGACATCCGAGCAGCTAGGGAGACTGTATCAAGAGGTGCAGGCGCGCACGGCCGAGCTTGCTCGGTCGGTCGGCGAACTGGAGGCGCTTGGTGAGGTGAGCAAGGCGGTCAATTCGACGCTGGATCTCGACACCGTGCTGAAAACGATCGTCGCCAAAGCGGTCCAGTTGTCGGAGACGGATGCTGGCACCATCTACGTGTTCAGCAGCACGCGGCAGCAATTCCGTCCGCGCGCAAACTTCGGTATGAGCGATGAGCTTATCGCCGCAGTCTCACACCAGACGATCGGGCTGGCCGACATGGGGATCGGCGACGCACCCGGGCGCTGCATGCCGGTGCAGTTTCCCGACCTCAGCGAGGAGACCTCATCCTTCCTTGTAAGAAAGACGATCGTCGAAGCCGGATATCGCGGTATCCTGATCGTTCCGCTGCTGAGGCCCAACAAGATCGTCGGTGCACTGGTCGTCAGGCGCCACAAGCCAGGTGCCTTCCATGAGCAAGTTGTCCACCTGCTGGAGACCTTCGCAGCCCAATCGGTGCTCGCGATCCAGAATGCCAAGCTGTTCCGCGAGATCGAGGAGAAAGGCCGGGAGCTGGAGGCAGCTAGCCGCCACAAGTCCCAGTTCCTGGCGAATATGAGCCACGAGCTCAGGACACCGCTCAATTCGGTCTTGGGCTTCACAGAACTGCTGGTCGACGGCATCTACGGCGAACTCCCGGACAAGGCAAAGACGACCGTCGCGCGCGTGCAGGCAAACGGCCGTCACCTCCTCGGGCTCATCAATGACGTACTCGACCTTTCCAAGATCGAAGCCGGCCAGCTCACGCTGGCGATCGAGAACTACTCCGTCGCGCAGATTGTTCGATCGACCGTTACGGCTGTCGAGCCGCTGGCACGAGCGAAGGGTCTTGAGCTTTCAACGACTGTTGCCGAGAACCTTCCAATCGGCCGCGGGGACGAACGCCGTTTGACGCAGGTCCTGCTCAATCTTGCAGGCAATGCCGTCAAGTTCACCGAAACGGGTGCTGTCGACATTCTTGCCGATGCGGTCGACGGGCACTTCGAGATCACCGTCCGAGACACCGGTCCCGGCATCGCGTCCAAGGACCAGGCTCTCATCTTCGAAGAATTCCAGCAGGTCGACAACAGCAGCACCAGGCAGAAGGGTGGCACAGGTCTTGGCCTGGCGATCTCGAAGCGCATCGTCGAAATGCATGGCGGAACCATAGACGTCGAGTCCGTGCTCGGGTCAGGGTCGACATTCCGTCTGAAGGTACCAATCCGGGTGAATGAGGACGTGAGGGCCGCATGAGCAAACGAATCCTGATGGTGGAAGACACCGAGGACAACCGCCAGATCATCCGCGATCTCATTGCCACCACCGAATACGAACTGATCGAGGCGGCGGACGGCGCCGCCGGCATCGCTGCAGCCGCAGCGCACAGGCCGGACCTGATCCTTATGGACATTCAGCTCCCGGTGATCGACGGGTATGAAGCGGCCCGCCGCATCAAGGCCGACCCGGCGCTCCGGCACATTCCGATTATCGCCGTCACTTCCTACGCGTTGTCGGGCGACGAGGCGAAAGCCCTTGCTGCCGGGTGCGATGGTTACATTGCCAAGCCATTCAGTCCGCGCCAGTTGCTTTCCGAGATTCGCGGGTTCCTTTCTTGAGGGAGGCAGCGCCTTGCACGATCCGCCTTGCATTCTCGCGGTCGACGATACTCCGGAAAACCTCGAGATTCTGCGCATGCGCCTCGAGGCGAACGGCTACGAAGTTGCAACCGCCGCCGATGGTGAGGAGGGGCTTGCGAAAGCCCGCGAACTCACGCCGGATCTGATCCTGCTCGACATCATGATGCCGAAGCTCGACGGTATCAGTGTGGTACGCATGCTCAAGCAGGACAGCTCCCTGCAGGCGATTCCGGTTATCCTCGTCACCGCGAAGGCCGACACGCGCGATGTGGTCGAGGGGCTGGACGCCGGGGGCGACGACTATCTGACAAAGCCCTTCGAGCACCAGGCGCTGTTGGCGCGGGTGCGCTCGATGCTGCGCCAGAAGGCGCTTCACGACACTGTCGCGAGCCAGGCCAAGCGCCTTGAGGACCAAGCCGCGCAACTTTCCGGCTGGAACCGCTCGCTCGAGCAAACCGTGGCCGACCAGGTGACGGAGCTCGAGCGAATGGCGCGGCTCAGGCGGTTCCTGCCCGAACAGGTCGCCGACCTCATCGTTGCGGCGGGCAATGGAGATGCGCTCTTGCAGAGCCACCGTCGCGAGGTGACCGTTGTCTTTTGCGATTTGCGCGGCTTTACGGCCTTCGCAGAGACCGCCGAACCCGAAGAAGTCATGACAGTTCTTGCCGAGTATCATTCCTGTCTTGGTGAACAAATCGTCCGCCACGAGGGAACTCTCGAGCGGTTCGTGGGCGACGGTATCGTCGTGGTTTTCAACGATCCACTGCTATGCGCCGACCACAGCGAGAGAGCCGTCTCGATGGCTGCCGCGATGCGCGACGCGATTGACGAGCATTCAGAGCGATGGCGCAAGCGGGACTATTTGCTGGGCTTCGGGATCGGCATTGCCAGGGGTCACGCAACCATCGGGCGCATCGGTTTTGATCAGCGCTCGGACTATGCCGTCATCGGCACTGTGTCGAACCATGCCGCCCGATTGTGCGAGGAGGCCAAATCCCGCCAGATTCTTGTTAGCCAACGGGTCCTCGGCGCTGTCGAGTCGATGGTCGAATCCGTTCTTGTTGGCGAACTGACGCTGAAGGGTTTTCGCCGCCCGATGCCTGCCTATGAAATCGTGCGGTGGATCGGTCGGCCAAGCTAGCGTTAGACGCACTCCGGTCTCTTTCGGACGATATCGTTCCGCGAGTAACAACCGTGGCAAGGAGCCCGGTGACGCACCCGAGTTGGCGGATTATATCAGCCGACTGCCGTTCCCACCTCCGATGACGTGGTCGCGAAAGCGAACCGTTCCTTATGGGGCTTCGTAGAGTTCCAGCGGCAATCCATCTGGGTCGCTGAAAAAGGTAAACCGTTGGTTTGTATATGGGTCGATCCGGACTGGCTCAACGGCAACGCCGGCGGCTTCCAGGCGCATAATTACGGGATCAAGATTCGCCACGGCAAATGCCAGATGTCTCAGGCCTGTCGCCTCTGGGTGGGACGGCCGCATCACTGGTGCAGGGAAGGAGAACAATTCCAGCTGGGCGGACCCGATCCGCAGATCGGCCTTCCATGACTGCCGCTCCTCCCGATAGACCTCCCGGATCAGATCGAGGCCGAGGAGTTCGACGTAGAACCGTCGCGACCGGTCGTAGTCGGTGCAGATGAGCGCGACGTGGTGAATGGCGTTCAGCATGCCACGAACTCTAGCCAATCCGGGATTTGAGGCCAAGGTCACCATCGGGTACGCGGCACTTTGTTGATGTCGCCGTTCGCGAGGGTCGCCTCGTCCATACGGATTTTCATCTGCGCCCAATGGCGCCATGATGTTGCCGCCAGAGCGCAACCAAATCCGCATTTCGGCTGGCCTCGGCAGCTATCAACGCCGATCTTGCCAAAAGCTGTCGGGCGGAAATGTCCATGTTAACCGCCGGCCGAAGGTGAACGTACGGCATTTCCAGGATTGGCGAGGGGATCGGCGGACGGCGACTATGCGGCGCAGTGCCGACGTCCAGATGGCGAACCGCCGGACCGGCCGAGAAATCCCGGCGGCGCGCTTGAGATCACCTGCGCGCGGCTCTACTAGTCCGAAAACCTCACGCTCACGCCGCGCTGCCGAAAATAAGCCTGCATCAACTTGCGGCCCGAGCGGTTGTTCTGCGCCAACTTGGTCGGATCGAACACCGCCTGTTTTATCCCTTCTCGTCTCAGCGCCGCCTTAAGCGTCGCGATA
>NZ_JBHLYT010000040.1:0-61859 GCF_042431665.1 Mesorhizobium kowhaii
GTCGATGTCGAGCTGATCGTGCCGATCGCCATGGAAGAGAAGCTGCGCTTCGCCATCCGTGAAGGCGGCCGCACCGTCGGTGCCGGCATCGTCGTCACCATCAAAGAGTAATTTGGACTTAAACCGATCTGTCGCGGGCGCAGGAGTTGCCCGCGCCGCGCCAGAACAAGGAAGTGACGCATGAACGGACAGAATATCCGCATCCGCCTGAAGGCGTTTGATCACCGCGTGCTCGACGCCTCGACGAAGGAAATCGTGTCGACGGCCAAGCGCACCGGTGCCAACGTCCGCGGCCCCATTCCGCTGCCGACGCGGATCGAAAAGTTCACGGTCAACCGGTCGCCTCACGTCGACAAGAAGAGCCGCGAGCAGTTCGAGATGCGCACGCACAAGCGTCTGCTCGACATCGTCGATCCGACCCCGCAGACAGTCGATGCTTTGATGAAGCTCGATCTGGCCGCCGGTGTGGACGTCGAGATCAAGCTCTAAGGGAATGAGAGCGCGGTAAGGGGCGGTGCCCCTGGCCCGGAACTCTAAAGGAATTGAACCGATGCGTTCAGGTGTGATTGCAAAGAAGGTGGGAATGACCCGCATCTACAACGATGCCGGGGAACATGTTCCCGTCACCGTTCTCCAGATGGAGAACTGTCAGGTCGTGGCGCAGCGCACGCAGGAGAAGAATGGCTACACCGCCGTTCAGCTCGGCGTTGGCCTCGCCAAGGTGAAGAACACGTCGAAGGCGATGCGCGGCCATTTCGCGACCGCTTCCGTCGAGCCGAAGGCGAAGGTCGCCGAGTTCCGCGTCTCTGCCGACAACATGATCGATGTCGGCGCCGAGATCACCGTCGAGCATTTCGTCCCCGGCCAGAAGGTCGACGTGACGGGCACGACGATCGGCAAGGGTTTTCAGGGCGTCATCAAGCGCCACCACATGGGCGGTGGCCGCGCGACGCACGGTAACTCGGTCTCGCACCGTACGCACGGTTCGACCGGCCAGCGCCAGGACCCGGGCAAGGTGTTCAAGGGCAAGCATATGGCTGGCCACATGGGCGACACCCGCGTCACCACGCAGAATGTCGAGATCGTTTCGACCGACGCCGACCGCGGTCTGATCCTGATCCGCGGTGCGGTTCCCGGATCGAAGGGCGCCTGGATCCTGGTCCGCGATGCGGCCAAGGTGGCACTGCCGGCCAATGCGCCGAAGCCTGCCGCGATCCGCGCCGTTGTCAAGAATGAGGCTCCGGCCACAGAGGGAGCGGAATAATGGATCTCAAGATCACAACGCTTGGCGGCAAGGACGCCGGCAAGGTGGAACTCTCCGAGGAGATTTTCGGCCTTGATCCGCGTGAAGACATCCTGCAGCGCGTCGTGCGCTGGCAGCTCGCCAAGAAGCAGCAGGGCACGCACAAGGCCAAGGGTCGCGCCGAGATCGCGCGCACCGGCGCCAAGATGTACAAGCAGAAGGGTACGGGCCGCGCCCGTCACCATTCGGCACGCGCTCCGCAGTTCCGCGGCGGCGGCAAGGCTCACGGCCCGGTCGTTCGCAGCCATGAGCACGAACTGCCCAAGAAGGTTCGCGCGCTCGGCCTCAAGCATGCTCTCTCGGCCAAGGCCAAGAGCGCGTCGATCATCATCATCGACGAGCTGAAGTTGACCGAGGCCAAGACAAAGGCGCTGATCGCGAATTTCGCGACGCTGGGCCTGACCAACGCTTTGGTGATCGGCGGTGCCGAGCTTGACAAGAATTTCAAGCTGGCAGCGACGAACATCCCCAACATCGACGTGCTGCCCATCCAGGGCATCAACGTCTACGACATTCTGCGCCGCGGCACGCTGGTCCTTTCGAAGGCCGCCGTCGAGGCTCTCGAGGAGCGCTTTAAATGACCGACCTTCGTCATTACGACGTGATCGTCTCGCCGGCGATCACCGAAAAGTCGACCATGGCCTCCGAGAACAATCAGGTCGTCTTCAACGTCGCCAAGAAGGCGTCGAAGCCGGAAATCAAGGCCGCCGTCGAAGCGCTGTTCGGCGTCAAGGTGGTGGCCGTGAACACGCTTGTCCGCAAGGGCAAGATCAAGCGCTTCCGTGGCACGGTTGGCCGCCAGAGCGACGTCAAGAAGGCGATTGTGACGCTGGCCGATGGCCAGTCGATCGACGTCGCGACGGGTCTCTGAGCAAGGCCGCGAGGACAGAAACATGGCACTGAAAAAATTCAACCCGGTAACGCCCAGCACCCGTCAGCTGGTCATCGTCGACCGCTCGGGCCTCTACAAGGGCAAGCCCGTCAAGGGTCTGACCGAAGGTCTGACCAAGTCGGGCGGCCGCAACAATCACGGTCGCATCACCGCTCGCTTCATCGGTGGTGGCCACAAGCGTTCGTACCGCATCATCGACTTCAAGCGCCGCAAGTTCGACGTTGTCGGCACGGTCGAGCGTATCGAATACGATCCGAACCGCACCGCTTTCATAGCGCTGATCAAGTATGACGATGGCGAGCTGTCCTACATCATCGCTCCGCAGCGTCTGGCTCCCGGCGACAAGATCGTGTCCGGTGAATCGGTCGACGTGAAGCCGGGCAATGCAATGCCGTTGGCCTCGATGCCGGTCGGCACCATCGTCCACAACATCGAGCTGAAGCCGGGCAAGGGCGCTCAGGTCGCTCGTTCGGCAGGTGGTTATGGCCAGCTGGTCGGTCGTGACCAGGGCATGGCGATCCTGCGCCTCAACTCGGGCGAGCAGCGTGTCGTGCACGGTTCGTGCATGGCCACCGTCGGTGCCGTGTCCAATCCGGACCACGGCAACATCAATGACGGCAAGGCTGGTCGTACGGTTTGGCGTGGCAAGCGTCCGCACAATCGCGGCGTGACCATGAACCCGGTCGACCATCCGCACGGCGGCGGCGAAGGCCGCACCTCGGGTGGCCGCCATCCGGTTTCGCCCTGGGGCAAGCCGACCAAGGGCAAGAAGACGCGGTCCAACAAGGCGACCGACAAGTTCATCCTGCGCTCGCGCCATCAGCGCAAGAGCTAAGAAGAGGTAACGCCAAGTGACTCGTTCTATTTGGAAAGGCCCCTTCATCGACGGCTACCTTCTCAAGAAGGTGGACAAGGTTCGTGAAGGTGGTCGCAATGAGGTGATCAAGATGTGGAGCCGTCGCTCCACCATCCTGCCGCAGTTCGTCGGCTTCACCTTCGGTGTCTACAACGGCCAGAAGCATGTTCCAGTTTCGGTGAACGAGGACATGGTCGGTCACAAGTTCGGTGAATTCGCTCCGACCCGGACCTATTACGGTCACGGCGCGGATAAGAAGGCGAAGAGGAAATAATCATGGGCAAGGCCAAAGCTCCGCGCAGGCTTGCTGACAACGAAGCGCGCGCCGTGTTGCGCACGATCCGTATCAGCCCGCAGAAGCTGAACCTGGTTGCCGCGCTGATCCGCGGCAAGAAGGTCGCGACAGCGCTTTCCGATCTCGAATTCTCGGCCAAGCGGATTTCCGGCACGGTCAAGAAGACGCTGGAATCGGCAATCGCCAACGCCGAAAACAACCACGACCTCGACGTCGATGCACTGATCGTGGCGGAAGCCTATGTCGGCAAGTCGATCGTCATGAAGCGGTTCCATGCCCGTGGCCGTGGTCGCGCCAGCCGTATCGAGAAGCCGTTCTCGCACCTCACGATCGTCGTTCGTGAAGTCGAAGAAAAAGGGGAGGCCGCATAATGGGCCAGAAAGTCAATCCGATCGGTCTTCGCCTCGGCATCAACCGCACCTGGGATTCGCGCTGGTTCGCGAACACCGGCGAGTACGGCAAGCTGCTGCATGAGGACATCAAGATCCGCAAGTATCTTGAGAAGGAACTCAAGCAGGCCGCGATCTCGAAGGTCGTCATCGAGCGTCCGCACAAGAAGTGCCGCGTCACCATCCATGCCGCGCGTCCGGGTCTAATCATCGGCAAGAAGGGCGCCGACATCGAGAAGCTTCGCAAGAAGCTGATGGAGATGACGAAGTCCGAGACGCACCTCAACATCGTTGAAGTGCGCAAGCCGGAAATCGACGCGACCCTGGTCGCCCAGTCGATCGCCCAGCAGCTCGAGCGTCGTATCGCCTTCCGTCGCGCAATGAAGCGCGCCGTGCAGTCGGCGATGCGCCTCGGTGCCGAAGGCATCCGCATCAACTGCGCCGGCCGTCTTGGCGGCGCCGAGATTGCGCGCATGGAATGGTACCGCGAAGGCCGCGTGCCGCTGCATACGCTGCGTGCGGACGTCGACTACGGCACGGCCGAGGCGCATACGGCGTACGGCATCTGCGGCGTCAAGGTCTGGGTGTTCAAGGGCGAGATCCTCGAGCACGACCCGATGGCTTCGGAGCGTCGTGCGACCGAGGGCGATGCTGCACATGGCGGTGGTGGTGATCGCGAACGCGGTCGTCGTCGCGAAAACGCCTGAGACATTTAGGAATTTGGAGTTAGAACGATGCTGCAGCCAAAGCGCACAAAGTTCCGCAAGCAGTTCAAGGGCCGTATCCATGGTACCGCAAAGGGCGGCACCAACCTGGATTTCGGTGGTTTCGGGCTGAAGGCGCTTGAGCCGAACCGCGTCACCGCTCGCGAGATCGAGGCGGCCCGCCGCGCGATCACGCGTGAAATGAAGCGCGCCGGTCGCGTCTGGATCCGTATTTTCCCGGACGTGCCGGTCACTTCGAAGCCGACCGAAGTCCGCATGGGCAAGGGCAAGGGCGCGGTCGATTACTGGGCGGCGCGCGTCAAGCCGGGCCGCATCATGTTCGAGATCGACGGCGTCAACGAAGAAACCGCCCGTGAGGCACTGCGTCTCGGCGCGGCCAAGCTCTCGGTCAAGACGCGCTTCGTGCAGCGCATCGCAGAATAAGGACGGGCTGATCATGAAAGCCGAAGACATCCGGACCAAGACCCAGGACCAGCTGACCGACGATCTGGCCAGCCTGAAGAAGGAGCAGTTCAACCTGCGCTTCCAGAAGGCCACCGGCCAGCTCGAGAAGACCGCGCGCGTGAGACAGGTCCGCAAGGACATTGCGCGTATCAAGACCATCGCTGCGGAAAAGTCCGCGGCTAAGAAGGCTTAAGGACGAAAACCATGCCAAAGCGCATTCTGCAGGGCACCGTCGTCAGCGACAAGAACGAGAAGACGGTTGTCGTCAAGGTCGAACGGCGCTTCACGCATCCCGTGATGAAGAAGACCGTGCGCATGACCAAGAAGTACAAGGCGCACGACGAAAACAACGCCCACAAGGTTGGCGATCAGGTGTTCATCCAGGAATCGAAGCCGATTTCCAAGGATAAGCGCTGGATCGTCGTGTCTTCGGACCAGGCGTAAACAAACGAATTTTGGACAGACCGGGGAGGGGCTTAGAGCCCGTCCCGTTAGAAAAGAAGAAGGCGGCCAGTCATGATTCAGATGCAAACAAACCTCGACGTCGCGGATAATTCCGGCGCCCGTCGTGTCATGTGCATCAAGGTGCTGGGCGGCTCGAAGCGGAAATACGCTTCCGTGGGCGACATCATCGTGGTGTCGATCAAGGAAGCCATCCCGCGCGGCCGCGTGAAGAAGGGCGATGTGATGAAGGCGGTCGTGGTTCGCACGGCCAAGGACATCCGCCGCCCGGACGGCAGCGTGATCCGTTTCGACAAGAACGCGGCCGTTCTCGTCGACAACAAGAAAGAGCCGATCGGCACGCGTATCTTCGGACCGGTTCCGCGCGAACTCCGCGCCAAGAACCACATGAAGATCATCTCGCTCGCGCCTGAAGTGCTGTAAGGAGCCGGACCAATGCAAAAGATTAGAAAAGGCGACAAGGTCGTCGTGTTGGCCGGCAAGGACAAGGGCCGTTCGGGCGAGGTCCTCTCGGTTCAGCCGAAGGATGACACCGCGCTGGTGCGCGGCGTCAACATGATTCGTCGTCACCAGAAGCAGTCCCAGTCCCAAGAGGGCGGGATCATCACCAAGGAAGCGCCGATCCAGCTGTCGAACATCGCGCTGGCCGACCCCAAGGATGGCAAGCCGACCCGCGTCGGTTTCATCTTCCAGAAGGACGGCAAGAAGGTGCGCGTCGCCAAGCGCTCGGGAGAAGTCATCAATGGCTAAGGCTCAAACCACGAAGCCCAAGGCTGAAAGCAAGCAGTCCAAGGCCCAGAACACGCCGCGCCTCAAGCAGGTCTACAACGAGACCATTCGCAAGGCGCTGCAGGAACAGTTCGGCTACGAGAACGAGATGCAGGTTCCCCGCATCGACAAGATCGTGCTGAACATGGGCGTTGGCGAAGCGACCGGCGATTCGAAGAAGCCTTCGATCGCGGCCGAAGACCTGGCGATGATCGCCGGCCAGAAGGCCGTCGTCACCCGCGCCCGCAACTCGATCGCCGGCTTCAAGGTCCGCGAGAAGATGCCGATCGGCGCCAAGGTCACGCTGCGCAAGGAACGCATGTACGAGTTCCTCGACCGCCTCGTGAACATCGCACTGCCACGTGTCCGCGATTTCCGCGGGCTCAATCCGAAGAGCTTCGATGGCCGTGGCAACTACGCCATGGGCATCAAGGAACACATCGTGTTCCCGGAGATCAACTACGACAAGGTTGATCAGATCTGGGGCATGGACGTCATCGTTTGTACGACTGCGAAGACGGACGACGAAGCCAGGGCGTTGCTCAAGGCTTTCAACTTCCCCTTCCGCCAGTAACGGCAGCGAGAAAAGGAAAAATCTGAAATGGCAAAGACCAGCTCAGTCGAGAAGAACAACAGGCGCCGCAAGCTTGCCGACCAGTACGGTCCCAAGCGCGCCGCGCTCAAGGCGATCATCATGGATCAGTCCAAGCCGATGGAAGAGCGTTTCCGCGCTCAGCTCAAGCTTGCCGCCATGCCGCGCAACTCGGCCAAGATCCGCATCCGCAACCGCTGCGAAGTTACCGGCCGTCCGCGTGCCTACTATCGCAAGCTCAAAGTATCGCGCATCGCGCTTCGTGATCTCGGCAATAACGGCCAGATCCCGGGCCTGGTCAAGTCGAGCTGGTAAGGAGGACATAACATGTCATTGAGCGATCCTCTCGGCGATATGCTGACCCGCATCCGCAACGCCTACGGCCGCAAGAAGTCGAGCGTTTCGACGCCGGCCTCGCGCCTGCGTACCCGCGTCCTCGACGTGCTGAAGGCTGAAGGCTATATCCGCGACTACAGCCAGACCGACTTCGACAACGGCAAGTCCGAAATCGAGATCGAGCTGAAGTATTTCGACGGCGCGCCGGTCGTGCGCGAAATCGCCCGCGTCTCGAAGCCAGGCCGCCGCGTCTACGTTTCGGCCAAGTCGATTCCGCACGTCGCCAACGGCCTCGGCATCGCCATCCTTTCGACACCGAAGGGCGTGATGGCCGACCACGAAGCGCGTGAACAGAACGTCGGTGGTGAAATCCTCTGCCAGATCTTCTGATCTGGCGTGTGACCGGGAAAATTGGAATCCGGTCTTCGGGATCATGCCCGAAGACAGAGACCTGAAACAAGAGAAGTGACGAGGACAACAAAATGTCTCGTATTGGAAAGAAACCCGTTTCGCTGCCGCAGGGCGTGACCGCGACCGTCAACGGCCAGACCGTGACGGCGAAGGGCCCCAAGGGTGAGCTGAAGTTCGTGGTGAACGACGAAGTTCTGGTCAAGATGGAAGGTAGCGAGATCGCTGTCCAGCCGCGCGACCAGACCAAGACCGCCCGCTCCAAGTGGGGCATGTCGCGCACGCAGATCGTCAACATCCTGCAGGGCGTCAAGGACGGTTTCGAGAAGAAGCTCGAAATCACCGGCGTCGGCTATCGCGCCGCCCTTCAGGGCAAGAACCTGCAGCTGGCGCTTGGCTTCAGCCATGACGTCGTCTACGAGACGCCGCAGGGCATCACCATCACTGTGCCGAAGCCGACCGAAATCACCGTTGCCGGCATCGACAAGCAGCAGGTCGGCCAGGTTGCCGCTGAGATCCGCGAATACCGCGGTCCCGAGCCTTACAAGGGCAAGGGCGTCCGCTATGCCGGCGAGAAGATCGTCCGCAAGGAAGGCAAGAAGAAGTAATTGTAACGCCGCGGGGAGCGGTCGCGGGAGGCGCTTTCGCCTACCGCATATGGCGGCCCCCGTTTTTTGAAGGCAAGGAAGACTATCATGGGTACCAAGGAATCCACGCAGCGTCGTGCGCAGCGCGTTCGCCGCCAGATCAAGAAGGTCGCCGGCGAGCGTCCGCGTCTGTCGGTCCACCGCACGTCGAAGAACATCTATGTGCAGGTCATCGACGACGCCAAGGGGCACACCATCGTCGCTGCCTCGACGCTCGAGAAGGACCTCAAGGGTTCGCTCAAGACCGGCGCCGACACCGCTGCTGCCGCCGCGATCGGCAAGCTGATCGCCGAGCGCGCCACCAAGGCCGGCGTCAAGGAAGTCGTCTTCGACCGCGGCGCCTACATCTATCACGGCCGCGTCAAGGCGCTCGCCGAGGCTGCCCGTGAAGGTGGTCTTAGTTTCTAATGCCTGATCCCGAAAAGTTGCAGACTTTTCGGATAAGATCATGCAAGGGAAAAAATAGCTTTCGCCCCCGGTGACCCACAGAGGCGCCGGATATTATCAGCAACCGTGCTTCCGGAAAAAAACAAGGAACAGGATATGGCACAGGAACGTAGGGATGGCGGCCGCGGCCGCGATCGTGAAGAACGCGATGACGGCATGGTGGACAAGCTCGTCCACATCAACCGCGTCGCCAAGGTCGTCAAGGGCGGCCGTCGCTTCGGTTTTGCAGCACTCGTCGTCGTCGGCGACCAGAAGGGCCGTGTCGGCTTTGGTCACGGCAAGGCGCGCGAAGTGCCGGAAGCTATCCGCAAGGCAACTGAATCAGCCAAGCGCGACATGATCTTCGTGCCGCTGCGCTCGGGTCGTACGCTGCACCACGACGTCGAAGGACGCTGGGGCGCCGGACGCGTGCTGCTGCGCGCTGCCAAGCAAGGTACCGGCATCATCGCCGGTGGCCCGATGCGCGCTGTCTTCGAGACGCTCGGCATGCATGACGTGGTCGCCAAGTCGATGGGTTCGTCGAACCCTTACAACATGGTTCGCGCCACCTTCGACGCGCTGAAGAGCCAGATGCATCCCAAGGATGTGGCTGCTGCTCGCGGCATCAAGTATTCGACCCTTCAGGGCCGCCGCGGCACCGCCGTTGCGGCTGAAGAATAGTCGATCTGACCAGGGATTTTGACCATGGCCAAGAAAGCAACAAAGACCGTCACCGTTGAGCAGATCGGCTCGCCGATCCGCCGCCCGAAGGAACAGCGCGCGACGCTGGTCGGGCTCGGCCTCAACAAGATGCACAAGCAGCGCACGCTGGAAGATACGCCCTCCGTGCGCGGCATGATCGCTGCCGTCCAGCATCTCGTCCGCGTCGTGGACGAGGGCTGAGCCAGAGCGCAGGAGAACTCAGATGAAACTCAACGATCTGCGTGACAAGGACGGCGCGACGCACTCCAAGAAGCGTCTCGGCCGTGGCATCGGCTCCGGCACCGGCAAGACCGGCGGTCGCGGCGTCAAGGGCCAGAAGGCGCGCTCCGGCGTCGCCATCAACGGCTTCGAGGGTGGCCAGATGCCACTCTACCGGCGCCTGCCGAAGCGTGGCTTCAACAACATCTTCGCCAAGAGCTTCACCGTCGTCTCGCTGGCCCGTATCCAGGTCGCCATCGACGCCAAGAAGCTCGACGCCAAGGCAACCGTGACGGCTGAATCGCTGGTCGCTGCCGGCGTCATCCGCCGCGTCAAGGACGGCGTGCGTATCCTCTCGGACGGCGAGATCAAGGCGAAGCTCGCCTTTGACGTTGCCGGCGCCTCCAAGGCCGCGATCGAGAAGATCGAAAAGGCTGGCGGCTCGGTCAAGTTGCCGGAAAAGGCAGCTGCCGAGTAATGGCAATTTGAAGCGCGAGCGGGATCCGTTTTTGCTCACGATTGCGCTTTGATCTGCTCAATTAGGCGGCCGCGTCAACGCGGCCGCTTGCATGTTTAGAGCCCGGAGCTTATCTCGTGAGCTTCGGTGAAACGCGCCGCCTGACCTCAAGGGCCATCAAGCGTTACCAAGCGGAGAATCAGGCATGGCTTCGGCTGCTGAACAACTAGCCTCGAATCTGAATTTCTCGGCCTTCGCCAAAGCGGAGGACCTGAAGAAACGCATCTGGTTCACCATCGGCGCGTTGCTCGTCTATCGCCTCGGCACCTATATCCCGCTTCCCGGCATCAACCCAGACGCCTTCGCCCAGGCCTTCTCCTCGCAGAGCAAGGGCGTGCTTGGCATGTTCAATATGTTCGCCGGCGGCGCCGTGCAGCGCATGGCGATCTTTGCGCTCGGCATCATGCCGTACATCTCCGCCTCCATCATCATGCAACTGATGACCTCGGTCATCCCGTCGCTGGAAGCGCTGAAGAAGGAAGGCGAACAGGGCCGCAAGGTCATCAACCAGTACACGCGCTACGGCACCGTGCTGCTGGCGCTGGTTCAGGCCTATGGCATTTCGGTCGGCCTGGAGGGCGGCAACGGCATCGTCAACGATCCCGGCATGTTCTTCCGCCTCTCGACCGTCGTCACGCTGGTCGGCGGCACCATGTTCCTGATGTGGCTAGGCGAACAGATCACCGCACGCGGCATCGGCAACGGCATTTCGCTGATCATTTTCTCGGGCATAGTCGCCGGTTTGCCGCGCGCCATTTCCGGCACGCTGGAGCTTGGCCGCACAGGCGCCTTGTCGACCGGCCTGATCCTGGCGATCATCGTCCTGGCCATCGTCGTCATCGCGCTCATCGTGTTCTTCGAACGTGCTCAGCGCCGCTTGCTGATCCAGTATCCGAAGCGTCAGGTCGGCAACCGCATGTTCCAGGGCGATACCTCGCATCTGCCGCTGAAGCTCAACACGTCAGGCGTCATTCCACCGATCTTTGCCTCGTCGCTGCTGTTGCTGCCGGCCACCGTCGCCGGCTTCTCGCAGACCACCAACATGCCGGCCTGGGCAAGCACCATCCTGGCGTCGCTCGGCCACGGCCAGCCGCTCTACATGGCATTCTACGCGGCGATGATCGTGTTCTTCGCCTTCTTCTACACTGCGATTGTCTTCAACCCGAAGGACACCGCCGACCAGCTCAAGAAGCATTCGGGCTTCATCCCGGGCTATCGTCCGGGCGAGCGCACCGCCGATTACATCGATTACGTTCTCACCCGCATCACCGTCGTCGGCGCCATCTATCTGGTGCTGGTGTGCCTGCTGCCGGAGTTCCTGATCTCGGCGACTGGCGTACCATTCTACCTTGGTGGCACATCGCTTCTGATCGTGGTCAGTGTCACGCTCGATACGGTTGCGCAGATTCAGGGCCACCTGATCGCGCACCAGTATGAAGGCCTGATCAAGAAGTCGAAGCTGCGCGGGGGGAAGAAAGCCAGATGAGGTTGATATTGCTTGGGCCGCCAGGGGCGGGCAAGGGGACACAAGCACAAAGACTGGTAGAAAAACACGGCATACCCCAGCTCTCCACGGGCGACATGCTGCGTGCTGCAGTCCAGGCTGGCACCGAAGTCGGCAAACGCGCCAAAGCGGTGATGGATGCCGGTGAACTGGTTTCCGACGCCATCGTCAACGCCATCGTCGCCGAACGTATCGATCAGCCGGATTGCGCGAAGGGTTTCATCCTCGACGGATATCCGCGGACCCTGGTGCAGGCGGACGCGGTTGAGCAGATGCTTTCGGATCGCTCGCAAGGCCTCGATGCGGTCATCGAACTTGTCGTCGACGACAAGGCGCTGGTTGGTCGTATCGTCAAGCGCGCCAACGAGGCACAAGCCGCCGGTCAGCCCGTGCGCAAGGACGACAATCCGACCGTGTTCGAGGAGCGTCTGAGGGAATACTACAAGAAGACGTCGCCGCTGATTGGCTACTATTATGCCAAGGGCAAGCTCCGGAGTGTCGACGGCATGGCCGATATCGATGCCGTGACGGAACAGATCGAAGCGGTGCTCAGGGACGCAACGCGGGGAATTTAACGATTGCACTTGACGGGAGCGGTTCGCTGCGGTATGGCGGCCCGTCTTCCTATCAGGCATCGGCTTTGCTTGTCCGCAAGGGCAAGGCAGCCGCTTTGAACTGGAAACTCCCGCATGGGCCGGCCTCCACCGGACGCGGGGCAACTTAAGATAGCGCCGGTTCGTCCGGCCCACATGGAGAAGAGAAGAATATGGCTCGTATAGCCGGCGTCAACATTCCGACCAACAAGCGCGTTGTCATCGCGCTTCAATACATTCACGGCATTGGCAAGAAGTTCGCCCAGGAGATCGTCGACAAGGTCGGCATCCCGGCCGAGCGTCGCGTCAACCAGCTCACCGATGCTGAAGTGCTGCAGATCCGCGAAACCATCGACCGTGACTATCAGGTCGAGGGCGACCTGCGCCGCGAAGTCTCGATGAACATCAAGCGGCTCATGGACCTCGGCTGCTACCGCGGCCTGCGTCACCGCCGCTCGCTGCCGGTTCGCGGCCAGCGCACGCATACCAATGCGCGCACCCGCAAGGGCCCGGCCAAGTCGATCGCCGGCAAGAAGAAGTAATTTAGGGCAGTAAGGGAGTAGGGCAGTAAGGCAATAGGATCGGCAGACACACTGCCCTACTGCCATATTCCCCTGCTGCCTTCTCCCTGGTGGAGCCGCTGGCATTACGGCGGTGTAGAGATCAACTGAAAGGACTATCATGGCCAAGGAAGCCGCTCGTGTTCGCCGTCGCGAACGCAAGAACATCTCGTCGGGCGTTGCCCACGTCAATTCGACCTTCAACAACACGATGATCACCATCACCGACGCACAGGGCAATTCGATTGCCTGGTCGTCGGCCGGTGCCCAGGGCTTCAAGGGTTCGCGCAAGTCGACCCCGTTCGCTGCCCAGATGGCTGCCGAGGACGTTGCCAAGAAGGCCCAGGAACACGGCATGCGCATGCTCGAAGTCGAGGTCTGCGGACCCGGCTCCGGTCGTGAATCGGCACTGCGCGCTCTGCAGGCGGCCGGCTTCACCATCACCTCGATCCGTGATGTGACGCCGATCCCGCACAATGGGTGCCGCCCGCGCAAGAAGCGCCGCGTCTAAAAAAATTACCGAACGCCGCGCGAGCGCCCTTGGGGCGCTCCTCCACGGCATTCCAGGTCGCCCGCCACGATTGGATGGTGGCGGGTCAACGGAAGGAAAGCATCATGATCCAGAAAAATTGGCAAGAACTGATCAAGCCGAACAAGATCGAGTTCTCGTCGAAGAAGAAGACGCTGACCACTCTGGTCGCCGAGCCGCTCGAGCGTGGCTTTGGCCTGACGCTGGGCAACGCGCTGCGCCGCGTGCTTCTGTCTTCGCTGCGCGGTGCGGCTGTTACCGCCGTGCAGATCGACGGTGTTCTGCATGAATTCTCGTCCATCGCCGGCGTGCGCGAGGACGTGACCGACATCGTCTTGAACATCAAGGAAATCGCCATCCGCATGGAAGGCGATGGCCCCAAGCGCATGGTCGTGCGCAAGCAGGGACCGGGCGCGGTTCTCGCCGGCGACATCCAGACGGTTGGCGACGTCGAAATCCTCAACCCCGATCACGTCATCTGCACGCTGGACGAAGGCGCTGAAATCCGCATGGAATTCACCGTCGACACTGGCAAGGGTTACGTGCCGGCCGACCGCAACCGCGCCGAAGACGCGCCGATCGGCCTCATCCCGGTCGACAGCCTCTATTCGCCGGTCAAGAAGGTCTCCTACAAGGTCGAGAACACCCGCGAGGGCCAGGTTCTCGACTATGACAAGCTGACCATGACGATCGAGACCGACGGTTCGATCACCGGCGAGGACGCGGTGGCTTTCGCTGCCCGCATCCTGCAGGACCAGCTCGGCCTGTTCGTCAATTTCGACGAGCCGCAGAAGGAAGTCGCCGCCGAAGCCGTCACCGAGCTCGCCTTCAACCCGGCGCTGCTCAAGAAGGTCGACGAGCTCGAGCTTTCGGTGCGTTCGGCCAACTGCCTGAAGAACGACAACATCGTCTATATCGGCGACCTGATCCAGAAGACCGAAGCCGAGATGCTGCGCACCCCGAACTTCGGCCGCAAGTCGCTGAACGAGATCAAGGAAGTCCTGGCGGCGATGGGCCTGCACCTCGGCATGGAAGTGCCGGACTGGCCGCCGGAAAACATCGAAGACCTCGCCAAGCGTTACGAAGATCAGTATTGAGCATGATCCCGAAAAGTTGCGCGACTTTTCGGGCAAGATCATGCGGCTAACCAGTTGAGGCTGAGGCCTCTTGAACCCGCAATGAAGGAGAAGAGCCATGCGCCACGGATTTAAGGGCCGCCGGTTCGCCCGCAGCATAAGCCACCGCAAGTCGATGTTCGCCAACCTGGCCGTGTCGTTGCTCGAGCACGAGCAGATCGTCACCACCCTGCCGAAGGCGAAGGACCTGCGTCCGATCGTCGAGAAGCTGGTGACGCTCGGCAAGCGTGGCGACCTGCACGCCCGCCGCCAGGTGATCGCGCAGATCGGCAATGAAGGCGTCGTCAAGCGCCTGTTCGACACCATCGCGCCGCGCTACGCCACCCGCAATGGCGGCTATCTGCGCATCATGAAGGCAGGCTTCCGCCACGGCGACAATGCCGCGATGGCGGTCATCGAGTTCGTCGATCGCGACACCTCGGCCAAGGGCGCCGGCGACCGCGCCCGCATCGAAGCCGAAGGCACCGACGCGGACGCCGCAGCCGCATAAGGCTTGGCTTTCCGGAATGAATTCAAAGGGGCCTGCGGGCCCCTTTTTGTTTTCTGGAGGCAGCAGATTGCGGCTAAAGGCGATCTTCTGGCCGGAACCGAGGCTCTTTGGCCAAAATAATCGGATTTCAGCGGCTTAGCCTTTCATTTTGCACAATCGTCGGGACAATGCCCCCGAACTTGCCTTGGAGGATTCGTGAATGCGCGCCAACCGACTGTCCCTTGTTCTGCTCTTCGCCATAATGGCGTTCGCAGCCGCACCGGCGGTCAGGCAGGCATTGGCCGAGGAGACCAAGACCGATCCCGGCCTGTCCGACGTGCTGACCGATCTGTTGCATGGCGTCGAAGGCGAGAACTCTACGTCGGGTCCCGACAAGCGCGTGCCGTTCGGCCGCGAGGAAGTGCAATTGTCGTTCGCACCGCTGGTCAAGCAGACGGCGCCGGCCGTGGTCAATGTCTATGCCTCGCAGACCGCCAAGGTGACGTCGCCCTTCGACGGCGATCCGTTCTTCGAGGAATTTTTCGGCCGTTCGCAGCCGCGTGCGCAGTCTTCTCTGGGCTCCGGCGTGCTGGTCGACCCGACGGGCGTCGTGGTCACCAATTACCACGTCATCAAGGATGCCGATCAGGTCAAGGTGGCGACCGCGGACGGGCGTGAATTCGACAGCAAGGTGATGCTGAAGGACGAGACGCTCGACCTTGCGGTGCTCAAGATCACCTCGGACAAGCCTTTTCCGGTCATCGCCATCGGCGATTCCGACGCGCTCGAGGTCGGCGATCTGGTGCTGGCCATCGGCAATCCCTTCGGTGTCGGCCAGACCACCACCAGCGGCATCGTTTCGGCCCTTGCCCGCAGCCATATCGGCGTGTCCGATTCCAGCTTCTTCATCCAGACCGACGCCGCCATCAACCCCGGCAATTCCGGCGGTGCGCTGATCAACATGGGCGGTCAGCTGGTCGGCGTCAACACGGCGATCTACAGCCGCAGCGGCGGCTCGATCGGCATCGGCTTTGCCATCCCCGCAAACATGGTGCGCGCCTTTGCCGACGCGGCCAAGGCCGGACTGGATTTCTTCGAACGGCCCTATATCGGCGCCGAGTTCGAAGATGTGACGCCGCAGATCGCCGAATCGCTCGGCATGGAGAAGCCGACCGGTGCACTGGTCTCGTCGGTCGAGGCGACCGGCCCGGCGGCCAAGGCGGGGCTCAAGCCCGGCGACGTCGTGCTGCAGCTCAACAGCAAGCCGGTCGAAAGCATCGAAGCGCTGGATTACCGGATGGCGACATTGTCGATCGGCACCACCGCCAATTTCGCGGTTCTGACCAAAGGCCAGCAGGCGGCGATGGACATCGCCCTGGAGCGCGCTCCCGAAGGCATGAAGGCTGCTGAAGTGACGTTGCACGGCCGCAGCCCGTTCTCGGGCGCCAAGGTCGCGGAACTGTCGCCCCGGCTAGCCCAGAAGCTTGGCCTGCGCAACGACATCAAGGGCGTCACCGTGGTCGACATCGACCGTGACTCGCCGGCCGCCGATTTCGGCTTCCAGCCGGGTGACATCGTGCGCGAGGTGAACGGCACCACCATCGATACCGCGGCGACCCTGGAGCAGGCAGCCAAGGCGGATACGCGCTGGTGGCGCTTTACCGTCGAGCGCGGCGGGCAGATACTGCGTCAGGTGTTGCGTTATTAGGCACGGCCCCGAGCATTCGGGCTCATGCTCCAACCAAAAAGAAGTGCATGGCCGATCTGTTCAGCGTCGATGAACCGGAAAAGGCGTCGCCCGGGCGGCCGCTGGCCGACAGGCTGCGGCCGAAGAACCTCGGCGAGGTCGTCGGCCAGGAACATCTGACCGGCCCTGACGGCGCGCTGACCAGGTTGATCGGTTCGGGCTCGCTCGGCTCGATGATCTTCTGGGGACCGCCCGGCACCGGCAAGACCACTGTAGCGCGGTTGCTTGCCGGTGAAACCAGCCTCGCTTTCGAGCAGATATCGGCGGTGTTTTCCGGCGTCGCCGACCTGAAAAAAGTGTTCGAAGCCGCCAAGCTGCGCCGCACCAACGGTCGCCAGACCTTGTTGTTTGTCGACGAGATCCATCGCTTCAACCGCGCCCAGCAGGATTCTTTTCTCCCGGTCATGGAGGATGGCACCGTCGTGCTGGTTGGCGCCACAACCGAAAACCCGTCCTTCGAGTTGAACGCGGCTCTGTTGTCGCGCGCGCGCGTGCTGGTCTTCCACTCATTGGGCGAGGAAAGCATCGCCCAGCTGATGGTGCGAGCCGAGGAAACCGAGGGCAGGGCGCTGCCGCTCGACGATGACGCAAGGGCGATGCTCATCCGCATGAGCGATGGCGATGGCCGCGCCTCGCTGACGCTTGTTGAAGAGGTCTGGCGGGCGGCAAAGTCGGGCGAAATCTTCAACCCCGAGGGTCTGCAGCGCATCGTCCAACGCCGCGCGCCGATCTACGACAAGGGCCAGGACGGCCACTACAATCTGATCTCGGCGTTGCACAAATCGGTGCGCGGTTCGGACCCCGACGCCGCGCTCTATTATCTCGCGCGCATGTTCGATGCCGGCGAGGATCCGCTCTATCTCGGCCGTCGGCTGGTGCGCATGGCCATGGAAGACATCGGCCTTGCCGACCCGCAGGCGCTTGTCGTCGCCAACGCCGCCAAGGACGCCTATGACTATCTCGGCTCGCCCGAGGGTGAACTCGCCTTTGCCGAGGCCACCGTCTATCTCGCCACCGCGCCCAAATCCAACGCCGTCTACACCGCCTTCAAGGCAGCCACGCGTGCAGCGAAGGAACATGGCTCGCTGCTGCCGCCGAAGCACATCCTCAACGCGCCGACCAAGCTGATGAAAGAGGAGGATTACGGCGCCGGCTATCGCTACGACCATGACGAGCCGGACGCCTTTTCAGGCCAGGACTATTTTCCCGAGAAGATGGGTCGGCAGACCTTTTATGATCCGCCCGAACGCGGCTTCGAGCGCGACATCAGAAAGCGGCTCGATTATTGGGCGAAGCTGCGCAAAGAGCGGGAATAGCGGGCTTGCGTGGCCCGGTCGTCGTCACGCATGGTGCAATTGTGCAATCTGGAAGCCATGGATCAGATCCGCAAATGGCGCACGGATTTTCAGCCTGAGCGGGTCGTGCCTTACGCCACAGTCGAGGAAAAGATCACCGGCGTGACGATCGCCGCCAATGGCGCTGCCTTTCGCAGCCGCAGAAACTGGTGCGGTCTGAAGTTCAAATGCCGGCTCGCGCAGGATGGCGAGAGCGTCATCGGCTTCGAGTTCCTGGTCGGTGATCCCGTGGCCAGGGAGAAATGGGACGAGCTTGGTTTGCCTGCGGTGCATTGAAGGATGCTGCCCTAAATCATGTCCGCACGGCCAAACCGCTCAAGGTGCTGGAGCGTCGGCCGCGCTGGGCGTTGTGCGGCGACCCAAAAAACCTTATCAAGGCGCACGGCCGGGCGGTGGTCGATGCCATGATTTTGGCACCACTCTTTCGCAACAGGATCGCGCTTCGCGCGTGGAAAAATGACAAAAACGCTTCGCAAAACCCTTCGCAAATTCGCCATTGCCATCCCGCTTCTTGCCCTTGGCTTTTACTTCATCCCGATCCTGACATCGGTCTTTGTCGTCCTCGGCCTCATCGATGTCCTGCGCAACGACCGCAAGGACCTGTCGCTGTTCAGCGGCTATTTTCTCGGCAATGGCCTGTTCACCTGGCTGCTTTCGCCCTTCAACCTCCTGGTCGATCTCTTGTGCTACCGGAATCCCGGCGTCTGGAATTTGGAGCAGTTTCCCGCTGACTATCAGCGCGAGGTCAATGAGGTCCTGGACATCTTCAAGGCGCGCAAGGACGAGATCATCGCCGACATCGACGCCAATTTCGGCGCCGGCCGGCGAGGCATGTATGTCTATCAATGGTACGGCAAGCACAAGATCGACAACGTCGCCGAATTCAACAAGGATTTCAAATACATCAAGACCATCGCCGTCTCCGTCTTCAGCAAGCGCGAATCGACCTCATGGCATTTCGGCCCGCTGCGGCTCAGCCTGCGCATTCTCTACAATCTGATCCCGGTGAAGTCGGAGATTTTCGTCGAATGCGGCAACGTCAAGAACTACTGGTATGACAATCCGCTGTTCATTTTCGATGACACGCTGCTGCATCGCTCGGTCAACGAGTATGACGGCCGCCGCTACTGCGTGTTCATGGACATCATTCGCCCATCGCCGGTTCCCGGCCTCATCGCGGGCATGCTCGCCGTCGTCTCGGTGAGCGTCGAGCGCATCAACTCGATGTTCTACAAGAACTGGAAGATGATCGGCTCGACCAAGCCGAAGAATGCCGGGACGACCTGAGCTTAAGATCATCAATGCTGCCGGCCTTGCCGGCGGCATTGGGGCGCTTTGCCCGCCGCTCATGGCAACGCCCGTGCATCGCCAAGCCCAAAAGCCCGTTGGAAACCGCTATCCAACCGCATCGTCGTCAGCTTCAGGGGATTGACCAGGCCGCCCCTGTGGAGGCAGTAAACGGTGATGTTCAATCTGCTTCTCGTTGTGGTCGGCGGCGGCATCGGCGCCGGCATTCGTCATCTCATCAACTTCGGCGCGCTGCGCCTTGTCGGCCCCAACTATCCCTGGGGCACGATGGCCATCAACATCATCGGCTCGTTCGCCATGGGCCTGTTCATCGCCACCCTGGCGCGCCGCGGCGGATCGAACGAACTCAGACTGTTCGCCGCCACCGGCATTCTCGGCGGCTTCACCACCTTTTCCGCGTTTTCGCTCGATTTCGCGACCTTATGGGAGCGGGGAGCCACACTGCCGGCGTTTGGATATGCCCTTGCCAGCGTCATTGGCGCCATTATCGCCCTGTTTCTGGGACTTTGGCTCGCAAGAACCGTTTCATAATGTTATTGCCGCGCCGAGAGCGGGCCGAACCCTGCTCGGGAAACGGATAAGCGAAAAAAAATGGCAGGCGTTGAACAGATCACAGTGGAGGCCGGCGAGGCGGGCATGCGGCTCGACCGCTGGTTCAAGACCCACTTCCCGGGCCTTGGCTTCGGCCATCTGCAAAAGCTGCTGCGTTCCGGCCAGATCCGCGTCGATGGTGGCCGCGTCAAGGCCGACACCCGTGTCGAGCCCGGCCAGATGGTGCGGGTTCCACCGCTTGAGGTGGACAAGAAGGGCGAGAGCGCGCTGACCGGTCACTCGATCCGCAACCAGGGCGACGCCGACGTCCTGTCGAAAATGCTGATCCATGAAGATCCCAAGGTCTTCGTCTTCAACAAGCCGGCAGGCCTTGCGGTGCAGGGCGGCTCGGGCGTCACCCGCAATGTCGACGACATGCTGGAAGCCTGGCGCAACCAGAAGGGCGAAAAGCCGCGGCTGGTCCACCGGCTCGACCGCGACACTTCGGGCGTGCTGGTCGTCGCCCGCACCCGGCTTGCCGCCATGAAGCTGTCGGAAGCATTTCGCGCCCGCGAGACCAAGAAGACCTATTGGGCGCTGGTCAAAGGCGTGCCGCCGAAGCGCGAAGACAAGATCTCGACCTGGCTGATCAAGGAGCCGACGCCCGATGGCGATCGTGTCCGCGTCGCCGCGCATGGCGAAAAGGGCGCCGACCACGCGGTGTCCTACTACCGCATCATCGAGCAGGCGGCGCAGACGATGACCTGGCTGGAAATGGAGCCCTACACCGGCCGCACGCACCAGCTTCGTGTCCACGCCGCCTATATCGGCTGCCCGATCCTCGGCGACCCGAAATATTTCGAGGCCGACACCAACTGGGATTTTCCCGGTGGCATTCAAAACCGCCTGCATCTGCATGCGCGCCGCATCATCATTCCGCATCCGGACAAGGGCGTCATCGACGTCACCGCGCCGATGCCACCGCATATGCGCCAGAGCTGGAACCTGATCGGCTTCGACGACGCCAGCGCGGAGGACTGATCGTGAGCGGCGCGACCGATACGCTCGACCGGCGCGACACGGTCGACATGGCCGCCGCCGCGATCATGGTCGGCCTGACCTTTTCCTGGGGGCTGAACTACGTCGCCGCCAAGATCTCCTACGCCGGTTACGATCCTGTCTTCCTGTCGATCGCGCGCTCGATCATCGGCGGTCTGTGTGTCTTCGCCTGGTGCCGCTGGCGCGGCATCGCGCTTTTCACGCGCGATGGAACATTGCTTGCCGGCATCGCGGTTGGCGCGCTTTTCGGCGTCGAGTTCCTTTTTCTTTATGTAGGCCTGGAGCACACGACCGTCGCCCGCAACACACTGCTGGTCAACACAATGCCGTTCTGGATGTTGATTGGCGGCCATTTCCTGCTTGGCGAGGAGATCACCCTGCGCAAGTTCCTCGGCCTGCTGCTGGCCTTTGCCGGCCTTGCCGCGGTCTTTTCCGACAAGCTTGGCGGTGGCGGAGACATGCTGTTCGGCGATCTTCTGAGCCTTGGCTCCGGATTTTTCTGGGCCCTGACCAACATCCTCATCAAGCGGTCGAAGCTGGTCGAGGCGAGCGCCGAGAAGCTGCTGCTCTATCAACTCGCAGGTGCGGCAATCGTTGGCATACTGGTGCTGCCGCTCGCCGGTCCGCCCGTCCGCGACCCTGCCGTGCTGCCGACATTGGCTCTGCTTTTCCAAGCGGTTTACATCGTCGCCTTCACCTATGTGCTTTGGTTCTGGCTGCTGCGGCGCTATCCGGCCTCAGGCCTGTCCAGCTTTACCTTCCTGTCGCCGGTTTTCGGCGTGCTGTGCGGCGCCATGTTCTTGAATGAGCCGCTGACCATGCGCATTTTCCTGGCACTTGGCCTGATCGCCGCCGGCTTGATCATTGTCAACCGGCCGGTGCGCAAGCTGACACCGGTGTAAGAGAGACTTTCCATGCGTGATATCCTCAACGAACTCGAAGCGGGAAAGCAACTTTCCGATCCGGATCCGGTGCGCCGCGCCCAGATCCAGATGAAGACGCATCTGCCGAAGCGCTTCTACAAGACCGTTTCGGTGGCGCCGGTGGAGGACGGCTTTGCCGTGCATCTCGACGGCAAGCCGGTGCGCACGCCTGGCAAGGCGCTGCTGGCGCTGCCGACCGAGAGAGCGGCGGCACTCGTCGCCGACGAATTCGCCGCGCAGGGCGAAGCCATCAACCCGGTGACGATGCCGGTGATGCGCCTCGTCAACACCGCTATCGACGGCGTCGCCAGCGATCCGCAGGCGGTGCTGGAAGACATCCTGCGCTTCGCCTCGTCCGATCTGCTCTGCTACCGCGCCGATGCGCCGCAAGGCTTGGTGGAGCGGCAGAACGAACATTGGGATCCGGTCCTTGATTGGGCGCGCAGCAGCCTCGGGGCTCGCTTCAATCTCGCCGAAGGCATCATCCATGTCGAGCAGCCGCGCGTAACCATCGCCGTGCTGGGAAGTCATCTTGCCCAGCGTGCCGAGCCGCTGCGGCTCGCCGCCATCCACGTCATGAGCTCGCTGACCGGTTCGGCGCTGCTGGCGCTGGCCGTCGATTTCGGCGAACTCGACGCCGAGGCGGCCTGGGCCGCCGGCCATGTCGACGAGGACTGGCAGATCGAGCATTGGGGACAGGACGCCGAAGCGATGGCGCGCCGGTCGGCCCGCAAGCGCGACATGATGGCTGCCGTCGACCTGTTGGAAGCGCTCAAGGGCTGACGGCTCCACCGCTGGCTCCGCTTCATCCCGCACCGCACCTAATACCAAAGTCATAATCCCAAAGACGCCCTGACGTTGGCGCGCGCTTTCTGTCATTTTTTCCGCGATCGCTGTGCTTGAGTCCGTGTTCGGAGGAGGACGCGGACAGTGACGCGCAGCATCGAGGCAATGGGTCTCACGGGAGGACAATTCTATGGCAATGGCATCGACTGCCGGCGGAGCTAGCCGCGGCATGACTCGGGAGGAGAAGAAGGTCATCTTCGCTTCCTCGCTCGGCACCGTTTTCGAATGGTACGATTTCTATCTCTACGGCTCGCTGGCAGTGTTCATTGGTTCGACCTTTTTCAGTCCAACCATTCCGGAAGCGACGCGCAATATCTTCGCGCTGCTGGCTTTCGCCGCCGGCTTCCTGGTGCGCCCGTTCGGCGCACTGCTGTTCGGCCGCATCGGCGACCTTGTCGGCCGCAAATATACTTTCCTTGTCACCATGACGATCATGGGCCTGTCGACCTTCCTGGTCGGCCTGCTGCCTGGATATGCGACTTTGGGCATCGCAGCTCCCGTGATCCTGATTGGCCTGCGCATGCTGCAGGGCCTGGCGCTGGGCGGCGAGTATGGCGGCGCCGCCACCTATGTCGCCGAGCACGCGCCGGACAACCGGCGCGGTTACTACACGTCGTGGATCCAGACGACGGCAACGCTCGGCCTGTTCCTGTCCCTGATCGTGATCCTGATCGTGCAGGGTTCCATGAGCAAGGAAACCTATGCTTCCTGGGGCTGGCGCATTCCGTTCATCGTCTCCTTCCTGCTGCTCGGCATCTCGATCTGGATCCGGCTTTCGCTGTCCGAATCGCCGACCTTCCAGCGCATGAAGGACGAGGGCAAGGGCTCCAAGGCGCCTTTGACGGAAGCTTTTGGCCAGTGGAAGAATGCCAGGATCGCACTGCTGGCGCTGCTCGGCCTCACCGCCGGCCAGGCCGTGGTCTGGTACAATGGCCAGTTCTACGCGCTGTTCTTCCTGCAGAACGTGCTCAAGGTCGAGGCGCAGTCGGTCAACATCATGATCGCCATCGCTCTGGCGATCGGCTCGATCTTCTTCGTCGTCTTCGGCTGGCTCTCCGACAAGATCGGCCGCAAGCCGATCATCATGGCGGGCCTTGCTTTGGCGATCGTCTGCACCTTCCCGCTGTTCAAGGCGCTGACCTGGGCCGCCAATCCGGCGCTCGCCAAGGCCCAGCAGAACACGCGTGCGACGGTGACGGCGGCACCCGGCGACTGCAGGTTCCAGTTCAATCCGGTCGGCACGGCGAAGTTCACGACGTCTTGCGACATCGCGACCTCGTTCCTGACCAAGAACTCGGTTCCCTATGACGTGGTGTCGACGGCCGCGGCCGGAACGGCTGCGTCGGTCAAGATCGGCAATGAGACGGTGGACTCCTACGACGCCATCGCCGCCGGCGATCAGGCGAAGGCCAAGGACGCCGCCTTCGTCAAGGCCGTCAACATGTCGTTGCGGGACGGCGGCTATCCGCTGAAGCGTGCGGCGATCAAGATCCCGGACCAGAAGCTTGACGCGTTTGTCGCCGCCAATCCGGAGCTGAAGCTCGATGCCGCCGCCATCCGCGCTGGCGAGAAGGCGACTGTTCCGATCGACCAGGCGATCAAGGACAAGATCCTGACCAAGGATGAGGCCGCGGGCGCCCCTGAAGTCACCGTCTACAACATACCGGGTGGAGGTGCCTTCGCCATGTTCGCCGACCCGGCGGGGATCAACTGGCCGATGACGATCGGCATCCTGTTCGTCCTGGTCCTGTTCGTGACAATGGTCTACGGCCCGATTGCCGCGATCCTGGTCGAGATGTTCCCGACCCGCATCCGCTACACCGGCATGTCGTTGCCTTATCACATCGGCAATGGCTGGTTCGGCGGCCTGCTGCCGGCGACCGTGTTCGCACTCAGTGCCTACAGGGGCGATATCTACTATGGTCTGTGGTATCCGGTGGTCATCGCCGCGATGTCGCTGGTCATCGGCATGATCTTCGTCAGGGATACGCTTGGAACCGACCTGAACACCAAGCAGTAACGGACCGCACGGTAGCCAACAAAAACCCGGCGCGAGCGATCGCACCGGGTTTTTCAATGCATGGCGATATGCGACCAGGATAGGCGGTTAGCTTTGCCGGTCCTGCTTCGCGTCCTCGATGGCTGCCTCGTGATACCAGCCGTCGCCGAAATCCGTCCGTACACCGCGCAGCGAAGCAAGCTCTGCTGCAAACTTAGCCTTGCCGCTCAAATTTGAGGCAGAGACGCGCGCTGCCGCCGGGAACATCAGAATTTTGGCCGACGGACGTGTGGAAATGATTTCCATTGTCGGGCTCCTTTCTTCTGCCGAACCTTGTCGATTCAACTTAGTTTCAAGATAAGGTCTGCAATCAAGTTAGGCAATATGCCTACGAAAAGATCAGTATTTGCCTATTATTTGTGCGAATTGTGATTGTGATTGATCCGAACGCATTGCTTAGGCGGCTTGCCAACGTCAATCGAATGCGACGTCAATTTTGCCGCACCTTCCAGGCCAAGAGTGGCACACGAATTGCATTTTAGTGATCCGGCAGGCCGGCTGCTGGTGGCAGACGCATGTCGACGCCGTCCAGTGTTCGGTGATCAAGCAACGAGAGGCTAGAATGACGAAATACAAGCTCGAGTACATTTGGCTCGATGGATACACCCCGGTTCCCAATCTTCGCGGCAAGACGCAGATCAAGGAATTCGCTGAATTCCCGACGCTCGAGCAGCTTCCGCTGTGGGGCTTTGATGGCTCGTCAACGATGCAGGCCGAGGGCCACAGCTCCGATTGCGTGCTGAAGCCGGTCGCGGTCTATCCGGATCCGGCCCGCAGCAACGGCGTGCTCGTCATGTGCGAGGTCATGATGCCCGATGGTGTCACGCCGCATGCCTCCAACAAGCGCGCCACCATCCTCGACGACGAGGGTGCATGGTTCGGTTTCGAGCAGGAATATTTCTTCTACAAGGACGGCCGCCCGCTCGGCTTCCCGGAGAGCGGCTATCCCGCACCGCAGGGCCCGTACTACACAGGCGTCGGCTACTCGAATGTCGGCTCCGTCGCCCGCCAGATCGTCGAAGAGCATCTCGATCTCTGCCTCGCCGCAGGCATCAACCACGAAGGCATCAACGCCGAAGTGGCCAAGGGCCAGTGGGAATTCCAGATTTTCGGCAAGGGCTCCAAGAAGGCCGCCGACCAGATGTGGATGGCCCGCTACCTGATGCAGCGCCTGACCGAGAAATACGGCATCGACATCGAATACCACTGCAAGCCGCTCGGCGACACCGACTGGAACGGCTCGGGCATGCACGCCAACTTCTCGACCGCCTATATGCGCGAAGTCGGCGGCAAGGCCTACTTTGAAGCGCTGATGGCGGCCTTTGACAAGAACCTGATGGATCACATCGCCGTCTATGGCCCGGACAACGACAAGCGTTTGACCGGCAAGCACGAGACCGCGCCCTGGAACAGGTTCAGCTATGGTATCGCCGACCGCGGTGCTTCGATCCGCGTGCCGCATTCCTTCATCAAGAACGATTACAAGGGTTATCTGGAAGACCGCCGTCCGAATTCGCAGGGCGACCCCTACCAGATCGCCTCGCAGATCCTGAAGACGATCGCCTCGGTGCCGGCCAGCGCACAGGTTTCAGCAGCCGCGTAAGCGTTCGTCACGGCGAAACCATGCCGTGACCGTCTCAGGTCCATACTATGGTCCGTCCAAGCAAGAACCCCGGCGAAAGCTGGGGTTCTTTTTTGCAATGCGGGTTTGGCGCGCGCCGCTCGCTCTATTGAAATGCCTGAAGCGCAGCGTTCACATCGTCACAGAAATCGAAGCACCATTTTCTGGCATAATCCTGATCTATTCCCACCAGGCTGGCCTGCTCGAATGTGTTCCTCGCCTCAGGAAGATTTCCGCTGCGGACGTAGCGCCCCGACTTCAGAAGCAAGGCAAGCGAAAGAGTTTGCCGCGCGTTCTCGTAAGGCATCAGCGCCATTGCTTTTCCCGCGTATTGGATAGCGCCGTCGGCATCGGCAAACCGCGTCAGCAAAAAGCTCGCATAGTTCCCGTTGAGGTTTGGAGCGGTCGGCGCCATTTCCAATTGACGCAGATAGTAACGCTTCGCGACTTCCATGCTGCCACCACGTTCATTGGCCCTTGCAAGCAAATTGTCATCCGGCAGGCCTGCTTCCTTGTAGAGCGCGATCAACTCTTTGAATTTTTTTTGGGCGTAGAATAGAACGCCTTTGTTATGTGCAATCATCTGCATAGAGTAATTTTTCTTTTCGCCGTCCGAAATCAACTGTTGCATCTTGGGTAAATCATCATCGCTCGCGGCAATGGCGAAACGCAGGTTCCAGGCCATTTGGGCTACGTCCGGTGCATCCTGGATCTTGTCCAACGTATCGAGTGCGGCCTTCGCGTAGTCCTGCTGATATCGGGCAGCTCCAGCCTCGTCATACATGTATCCAGCTTCCAGATACCAGCGCGCGATCTGAAGCTGAAATTTGGGGGTCAGTGCCGACGAAGTCGCAACGCGCTGCCCAACCTGCGCGAGGGTCTGCAGAAGTCCCGGCTCAAAACCGTACTGATCCAGTGCCTTCGAGATGACCGTGGTCAAAGTCGAAGCATTTCCCTCTATTTTGTATATCTGGTCGGCGAGCGCGTCTGCGGATTTGTCGTCCGGGATGCCGCCATTTTTTGCGATCTCTACAATAGCCTCGGCCATTGCCAGGGGTTGTCCTGCTGCTTTGGCGAGGCCGGCTCTGGCCGACATCAAAGCTTTATTGCGATCGCCGGTTCGGTCAAACAGCAGCCCCCAGCTCAGATCGACCCAGGGGTCCTTGGCATCGAGCTCGGCAGCCTTGTTGAGCTGCGGTCTGGCGCTTGCCATGTCGCCAGACAAAATGAAGGCGCGAGCACCCAGGACGTAGGACTTGGCATAGGTCGGATCGCGTTTTTGCAACTCCACTATGATCGGAGTGAACGACTTGGCTCCGATGATCGCGCCGAGCCCATCCGAAACGTATATCCATTTGGCGTGGGCTGCCTCCACTTGAATAGGGACAAAATCGGGATGGCTGTCGCTGAAATTTTTGATATCCGCTTGAACCTTTGCGATCTGGGCGGGATCGCTTTCCCAATTGGCGACGGCGCTCACGATGTCGTCGAATGCAGCTCTGTCGCTTGGGCTGAGCTGTTGGAGTTGGAGGCTGTCGCCGAACGTGAGGGAAGGCTGCGCCAAGACGACCAGAGCGGCCAATAGCGCTGGAATAACTCGCTTGGGGATCATCAGGCAACGCTCCATCTTCGTTACCTAGAGATAGATGGATAGACTTATGACCGGGCGAATCCGGTCATGAAAATTGGACAGATAACCTCAAGATGACGGCCAAGATCTCCAGAGCCGCAGTTCTGGTGCGCGCCGTTGTGTTTGGTGACTGAGCCGAGCAGTATTGCTTGCCAGGGGGTCTGTCGTTTTGAGGGCGGCTTACTGCCACCGTCCAGAATACAACGTGCCCAGGGGTCAGCTGACAATGACGCGACGCGCTTTCAGCGCAGCCACAACCTTGTCATGGGGCAGGGCGGGCGTGCGGTTGCAGTCGCGGCCGATCATGTCATGGTTGGCGACCAGGGCGTTGAGCACGGCCTCCTCGGTCGCTTGCACCACGGCGGCGTAGAAATTGTCCATCCGCCCCCATGGAATGAAGTCCATATGGCCGTAGCTCTGCTCGTTCGCCGGGCCTTGCGGGAAACGGCCGTTGAGCGCGTCGGGATTGCCTGTCGAGAAGGCGAGAAAGATGTCGCCGGAGAAATGCGAGCCGCTGGTGCCGGTGCGCGCCAGGCCGAGCGGAACGCGCCGCGCCAGCACCTTGCATTGGCCAGGCAGCAACGGTGCATCGGTGGCGGCGCGCAGCGGCACCACCGATGGCGGGCACTATCGCATGCCGTTGTTCCCGGTCCCGGCCGTCCTCGCCCTCCTGGCGCTGATCTACGTCGCTTACCAGAACTACCTGGACGTCGCCTTCGTCCGTCCGAGCCTGATCGCGACAGGCCTGATCATGGTCGTGCCGGCGGTCTACTACCTAGTGGTCCTGGCCAGGCGTACGGACTGGAACCTGCACGGTCCCGACGAGCTTGCCGGGTAGATCCACGTCCCTCCGACGGGTCTGCTCCTGCAGGAACCCCGGCCTATGCCGGGGTTCTTTTTGTGGCGATGCCCTCACCGAACAAAAGCCCCCAAAAAAAGTCAGGCGGAAAGACCACCATGAGGGCCGTCCAGGCGGGTTGCTCCAGGCGGGTGCGAGGCCTCCCGCAAGCTCGTGTAGCGGACCACGAAAGCGCCTGAAAAGCCCGGAAAACCGCCTGTTTCGGTGGCTTCCGTCCGCTGATACGCCATTTCACAAGCCTCTGTTCAACCCCCCAAATCGGCGATCTGCATCCCGGCGAGCGGCGTTGACAGATTGCAATGCAGCATGCGTATTCGCAGCTCTTGGGGTTACGTCACGCGATGCTGTTCGGACGGGCGGGGTTTTCTTGAACGGCAGCATAGGCGTGGGCGCCGGACGAGCGGTCACTGTAGCCTGAGGCAGTGCTCCGCTCGCTCCTGGCTTCATCTTCACCATCGACCGAGCTGTTTCTGCCTGCCGATGAATCGCGGGCTGGGCAACCCAGGCATTCCCACGCCGAAAGGCTCAATGACAAGAAAGACGCGCCGATCACGATGGGCGCGGGCCTGTCGGTACACGCGTGGCCTGTGGGAGCGCAGCAAAAAGCCCTTGAAAGAGGGAAATCTTTCAAGGGCTTGAATATTATATCGAATCTTAGACCGAATAGTACATGTCGTACTCGACCGGATGCGGGGTCATTTCGAAGCGCATCACCTCGGCCATCTTCAGCTCGATGTAGCTGTCGATCTGGTCGTCGTCGAAGACGCCGCCGGCTTTCAGGAAGCCGCGATCCTTGTCGAGGCTCTGCAGCGCTTCGCGCAGCGAACCGCAGACGGTCGGGATCTTCTTCAGCTCCTTCGGCGGCAGATCGTAAAGGTCCTTGTCCATCGGCTGGCCGGGGTGGATCTTGTTCTTGATGCCGTCGAGACCGGCCATCAGCATGGCAGCGAAGGCGAGGTAGGGGTTCGCGCCCGGATCGGGGAAGCGGACCTCGACGCGCTTGGACTTGGGCGACGAGCCGAACGGGATGCGGCAGGAAGCCGAGCGGTTACGCGCCGAATAGGCGAGCAGCACCGGCGCTTCGTACCCCGGCACCAGACGCTTGTAGGAATTGGTCAGCGGGTTGGTGAAAGCGTTGATCGCCTTGGCGTGCTTGATGATGCCGCCGATGTAGAACAGGCAGCTTTCCGACAGGCCGGCATATTCATTGCCGGCGAAGGTCGGCTTGCCGTTCTTCCAGATCGACTGGTGGACATGCATGCCCGAACCATTGTCGCCGAAGATCGGCTTCGGCATGAAGGTGGCCGTCTTGCCGTAGGCGTTGGCAACCTGGTGCACGACATATTTGTAGATCAGCATCTTGTCGGCGTTGCGGACCAGCGTGTCGAACTTGATGCCGAGTTCGTGCTGGGCAGCGGCGACCTCGTGGTGGTGCTTTTCGACGCGCACACCCATTTCGGCGAGCACGGTCAGCATCTCGGAGCGCATGTCCTGCGCGGAATCGATCGGCGGCACCGGGAAATAGCCGCCCTTGATGCGCGGACGGTGGCCGAGATTGCCGGTCTCGTAGTCGGTGTCGTCGTTCGACGGCAGTTCGGTGGAATCGAGCTTGAAGCCGGTGTTGTAAGGGTCGGCCTTGTACTTCACATCGTCGAAGACGAAGAATTCGGCTTCCGGGCCGACGAAGATCTGGTCGCCGATGCCTTCCGACTTCATGTAGGCCTCGGCCTTCTTGGCCGTGCCGCGCGGATCACGGTTGTAGGATTCGCCCGAAACCGGATCGAGAATGTCGCACAGGATGACCATGGTCGACTGCGCGAAGAACGGGTCCATGTGGACCGTGTCCGGGTCGGGCATCAGCACCATGTCGGACTCGTTGATGGCCTTCCAGCCGGCAATCGAAGA
Organism: Mesorhizobium kowhaii; assembly: GCF_042431665.1. Classification (NCBI taxonomy): domain Bacteria; kingdom Pseudomonadati; phylum Pseudomonadota; class Alphaproteobacteria; order Hyphomicrobiales; family Phyllobacteriaceae; genus Mesorhizobium; species Mesorhizobium kowhaii. The sequence continues at coordinate 30,616 of NZ_JBHLYT010000040.1, forward strand.
GCCGTCGAACATCACGCCATCGGCGAACATGTCTTCCTCGACCTCGATGACATCCATCGTCACGTGTTGCAGCTTGCCCTTCGGGTCGGTGAAGCGCAGGTCGACGAATTTCACGTCGTTGTCCTTGATCTGCTTCATGATGTCTTTGGCTGTCGTCATGTCATGTATCCCTGTTTGATGACGTTTTTTGATGATGACGGTTTTCAGGCGGATGGCCGGGCCGGATCAGACCGCGTCCATACCGGTTTCGCCGGTGCGGATTCGCACGACCTCCTCGATGTTGGAGACGAAGATCTTGCCGTCGCCGATACGGCCTGTCTGGGCCGCCTTGCGGATGGCCTCGATCGCGCCTTCGACAGCGTCATCGCCGAGCACGACCTCGATCTTCACCTTGGGCAGAAAATCGACGACATATTCGGCGCCGCGGTAGAGTTCGGTATGGCCCTTCTGACGACCGAAGCCTTTCGCCTCGGTAACCGTGATGCCTTGCAGTCCGGCCTCCTGAAGCGCTTCCTTCACTTCGTCCAGCTTGAATGGCTTGATGATCGCTTCGATCTTTTTCATGTAAAAAGTGGCCTCCACTGCCAAAAAAACGGGTTGTGAGCCCCGCTTGCGCCTCCATCAAGCACGAACTGTGCCAATTGGACGGATTTGAAGCGGTCTCATACGATTTCAAAGCCGCGCCGCGCCGGGATGCAAATTCGCGTCATTCACTGCATCAGGTGCGGCATGGGCTGCTGAAGCCTACACAGCGCCAGCATGTGCGTCCGCACAATAATTAGGCATATCGCCTATCCGGTGGGCGGTTTTGTGCCTGCGATGCCCTCATCCCAACGAAATGACCCGCAAATTTTGCCAACTCCCCTTTGTTTGCTTCGGATCGAAAATTGGACAATGCTTGATCGAATGCGGATCGGCAATCCATGAGCAACGAACTTCATTCCCCGGCCGAAATGAGCGAGGCCGATCGGCTGACGATTGCCGCCGGTCCAACCCACGGTATCGACCTGATGCGGCGCGCCGGCGAAGCGGTCGCAGCTGTGGTCCTCAAGCGCTACCCGGCGGCGACGCACGTCCACGTGCTTTGCGGACCCGGCAACAATGGCGGCGATGGCTATATCGTTGCCCGCATCCTAGCCGGCAGCGGCGTCGGCACGACGATCTGGGCAAGCGGGACGCCGAGGCCGGAAAGCGATGCGGCACTCGCCGCCGCGCAATGCCCGGTCAAGCCTCGACCACTGTCGGATTTTGCCGCCGAGGCCGGCTCGATCGTGGTCGACGCGCTCTATGGGGCAGGGCTGTCCAAGCCGCTGTCCGGCGATGCCGCGAAAGCCGTCGATACTGCCACAGCCCTGCGCCTGCCTGTCGTCGCGGTCGACCTGCCGTCGGGTGTCTCTGGGGCCAGCGGCGAAATATTGGGCAAGGCGTTTCGCGCCGAGGTCACCGTCACCTTCGCGCGAAAAAAGCCTGGCCACCTGCTGCTCCCGGGACGGGAACGATGTGGCGAGATCGTGCTCGCCGATATCGGCATCGGCGACGGCATCATCGCCCAGCTCACCGTGTCGACCTTCGAGAATGTGCCGGACCTGTGGTTACGGGAATTTCCCGTGCCGGCCGTGGACGCACACAAATACAATCGCGGCCATGTCGGCGTCTTTTCCGGTGGCCCGAGCGCCACCGGCGCGGCGCGGCTGTCGGCACTTGCCGCAGCGAGATGCGGGGCAGGGGCGGTCACCGTGCTGTCGCCAGCCAATGCCATGCAGGTCAATGCCGCGCATCTCACCTCGATCATGTTGCGCAAGGCCGACGACAGCGTCGACATCGACTCGTTCATCGGCGAACGCCGACCGTCGGCCTTTGTTCTCGGGCCAGGCTTTGGCGTTGGCGAAAAGACGCGGAAATTTGCACTCGCGCTGCTCACCTCTGGCGAGCAGCGGGATACCTCAACCCGGATTGACGGCCTCGTGTTCGACGCCGACGCGATCACCTCGTTTCGCGAGGCGCCCGACGTCTTGTTCCAAGCTTCTCGCCAACCGGACGCACCGGCTCTGGTGATGACGCCGCACGACGGAGAGTTCGCCAGGCTGTTTCCCGGCATCGCCGATGACGTTGCCACATCCAAACTGGCCAGGGCGCGTTTGGCCGCGGCACGTGCAAATGCCATCATCGTCTACAAGGGCGCCGACACCGTGATCGCGGCGCCGAACGGCCTTGCGGCGATCAACAGCAACGGCGCGGCATGGCTTGCCACCGCAGGCTCGGGCGACGTGCTGTCCGGCATCATCGCCGGGCTGCTTGCGCAAGGCATGCCGGCGTTCGAAGCGGCCTGCGCCGCGGTGTGGATCCATGCCGAAGCCGGCAGCCGGTTCGGGCCGGGGCTGATCGCCGAGGATCTGCCGCGGGCGCTGGTGCCGGTGCTGCGCGAACTTGTCGAAGCGCGTACGGGCGCTCCATGAGCCGCGCCCTGGCTCTGCTGCTCGCCACCTTCTTTGCTGTGTTCGCGGCGTCTGAAGCGCGCGCCGAAGGTCCTGTGACGATCGTCGGTGACCCGGCAGTGCTCGCGGTGCTCGATGCCAAGGGGTATGGCTTCGCCGGTCTTTTTAGCACGCCAGACGAGGGTGATCTAAAAACCCTCTACGACAAGGCGCCGGCCTATCACGCTGTCGTCGAGACTGTAGCGGCCGATGTTGCCGCACTGCGCGCCGACATGAAAGCCGGCGGGCGGCCGCTTTACGAGGTTACCGACGGCAATGTCGGCCGCATCATGGACATGCGCTGGCTGAAGACCGATGCCGCGCGCTTCCGACTGGTCGGCGTCGTCAACCGGCTCGACCGTCGCGACTTCGCGGTGCTGCTGGGTGACAGGAGCTGCGGCGAGGTGCGCTTCATCTACCGACTTGCCTACAGTTTCCGGAAAAACGGCAAGCTGCTGGCGTCGCGTCTGCCGTTCAATTTCAACGCCGTCTACAGCGCGGCACCCGATGCCGATGGCGGCTGCGTCGGCGTTGCCGGACGCTGGACGCCACAGCTTGACGAGACCGTCGATGCTGGCTGGCTGACCGGCGGACCGCTGGAGAAAGCCGGGCTGACCTTCAAGCAGCTGGAACTCAACGCACAGGTGGTGCGCTTTCCCTCCGGTCAGGAAACCGAGTTCGGCGGCCAGGCAGCCTATCTCATGCGGATATTCGGCATCGATGGCGGGACGGTCAGCGAGAAGCCGCTGGAGAACACGCCGGACACCGCACGGCTCTCGCAAGACGCGGCGCTGAAGGCAAGGCTCGCCGCCTATGTCAGCGCCAATCTGCCGGCGGTCGATGAAGGCGTCTACGAAATCCCCGACGAGTTCCTGGCCAGGAAGGTCATCTCCTGGTCGACCTTCGGCAGTGCGCGACAGGCCAACCACCCGTTCACGCCGCTGTTCCAACCCGGGGAATTCGCGTCGCTCGATTATTCCGGGCTGAAACTGGTGCGCACGCCTGAAGCGCTGGTCGAGCGGCTGGATAATGGCGCCTGCCAGGGGTGCCATCAGGCTGGTTCGACGGCGGGGTTCCACTTCATTGGTCTCGACGACAAGACGACGTCGCCGTTGAACCGCATCGAGGTCGGCATTTCGCCGCATCTTCACGCCGAAATCCCGCGCCGTCAGGCTTGGCTGCGCGCCATGGCGCAAGGCAAGGAGCCGAACCGCTTCCGTCCGCTCTCCTTTGCACCGCCGGCTGCCTGGACGGACGCCGGCGCGGTCGACTACGCGCCGGCAGAGATGGCAATGCCGTGCCTGATGCCGGAAGATGCCGCCCGCTTCGGCACCACCTGGCAGTGCGGCAGCGGCACGGTCTGCACGCCGCTGGCGACGGCATCGGGGGTGCGGACCAAGCTGGCACAATGCCTGCTGCCCAAGGACAGCGAAAAGATGTTTTCCGGCCATCCCTGCCTGACCGGCTCGATCGCCAGCAACGAAGCGCAGCCGTTCAACGACCGCTACAGCATATCGGGCCAGTTCGCGGCTTTCGCACCGGACGTCTCGCGCACCGCTTACACCTGCCGTCCGCCGAAGATCGGTGTGCCTGCCGGAATTGCTTATCGCGGCTGCGACGACAAGGACCGTGTCTTCGCGGCCTTCAAAGCCGGTAAGCCGATGCCGAACGAGATCTGCGGGCTGGTCGGCGGCAAGAAATTCGACATCTGCGTGGCCACCAACAACTTCGACCAATGCCTTGGCGGCGCCGTCAATCGCGGCAACAGGCCGGCCTGTTCGGCCGATCATTTCTGCCGCGAGGACTATATGTGTCAATCGCTGCCGCCCGATACGCCTGGCATCGGCAAGATCAGGGGCATCGGCTTCTGTTCGCCGACCTATTTCATCTTCCAGATGCGCATCGACAACCATGCGACGCCTTGGGGCAGTTCCGTGCGTGCCACCATGGGAGCGGGGTTTGGCGCGGCGGAAGAGGAATGATCTGCCCTGTTGCGACCAACTGGATACGTCCGCCCGACAGGATGCCTCACAGCGGGATATTGTCGTGCTTCTTCCAGGGGTTCTGCATGTCCTTGTTGCGCAGCATCCGGAGCGCGCGCGCGATGCGGCGGCGGGTCGAGTGCGGCATGATCACCTCATCGACATAACCGCGCTCGGCGGCGACGAAGGGGGACAGGAAGCGATCCTCGTAAGCCTTTGTATGGGCTGCGATCTTTTCGGCGTCGCCGATGTCCTTGCGGTAGATGATCTCGACCGCGCCCCGGGCGCCCATCACGGCGATCTGTGCAGTCGGCCAGGCATAGTTCATGTCGCCGCGCAGGTGTTTTGACGCCATCACGTCATAGGCGCCGCCGTAGGCTTTTCTGGTGATGACGGTGATCTTCGGCACGGTGGCCTCGGCATAGGCGAACAGGAGTTTCGCGCCGTGCTTGATCAGCCCGCCATATTCCTGCGCCGTGCCGGGCAGGAAGCCGGGAACATCGACAAAGGTGACGATCGGGATCGAAAAGCAGTCGCAGAAGCGCACGAAACGGGCAGCCTTGCGGCTGGCGTCCGAATCGAGCACGCCCGCCAGCACCATCGGCTGGTTGGCGACGAAGCCGACGGTGCGGCCCTCGACGCGCCCGAACCCGGTGACGATGTTCTTGGCGAAATTCTGCTGGATCTCGAAGAAGTCGCTTTCATCGGCGACCTTCAGGATCAACTCCTTGATGTCGTAGGGCTTGTTGGCATTGTCGGGGATCAGCCGGTCGAGCGACAGATCGTGGTCGGTGACCGACTGGTAGCATTCGATCTCCGGGAGCTCCGACGTGTTGGAGGCGGGCAGCAGGTCGACCAGCCGGCGCATCTGCAGCAGTGCTTCGACGTCATTGTCATAGGCGCCGTCGGCGATCGAGGATTTCGTCGTGTGGACGGAGGCGCCGCCGAGGCTCTCGGCGGTCACCGTCTCATTGGTGACGGTCTTCACCACATCCGGTCCGGTGACGAACATGTAGGAGGTGTCGCGCACCATGAAGATGAAGTCGGTCATCGCCGGCGAATAGACATCGCCGCCGGCACAAGGACCCATGATCAGCGAAATCTGCGGAATGACACCGGAGGCGAGCACGTTGCGCTGAAAGATCTCGGCATAGCCGCCCAGTGCGGCCACGCCTTCCTGGATGCGCGCGCCGCCGGCGTCATAAAGGCCGATGATCGGCGCACGGTTGCGCAGAGCCATCTCTTGCACCTTGATGACCTTTTCGGCATGCGCTTCCGACAGCGAACCGCCGAACACGGTAAAGTCCTTGGCGAACAGGTAAACCGGGCGGCCGTTGACGGTGCCCCAGCCGGTGACCACACCGTCGCCGGCGATCTTGGTCTTCTCCATGCCGAAATCGGTCGAGCGGTGCTCGACATACATGTCGAATTCCTCGAACGAGCCCTCGTCGAGAAAGACCTCGATGCGCTCGCGCGCGGTGAGCTTGCCCTTCTTGTGCTGTGCATCGATGCGGTCCTGGCCGCCACCCATGCGGGCGATGTCGCGGCGGCGTTCGAGTTCCTTCAGCACGTCCTTCATCGGTTATCTCCCAGGCCAGCGGCATTTCGTGGTAATCGTGCCGGCAAGCGAGCGCAAGCACCGCTTGCGCCATGGTTTTGTTGCGCTGCAGCATGACGCCCCTTGCATTTGGCCGCGAACTGGGCCATATGCGGCGACATAGGCGCTTGGGCCGGGAACAATCCGGCCTTCTCGACAAATGAGACTGGTTGCGTCTGTTTTCCCTCTTTCCGGTATATCGGCCCCTCTTTCCGGTACATCACAAAGCGGCGAAAAAGCCCCGTGGTATGATGCCTGCGGGCACGACAGCGCAGCCGAGTGGACGATCCCGTCCGCCCGCCTTGTCGTTTCATGACAATTTATCCGACGGCAGGTTGCGCCCTGCCGCCATTGATGTTTGCGGCCAGGAGCCGCGTGAAAGAAGAATATTTTGACCAACGAAAACACTTTGCTCGGTACTGGGGAACTCTCTGGTTTCGCAGCACTTGGAATTACGGGCGCGCTGCTCAAGGCGACCCATGCCGCCGGCTTCACCGAGCCGAAGCCGATCCAGACCCAGGCGATCCCGCCGCAGCTGGAAGGCCGTGACATTTTCGGCATTGCCCAGACCGGTTCGGGCAAGACCGCGGCCTTTGCGCTGCCGATCCTGTCGAAGATCATCGCTCTCGGCACCAAGCGCCGGCCGAAGACGGCGCGTGCGCTGATTCTGGCGCCGACGCGCGAACTCGCCGTGCAGATCGAGGACATGATCAAGTTGCTCGCCAAGGGCGCGCATGTCTCGACCGCGCTCGTGCTCGGTGGCGTCTCGCGCTTCAGCCAGGTGAAGAAGGTTGCGCCCGGCGTCGACATCCTGATCGCCACACCAGGCCGGCTGACCGATCTGGTGCGTGAGGGCGACCTCGTGCTTGCCGACACCAAATGGCTGGTGCTGGACGAAGGCGACCGCATGCTGGATATGGGCTTCATCAACGACGTCAAGCGCATCGCCAAGGCGACCGCGCCCGACCGTCAGACGGTGCTGTTCTCCGCGACCATGCCAGCCGAAATCGCCGAACTGGCGAAAGGCCTGTTGAAGAACCCGATCCGCGTCGAAGTCGCCCCCCACAGCACGGCGGCAGCCGAGATCGTGCAGGGCGTCGTCTTTGCCCGCACCAAGCAGAAGCGCCAGGTGCTGTCGACCATGCTCGCCGACGAGGCGATGAAGTCCGTCATCATCTTTTCGCGCACCAAGCATGGTGCCGACCGGGTGACCAAGGACCTCGAGCGCGACGGCTTCAAGGCCGCCGTCATCCATGGCAACAAGTCGCAGAACGCCCGCCAGAAGGCGCTGAACGATTTCCGTGAGGGCTCGGTGCGCATTCTGGTGGCGACCGACATCGCGGCGCGCGGCATCGACGTGCCCGGCATCAGCCATGTCGTGAATTTCGACCTGCCGGACGAAGCCGAGAGCTATGTCCACCGCATCGGCCGCACCGGCCGCAACGGTATGGACGGTATCGCCATCACGCTCTGCGATCCGTCGGAAAACAGCAAGCTGCGCCAGGTCGAGCGCATCATCCGCACCAAGCTGCCGATCGTTGCCGACCATCTCGGCAGCCCTGATCCGCTGCGCAATCCGGCTGAAAAGAACGAGCGCTTCGAGCCGGCCAATGACCGCAACGGCAATGGTCGTCGCGACGGCAGGCGGCCCGGTGGTGAGAACAAGGGCAACGGCTTTGGCAAGAAGCGCTTCGGCGACAAGCCGGCCTTCGCTGGCGAGCGCAAGCCGGAAGGCGCCAAGCCTTTCAAGGGCAACAACAAGCGCCGCTTTGGCGGTAAGCGTCCGGCTGCGCGGGCTGCGTAAGCCAGACCGCGTTGTAATCAGTCAAGCTTAGGCTGGCTGATTGCCCATGAGTGACAAAGAAAGGGCGGCTGAAGCGATGCTTCGGTCGCCCTTTTCGTCTGGAGGCTACTTGGCCACCGCCTCGACCCAGACGGCGATCCTTTGCGCCAGAAAGGTCGTGGTCGACGGCGACATTGCATCGCCGGCGATGACGTGGTTGTCGGGATCGCCGGTGTCGTCGACCGGAACCAGTTCATGCGGCGCGCCCCAGCGCCCGGCGCTTTCGCGGGTGCGGTCTTCGCGCACCACTCTGTCGGAATCGGAGAAGATGAAGAGAGCCGGTATCGTCGCCTTTTCCACCGGCGCGGCGTAGGCGAGTTCGGTCAGCGCCGCCATCGGCAGTGTCGCGGCCATCGGATATTTGTGCGTCCAGAATTTCTCGTGCAGGGCGTTGCGGGTCGGAAAGCTGCGTTCCTTGCCGCCGACGAGCTCGGCAATCTGCTTGCCCCAGGGCATGGTCAGGATTTCGGCGCCGGACGCCTTGACGCCGAAATTCGGCGAGATGAACGCAATCGCCGCCACACCGTCCGACGCGCCCGGCTGCGTTGCCGCCCATGTCGCCAGCGAGCCGCCGGTCGAGGTCGAGATGACGATCACCTTGTCGCCGATCGCCCTGCCGATGGCGAGCGCCTCCTCATAATCGTTGATCCAGGCATTGACGCTGCCTTGCATCATCGCCGCCCCGTCCTGCCCGTGACCGGTAAGGCGGGTGTAGAACAGATTGGCGTCGAGCTGGTCGGCCACCTCGTCCGGCAGCGGGCGGACCTCGCCCTTCGATGCGGAAAAGCCGTGGATATAGACGATCGACAGCGGCGTCCTGGCATGCACCATCGGATTGGCCCACACGATCTCCTTCTCCAGCCCGTCACGGATTCCGGGTATGGCGGCTTCTATCTTCGCCACATAGGCCTGCGGATCGTCGCCTATGACCGAGGGATCGAAACGGATCGTGGTGTCGATTTTGACGCGCGGGCCAAGCACGAAAGCCAGTGCGAGGACAACGACAAGGCCCAGCACAGCAAGCACGATCCGTCGCCCCATCGCAGACTCCACGCAACAATCCCTCAGCCTATGGCGGCGGTCACAAACAGGCAACGCTCTGCCCGGAGAGGGGAACTTGCCAATGTCGATGGCGTTCTATTCGCTTTGTGGCTTGCGGTCGTAGTGCAACGGACGCGCCTTCCAACTGGTCATCAGGCTGATCACCCCTCTGCACAGCGGCCTCGGCAGCAGGCTGAGCAGTTTCAGAGGCCAGCTCAGCCGGCGCGGGAAGGTGACTTCGAAGCCGCCGGACTTGATGCCCTGGGCCATACGGCGCGTCGCGCGGCTGACCGGCATCAGCCCCGGCATCGGCAGCATGTTCTTCTCGGTCAGAGCGGTGTCGATGAAGCCCGGGTTGATCACCTGGATACGCACATTCATCTTGTCGAAGTCATATTTCAGCGACTCGGCCAGGATGTTGATCGCCGCCTTGGTGCCGCCATAGGCGGCCGTGGTCGGCCAGCCGAAATAGGCGGTGACCGAGCCGACCAGCACGACGTGGCCGCGTGCCCGCACACGCATGCGCTGGATGACGGGCACCAGGCCGTTGATGATGCCGAAATAGTTGACATCGAAGGACCGGCGAAAGTCGTTGACGACTAGATTTTCTCCCGGCGTCGAAATGTAGTTCCCGGCATTGAAGACGGCGAGCACGATAGGCCCGAGTTCCTTCTCGATCGCGGCGACGGTTTTTGCCATGCGCGGCTCGTCGGTGACATCACAGGGAAAGGCCGTGACACTGCCCGGCATCTGCGCGGTCTCGACGACAAGCGTGTCGATCGGATCGTCGTCGAGCGCTGTCACCGCGACGGCATAGCCCTGGGACGCAAGATCCCTGGCCAGTGAACGGCCGATGCCGCTGCTGCCGCCCGTGATCCAGGCGACGCCGTGCTTCGGATTGGCTCGATAGAGTGTCATGCTGCGCCCTGTCGACTTGTTCGTGCCTTGCTCTAGCGATGAAGAAATCGAATGAAAAGAGTGCTTTCATCACAGTGAGGAAATGAACTGTGGGCCATGAAGGCGATATTGAGAAGCGTCGGCGCGGCAACAGTGCCGCAAATGCGACTGGTCCAGACAAATTCTTGCCTTGAAACCGAAGCTTCGGGTTTCTACGGTTTCGGCGCAGCTACACAAGGAATCCTGAATGCCCCGTTCTGTGATCGACGTGATCGGCAACACGCCTCTGATCCGCCTCAACAAAGCGTCTGAACAAACCAGTTGCGAGATCCTGGGCAAGGCCGAGTTCATGAATCCGGGCCAGTCGGTCAAGGATCGCGCCGGTCTGTTCATCATCCGCGACGCCGAGCAGCGCGGGCTGCTGAAGCCCGGCGGCGTCATTGTCGAGGGAACGGCCGGCAATACCGGCATCGGGCTGACGCTGGTCGCCAAGGCGCTGGGATACCGCACCGTCATCGTCATTCCCGACACGCAGAGTCAGGAAAAGAAGGACACCATCAAGCTGCTCGGCGCCGAGCTGATCGAGGTGCCTGCGGTGCCTTACAAGAACCCCAACAATTACGTGAAACTGTCGGGGCGGCTGGCCGAGCAGATGGCGCGGACGGAGCCGAACGGCGCCATCTGGGCCAACCAGTTCGACAATGTCGCCAACCGTGACGGTCATATCCGCACCACGGCGCAGGAGATCTGGAACCAGACCGGCGGCAAGGTCGACGGCTTTGTCTCGGCGGTCGGTTCGGGCGGAACGCTCGCCGGTGTCGCCTTCGGATTGAAAGCCAGGAGCAAGGACGTCAAGATCGCGCTCGCCGATCCGCTGGGGGCCGCGCTCTACAGTTTCTACACCAGCGGTGAGTTGAAGTCCGAAGGCAGCTCGATCACCGAAGGCATCGGGCAGGGGCGCATCACCGCCAATCTCGATGGCTTCACGCCGGATTTTTCGTTCCAGATCCCGGACGAGGATGCGCTGCCGATCGTCTTCGACCTGATCCAGGAAGAAGGCCTTTGCGTCGGTGGCTCGACCGGCATCAACATTGCCGGCGCGATCCGTCTGGCACGCGAACTTGGGCCCGGCCACACCATCGTGACCATCCTTTGCGACTATGGCACGCGCTATCAATCGAAGCTGTTCAACCCGGAATTCCTGCGCGAGAAGAACCTGCCGATACCGGGCTGGATGGAGCAGCGGAGCACGATTTCGGTGCCGTTCGAAAAGGTCTCGTGATGGCGCACCGGACCGAAGCGCTGTTTCGCGACGACGCCTATCTGCGCACGGCGGATGCCACGGTCGTTGCCGTCAACGACCGCGGCGGCATCATTCTCGACCGGACGATCTTCTACGCCACCTCGGGCGGCCAACCGGGCGATACCGGTTATCTCGAACGCGCCGATGGCAGCCGCATCGCCATCGCCGCCACCATTACGGGCGAGACCAAGGACGAGATCATCCATGTGCCGGCGCTGGAGCAGAGGGTTCCAGAGGTCGGTGATCGCTTGAGCCTGGCGATCGACTGGGAGCGCCGGCATCTTTTGATGCGCATGCACGCGGCTTGTCACCTGCTCACTGTGGTCTGCCCGTTCCCGATCACGGGCGCGTCTGTTTCCGAGGATGACAGCCGCGTCGATTTCGATATTCCCGACGCCAGCTTCAGCAAGGAAGAGGTGACGGCGAGCCTGATGGATCTGGTGCGGGCCGATCACCCGATCTTCACCAGGCTGATCAGTGACGAGGAACTGGCCGCCAACCCCGGCCTGGTGAAATCCAAGAACGTCCGGCCGCCGGTTGGCACCGGCAAAATCCGCCTGGTCTGCATCGGTGACAACGCTTCGGTGGATAGCCAGCCCTGCGGCGGCACCCATGTCAAAAGCACCGGTGAAGTCGGCGAAATCCATATCGGCAAGATCGAGAAGAAGGGCCGTGAGAACCGGCGCTTCCGCATCCGCTTCGGCCCGGATGCCGGCGAACTGATGCATGTCGCCCAAAAGTGGCCCCGGTTTTGAGACAACGACATGCATAAAAACAAGACTTAAAGCGCGTCACCGGAACCCGTTTCAACGCGAAGCGCTTTAATCGGACAATCACCGCCAAAAGGCGAGCAGGAGAAAAAATGGCCGAGGACAGTCCTTTCACCGTCGACGCGGATTGGCTGCAGCAGCGCCTCGGCGAGCCGGGTCTGACGATCATCGACGCATCCTGGTATCTCCCGGCGCAGAAGCGCGATGCGCGCGGCGAATACCAGGCCGCCCACATTCCGGGCGCACGGTTTCTGGATCAGGATGCGGTTTCGGACCCGGATTCGCCGCTGCCGCATACGTTGCCGTCACCGCAGCATTTTGCCCAGTATGTCGGGTCGATGGGTGTTTCGGCCGACGACACCATCGTCGTTTATGACGGTCCGGGTTTCTTCTCAGCGCCTCGGGCGTGGTGGATGTTTCGCGTGATGGGCGTCTTCCAGACCTATATTCTGGACGGCGGCTTCGATGGCTGGAAAGCGGCCGGCCGGCCGGTAACGGCCGAACCGACCAAGATCGCGCCAAGTGTGTTTCATGCCAATTTCGACGCCGGTCGCGTCGCCAGCCTCGCCGACATGCGCCGGATCGTCGATACCGGGGAAAGCCAGATCGCCGATGCCCGTGGACCGGGCCGCTTTTCCGGCACGGAGCCTGAACCGCGCGCCGGTATCCGCTCCGGCCATATGCCTGGCGCGCGCAATCTGCCCTATTCGGCGCTGTCGGAAAATGGCGAGCTGTTGTCGAAGGACCGCCTGCGCAAGGTGATGGAGGCGGCGGGCATCGATCTGTCGAAACCCGTCATCACTTCGTGCGGTTCCGGCATTACAGCCGCGGTGGCGACGCTGGCGCTGGAAACGCTTGGCCATACCGACAACAGGCTCTACGACGGTTCGTGGACGGAGTGGGGTGGGCGTTCCGACACGCCCGTCGTGACCGGCAAGGAATGAAGACGATGGAAAACGGCGCGCTGGAAGACATCGAAGTCACGGTGACGTTTCTCGAGATGCATGTGCCGCCGGCCTATTCGCCACCGGTGCCCTACAACCGTCAGGTCGCGCTGTTGAAGACCAAGGACATTCCCCTGCATTTCTACCGCTATTTGATGGACCGGGTGGGACGCAAATGGCACTGGGTCAATGTGCTGAGGCTGGATGACGACGAGCTTTCAGCCGGCATCCACCGCGAGGACCGCGACATCAGGGTGCTCTATCTCGACGGTGCGCCGGCCGGCTTCTTCGACCTCAAGCCGCATCTGCCGGAAGAAGTCGAACTCGCCTATTTCGGCATGATGGAACATGCGACAGGGCAAGGCATCGGCCGCTGGTTCCTGGGTGCGGCGATTGCAGCGGCGTGGTCGTACGGGCCCAAGCGGGTGACGGTGCAGACCTGCACGCTCGATCATCCGGCGGCTTTGCCGCTCTACCAGAAGCTCGGCTTTGCGCCGGTGGCGCAGAAGAAGGAAATCGTGCATCCGCTGCCTTTCGGTGAACGCTCGGCCAGCGTCATGCGGCCGTGACATCAACTAAAAACTGAACCATTCGCTAACTCGCAGGAATCGGGTGGGAAGCACTGACGTGAAGGCATAATTTCCGGTCGACGACACCGGAGATTTTACCATGACCATCCAGTTCAAAGCTCTGCCGACCCGGGATGTCAGGGCCCTGCAGTTTGGCGGTCCCGATGCTTACGGCCACACGCCCGAGCGAAAGATTTCCGACGGGGACGGCATGCCTTGCCGGCATTGTCTGAAGAACATCGCCGCCGGCGACGCCTACCTCATTCTGGCTTACCGGCCATTCCCGGAGCTTCAGCCCTATGCCGAAACCGGGCCGATCTTCCTGCATGCCGAAGAATGCGACCGCGCCGCCGAGACCGAGGTGCTACCCGAGATTCTCGAAAGCCCTGACTACATCGTGCGCGGCTACGGCAGGGATGACCGTATCGTCTACGGCAGCGGCGGTGTCATCCCGACCGGAGCAATTGCTGCGCGGGCCGAGACCTTGTTCGAGCGCGACGATATCGCCTATGTCCATGTCCGCTCGGCGCGCAACAATTGCTACCAGTGCCGCATCGAGCGCGCCTGAGGCATTGGAACCGCCGGGCGGAGAGCGCTTGTCGTACTCCCGTCGCATAATCGCGCTAGACAGCGATTGTCGATCGATTTGCCGACCGCGGATGAACCGGCGGCAAATCTCGATATCGAGGAAGCGGGGCTTTGGCTCCGCTTTTTTGTTGCCCGCCGTCAGGTCAAGAAAAAACCCGCCGGAATGAACCGGCGGGCTGACAGGAGGTCGCTTTTAAGGGTGAAGTCAGGCCGCGAGAACGGCTTTCGGCTCAACCAGTTCGTAGCCGAGTGCCTCGGCGACCGCCCGGTTGGTGATCTTGCCCTTGTGAACATTGAGGCCGTTACGCAGGTGGTGGTCGTCGACCAGCGCCTTCAGGCCCTTGTCGGCAAGCTGCAGGCCATAGTGAAGCGTTGCGTTGTTGAGCGCGTGGGCTGACGTGACCGGCACCGCGCCGGGCATGTTGGCGACGCAGTAGTGAATGACGCCGTCAACCTCGTAGGTCGGGTCGGCATGGGTGGTGGCGTGCGAGGTCTCGAAGCAGCCGCCCTGGTCGATGGCGACGTCGACCAGCACCGAACCCTTCTTCATGCCCGACAGCATTTCGCGCGAAACCAGCTTGGGTGCCGCGGCGCCCGGAATCAGCACGGCGCCGACGACGATGTCGGCCGAAAAGCACTCTTCCTCGAGCGCCTCGACGGTCGAGTAACGGGTGTGCACCCGGCCGGCAAAGAGGTCGTCGAGCTGGCGCAGGCGCGGGATCGAGCGGTCGATGATGGTGACGTCCGCGCCAAGACCCGCCGCCATCCTGGCCGCGTGCAGGCCGACGACGCCACCGCCGAGCACGGTGACCTTGCCGGGCAGCACGCCGGGCACGCCGCCGAGCAGCACGCCGCGGCCGCCATTGGCCTTCTGCAGAGCCGTGGCGCCGGCCTGGATCGATAGCCGTCCGGCGACTTCTGACATCGGCGCCAGCAGCGGCAGGCCGCCACGGTCGTCGGTCACGGTCTCGTAGGCGATTGCGGTCACGCCGGAAGCGAGCAGGCCCTTGGTCTGCTCCGGATCCGGAGCCAGGTGGAGATAGGTATAGAGAATCTGGCCTTCGCGAAGCTGCGCCCATTCATTGGGTTGCGGCTCCTTGACCTTGACGATCATGTCCGACTTGGCGAACACGTCGGCTGCCGTCTTGGCGATCGTTGCGCCAGCCGCGCGGTAGGCGTTGTCATCGGCGCCGATGCCGGCGCCGGCGCCGGTCTCGACCAGCACTTCATGGCCATGGGCGACATATTCGCGAACCGAGCCCGGCGTGAGGCCGACGCGATATTCGTGGTTCTTGATTTCCTTGGGGCAGCCGACGCGCATTGTCTTCTCCTGATCCGGCCCTTTGGGCTCGTTTCCCTGTATCAGTAGAGTGAACCACGAATCGCTGTGCAGGTGTTTGCGAATGCGCTTGCGCGAACAGCTCGGTTTCGATAATCGTTGCGCAAAATAGTGGAATATTCGCAGGATTCACGAAAAATGCCGCTCGACAGGATCGATATCGCCATTCTCGAGACTTTGCAGAAGGATGGCAGGATACCCAATGCAGCACTTGCCGAGAAGGTTGGCCTGTCGCAGTCGGCGTGTTCGCGCCGGCTCGACAATCTGGAGAAATCCGGAACCATCCGCGGCTACCACGCCCGGCTTTCCAATGCCGCACTTGGCCACCAGATGACGGCGATCGTGCATATATCGCTGTCGGGGCAGTTCGAGAAGACACTGTCGGACTTCGAGGCGGCGATCAAGCGCTGCCCCAACGTGCTGTCCTGCCATCTGATGTCGGGTGAATATGATTATATTCTACGCATCGCGGCCAAGGATCTCGTCGACTATGAGCGCATCCACAAGGAATGGCTGTCGGCGATGCCACATGTGACCAAGATCAACTCGTCGTTTGCGTTGCGTGAAATCGTTGACCGTACCGCGATGGGCATGAAGCCGGAAATGGCTTAACGCCAAAGGCACACCCGGACGTCCTTCCCAACATAGCATGCGCCTTCGCGGCGAAGTTCTCCCCAATCTCCTGGTTCACCGTGGGTTGCGCGAATATCCGAGTTCCCATAGCCTTCCCAAAAATCACCGTCCTTGTAGATAACTGCCCAGTAATCTTCGGACATTTCACCAGCCCCACTATTCGTATCAGGATAGTCGATACCTGCAAAAACTTGCCGGGGCCCCTGGATATTAAAATCGCCGCCCTTCTCGATTTGATAGGAGCATCTTCCGGATATGCGAGTCTGACCGTTAACAATAAGCAGGCAGCGGCCCCACTTATAACCGCTCGGTAAACGATGCTGTGGTTGCGCATGCGAAGGCGAAAAGGAAAACGCAATTGCAAGGGCAGCCGCTATAGTTCGTCCGATCATCTTATCATCCGTTGTGAAGCAGCCGATCTAAAGAGCGACCGGACACTGTTGGATCCGCCCAGAGCGCATGTCGAAACCGTCCGCCGCAGCATGGTCCCCTTAAAGATCAAAATATTTATCGACCAAGTCGGATTTTTGTCACGTGACATTCGCGCTGCTACACGGCGGGAGTATGTTTCGATTGAAACGCGTTGGTCCGTACCTGAGGTGTTTTTACGTGATCCCGGCCAACTGGCCTCGCTGCTGTCGTGTCCGCGTTTCAAGGGTGAATCATATTCGCAGCGAAACAGAAATCCAGCCGGTCTCATTTTCCAAACAGGGTCTTAGGCCTCGGTGACGATCCGATCCATCGGGATGTCGTGCGGCTGCGGGTAGATGGTGGCGATGCGCTGCAGGCCGTAGCCGACGCCGATGATCAGCGGCTTGAAGGGCATCGCAGCCAGCGTGCGGTCGAAGAAGCCGCCGCCATAGCCCAGGCGGTAGTTCCCGGGATCGATACCGACGATCGGCGAGATGACGATGTCCGGCAGCACCGGATCGCCCTCGGCCGGGATCGGGATGTTCCAGACACCTTTTTCCAGCCGGTCTCCCGGCGCGTAGGCGCGGAAGATCAGCGGCTGCCCTTTCTCGACAACGATGGGCAGGGCGGTGCGGCCGCCGCGTGCGTTGACGGACGCCATCCATGGCCGCAGGTCCGGCTCGCCGCGAAACGGCCAGTAGAGACTGACCATGCGGCCGGCGATCTTGCCGACGATTGCGTCGAGACCTTCCGCAATGCGTTGCGACATCACCGTTCTCGCGTCGGCCGAAACGGCAAGACGGGCGGCGATCAGGCGTTCGCGCTCGACCTTGCGCCAGCGTCTCACATCGGTCCAGTCGCTCAACGGCGCCCGAAATTTCGGATCCAGTTCATGCATGAAGCAGGGCGGCGAAGAATACTGCGCCGGGCCTTCTTCGTCATGATCGTCAGCCATGCCTCACCTCGTCTTGCTGTTTCGAGAACGCTATACCCGGCCACGGGGTCCGACATGTGCATTCACGACATTCAAGGGCGACTCCCAGGCAATCATCAAAGGACGGAACGTTGTTGCGGTGCACAAAAATACCTACATCAGATCGGATGCATTGGGGTGAATGAGATGAACCAGGCCAGCCATCACATCGTCGTTGTCGGCGCGGGTTTCGGCGGTCTCGAATTCACCCGAGCGCTTGCCGGCGCGCCGGTCCGCATCACCATGATCGACAAGCGCAACCATCACCTTTTCCAGCCGCTGCTCTACCAGGTGGCGACCACGGCGCTGGCGACGTCCGAGATTGCCTGGCCGGTCCGCCACCTCCTGCGCAAGCGCAAGGATGTGACGACGCTGCTCGCCAATGTCGTCGGTGTCGACCGGCCCAGCAAGCGCGTGCTGCTCGATGATGGCAGTGCGGTCGCCTACGACACGCTGCTGCTCGCCACCGGTGCCCGCCACGCCTATTTCGGCCATGACGAATGGGAACCTTTCGCGCCCGGCCTGAAGACGCTGGAGGACGCCACCACTGTTCGGCGGCGCATTCTTTTGGCCTTCGAGCAGGCCGAGCGGGAGACCGATCCCGCCAAGCGCCAGGCGCTGCTGACCATTGCGATCGTCGGTGGCGGGCCGACCGGCGTCGAGCTTGCCGGCACCATCGTCGAACTGGCGCATGACACGCTGCGCGGTGAATTCCGCAACATCGATACACGGCAAACGCGCGTCGTTCTGATCGAGGCCGGCGACCGTATTCTGGCCAATTTTGCACCGAAACTTTCCGACTATGCCATGAAGGCGCTCGAGCGGCTCGGCGTGACGATCGAACTCGGCCGGGCCGTTACGCGGTGCGACGCCGAGGGCGTCGTCTTCGGCGACAAGCATCTGGCGGCAAGCACAATCCTGTGGGCGGCGGGCGTCGCCGCCTCGCCAGCCGCCGAATGGCTCAGCGCGGCCGCGGACCGGGCGGGCAGGGTGCTGGTCGAGCGTGACTTGAGCGTGCCGGGCAGCCCGGAGATTTTCGTCGTCGGCGACGCCGCTCATGTGCTGAGGCCGGACCGGCGGCCCGTTCCCGGCGTTGCGCCGGCCGCCAAGCAGCAGGGCCGGCATGTTGCCGCCACGCTGAAGGCGCGGCTTGCCGGCGACACCAGCCCACGGCCATTTCGCTATAGACATGACGGCGACCTCGCCACGATCGGCAAGCGCGCCGCGGTGATCGATTTCGGCTGGATCAAGCTGACCGGCTGGGCGGCCTGGTGGCTGTGGGGCATAGCCCACATCTATTTCCTGATCGGCTTTCGCAACCGGCTTGCGGTTTCGTTGAGCTGGCTATGGATCTACGCGACGGGCCAGCGCAGCGCGCGGCTTATCACCCAGGGCGACGACGACAAGGGCTGATTTCTTCACCTAGGCCGTTCATCCGCACGTCATCTGGAACTGATCGACTGGCGGCTTGATGCGCGCGACTTGTTGAATGGACTCAGATGGGTTTCGGCGCGAAGTTCGCTTCGGGGCAGGGCTGTCACGTTGTCGAAGAAGGAGAACTCATGTCGCGACTGCACTATCCCGTCTCCCGCCGCGATCTCCTTGCGGGTGCTGCCGCCGCAGGAGCGTTGATCATGCTGCATCCGTTCTCCGCCCGCGCACAGGCCAACCAGGCCCATCTTAGGATCATGGAAACCACCGACATCCATGTGAATGTGCTGCCTTACGATTACTACGCCGACAAAGCGAACGACACGATGGGCCTGTCGCGCACGGCTTCCCTGATCGACGCAGTGCGCAGGGAAGCCGTCAATTCGATGCTGATCGACAATGGCGACCTGCTGCAGGGCAATCCGATGGGCGACTACATCGCCTATGAGAGGGGCATGAAGGATGGTGATCTGCATCCGATCATGAAAGGCATGAACCTGCTTGGTTACGAATGCTCGACGCTGGGCAACCACGAGTTCAACTACGGCCTGTCGTTCATGGACAAGGTGCTGGCCGGTGCCAATTTTCCCTTCGTCTGCGCCAATTTGATCCGTGGCACCGAGCTTGCCGCGAACCCGCGCGACGACAAGCTCTATCTCAAGCCCTATGTCATCCTCGACAAGAAGATCAAGGACGGTTCGGGCGTCGATCAGCCGATCAGGATCGGCATCATCGGCTTCGTGCCGCCGCAGATCATGGTCTGGGACCTCAAGAATCTGGAGGGCAACGTCAAGACGCGCGACATCGTCGAGGCGGCCAAGGCCTGGGTGCCGCAGATGAAGGAGGAAGGCGCCGACATCGTCATCGCGCTCTCGCACTCCGGCATCGACGTGAAGCAGGGTGACATGATGGAAAACGCATCGTTCTTCGTCGCCGGTGTCAACGGCATCGATGCGGTGTTCACCGGCCATCAGCATCTGGTCTTCCCCGGCAAGAAGGATTTCCAGTCGCTGGACGGCGTCGACACGCAAAAAGGCACGCTGCAGGGCAAGCCCGCCGTGATGGGCGGCTTCTGGGGCTCGCATATGGGGCTGATCGACCTGATGCTGGAGCGCGACGGGTCAAAATGGAAGGTCGTTTCCGCGACATCCGAGGCGCGACCGATCTTCGAACGCGTCGACAACAAGGCCAAGCCGATAGTCCCTGATGACAAGCGCATCATCGCGGCACTCGAGCAGGATCACCAGGCGACACTGGCCTATGTGCGGCGGCCTGTCGGCAAGACCTCCGCTCCGCTCTATTCCTATTTCGCGCTGGTCGCCGACGATCCGTCGGTGCAGGTCGTCAGCCAGGCGCAGACCTGGTACCTCAGAGACATTCTCAAGAACACGCAGTGGAAGGACGTGCCGTTGCTGTCGGCCGCCGCTCCCTTCAAGGCCGGCGGACGCAGCGGCGCCGACTACTATACCGACGTGCCGGCGGGCGACATCGCCATCAAGAACGTCGCCGATCTCTATCTCTACCCGAACACCGTGCGAGCCGTCGAAATCACCGGCGCGCAGGTCAAGGAGTGGCTGGAAATGTCGGCCGGCATCTTCAACCGGATCGAACCGGGCAAGGCCGACCAAGCGCTCATCAACACCGACTTCCCGTCCTACAATTTCGACGTCATCGACGGCGTCAGCTACAAAATCGACCTATCGCAGCCGCCGAAATACGATGCCAAGGGCGGGCTGGCGAATGCCGGCGCCAATCGTATCGTCGACCTGATGTTCGATGGCAAACCGATTGATCCCAAACAGAAATTCGTCGTTGCGACCAACAACTACCGTGCCGGCGGTGGCGGCAATTTCCCCGACATCAATGCCTCGAAGATCATCTACGAGGCGCCGGACACCAATCGCGACGTCATCGTTCGCTACATCATAAGCGAGGGCACGATCAACCCGTCGGCGGACGGCAACTGGTCGTTCGCGCCGCTGCCTGGAACCAGCGCCGTGTTCGAAACCGGCGCCAAGGCGAAGGATTTCATTGCCGAGGTGAAGTCGCTGAAGATCGAGCCGGCAGGTGAGGGCGAAGCGGGATTTGCGAAATACCGCATCCTTCTCTGATTGTAGCGGTGTAGACTCGAATCCACGCCGTCACGGCGGCGTGGACCTATGCCTTGTAGACCACCTGGCGCACGTCGATGTAGCTGGCGCGGAAGCCAGCCTCGCAATAATGCAGGTAGAACTCCCAGAGCTTCTTGAAGCGGTCGTCGAAGCCGAGCGGGACGATCTTTTCCCATGACGCCCAGAACCGGTGACGCCATTCGGCGAGCGTACGCGCGTAGTCATCCGGAAAAACGCGCTCGCGCAGATGGGCAAGGCCATGATCCTTGCCGAGTGCCTTCAGGATCGACGGCGTCGGCAGCATGCCACCCGGGAAAACGTAGCGCTGGATGAAATCCGGCCTTGCGCGATAGGTGTCGTAAGACGCTTCGTTGATGGTGATGATCTGCAGCCCGGCGGTGCCGCCGGGCTTCAGACAGGCCTTCATCTTGCTGAAGAACACCGGCCAGTATTTCTCGCCGACCGCCTCGAACATCTCGATCGAGGCGATGCGGTCATAGGTGCCGGTTTCGTCGCGATAATCCTGCAGCTTGATGTCGACCTTGTCGGCAAGCCCGGCCTTGGCGATGCGCGCCTTGGCGAAATCGTGCTGCTCGCGGCTGATCGTCAACCCGGTCACACGGCAGCCGATCTCGCGTGCCGCGAATTCGGCGAAGCCGCCCCAGCCGCAGCCGATCTCCAGCACGTGGTCCTTCGGACCGATGCCCGTATCCTTGGCCAGGGCGCGATATTTGGCGGCCTGGGCGCTTTCGAGGTCATTGGCGCCGGTCGCGTAGAGCGCCGAGGAATAGGTCATGCTCGGATCGAGCCATTCCTTGTAGAAGGCGTTGCCGAGGTCGTAATGCGCCGAAATATTGCGCTTCGAGCCGGTGCGTGTGTTCTCGTTGAACCAGTGCCGGATGCGCTGCACGGTGTTGATGAGCCAGCTGGCGCCGCCAGCAACGCGTTCGCCGATGGCCGAATTGACCACGAACAGCTCCAGGAAGCAGGTGACGTCAGGGCTTTCCCAATCGCCGTCCATATAGGATTCGGCAACGCCGATCGTGCCGCCGGAAAAGGCACGGCCGGGCAAGCGCCAGTTCTTGAGCACCAGTTCGGCGTCTGGGCCAGGTCCTTTGCCCCCGACCATGACGGCGCGTCCGTCCGGCATCCGGACCTTCAGCGATCCGCGCGGCAGGTTCATCGCCGCCGACAGCACCATGCGCGCCTTCGCCGGCAAGCCCTTGACGATTTCGGCGAAATTGAATTCGTCCAGCCTGACCGCGTCGCTCAACGCTAGACCATGATGTTCCTTGTGTGCCATCTAACGCCCCTGGACTTCCGCGGTGTCGGCGCAAATTGCCGAGCCTCGGTTCTCGCGGTTCATTCGCCAGGTTCGAGCGCCATTGCCTGATCCCGGCAGCTGACCGGTTCGGCGA
The DNA here is from genome assembly GCF_042431665.1 of Mesorhizobium kowhaii. Taxonomy (NCBI): domain Bacteria; kingdom Pseudomonadati; phylum Pseudomonadota; class Alphaproteobacteria; order Hyphomicrobiales; family Phyllobacteriaceae; genus Mesorhizobium; species Mesorhizobium kowhaii. The sequence goes on from NZ_JBHLYT010000040.1 coordinate 52,940, forward strand.
CGGGCGGGCTCGAACGAAGCGCGCGCCCTTTAACCAGAGCTTCAGCGCTTCCCAGTGAATCCCTGCCACAATCTTCCACGTCATAGGGGGGAACTTCAAGGGGCAGGCTGCAAGCTGGGCTGTGCCAAGTCGAGGGCACTCGCCGGCGTGGATCTGGCTTTTACACAGCAAAGGCCGAACACGCCCAAAACGCCTATGGCTGCAACCCTGCTTGTGCGATAGTTTTAGCCATGCGTTATGTAATCGTCATTGCCGCCGTCGCCTTTTTCCTGATCTGGGACGGCCTCTACAATCAGGGCCGGTACCTCGACACCGCGGTAAGGGGTGTCACGCACGTCGTGCGATCCGTCACCGGCAAGACCTAAAACGCGTCGCGTTTGAACGGATTCAGGCGACGCGCTTTAGGTGTTTGTCCTTATGCATGTCGTTCTCGCAAAACCGGGGCCACTTTTGCGCGACATGCACTAGCGTCCATCCGCATGACTCGTTGCCGCGACATCCTTGTCGATTGACGCGGCCGTCCTGCCGTCACAAAAGACCCCGGCACTTAGATCGAGGAGGCGGGGTTGATCCGGCATATCGTTTTCTTCAGCGCGCGGCGTAAAGAGGATGTGGAGGCCGTGCACACCGGCCTGCAGGCGCTCGGCAACATTCCCCATTCCAGCCTGTTCGAGGTGACGCTCAACACCAAGGTTGACCCGCTGTCGGACGAGATCGACGTGGTCGTCTATGCCGAGTTCGCCGATGACGCGGCATTGGCCGCCTACAAGGCCCACCCGCTCTATGCGCAGACGACCAGCAAGGTCAAACCGATGCGTGAACTGCGTTATTCCGCCGATGTCGTGGCCGGCGGCTGATCAAGTCTTGAACCGGTTTGCGGAATGATGCACATCGCGCTTGCATGAACCAAACAACAGCCGCCGGCATTCATCCGCTCGATCATCTGGTGCTGCCGACGCAGAGTCTCGATGTGGCGCGAGCCCGGCTCACCGCGCTTGGCTTCGTCGTTGCCCCGACCGGAATCCATCCCTTCGGAACGGAAAATTGTTGCGTGTTCCTCGCCGACGGCACCTATCTCGAGCCACTCGAGGTCGGCGATGAACAGGCCGCGATGACGGCCATTGCCGAGGGCAATGTTTTCGTCGCGCGCGACCGTATCTATCGCAACAGCCTCGGCGACGAAGGATTTTCCGCCGTGGTGCTGGGGACCAACAACGCAGATGCTGACCAGGCACGCTATGTCGAAGCCGGCATCTCTGCGGGAGACATGCTGAGCTTTTCGCGCGCTTTCACCGACACGGAGGGCAAAAGCGACATCGCATCGTTCAAGCTAGCCTTCGCATCCGATAGCAACGCTACGGATGCTTTCCTGTTTGCCTGCGAGCGGGTCAACGCGCCGAAAGTGGACCGCACGGCTTTGCAGGCGCACGCCAACGGCGCCACCGGCATTGTCGAAGTCGTGGCCGTCAGCGGTCGGCCCGCCGAACTGCACCGATTGATTTCCGTGGCGGTGAATGATCCAACCGCCAGCGGACAAGGCGGCGCGTTTCACTTGCCGAATGCAACCTTGAGCGTGCTCGACCCTGCGTCTTTCACCGCATGCTTTGGCCTGCCTGCCGGCGCGCCGACAGACCTTCGCTTCGCCGCGGTGGTCTTTTCGGTCCGCAGCGCCGAAATCACTGCGAGGCTGCTTGCAGCCAATTCCATCAAACACGATATAGCGGGCCATGATATTGTCGTGCAGCCGGCATCCGGACAGGGCGCGGCTTTCATCTTCCGGGAGATCCAATGAGCAAGCCCCTGGCGCCCAATTCGTCGGTAACTGTCGGCAATGTCGTCTTCGACAACAATGCGGCTTTGTCGCTGATCGCCGGTCCATGCCAGTTTGAATCGCGCCAGCATGCCTTCGACATGGCCGGCGCGCTGAAGGAACTGACCGGCAAGCTTGGCATAGGCCTCGTCTACAAGACCAGCTACGACAAGGCCAACCGCACCTCGCTGTCGGCGACGCGCGGCGCCGGCATGGACGCCGCACTTCCCGTCTTCGACGAACTGCGCAAGGAATTTTCGCTCCCGGTGCTGACCGATGTCCACACCGAGGAACAGTGCGCGATCGTCGCGCCGCATGTCGATGTCCTGCAGATTCCGGCCTTCCTGTCGCGCCAGACCGACATGCTTGTCGCCGCCGCCAGGACCGGCAAGGTGATCAACGTGAAGAAGGGGCAGTTCCTTGCTCCCTGGGACATGAAGAACGTGGTTGCCAAGATCACCGGTTCCGGCAACGCCAATGTTTTGACCACCGAGCGCGGCGCGTCGTTCGGCTACAACACGCTGGTGTCCGACATGCGCGCGCTGCCGATCATGGCCGAGATCGGCGCGCCTGTGATCTTCGACGCCACGCATTCGGTTCAGCAGCCGGGCGGGCAGGGCGGCTCCTCGGGTGGCGAGCGCCGCTTTGTCGAGACGCTGGCCCGCGCGGCCGTCGCCGTCGGCGTTGCCGGCGTGTTCATCGAGACCCACCAGGATCCGGACAATTCGACCTCTTCCGATGGCCCGAACATGGTGCCGTTGAAGGACATGCCGGCACTCCTGGAAAGGTTGATGGCGTTCGATCGTATCGCCAAGGGTCACTGAAGCGTCCCAAGGGACGCTCCAGCGTCGGCAGGTGACAATGACCCCAGGGCCGCCGGCGCTTGTGGAAGACATAAGCCGGCTGTACGCTTGCCCCGCAAATGAGCGTTTTGGCAGGAGGAAGCCATGTCTGTCGCCCGCGTCACCGAAATCACCTCATCGTCGAAGAAGAGCTTTCAGGACGCAATCGAAAAGGGAATTGCGCGTGCCGCAAAGACCCTGAAGAACGTCGAAGGCGCCTGGATCCAGGACCAGAAGATCGTCGTCGAGGACGGCAAGATCGCTGCCTATCGCGTCAACATGAAGGTCACCTTCATTCTCGCGGAGTGACCGGCTGACGCCGAAAAAGTCGGGAGCTTTCGCCCGCGCCCCTCATTGTCAAAGCACCGAAGAACACATTGACACCCACAAACGAAAAGGCCCGTCAAGACGGGCCTTTTCGATTCGATGCGGCGCCTATTCACTGATGTGGAAGGCAGGCAAGGGCGCCGTCGCCTTGGGCGGCGATTGCTGATTGTCGCACGACGTCAGAAACGCCGCCGCGATCAGGAACAGACTCACGATACCACTCAACTGGGACATGGCGAAACTCCTCCTGTTTCGCCCCGCGCCCCCGCACCATAACCGGAAGCACGTCCGCCGCACATGACTTATGATGACAGCGATTTGCGCTTCGTGAATCGTCTGATGCATGTCGCCCAGAAGTGGCCCCGGTTTTGGGAGAACGACATGCATAAAAACAAAGACCTAAAGCGTGGCGCCTGAATCCGATCAACGCGACGCGCTTTAGGCTGACGCCACGGCAATAATTGCGAGCGGGCCGATTGCCTTTTGCGGCACTTTGGCTAAGACGTGCGCGACGCTTCTTCAGATCAATCGAGGACATCGCAATGACCGCCATCATCGACATTGTCGGGCGTGAAATCCTGGACAGCCGTGGAAATCCGACCGTCGAGGTCGATGTCGTTCTCGAAGACGGCTCGATGGGCCGCGCGGCGGTGCCGTCGGGTGCCTCCACCGGCGCCCACGAGGCCGTCGAATTGCGCGACGGCGGCGCCCGTTATCTCGGCAAGGGCGTGCTCAAGGCCGTCGAAGCGGTGAATGGCGAGCTGTTCGAGGCGATCGGCGGCATGGAAGCCGAAAACCAGATCCACATCGACCAGACCATGATCGAGCTCGACGGCACGGCCAACAAGAGCCGGCTCGGAGCCAACGCCATCCTCGGCGTCTCGCTGGCTGTGGCCAAGGCCGCTGCCGATGCCACCGGCCTGCCGCTCTACCGTTATGTCGGTGGCACGAAGGCGCACGTCCTGCCGGTGCCGATGATGAACATCATCAATGGCGGCGCCCATGCCGACAACCCGATCGACTTCCAGGAGTTCATGATCCTGCCGATCGGCGCGCCGACGCTGCGCGAAGGTGTTCGCTGGGGTTCGGAAATCTTCCACACACTGAGGAAGAAACTGAAGGATGCCGGCCACAACACCAATGTCGGCGACGAGGGCGGCTTTGCCCCGAACCTGAAGAGCGCACCGGTGGCGCTCGACTTCATCATGGAATCGATAGAGAAGGCCGGCTTCAAGCCGGGCGAGGAGATCGCGCTCGGCCTCGACTGCGCGGCGACCGAGTTCTTCAAGGACGGCAACTACGTCTATGAGGGTGAGAAGAAGACCCGCGACCCCAAGGCCCAGGCCAAGTACCTGGCCAAGCTTGCCGCCGACTATCCGATCATCTCGATCGAGGACGGCCTTGCGGAGGATGATTGGGAGGGCTGGAAGTACCTGACCGACCTGATCGGCAAGAAGACCCAGCTGGTCGGCGACGATCTGTTCGTCACCAACACGGCGCGGCTGCGCGATGGCATCCGCATGGGCGTTGCCAATTCGATCCTGGTCAAGGTCAACCAGATCGGCTCGCTGACGGAAACGCTCGACGCCGTCGAGACCGCACACAAGGCCGGCTACACCGCCGTCATGTCGCACCGCTCGGGTGAAACCGAGGATTCGACCATCGCCGATCTCGCCGTTGCCACCAATTGCGGGCAGATCAAGACCGGCTCGCTGTCGCGCTCGGACCGCATGGCCAAGTACAACCAGCTAATCCGCATCGAGGAAGAGCTCGGCAAGCAGGCGAGCTACGCCGGCAAGTCGATCGTCAAGGGCTGATCCGGAAACACCCCAGACATGGGATATCCGATGAAGGGCGGGAGCATTCCCGCCCTTTTTTATTTCGATCTCGCACAGGCGGCCATCCGTAACCGTCCGTTAAGCACAATCGGCGAAAAAGATGGCGAGCCGCATGAGTTCGCGGCCGCGAGGATTCGGATCATGTGGACGCGTCAGCACAAGCAGAGAAACACCGGCCGGCTGATCATTCCCTCGCTCTGCGTGGCATTCCTGGCCTATTTCGGCTTTCATGCCTACCACGGCGAATTCGGCATCAATTCGAAATATCAGCTGGAAGCCCAGACGGTTGCGCTGCAAGGTCAGCTCGATGCGATCAAGGCACGCCGGATGGAGCTCGAACGGCGCGTTCGGCTCATGCATGAAGGATCGATCGAGAAGGACATGCTCGACGAGCAGGCGCGCAAGGCGCTCAATCTGTCCCAGGCTGACGAAATCACCATCATGTTGCCGGCCTCGGCGAAGTAACCGGTTTTCAGTTAATCGCCAATATTTTCAATGATTTTAATCGCTTAGACGCATGTCAGCTATGCAATTTCGGCATGGCGCAACGCCCTGACGCGTGTTAGCCTCCCTAAAATCGGTGGGGAGGAGCTGATCTCCCCAGAGCAGATTTGATCCTGCTCTAATGTCCGCAAAGAGACGCCAACAGGGAGTGATGCATGGCCACCGCAGCCAGAAAAGCGCCTGCCAAATCCAAATCCGACGGCAAATCGGGGGTTTCGGCCCCCAAGCCAGCCGAATTCACCAAGGATGAAGAGCTCGCCGCCTACCGGCATATGCTGCTTATCCGCCGTTTCGAGGAAAAGGCCGGCCAGCTTTACGGCATGGGCTTCATCGGTGGCTTCTGCCACCTTTATATCGGCCAGGAAGCGGTCGTCACCGGCATGAAGATGGCGCTGATCCAAGGCGACCAGATGATCACCGCCTATCGCGACCACGGCCACATGCTGGCGATGGAGCTTTCACCGCGCGGCGTCATGGCTGAGTTGACCGGGCGTCGTGGCGGCCTGTCCAGGGGCAAGGGCGGCTCCATGCACATGTTCTCCAAGGAGAAGCATTTTTACGGCGGCCACGGCATCGTCGGCGCGCAGGTGTCGCTCGGCACCGGCCTCGCCTTCGCCAACCGCTACCGCGACAACAACAATGTGTCGCTGACCTATTTCGGCGATGGTGCGGCCAACCAGGGCCAGGTCTATGAAAGCTTCAACATGGCCTCGCTGTGGAAGCTGCCGGTGATCTACATCATCGAGAACAACCGCTATGCCATGGGTACCTCGGTCTCGCGCTCGTCGGCGGAGACGGACTTTTCGCATCGCGGCGCCTCGTTCAAGATTCCCGGCATCCAGGTCGATGGCATGGATGTCCGCGCCGTCAAGGCGGCGGGCGATCTGGCCACCGAATGGTGCCGCGCCGGCAATGGCCCGCTGATCCTCGAAATGCAGACCTATCGCTATCGCGGCCACTCGATGTCCGATCCGGCCAAGTACCGCTCGAAGGAAGAAGTGCAGAAGATGCGCTCCGAGCATGACCCGATCGAACAGGTCAAGGCGCGGCTGATCGAGAAGAAGTGGGCGACCGAGGACGAATTAAAGACCATCGACAAGGAGGTTCGCGACGTCGTCGCGGACGCCGCGGAATTTGCCCAGAACGACGCGGAGCCGGATCCGTCCGAGCTCTGGACCGATATCGTACTGTAACGGGAGGGCAAGGACATGCCGATCGAAATTCTCATGCCCGCTCTCTCGCCGACCATGGAAGAGGGCAATCTTTCCAAGTGGTTGAAGAACGAGGGCGACAAGGTCGTCGCTGGCGACGTCATCGCCGAGATCGAAACCGACAAGGCGACGATGGAAGTCGAAGCCGTCGACGAAGGCACGCTTGCCAAGATTGTGGTTCCTGCCGGCACCGAAGGCGTCAAGGTCAACGCAGTGATCGCCGTGCTCGCGGTTGACGGCGAAGACGTCGACAAGGCTGGCGAAGGCATCGGCGAAGAGCCTGCCAAGGCTGAAACAGCGGCGCCTGCGCCGGCGGCGGCTAACAGCGATGTCGCAGCACCGGTCGCAGCCGCCCCGAAGACGGAAATCGCCGCCGATCCGGATATTCCGGCCGGCACGGAAATGGTCTCGACCACGGTGCGCGAAGCACTGCGTGATGCGATGGCCGAGGAAATGCGCCGCGACGGCGATGTCTTCGTCATGGGCGAGGAGGTCGCCGAATACCAGGGCGCCTACAAGATCACGCAAGGACTGCTGCAGGAGTTCGGGCCGCGGCGCGTCGTCGACACGCCGATCACCGAGCATGGCTTTGCCGGCGTCGGCGTTGGCGCGGCGATGGCCGGCCTGAAGCCGATCGTCGAGTTCATGACCTTCAACTTCGCCATGCAGGCGATCGACCAGATCATCAACTCGGCCGCCAAGACGCTCTATATGTCGGGTGGCCAGATGGGCGCGCCGATCGTATTCCGTGGACCGAACGGCGCCGCCGCACGCGTCGCCGCCCAGCATTCGCAGTGCTATGCCGCCTGGTACAGCCACATTCCCGGCCTCAAGGTCGTGATGCCTTACACCGCCGCCGACGCCAAGGGCTTGCTCAAGGCGGCGATCCGCGATCCCAACCCGGTCATCTTTCTCGAGAACGAGATCCTCTACGGCCAGTCCTTCGACGTGCCGAAGCTGGATGATTTCGTGCTGCCGATCGGCAAGGCGCGCATCCACAAGACCGGCAAGGACGTCACCATCGTTTCCTTCGGCATCGGCATGACCTATGCGGTGAAGGCTGAAGCCGAGCTGCGCGGCATGGGCATCGATGCCGAGATCATCGACCTGCGCACGATCCGTCCGCTCGACCTCGATACGATCATTGCCTCGGTCAAGAAGACCAACCGGCTGATCGTGGTGGAGGAAGGCTATCCGCAGAGCTCGGTCGGCGATCATATCGCCAACCAGGTGTCGCAGCGTGCCTTCGATTTCCTTGACGCTCCGGTCATCACCATAGCCGGTAAAGACGTGCCGATGCCTTATGCGGCGAACCTCGAAAAGCTGGCGTTGCCGAATGTCGGCGAGGTCATCGAGGCGGTCAAAGCCGTCACGTATCGCTGAACCGGGCGGGAGGACAAAATGCCAATCAACATCACCATGCCGGCCCTGTCGCCCACGATGGAAGAGGGCAATCTGTCAAAGTGGCTCGTCAAGGAGGGCGACAAGGTTTCGCCGGGCGATGTGATCGCCGAGATCGAGACCGACAAGGCGACGATGGAAGTCGAAGCCGTCGATGAAGGCACGGTTGCAAAGCTCGTCGTTCCCGCCGGCACCGAAGGCGTCAAGGTCAATGCGCTGATCGCAGTGCTTGCCGCCGAAGGCGAGGACGCCGGCGCTGCCGCGAACAGCGGTGGCGCTGCCGCACCAGCGAAAGCGGAAGCGCCGAAAACGGATGCTCCGAAGGCGGAAGCACCAAAGGCTGAGGCACCAAAGGCTGATGCACCAAAGGCCGAGCCTGCAGCCGCATCCAAGGCAGAAGCTGCTCCGGTCGCCAACGGCCATGCGGCTGGCGAGCGCACTTTCGCGTCGCCGCTCGCGCGCCGCATCGCCAAGGAAGCCGGCGTCGATGTGTCTGCCGTGACCGGCACAGGCCCGCACGGCCGGGTGGTGAAAGCCGATGTCGACGCAGCGATTGCCGGTGGCGGCGCCAAGCCTGCAGCCAAGGCAGCCCCCACTGGGGCTCCGGCTGCTGCTCCTGCCGCGCCGGTGAAGGCGATGTCGGACGAGCAGGTGCTGAAACTGTTCGAGCAAGGCTCCTATGAACTCGTCCCGCACGACAACATGCGCAAGACCATCGCGCGCCGCCTGGTCGAGGCCAAGACCACCATCCCGCATTTCTACCTGACGCTCGACTGCGAACTCGATGCGCTGCTGGCATTGCGCACGCAGATCAATGCCGCGGCGCCAATGAAGAAGACCGACAAGGGTGATGCACCCGCCTACAAACTGTCGGTCAACGACCTGGTGATCAAGGCAATGGCCATGGCGCTGAAGGCGGTGCCGGATGCCAATGCGTCATGGACCGAAAGCGCCATGGTCAAGCACAAGCATGCCGATGTCGGCGTT
>NZ_JBHLYT010000040.1:61869-89452 GCF_042431665.1 Mesorhizobium kowhaii
GGGCGGCCTGATCACGCCGATCATCCGCAAGGCGGACGAAAAGACGCTGTCCACCATCTCCAACGAGATGAAGGACCTGGCCAGCCGCGCGCGCAGCCGCAAGCTGAAGCCGGAAGAGTATCAGGGCGGCACCACGGCGGTGTCCAACCTCGGCATGTTCGGCATCAAGGACTTTGCCGCCGTCATCAACCCGCCGCATGCGACGATCCTGGCGGTCGGCGCCGGCGAGGAGCGGGCGGTGGTCAAGAACGGCGAGATCAAAATCGCCACCGTGATGTCGGTGACGCTGTCGACCGACCATCGCGCCGTCGACGGAGCGCTGGGTGCCGAATTGCTGGTCGCCTTCAAACGCCTGATCGAGAACCCGATGAGCATGCTGGTCTAGGAAGGGAGAGGGCGGTGCGGACATTCTTCACCAGCCTTTTCGCTTTCATTCTTTCCGGTTTGGCCGGCGGGCTGGTCGCGCAGTGGTTGGCCATCGCCACTGGTGCAGAGGAAGAATACATCCTCGTTTTCATGTTCTCGGTGCTGGTGACCTTCATGGTTACTTCGTCTTCTTCGTGGCGCAGTTCATGACGGATCCGGTCGCGGCGGTGGCCAGGACGGGTAAGTGGCTGCTGATCGTGTTTGCGGTGTTGCTTGCCCTGCTGGTCGCGCTGATCCTCTACGCCGACAGCGGTGCCGCGGTGGTGAAGGACATTCCCATGGTGGTCGGCTTTGGCCTGCCGGGGCTGGTGACGATCATTCTTCACTGGCTGTTCGTGAGCTGGCGGGTGAGACGCGGTTTGAACAGGGAACAAGTGGGTGTGGGTGCATGAAGACGGTTCTTTGCTACGGTGACTCGCTGACCTGGGGACACAACCCGGAGACTTTGGGTCGACATGAATATGAAGACCAGTGGCCAACCACACTGGCGAGAGCACTCGGACCGAGCTTCCATGTCATTGCCGAGGGACTGGGCGGCCGCACCACGGCCTATGACGACTTCTTGTCGGGCGCCGACCGAAACGGCGCGCGGATATTGCCGACGATCCTGAGCACGCATTCGCCGATCGATCTGATCGTCATCATGCTTGGCTCCAACGACATGAAGCCGTCGATTCATGGCAGCGCAGTCATAGCTTCCTATGGCATGCGACGCCTCATCGAAATCGTGCGGGGGCACGCCTATCCGTTCGGCGGTGCCGCCCCCAGGATTATTCTGGTAGCGCCGCCGCATATCGTGGAAACCGGCAAGGCGGACTACGCCGAAATGTTGGGAACCGGCGCGATCGAGTCGCCCAAGCTCGCAGGCTTTTATCAAACCGCCGCCAACGAGATGGGCTGCGGCTTTTTTGATGCAGCGAGCGTCGCTAGATGTACACCGCTCGATGGCGTCCACCTCGATGCCGAAAACACGCGAAACATCGGCAAGGCGCTGGCGCCGCTGGTGCGCGTGATGTTAGCCACATGATATTCGATGCAAGTCTGATCATTGGCCTTTGGTTGGCTGTGCATTGGCAAGGCCGTCGAAGTCGGCTTCTTGCAGGCTACGCACTTCTTGGGCTCTGGGTTTTCGACGCCCTTTCGATACTGATGCATGAGCCAGCTTTCGCGCCTCCAACACTGAGGTACGAGCCAATTTCGATACCGAAGCCTTCTTTCGGTGAAGCCTCGCTTCAATAAGGACCACAAAATGGCTGAATCCTACGACGTCATCATCATCGGCTCCGGCCCGGGCGGCTATGTCACGGCGGTGCGTTCCGCCCAGCTTGGCTTCAAGACGGCGATCGTCGAGCGCGAGCATCTCGGCGGCATCTGCCTCAACTGGGGCTGCATCCCGACCAAGGCGCTGCTGCGCTCGGCCGAGATCATGCATTATTCGGATCACCTGAAGGATTACGGGCTGACGCTCGACGGCAAGGTCAGCGTCGACACGTCAGCCGTGGTCGACCGTTCGCGAAAAGTCTCGCTGCGGCTCAATGGCGGCGTTGCCTTCCTGATGAAGAAGAACAAGGTCGATGTGATCTGGGGCGAGGCCAAACTCTCCAAGCCTGGTGAGATTGTCGTGTCCAAGACGGCCAAGAAGCCGATGGAGCCGCAGCCGCCGGTGCCGAAAGGCGTCAAGGGCGAGGGCACCTACACCGCCAAGCACATCATCCTGGCGACTGGCGCCCGGCCGCGCGCGCTGCCCGGCATCGAGCCGGACGGCAAGCTGATCTGGACCTATTTCGAGGCGATGGTGCCGAAGGAGATGCCGAAATCGCTGCTGGTCATGGGTTCAGGCGCCATCGGCATCGAATTCGCCTCCTTCTACCGCACCATGGGCGCCGAAGTCACGGTTGTCGAACTGCTGCCGGCGGTGATGCCGGTCGAGGACGCCGAAGTCTCGAAATTCGCGCAAAAACAATTCGAGAAGCAAGGCATGAAGATCATCCTCGAGGCCAAGGTGACCAAGGTCGAGAAGGGCGCCAACTCGGTCACCGCGCATGTCGAGATGAAGGACGGTAAGGTCGAGAAGATCACCGCCGACCGCATGATCTCGGCCGTTGGCGTGCAAGGCAACATCGAGGGCCTCGGGCTTGAGGCGCTCGGCGTGAAGACCGAACGCGGCTGCATCGTTGTCGACGGTTACGGCAAGACCAATGTGCCGGGCATCTATGCCATCGGCGATGTCGCCGGCCCGCCGATGCTTGCCCACAAGGCCGAGCATGAGGGCGTTGTGTGCGTCGAAAAGATTGCCAATTTCCCTGGCGTACATGCCACCGACACGCTCAAGATTCCTGGCTGCACCTACTGCAATCCGCAGGTCGCCTCTGTCGGCCTGACGGAAGCCAAGGCCAAGGCTGAAGGCAAGGATATCCGGGTGGGGCGCTTCCAGTTCGCTGCCAATGGCAAGGCGATTGCACTTGGCGAGGATCAGGGCTTCATCAAGACCATCTTCGACAAGAAGACAGGTCAGCTGCTCGGCGCGCATATGGTCGGCGCCGAAGTGACCGAGTTGATCCAGGGGTTTGTCGTGGCGATGAACCTAGAGACGACCGAGGAAGAACTGATGCACACAATCTTCCCGCATCCGACGCTGTCGGAGATGATGAAGGAAAGCGTGCTCGACGCCTATGGCCGCGCGCTGAACGCATGATAGATTGGCCGCACGAGACTCAAACGCGCAAGCTGCGGGAACTCGGCGGCAAGGGTGTTCGTTTCCGGATGCATTTTCGCGCGTGCAAGGAGAGGGCATATGCACTTGAATGGCGTCGGCTGGATAGCAGCAATCATTATCGGCGGCCTGGCAGGCTGGCTCGCCGAAATGGTCATGAAGAGCAACACCGGTATCTTCATGAACATTGTTCTGGGCATCGTCGGCGCGATCGTGCTGAACGCCATCCTGCAGGCGCTCAACGTCGGTGTCTTCGGCATCGGCTGGACCGCCTACCTGATCACCGGCTTTATCGGCGCCTGCCTGCTGATCTGGGCAGGACGCCTGGTGCGCCGTTAACATCGCTGAAGAGCTGCTATGCGAAAAAGGCTGCCGCGGCATGCACTGCGGCGGCCTTTTTCTTTCCGCTGAAAAGCCTTAGATGACGATATGACAGCGAACGCCGGACCGGCGGTCGCCAATGAACCAGGTCTCCAGATGGTCACTGTCCTCGATACGATCGCCAACGCACCGCGCTTGCGGCACCCTGAAAAGGCGCACAAGCCCGACCAGGATGTGCTGCGCAAGCCCGACTGGATCCGCGTCAAGGCGCCGGTCTCGAAAGGCTATGCCGAGACCCGCGAGATCGTGAAATCGCACAAGCTGGTGACGGTCTGCGAAGAGGCGGGTTGCCCCAACATCGGCGAGTGCTGGGAGAAGAAGCACGCCACCTTCATGATCATGGGCGAGATCTGCACGCGCGCCTGCGCCTTCTGCAACGTCGCCACTGGCATCCCAACCGCACTCGATGCCGATGAACCGGCCCGCGTCGCGCACGCCGTCAAGCAGATGGGCCTGACCCATGTCGTCATCACCTCGGTCGACCGCGACGATCTCGCCGATGGCGGCGCGCAGCATTTTGCCGAGGTCATCCGCGCCATCAGGGCGGCGACGCCGTTGACGACGATCGAAATCCTGACGCCGGATTTCCTGCGCAAGGAAGGCGCGCTGGAGATCGTCGTGGCGGCCAAGCCCGACGTCTTCAACCACAATCTCGAGACCGTACCGTCGAACTATCTGACGGTTCGTCCGGGCGCTCGCTATTTCCATTCGATCCGGCTGTTGCAGCGGGTCAAGGAACTCGACCCGTCGATCTTCACCAAGTCCGGCATCATGGTGGGTCTCGGCGAAGAGCGGAACGAAATCCTGCAATTGATGGACGACCTGCGCTCGGCCAATGTCGACTTCATGACCATCGGGCAGTATCTGCAGCCGTCGAAGAAGCACCATCCGGTGATCCGCTTCGTCACGCCGGAGGAGTTCAAGTCCTTCGAGACGATCGGCCGGACCAAGGGGTTTCTGCTGGTGGCGTCGAGCCCGCTGACGCGCTCGTCGCATCACGCCGGCGACGATTTCGCCCGGCTGCGCGCGGCGCGGGAAGCGCTTCTCAAGAAATCGCTCTGATGCATGTCGCCCAAAAGTGGCCTCGGTTTTGGGAGAGCGACATGCATAAAAACAAAGAATCTAAGGCGCGTCGCATGAATCCGTTTCGACGCGACGCGCTTTAGAGCCGGTTTCATGCCGAAATTCGAAGCCACCCGCCGCGTTGCCCACACGCCGCATCAGATGTTCGCGCTGGTTGCCGATATCGAGGCCTATCCGCAATTCCTGCCGCTTTGCGAAGCGCTGACGATTCGCTCGCGCAAGGAGCGTGACGGACGCACTGTTCTCCTCGCCGACATGAGCATCGGCTACAAGGCGATCCGCGAAACCTTCACCACGCAGGTGTTGCTGAAACCCGACGAGAACACCATCGACGTGAAGTACATCGACGGCCCGTTCAAATATCTGAGCAATGTCTGGCGTTTCGAACCCGACGGCGGCGGCTGTGCCGTCCGCTTCTTCATCGACTATGAGTTCAAGAGCCGCATTCTGGGCGCGGTGATGGGCACCATGTTCGATCGCGCCTTCCGCATGTTCGCCGAGGCTTTCGAGAAACGCGCCGATGTCATCTACGGCGCAGTACCGTCGGCCTGACGCTGGGCGAGTGCACGCAGTCCCAGTTCCAGCGCATGCCTGACTGTTTCACGGCGGATGAAATCGCGACCCTTGTCGGCAAACAGCCGGCGCTCGGCGGTCACGGTTTGGCCGTCCAGGCCGACGCCGAACCAGACTAGGCCGACAGGCTTTTCCACTGAGCCGCCGCCGGGTCCGGCGATGCCGGTGACCGCGAGCGTCAGTCTGGCGCGCGAACGCGCGAGCGCCCCCTTTGCCATCTCGATCGCCGTCTCGCGGGAAACCGCGCCATGCTCCTCAAGCGTGGCGGCGGAAACACCGAGCATGTCCATCTTGGCGTCGTTCGAATAGGTGATGAAGCCGCGATCGACCACGGCGGAGGAGCCGGCAATGTCGGTGAGCGCGGCGATGATCATGCCGCCGGTGCAGCTTTCGGCCGTTGCCAGCATGATGCCGCGCCGCTGGCAGGCCTGAAGCAGCGCGTTTGCCGGATCGTTGTTGGTCATTCCGGCACCTCGCCGGGAAACACCACGCTGGCGGTGGCGATCGCCGCGATGCCTTCCTCGCGGCCGACAAAGCCGAGCTTTTCGTTGGTTGTCGCCTTGATCGAGATGCGGTCCGGGGAAATTGCCAACATCTGTGACAGGGCCGCCGTCATCGCCTCGCGGTGCGGGCCGACGCGCGGCGCCTCGCAGATCAGCGTGATGTCGGCATTAGCGATGCGGCCGCCGCGCTCGCGCACCAGCCTTGCCGCGTGTTCGACGAAGATACGCGAGGCTGCGCCTTTCCATTGCGGGTCGGACGGCGGGAAATGCGTGCCGATGTCACCGGCACCGCAGGTCGCCAGCAGCGCATCGGTCAAGGCATGCAGGCCGACATCGGCGTCGGAGTGGCCGGATAGTTTCTTCTCGTGCGGAATGGCGACGCCGCACAGGGTGACGTGGTCGCCGGGTTCGAAGGCGTGCACGTCGTAGCCGTTGCCGGTTCTTATGTCGGGAAAGCGTGTACGTTCGCCGGAAAGCCGCTGGTCCGCCATCGCAATATCCCGTGCCCAGGTGAGTTTGACATTGTCCGGTGAACCCGGAACTATTTTTACCGGAATATGCGCCCATTCGGCGATCGCGGCGTCGTCGGTGAAGTCCATTTTTCCCAGGTGATGGGCTTTCTCGTGGGCGGCAAGGATGGGCCAGAACGGAAAGCCTTGTGGCGTCTGGGCGGCGTGAAGTCCGTTCCGGGAAACGGTTTCTCCGACCACGCCAGAGGCCGACTCGCGCTTCAGCGTGTCGGCGACGGGCAGGGCGGGCAGCGCGCCCTCGCGCTCGCCGATGGCGGCGATCGTGCGGTCAATCAAATCCGCATCGACGAACGGGCGGACGGCGTCGTGGATCAGAACCCGGCTCGGCGCGTGGCCTCTCAGTGCAAGCAGTCCGAGCCGCACCGAAGCCTGCCTGGTCGCCCCGCCCATGATGGTGATGACCCGTTCGGCGTTGGCGCCTGCCGCCTGCCGGAACAGTTCGTGGTCGTCGGCATGAATGGCGACAACAACTTCGCTGGTCCGCGGGTGGGCCAGAAAAATCTCCAGCGTGTGGGCGATGACAGCATGGCCGCCAATGCTTTGATACTGCTTGGGCCCGTTGGCCTGCCCGGCACGAGCGCCGCGGCCGGCGGCGACGATCACCACCGCGACCTTGCCATCCTCACTCGAAACGTGATTTTCACTTGCGTCAGCCATGCTGATTGGCTTAGCGCACGATCCCGAAAAGTGTAATCGGTTTTCGGAAAAGATCGTTCGCCAAATATGAAGTTCCTAAGCGTCCTTTGCGCGTCCTGAGGGACGCGCGGCGCTTTGGTCGCGGCCAAAGCCGAAGGCCGGCATTTTCCCAATTGCGCCTTAATGTGGCGTCATTCCGCGTTGCACATTGCGCCGGTTCTGGCTAGAGAATGTGCAGCGAATAAACATGCTTGGTTTTTGTGCATGCCTGATTTGACCAAATTGGCCGCGCCGCTCGACGTCGGCGGCGTGCAAATCCGCAATCGGGTGTTCCTGGCGCCGATGTCGGGCATCACCGATGAGCCGTTCCGGCAGCGCGCCCACGCGCATGGCGCAGGCCTTGTCGTGTCCGAAATGGTGGCCAGCGGCGAGCTTGCCAAGGGCCGAGCCGGTTGCGACCTGCGCATTCGTCATTCCGGCCTGCCCGTCCACATGGTGCAGCTTGCCGGCCGCGAGGCGGCGCACATGGCGGAGGGCGCGCGAATCGCCGCCGGCGAGGGCGCTGACATCATCGACATCAACATGGGCTGCCCGGCCAAGAAGGTCACCGGTGGCTATGCCGGCTCGGCGCTGATGCTGGATCTCGACCATGCGCTGTCGCTGATCGATGCCGTGGTCGGCGCGGTCGAGGTGCCGGTAACGGTCAAGATGCGGCTCGGTTGGGACGAAGCCGCGCTCAACGCCCCGATGCTGGCGGGCCGTGCCGAACAGGCCGGCGTCAGGATGGTGACCGTGCACGGCCGCACGCGCTGTCAGTTCTATCAGGGCAAGGCCGACTGGCGTGCCATCGCCCGCGTCAAGGACGCCGTGTCCATCCCGGTCGTCGCCAATGGCGATGTTTCTTCGCCAGCGGAAGCGGCCGATATTCTCGACCAGTCCGGCGCCGATGCCGTGATGATCGGCCGCGCCCACTATGGCGCGCCCTGGATCGCCGGCGGCATCGCGGCGGCTGCGACAGGCGAGGCGGCGCCCAACATCCCGCAGGACCCGACGGCGCTGGCCGACTATGTCGTGGCCCACTATGACGACATGCTGGCGCTCTATGGCGTCGAAAGCGGCCTGCGTCAGGCGCGCAAGCATCTTGGCTGGTATCTCGATCGCCATGTCGGCGGTGTCGCTGACGACAGCCGAAAGGCCATACTGACTGCATTCGAGCCCGCGCGCGTCATCGCCTTGCTGCGCGATGTGTTTTCGCGCGATCCGCAACCATTGAACCTGCGGAGCGCCGCATGAACGCCGCCGCTGGCCAGGCTGTTGAAATGGCGGATGCCGCCCAGATCGTGCTCAACACCATCCGCCGCCCGGTGATCATGATCAGCGAGCAAGGGTTCATCACCTTCGCCAACGCCGATGCCGAGGATTTCTTTCGCTCGAGTGCGACAATGCTGGCGCGAAACACGCTGTCAAAACTCATTCCTTTCGGCAGTCCTTTGCTGACGCTGGTCGATCAGGTGCGCGAGCGCCGCGCTCCGGTCAACGAGTATCGGGTCGACGTGTCGTCGCCGCGCCTCGGCATCGAGAAGGTCGTCGATCTCTATGTCGCGCCGGTGTCGGAATTTCCGGGCTCTGTCGTGGTGATGTTCCAGGAGCGGTCGATGGCCGACAAGATCGACCGGCAGATGACGCACCGCGGCGCCGCGCGCTCGGTGACCGGTCTGGCGGCGATGCTTGCCCATGAGATCAAGAACCCGCTCTCCGGCATCCGGGGTGCTGCCCAACTGCTCGAACTGTCGGCATCCGACGAGGACCGCGCGCTGACGCGGCTGATTACCGACGAGACCGACCGCATCGTGTCGCTGGTCGACCGCATGGAGGTGTTTTCCGACGAGCGGCCGATCGATCGCTACCCCGTCAACATCCATGTCGTTCTCGACCATGTGAAGGCAATTGCCAAGAACGGTTTTGCCAAAAGAATCAAGATAATGGAGGATTATGATCCTTCATTGCCTCCGGTGTTCGCCAACCGTGACCAGCTCATCCAGGTGTTCCTCAACCTGGTCAAGAATGCCGCCGAGGCGATCGGC
Organism: Mesorhizobium kowhaii; assembly: GCF_042431665.1. Lineage (NCBI taxonomy): Bacteria > Pseudomonadati > Pseudomonadota > Alphaproteobacteria > Hyphomicrobiales > Phyllobacteriaceae > Mesorhizobium > Mesorhizobium kowhaii. The sequence goes on from NZ_JBHLYT010000040.1 coordinate 70,799, forward strand.
AGCGACCCCCAAGGCGAGATCGTGCTGTCGACGGCCTTCCGGCCGGGCATCCGCGTTTCCGTTCCGGGCACGCAGGATCGCGTATCGCTGCCGCTGGAGTTCTGCGTGCGCGACAATGGCTCCGGCGTCTCGGAAGACATCCTGCCGATCCTGTTCGATCCCTTCATCACCACCAAGCCGAACGGCTCGGGGCTGGGGCTGGCGCTGGTCGCTAAGATCGTCGGCGAGCACGGCGGCATCATCGAATGCGAATCGACGCCGCGCGGGACCACATTCCGCATCCTGATGCCGGCCTGGAAAGAAGCGCCATACGGCGCCGATGAAGACGGTGAAGGAGACCGCAAATGACCGTTCGCGGCAATATTCTCGTCGCCGACGATGATGCGGCGATCCGCACCGTCCTCAACCAGGCGCTTTCGCGCGTCGGTCACGAGGTGCGCGTCACCTCCAACGCTTCGACATTGTGGCGCTGGGTAGCGGCGGGCGAGGGCGATCTGGTCATCACCGATGTGGTGATGCCGGACGAGAACGCCTTCGACATGCTGCCACGCATCAAGAAGGCGCGGCCGGAGCTGCCCGTCATCGTCATGAGCGCCCAGAACACCTTCATGACGGCGATCCGTGCATCCGAAACCGGCGCCTATGAATATCTGCCAAAGCCATTCGACCTGACCGAACTGCTCAACATCGTCAACCGGGCACTTTCCGAGCCGCGGCGGCCGAAGATCGATGCGCGGCCGGAAGAACAGCCCGACGCGATGCCGCTGGTCGGCCGCTCGGCGGCCATGCAGGACATCTACCGCATGCTGGCGCGCATGATGCAGACCGACCTGACGGTGATGATCTCAGGCGAATCCGGCACCGGCAAGGAACTGGTAGCGCGCGCGCTGCATGAGTATGGCCGCCGCCGTGGCGGCCCGTTCGTTGCCATCAACATGGCGGCGATCCCGCGCGACCTGATCGAATCGGAACTGTTCGGCCACGAGAAGGGCGCCTTCACCGGCGCGCAGAACCGCTCCACCGGTCGCTTCGAGCAGGCCGAGGGCGGCACGCTGTTCCTCGACGAGATAGGCGACATGCCGATGGAGGCGCAGACGCGCCTGCTGCGCGTCCTGCAGCAGGGCGAGTACACGACCGTCGGCGGGCGCACGCCGATCAAGACCGATGTGCGCATCGTCGCCGCCACCAACAAGGATCTGCGCACGCTGATCAACCAGGGGCTTTTCCGCGAGGATCTTTTCTATCGCCTCAACGTCGTGCCGCTCAGGCTGCCGGCGCTGCGCGAGCGCTCCGAGGACGTGCCCGACCTCGTCCGGCATTTCTTCAAGCTCGGCGAGATGGAAGGTCTGCAGACCAAGCGCATCTCGTCGGGCGGCATCGAACTGATGAAGCGCTACCCGTGGCCGGGCAATGTGCGTGAATTGGAAAACCTCGTTCGCAGGCTTGCCGCGCTCTATTCGCAGGACGAGATTTCGGCCGAGATCATTGAGGCGGAACTCAAGACCGGCGAGCGCCCAGTGGTGCCGGGCGGCGGCAATCTCATTCCCGACGACCTGTCCATCGGCCAGGCGGTCGAGCACTTCCTGCAGCGCTATTTCGCCTCGTTTGCCGGCGATTTGCCGCCGGCGGGGCTCTATCAGCGCATTCTGTCCGAGGTCGAATATCCGCTGGTCCTGGCCTCGATGACGGCAACCCGCGGCAACCAGATCAAGGCCGCCGAACTGCTGGGCTTGAACCGCAACACGCTGCGCAAGAAGATTCGCGACCTCGGCGTCAACGTCTACAAATCATCGCGACAGCCCTGAGCCCTGATCCGAGTCCAGGCTCTTTTCAGGGGACCATCTCGCGAAAGATTTCCGTCTCGGTCACACTTGTTGCATAATCGCCACAATGCGTTGCATACATCCGACGCAATCATGGCTCTAGACGGCGACATGGCTCCGCAGGCACCGACACTCAACCAACCGCTTTTCAGCGAACCCGGCGCACGCGACGGGCGCCGGCTGCTTGCGCTGCCCGGCGTGGTGGCGGTCGTCGGCGCGCTGGTGACAGCGGCGATCTCGTTCACCATCCTTGTCGGTGCCACGCCGATCACGCCCAACGAGTCGACGACGCTGGCATTGATTGCCCTCAATGCCTTGTTCGTCCTGTTCCTCATGGCGCTGGTCGGACGCGAAGTGCACCGCATCCTGATGGCGCGCCGGCACGGCAAGGCGGCCTCGCGGCTGCATGTGCGCATCGTCGCCATGTTTGCCCTGGTTGCGGCAATTCCCGCCATCATGGTCGCGATCATCGCCTCGATCACGCTCGACATCGGCCTCGACCGCTGGTTCGAGATCCGCACCAAGACGATCGTCAATTCGTCGCTGTCCATCGCCGATGCCTATGTCCAGGAAAACGCCCGCAACCTCCAGGGCACGACGCTGTCGATGGCCTATGATCTCGACGCGTCAAGAACGCTCTATGGCCTTGATCGGACTGGCTTTCTCGACCTGATGAACAAGGAAGCCGTGGGCCGGTCGCTGGCCCATGCGTCGCTGATCAAGCCCGACGGCTCGTTCGTCATGAGCGCCAAGACCGACACCGATTTCGCCATGCCCGAGCCGCCGGAAGGCGCCGTGGCCAGCGCCTCCGACGGCAAGCCGGTGCTGATCGAGCCGAAAACGCGCAACATCATGGGCGCCATCGTCAAGCTGCGCGAGATCGAAGGCCTCTATCTCTACACCATTCGCCTCGTCGATCCCGAAGTGATCAAGGCGCGGCAGATCGTCAGATCCAACACCGACGAATATCGCGGGCTGGAAGATAACAGGCGCACCTCGCAGGTGGCCTTCGCGCTGCCTTATCTGTCGCTGACGCTGATCATCATCCTGTCCGCGATATGGACCGGCATCGCCGTCGCCGACCGCCTGGTTCGGCCGATTCGCCAGCTCATCGGTGCCGCCGACGAGGTGGCGACCGGCAATCTCGACGTCGCGGTTCCCGTCAGGCCATCGGACGGCGATGTCGCCTCGCTCGGCGACACGTTCAACAAGATGCTTCTCGAACTGAAATCACAGCGCAACGAGATCCTGTCCGCCAAGGACCTGATCGACGAACGGCGTCGCTTCTCCGAAGCGGTGCTTGCCGGCGTCACCGCTGGCGTCATCGGCGTCGATCCCTACGGCATCGTCACCATCGTCAACCGCTCGGCCGAGGCGATGCTGGCCATATCCGCCAACGCGGCACTTGGACAGAACCTCTCCGCCGTGCTGCCGCATGTCGGCCGCGTCTTCGAGATTGGCCGCAAGTCCGGCAAACCGGTCTATCGCGAGCAGGTGACTTTCTATCGCGCCGGTGCCGAGCGGACCTTCAACGTGCAGATCACCATCGAGGCCGGCGACGACGGCTCGGAGGAAAAATCCTACGTCGTGACGGTCGACGACATCACCGATCTGGTTCAAGCGCAGCGCTCGTCGGCCTGGGCCGATGTGGCGCGGCGCATCGCGCATGAGATCAAGAACCCGCTGACGCCGATCCAGCTGTCGGCCGAGCGCATCAAGCGCCGCTACGGCAAGGTCATCACCGAGGACCGCGAGGTTTTCGATCAGTGCACCGACACCATCATCCGGCAGGTCGAGGATATCGGCCGTATGGTCGACGAATTCTCGGCGTTCGCTCGCATGCCGAAGCCCGAGATGAAGGCCATCGACCTGCGCGAATCGCTGCGTGAGGCCTCGTTCCTGGTCGAGGTCAGCCGCGCCGACATCACTTTCGAGCGGATATTCGGCAGCGAACCGCTCAAGGGCACGTTCGACAGCCGGCTGATGGCGCAGGCTTTCGGCAATGTGATCAAGAACGCCGCCGAAGCGATCGACGGGCTGGAACAGAAGGATGGTTCGCACGGCATAATCCGGATTCAAGCCGGGCGCCAGAATGGCGCGATTCGCATCGACGTCATCGACAATGGCAAAGGCCTGCCGCGCGAGAATCGTCAACGGCTGCTCGAGCCCTATATGACCACACGCGAGAAGGGCACCGGGCTCGGTCTCGCTATCGTCAAGAAGATCGTGGAGGACCATGGTGGCAGGCTGGAACTTCATGATGCGCCCGCGGATTTCCACGACGGGCGCGGCGCGATGATCAGCATCATCCTGCCAACTGTGGCGGTCGCGTCTCCGCGCGGCGAAAGCAGGACGGAAAACGAACGAGAAACTGAAAAGGTCGGTAATGGCGTCTGATATTCTCATCGTCGATGACGAGGAAGACATCCGTGAACTCGTCGCAGGCATCCTGAGCGACGAAGGTCACGAAACCCGCACGGCATTCGATGCCGACAGCGCGTTGGCGGCGATCGCCGACCGGGCGCCAAGGTTGATTTTCCTCGACATCTGGCTGCAGGGCTCGCGTCTGGACGGGCTGGCGCTGCTCGATGAGATCAAGACGATGCACCCGACCTTGCCGGTGGTGATGATCTCCGGTCACGGCAACATCGAAACCGCGGTCTCCGCCATTCGTCGCGGCGCCTATGACTTTATCGAAAAACCGTTCAAGGCCGACAGGCTGATCCTCATTGCCGAGCGTGCGCTTGAGACCTCGAAATTGCGGCGCGAGGTTTCCGATCTCAAGCTGCGCAGCGGCGAAACCTTCGATCTGATCGGCATGTCGTCGGCGATGAGCCAGCTGCGTCAGACCATCGAGCGCGTCGCCCCGACCAACAGCCGCGTCATGATCATCGGCCCCTCAGGCTCGGGCAAGGAACTGGCAGCGCGCGCCATCCACACGCTGTCGGCGCGCAAGAGCGCGCCGTTCGTCACGCTGAGCGCCGCCAACATCACGCCCGAGCGCATGGAGATCGAGCTGTTCGGTACTGAATCGAACGGCGTCGAGCGCAAGGTCGGCGCGCTTGAGGAGGCCCATCGCGGCATCCTTTACATCGACGAAGTGGCCGACATGCCGCGCGAAACGCAGAACAAGATCCTGCGCGTGCTGGTCGAACAGCAGTTCGAGCGGGTAGGCGGCACCAAGCGGGTCAAGGTCGACGTCCGCATCATTTCCTCGACCTCGCAGAACCTGGAGGCGATGATTGCCGATGGGCGTTTCCGCGAGGATCTTTATCATCGCCTGGCGGTGGTTCCGGTCATGGTGCCGGGACTGGCCGAGCGGCGCGAGGACATTCCCTACCTCGTCGACAATTTCATGAAGCAGATCGCCCGCCAGGCCGGCATCAAGCCGCGCCGCATCGGCGATGACGCGCTGGCCGTGCTGCAGGCGCACAACTGGCCGGGCAACGTTCGCCAGCTGCGCAACAATGTCGAGCGCCTGATGATCCTGGCGCGCGGCGACGATGTCGATGCGCCGATCACCGCGGATCTGTTGCCGGCCGAGATCGGCGATGTGATGCCGCGAACGCCGAATCAATCCGACCAGCACATCATGGCGCTGCCGTTGCGCGAGGCGCGCGAACAGTTCGAGAAGGACTATCTGATCGCCCAGATCAACCGCTTTGGCGGCAACATCTCGAAAACCGCCGAGTTCATCGGCATGGAGCGCTCCGCTCTGCACCGCAAGCTGAAGTCGCTGGGCGTCTGACAGGCGCGACGTCCGTTCAGCCGCGCGTGGGCCAAGCATTTGCCGGTTACGGCAGCGGCGGAATCGCATAAGAAAGCCCGAGAATTATCCAGGGGTCGCCAATGCCGCGCATTGCCTATGTCAACGGGCGCTACGTCGCTCACGCGGACGCTTCCGTGCATATCGAGGATCGCGGCTATCAGTTCGCCGATGGCGTCTATGAGGTCTGCGAGGTGGCGCGTGGCTTCATCGTCGATATGCCGCGCCATCTTGCCCGGCTGAACCGCTCGCTGACCGAATTGTCGATCGCCTGGCCGGTCACCCGCGGTGTGCTGCCGCTCATCCTGCGCGAAGTGGTCAACCGCAATCATGTCGCCAACGGCCTGGTCTACGTCCAGGTGACGCGCGGCGTCGCCAGCCGCGATTTTGTCTTCCCGTCAGCGGACACCAAGCCGTCCCTGGTGGTGACCGCCAGGAAGGCCGATCCTGTCGCCGGAGCAAAGCGGGCTGAAACCGGCATTGCGGTCATCACCGTGCCGGAGAATCGCTGGGACCGGGTCGACATCAAGAGCGTCGGACTGCTGCCTAACGTGCTGGCCAAGCAGAAGGCCAAGGAAGCCGGTGCGCAGGAGGCATGGTTTGTCGACGGCGACGGCATGGTCAAGGAAGGCGGCTCGTCGAACGCCTGGATCGTCACCAGGGATGGCGTTCTGGTTACCAGGCCGGCCGAGCATGGCATCCTGCGCGGCATCACCCGCACGACCATGTTTGAAGTGGCGGCCAGCCTCGGCCTGAAGATCGAGGAGCGCCGCTTTTCCGTCGCCGAGGCCAAGGCAGCGCGTGAGGCGTTCATCAGCTCCGCAACGACAATTGCCATGCCGGTGGTGGCCATCGACGGCGATCCGGTTGCCAATGGACACCCCGGCTCTGTGACACTTTCGTTGCGGCAGGCCTTTTTTGACATTGCGGAAAAAAGTCCAGCCTGATAACCGCACAGGTGGAATGAACATCAATATATCTCGTTCTGCTTGTCGTTACTGACGACAAGACGGTGTTTGCGCGCTTGACATGTGCCGGTTAATTTGGCGCATTGGCTTGCAAACCGAAGGGGATCGGCGAAAGACAAGAACAATGGCGGAACGATCGCAAAATCTTCAGGACCTGTTCCTGAATTCAGTTCGCAAGAGCAAGAACCCGCTCACCATCTTCCTCATCAACGGCGTGAAGCTGACCGGCGTGGTCACTTCGTTCGACAATTTCTGTGTCCTGCTGCGCCGCGACGGTCATTCCCAGCTCGTTTACAAGCACGCCATTTCCACGATCATGCCGAGCCAGCCGGTTCAGATGTTCGATGGCGAGGAAAGCCAGGGCGCCTGATTGGCACGTGAGAAAGACGCGGACGCACCAGTTCGCGGAAAACCAGCACATCATCCCGGGACGGAAGCCAAGGGCCCGACCCGGGCCGTTGTCATCGTGCCGGTGCTTGCCCGCCAGCCGCGCGGCGACGACGATACCAACCGTCCGCGGCTGACGCGTTCGGCTGACGCTCGTCATGACGAAGCGGTCGGCCTTGCCCGCGCCATCAACCTTGATCTGATCCACACGGCGGTGGTGACCGTCAACGATCCGCGGCCGGCGACGTTGCTCGGCAGCGGTAAGGTCGCCGAGTTCGCCGAAATCGTCAAAGAGGGCCATGCGGAAGTGGTCATCGTCGACCATCCGCTGACACCGGTGCAGCAGCGCAATCTCGAAAAGGAACTGAACGCCAAGGTGCTGGACCGCACCGGGCTGATCCTTGAGATCTTTGGCGAGCGCGCGCGCACCAAGGAAGGCACACTGCAGGTCGAGCTTGCCCATCTCAACTACCAGAAGGGCCGTCTCGTGCGCAGCTGGACCCACCTTGAGCGCCAGCGCGGCGGCGCCGGCTTCCTCGGCGGTCCCGGTGAAACGCAGATCGAATCGGATCGGCGCGTCCTTCAGGACAAGATCATCAAGCTGAAGCATGAGCTGGAGACCGTGCGCCGCACCCGCGACCTGCACCGCGCCAAGCGCAAGAAGGTACCGTTTCCGGTGGTGGCGATCGTCGGCTACACCAATGCCGGCAAGTCGACCTTGTTCAACAGGCTGACCGGAGCCGGCGTGCTGGCGCAGGACATGCTGTTCGCCACGCTCGATCCAACGCTGCGCCGTGTGCGCCTGCCGCATGGCACGCCGATCATCCTTTCGGACACGGTCGGTTTCATCTCCGACCTGCCGACGCATCTGATCGCTGCTTTCCGCGCCACCCTGGAAGAGGTGGTCGAGGCCGACCTCGTCATCCACCTGCGCGACATTTCCGATCCCGACACAGCCGCGCAGGCTGAGGATGTCGAGCGCATCCTGGCCGACCTCGGCGTCGACGCCGGCGACGCCAAGCGTGTCATCGAAGTGTGGAACAAGATCGACCGGCTGGACGAAGGCAACAGGAACCGGCTGCTTGCTGATGGCGCCGACGCCAGCAAGGCGCCGCCGGTTGCGGTGTCGGCGGTGACCGGCGAGGGCATCGATGCGCTGAAGGCGATCATCGAAACGCGGATGGCGGGCGAGCTCGAAGACCTGACGGTGACAATCGAGCCGGCACAGTTCGGTCTTGTCGACTGGCTTTACCGCAATGGCGATGTCGTTTCGCGAACCGACAATGATAACGGCAGCGCCACCATCTCGCTCAAGGCGACGCAAAGCGCCCGCGAAGAGATCGAAAGCAGATTGCGTCGCAAAAATCAGGGCTAATGCATGTCGCCCAAAAGTGGCTCCGGTTTTGGGAGAACGACTTGCATAGACAAACCTAGTGGTAAAAATCTAACGCTTGGTACCAGAGGCGTAAGTCCGTTCAGGGTCGGTCGAATGCAGCCGTTCGTCTCGCCGATCGGAACGGAACGAGCAGGGAGCGCCAAGGATGGAGATTCACCGGGTTTCACGCTGACGATCCGAAGCTTTCGTTGATCGGTTGGATGATGAGGCGAACCTGAACGGAACAGTCGTTCCACCACCCCGCGCCTGAGATTTCATTGGACAGACAATAGTGACTCGAGGAGTGTGAGCGCATGATCCATGTGGGGGCATCATGGTGCTGGTTCGGTCGTTAGCGTCGCGTTTTGTACCTGTGCTTTGCGTGCTTTTGCTTGCCTCGCTTTCACCGGGGATCGCAACAGCGCAACAAACCGATGTGGTGCTGGCTGTCGGCACCATCACCACCGACAACTATCCGGGCCAGGAGTTTGCCGGCAATGGTCTGGGCGAGGCGATTTTGCACGCTGCCGTCAACATGCTGGATGACGGTGGGCAATTTGCCTGGTGCGCTGGACGGGTCGTTGAATGGCGACGGATCGACGAGGTGAACAAGGAGCAGAAGTTTCAGCAGACGGAATATGTTGACCAGGCCACTGCGATCAAGAAACTGGGTACTATCGCAGCAGACTATCTGATTGGCGGCAGCATCACGTTCGGCGCCGGGAAAGCCGACTGGACCATTGAGATCAGAACCAACCCCGGCGGCGCGCTTGTTGACAGCTTCACCGGCTTTGCCAAGGACGATGCGGTGGCGGACGAGGCTGTCCGCATTACCGAACACGTGCTGGACAAGATTTGCCCTGGTCCCTGGACAGTCACCGGCGGCGGCGCGCGGATCGTGGTGACCGGGACCGTGATGAAGCTGGACGAGCCGTTCGAGGTGGTTGGCAAGTTTCCCGGTGGCACTGCGAATTTCGTATACTCGCCGACGTCGCGAGCGGGCGGGACGGTAGACTATGTGCTTGCCGGAAGCGGTGTTTCGGGCGCTGGCAGCGGCACCTATACTATCAGTCCGTCGGGCGACAGCTTCACCATGACGATCCAGCAAACCACGACGGGCTGCATCGCCGGGATACCGAACTCCTGCAAGACCAACAGCGAAGTCCTGACGCTCACCCCGATTTCGCACTGACGGTCTGCTTCATGCCCAGGTCATGCCGTCCTGGCTGACCTGGCGAAACGACCGTCTCGGGTCAGGACTTCTCAATCAGCCTCTGTGCGGGAAGGTCCGCAACGGGTCCAGGCTGTGTAAAAACGTGCCGCCGCAATTGGAGCTTAGAACATCGTTCTAAGCGACTCCATCAGTGGACCTTACCGCAGCATTGGATCTCTCATTATTGCCGTTAACTCGGAATTCAATTCTCCGGGCCCCAAGTATCGCAGTGTTTTTACACAGGCTCGGTCGGAAGACGTCTTCCCCACCAGGTACCAAGCGTTAGATTTTCACCACTAGACTAGTTCAACTATGCTCCATTTGGCGGGATTCAGCGGCGTCACCACCTCTCGACCGCAACCGCAGCAGCAGAGATGAGTCGCCGTCGAAAAGCGCCGCGAAACGTACAGGACGCCCGCCTCGACATCGTCGGGGATGTAGTCGACGAACCTGGGCTGAAGACGATCAACCGGCGGCATCAGGTCCCTCGGCGACGATTTCGCCACTCGCTATCGAGTACCCAAGGTAGACCGACTGCCGGCTACCGATACAATCATCACAGACCACGCGAAGCTCTCGACGGACAGACATCCAAGCGAGTATCTGACAACCATCAGCAGCCGAGCCCCGCCCCCGTCTCATATGTCTTGAACCCGGACACCCTATGGCTCCGCTGCGCCAAGTGTATTAGACTGATCTCATACACGTCCATCCGCGGGCGAGCGCGCCCGGAGGGTTAGACGATGACGGTCTACAGGCGATTGTTGCTGCCGAGGGCCTTCCCGATCCGGGTCAGGCTTTTCGAAACCGGTTGGCTTCGGCTTGTCAGTCGGGCTCTGGTCGTTGCTTTCATTTCTTGGTTTGCCGTCGGTGCGGTGACGGCCGGGCCGCTCAACGACGCTGCTCGGGAGGGCGACGCCGGAAAGGTTGCCGAACTCCTGGCACAAGGCGCCAATGTGAACGATCGCGACGAGAGCCGTCAGACCCCGCTGATCGATGCGGCGCTTGCCGGCAAGACCGAGGTCGCCATTGCGTTGATCGGGGCCAAGGCGGACATCGAAGCCCGCAACGATCGCGGCTTCACCGCGCTACATGCGGCAGCCTACTCAGGAAGCCTGGACATCGCAAAATTGCTGCTCGACCACGGGGCCGAGGTCGACGCGTTGAGCACGCACAAGATCACGCCGCTGCATGTGGCAGCAGAAGAGAACCAGACGGCCATCGCGGAGCTGTTGATCTCGCACGGCGCACAGGTCGAGGCAATCCAGGAATACGGGTACACGCCTCTCAGCCGTGCGACATTCTATCAGAGCACCGACGTGATGGTTTTGCTCAAGAAGCACGGCGCAAAATGCCAACCCAAGGAAACGATGGGGTCGTCGTACAAGGTGTGCATCGCCCTCGGCAACTGACATCGAGAAAGGTTACTGGAGGAGAACATGACAGAGAACCGTTCCAGAACGTTTGACAGTTTGCTTTGCGCGGGAGTAGCCGCCGCCTCCCTCCTCCTCTTCGGCACCGGTGGATCCCACGCCGGCGACGGAGTGAACACCGGATACTTCGGCAATGTCGCCATCCTGGGTTATGATCCGGTAGCATATTTCACCGACGGTCGCGCGACGATGGGTTCGCCCAAGATCTCGAGGAAGTGGCTCGGAGCGACGTGGTACTTCGCCAGCGTCCAACACCGGGATGCCTTTGTTTCCGAGCCGGTGCGCTATGCCCCTCAGTTCGGCGGCTTCTGCACCGGGGGAATGTCAGTTAAGGAGGCATCCGCGAACCTTGACCCGGAAGCCTTCCGCATCGTCGATGGCAAGCTCTTCCTGTTCTCCGGAAAGGAAGGCCTGGAGGAAGACTTCGATGCCAACCCGGCGCCTGTCATTGCGAAAGCGGAAGCCGAATGGCCCGCAGTGGAGACGAAGGAATTCGAGGCTAGAGCGGCCGCCAACTAGCTCCGGCGCGATGTCGTGAGCCCGCAAGTTGAATGGCGCCCGTCACCGAGACACCGAGAAATACCAGACTGTGACGGAGTCCGGCCAAGCGTACTCGTCCTGCGTATCGCTGCTCCCTTGGGGATTGCGATAGACCGGGGCGCAGAACTTGCGGCCGAGCAAGGTCGCGGTGGATTGCGTGCAGAAGAGGTCGCCATCCACGCTGGACGTGCCGGTGATGATGCTGCTTTGCGAGCTCAGTGCGACATCTCCATTTGCACTCAGCTCCATGACGAACGCTGCGCCATTGTGTTGATGTCCTACCCATGTCCGATCGCCCGTTAGGGCTCGGATCGCGGCGGCGCCCAGGCGGTCCTCCTCCCGCCCGCGAAAATCGAAGCTCCGCTCGGGAATCCCCGCGGCGCGAAGGGCGCCCAGCCGGTGATCGAGGTCCTCTTGCCGCCGGTGGTGGGCGTAAACGACACGATAACCAGCGAGGTTCTGTTCGGGTATCTTTTTCAGGATTGCTGCAGCCGCATCGTGCGCCTCGGCCATGCGGCCAAGCCGCGCATTTGCCATGGCCAGCGTTTCGAGACCAAGGTCGCTGCGCTCTTCCGGCTGGACCTCGCTCAGCGCCTGCAAAGCCTTCTCGTACTGATGGTTCATGTAGAGCACGAAGCCGTAATAGTCGAAGACCTGGGCGCGCGGCTTGGGATCGAGCCGCAACACGCGTTCCATCGCTGCCAGCGCCTCCAGGTTCTGTCCTGCGTAGGTCAGCACGATCGCCCGATTGAGCTCCGCCTCCGCGCCGTTCGGGTCCAGCGCGACGGCTTTCTGGACCGACGCGATCGCCTGGTCCCATTCGCCGTCCAGCATCTGCAGGATGCCGAGCACGGCATAGGCGCGCGCAGATTGCGGATTGAGCTCCAGCGCCCGCCCTGCCGCTTCGTAGGAGCGCTGGCGAGCGACGGCGCTGAGCATGAGCACCTGGTAGTCGAAGCCGAGCACGTCCACCGTGGCGCGGGCATAGCCCGAGTAGGCATCTGCAAACGTAGGATCGAGCTTGATCGCCTTTTGATACAGGGACAGGGTCTCTCCGAGAGACCTGTTGTCGACCACATAAACCTTCTGCTCGGCTCGGGTGTAGAAATCGTATGCCTCCAGGCTTCGCGTGGGGAGGCGAGCAATCTGCGCTCGTTCGCCTTCCGTCAGACGCACCGAAAGTGCCTCAACGATACGCCCGATCACTTCGTCTTGAAGTGCAAATATCCTGGAGTAGTCGCGGTCGTATCGCTCGGCCCAGATGTTGCTCCCCGTTTGGGCATCGATGAGCTGGACATTGATGCGGACTAGATCTTCCTCCCGCCGGACGCTGCCCTCGACCACGTAACGGACGTTCAACTGCGCCGCGATCTCGTCGACGTCGAGGGATCGATCCTTGAAGGAGAACGCGGAGTTGCGTGCGATGATGAGGAGCCCCGAGATCTTCGAGAGATCGGTGATGAGATCGTCTGCGAGCCCTTCCGCAAAATAATCCTGGCCTGCCTTCTCGCTAAGATCGGTAAACGGTAGCACGGCGATGGAGGGCTTGCCGACCGACGAACCGACCGGGGTGGAACCGTGACCGGGCAGCAGGGCAATCGCTTGCGGCCAGAGCACCACCGCAATCCCCGCTATCAGAGCCAGAACGAGCGCCGTGGCGCCGATCATAGGCCATCGCCGAGAGCGCGACTTATTGGCTCCTGCGGTCTGTTCCAGCAGAACCCGATAGGCGCGGACCCGCTCTGGAATGTTCTTGAGACGCTGTTCGCCGAGCGACTTGAAGGTCAGGCCGAGCTTGTTGTGAGCCTGATCGTAGGCCGTTCCCGAGATGACGATGCCGCCAGGATCGCTCAGTCCTTCCAGCCGGGCCGCGATGTTGACGCCGTCGCCGTAGAAATCGTCCTTGTCGATGATGACGTCACCAAGGTTGATCCCGATACGGAACACTAGCTGGGTATCTTCGGGAAGACCGAGGTTCTGCTGCGCGGCGACCCGTTGGATTTCGACGGCGCAGGCTACCGCATCGACGACGCTCTCGAACGCGACCAGAGCACCGTCGCCCATGAGCTTTACGATGCGGCCATGGTACCCTTCGATCGACGGTTCGATGAGTTCGCGCCGGAGCGCCTTGAGCCGCGAGAGGGTGCCCGTCTCGTCCAGCCCCATCAGCCGGCTGTACCCCACCACGTCGGCGGCGAGGATAGCGACTAGCTTCCGTTCAAGATGTTGGGCCTGCTCCACAGCGCATGATTATAGGGAAAGCTCCATGGCAAGACCATATGCGCGGTCAAGGAGCCGGAACCTGGGATGCGGCACGGGCGCGCCCGGCCGTTTTGCCGGCAGCACTCCATGAAATCGCTCAGTCTGGGAACCTGTGTCCTAAATCGCGAAGCACACAGGTTTTGGTGTGGCGTTGCACGGATCGCGAACGCGACGGTCTCCCTCGTCGGGTGTCGGCGCACCGTGCGCATCGAAAGCCAAGCCGCATGGATGGTCGGGACGTCAAGCTCGTCGGCGGCGGCGGACTGCCCTCTAGCCGGTCGCGATTGCCGAGGAGGGGACCCGCAGAACGGTGGCTGGCCTTGATTTTTTGACCGGGGGAGCCCTCCCGAACGACGCGCCACGTGCTAACGCCCGCCGCATGCGCGCCGCCTGACGGTGCCGGCCAACAAAGGTGACACTGTCGTCGGACAGCGTGGAAACAGGCGCCAGGCAGGGCCGTCGGCCATCACCGAGCTGGCAGCGCTTCGGCTTGCTCGGGCCAGGGCGGCCTTGGATGCGTTCACCCTGATCGTCACGGCCCTGCGCGCCGAGCAGCGGTCCGGCGGCGCGGCGCGGCACCGATCCATGAGGCAGTGCTCCGCCCACAGACGCTGAGTTGCACACGGCCGCCGACGGTCGGCACGCCGGCCCGTGCAGACAGCGGGCAGCGTGGCGCGGGATAGCAGCTACGATGACCCCGCCAACGCCGGCCCATGACCGGCACGCGTCCGCCACGCGTTCGTGCCGGCCCGCCCAATGTGGTCGAGGCGGCGGAAGCCCAGCGGTTCAGTTGAGAGGCCCGGTCCGGCCGGTCCGACATAAGAAGCAATTCTTCCTCTTACTACTCTTCTTCCCAGCTCTCTCCGACCGTCTTCTCTGCACCGCGATTAGAATAAGAAAATGGTCGGACCGGGCGGACTGACTTTTTTTCGCGGATGGGCTCAGGTGCCGAGCGACTACTAGGCGAGCGCTATCGCAACGGGTAGTGCCCGGCACCGCACCGATGTAAGTCTTGGGCACGGATGATGCCGAAGGCGGTGCCGCATATGACCGCTTCGCGCCTCAAAGAAGGCGTTCAGTTGATTGAGAGCTACGCCCGGAGGCCGTCGTTCGTTCAGCTAATTGGTCGCGGCCATACGCATTCAATTCAAACGGCTGGAACGCAGTCAGAAAGCGCCGGCCAGGCCGACACATAAATATGTTGTAGGCGCATCCGATCTGGACGCATCGCCAGCTTCGCTCCAGCGATCAACGAGTATGGTACCTCTCGCGGCACACGCCGACGGCTCGACCAAGCAGCCCGCTTGATCTTCGTCGAAAGCTGCGCTCATTGAGCTAGGATACGCCTTGCGAGTGGTCCAAAGCCGCCGCTGAGGGACCCAGCCATCGCCTTGGCCAATGAGCGCGGCATAGTACGGTCGCGCGATCTAACGGCCATCGACGTCCCTCGCTGCTCCTGGACCGCATGTGCGAAGAGGGCCTCCTCGTCAAGGTCGGCTATGGCCTGTATCGCCCAACTGCTCGCCGGGAAGTTTAGGCGATGCTCCGTCGGCTCGCATCCTGCTGACAAAATCTGTCACTGCCCTGCGCTATATGTGTTTCATCCACTCAACAAAGGAGAAACACGATGAGCAATAACACTAGCCCCGCACTCAAGGTCGCTTTGGCCTATCACAACGCTTGGAAGAATCTCGACCATGCGACGGCCATGAAAGTCGTCGCAGACAACGTGGTCTCTGAAACCCCATTCGGCCCCATCGAAGGCGGCGCCGCACTGCACAAATCGGAATCTGAGTTCGCCGGCATGCTCAAAGGAGCGACGATGGTTGCCGCGTTCGGCGACGAGAAGACGGCGCTCCTCATGTACTACACCCACACCCATCCCGCCCCCAGCGTCCTCTCCGCGAAGTACTTCACGGTCGAGAACGGGAAAATCACCGGGATCAAGGCGCTCTTCGACAAGAGTGTATTCGGGGCTCAGTGAACCGGTCCATCCGCACTGAACCACACCTTTGAAGGAGAGTACCCCCATGATTACCATTACTGCTGCGACGGGCCGCTACGGGCGGCTCGTCGTGGATGGCTTGCTCCGTCGCGGCGTTCCGGCCAACGAGATCGTGGCCGCCGTCCGCAACCCGGAGAAGGCGGCCGACCTGGCCGCCAAGGGCGTTCAGGTCCGTGACGCGGATTACGACAGGCCCGAAACCCTGAAGGCCGCCTTTGCCGGCGCCGACAAGCTTCTGCTGATCCCATCCGCCGACTTCGCCGAGCGATATACGCAGATGGTCCGTGCGGTCGAAGCTGCGATCGACGCCGGCGTCGGACTCGTCGCCTATGCGAGCTTCGTCAACACCGACACCAGCACGCTGCGACTCGGCGAAGCGCACAAACTGACAGAGGCCTTCATCCGCGATTCCGGCCTGCCTTACCTGATGCTGCGCAACGGGGCCTATATCGAGGTCTACGCCGGCGATCTGGGCGGCATGGACTATGCCCTGAGCACCGGCACTCTTATCGGCTCGGCGGGCACGGGGAAGATTTCCGGTGTGAGCCGTGATGATCTGGCCGAAGCTGCTGCCGTCGCGCTGGCAAGCAAGGATCAAGCCGGAAAAGTGTACGAGCTGGGTGGGACGGCATGGACGAAAGCCGATCTGGCTGCAGCAGTTTCACAACTCACGGGCAAGCCGCTCGTGCACCAGGACTTGCCTGTTGGGGCTTACGTTCAGGCGCTCACGGGAAGCGGCCTCCCGCGCTTTCTAGCTGAAGTCATTGCTGACGCGGGCTTCGCTACGACGCGCGGTGACTGGTACACCGACAGCACTGACTTGCCGCGTCTTCTGGGACGGCCGAGCACGCCGCTGATTGATGTCGTCGCCGCCACGCTCAAAAGGAACCGCCTGCTATGAAGCGGATTCAGTATCATCAATATGGCGGCCCGGAGACTATGAAGCTCGAGGATTTCGAGCTTCGCGCGCCGGGCAAGGGCGAGGTTGCCGTGAAGGTCAACTTCGCCGCCATCAATCCAATCGATTGGAAAGTACGCAACGGTCACTTGAAGATGGTGACTGGGAAAAAGTTTCCTCGCGCCTTTGGCAGCGACTTTTCCGGCACGGTGATTTCGGTCGGTCCGGGCGGTACCCGCTTTCAGGTGGGTGACGCCGTGTTCGGGTCCGCCCAAATCAAGGATGGTGGCGCGCTCGGCGAGGCTGTGATCGCGCCAGAAACCTTTCTTGCCAGGAAGCCGGCCTCTGTGTCCTTCGTGGAAGCTGCGTGCCTCGGAACCCCTGGAATAACGGCGTGGAATGGTCTTGTTGACAAGGCGCACCTGCAGGCAGGCGCTCAGGTCTTTATCAACGGCTGCACCGGCGGGGTCGGCGAATCCGCCGTCCAGATCGCGCGGATGCTTGGGGCCAAGGTCTCGGGAAGCTGCGGGGCACAGCAGATGCAACGTGCCCAGGAGATGGGGCTGTCCCGCATCTACGACTACCGAACGACCGATCTCTCCAAGATCAACGAGCGGTTCGACGTCGTGTATGACACCGCCGGAGCCATGACAGTCGCGACAGGGCTCGGCTTGCTCCGCAAGGGTGGGGTGTATCTGGACATCAATCCGACGCTGGGCAAGTTTGTTCGCGCGATCTTCGACCGGAGGCTCAAGCCCATCGTCTGTACCGCAAGGGCGGACATCCTGGACGGCCTTGCCTGCGCGGCAGGCGAGGGGGCGCTTCGGCTCCCGATCGTCGAGACCGTCCCGCTCAAGGACTCGGTCGCTCTGGTCACGGCTCTGGAGCAAGGGCGCAAGCTAAACGGCAAAGCTATCGTGTCGATGCCTTGAGCAAGCCCCTGCCAAAATTTGGCATTGGCTGGTAGAATAGTCTTATGTCCAAGAGCAATCGGCTTTTCGATCTGATGCAGATGCTGCGCCGGCACAATGGTCCTGTGCCGGGCAGTGATCTTGCGCGTGAGGCCGGCGTTTCATTGCGAACCATCTATCGCGACATCGCCACGCTTCAGGCGATGGGAGCAGATATCGAGGGAGAACCAGGCTTCGGCTACGTGCTGAAGCCTGGCTTTCTGCTTCCGCCGCTCATGTTCTCCCAGGAAGAGCTTCACGCGCTGACGCTCGGTGCGCAGTGGGTCGGCCGCCAAACGGACGACGGCTTGGCCTTCGCCGCCCAGAACTTGATCGCAAAGATTGGTGCGGTGCTGCCAACAGAATTGCGGCACCTACTGACCGACAACGCTTTTCATGTCGGCCGCAACAGGCCCGAGACACCGGCCGTAGATCTGGGGATCGTCCGTCAGGCCATGCGCGAACAGTTTAAGCTTCAGACTGCCTATCGCGATCCAAAGGGCGACGAGACGTTGCGTGTCATCTGGCCGATCATGCTGGGCTTCATCGAGTCGAAGCGCTTCGTGGCCGGCTGGTGCGAGCTTCGAGAGGATTTTCGGACGTTCCGAGCGGATCGGATCGAGCGCGCTGAACTCCTTGAACAGCGCTATCCGGGTCGGCGACGTGACCTCGCCAAGCGGTGGCGAGCGCAAATAGCCGAGGAAGCCGCAAGATCGCCAAGCGCCGCTAAAGCGATCGGCTAAGATGGCCTTTCGCATGGAAGGACGTTGGATCGAGGCGGGAAAAATCGCTCGCTGGCGCGCTGCATCGCACCCGTAGAAAAGGCGTCAGCTTTGCGGATCGGAAAGAATCCAGTCAGCGACCGACATTGGGTCGTTTGCCGAATGTCCGCTTCAGACAACTGTGTTTTGAAAGCGGACATGCTGCTTTCGTGAAGAGTTTCGGGCGCCGGCAGGCGTACGAAAGTCCCCGAGGAAGGAACCCGCGGGCCACAGTCGATGGCTATGGAGATTTCGATTTGCGGCGGATGTCGG